>JADBLN010000023.1 GCA_014894455.1 Acidobacteriota bacterium | reverse complement strand
GTGACCGTCTGCCACCGGAAGATCGTGGCTGATCGACTGGCTATAGCGTGGGACCTAGACCAGTGCGGGATCGTCCACCTGGCCCCGGCTGCGAAGGAGGCCCCCCTTGCTTGACCTGCCGCCCGCGTTTAACGTGCCCGACGGCATGTGTTCAATGCGGAAGGGGCGGAAAACTTCACAAGCACCATCCTGACTACTCAAAGCCCTTGGACATAATCGTGTTGTGCCCACGGTGTCACCGACGCCTCCACCAAAACCTTTTCCACCAGAGATTAGGGATCAGGACATGAAGACCGAACCCGCACCCCTTGGCCGTACCCCGCTTCGAGCCTTCATCTCAGGCGAATGTGCCAGCGCAACCCCCGGAGACGGGTGCATCGTCTACGACCGGGCCGGGTGTCGCGTGCTCCGCGGCGGCCGATGCGCGTACTTCGAGGCCAGCGTCTACCCCCTGGCGGCGCGGTATCCAGGGGCCGACGAAGCCTACCGGACGTTGCACCCCCAGGCGGATTTGCCCAAAGCCGCGCACAAGCCGCCCAAGAGAACCCCCACAAGGCCCGCTAGGGGGCCGTAGGACACCCTACAATCGACGCGGACCCCCTGGCTAAGGGAATCGGGCACGTAGGCGCTAACTCGGGCGCGAACTGCTCACATCGGGCGGCTGGCGCGGGGCGCATGAAAACGGGCGGCTGTCCAAGCCCGCCCGCCAATGCCGTCGCCCGCCGCCCGTGTCAGGTATCCGATTCGGGCTTCTTTGCCAGGTAGGCTACCGTTTCGACCGGGCGCTCGTGCTCGTGAAGCCAGTCCTGCGCGGCCTTCACGGCGGCATCTTCGCTGTTGAACCCGGTCGCGCCGCGTATCACCATGTTATCGGCATCGGCGATGCAGTAGCACCACGGCTCGCCGGCCCACTTCCACGTTTTGATGTTCCACCAGGCCGAGGTCAGCGTCGGCTCAGGCTTGGCCGGGCGATCCTCGGCGTCCATTGCCGCTCGCGCGTCACAATAACCCGCGTAGAGGATAGCCGCCGCCGCCTCAGCGGGCAGCCCGTCGGCCTCCATCTTGGCGATGCCCATCCGCTTGACCACGCACAGCACCCGGCACAACTGCTCGTCCCAGCCCTCTTTTTCTCGCGTCAGAACCTCCAGCGCCCGCGACACGTCAGCGAAATACGGTTTCATTTTTTTGCCTCCTCAAGCGCGTCCAACGATTCATGGTAGGCGCACGTTCCTTGGAGCAGATTGCCAGGGTACGGTTGCCCGGCGTATGCGTTGGCCAATGCCCTGAGTGCGCCCCAGAGCCTGGAAAAGTTGTTGATCTTACGTATTGCTTCGGCTGCCTCTTTGTGCGATACGAAGTCGGCTACTACCGCCCCCGTGGCGTCGAGCACGCGGCACTCGTCATCGACTCCTACCCTCAGCGGAGTTTTCATGCCGCGCCCCCTTTCGCCTGCGCCACCGCCTCGACATCAACCGCCACCGGGGCAGCCGCCAACTCCAGAGTCGGTTCCGGCGTCCGCCTGAACCGACGCAGGCCAAGCAAGCCGCAACGAGCGGCCACGGCTTGAGAGTTCGTTTCCCCCAGGCCAGCCAAGAAGATGGCGTCGGAAATCTCGCGGTGCTTCATGTTTCCGTTCCAGCCGTCGCGCAGCACGGCATCGCGCTCGGGCGTCCACCAGCCGATTCGCCTCCAGCCGCGCGGCAGATGGTCCTTGACGATTTCCTTCCCACAGTGTGGGCAAATCTGATTCGGCTGCATGTTCGCTACTCCTTCTTGGGTTTTATGAACCTGTTGGTTAAAATACGCCGTCGGCGAGAAGTTCCCACTCGCCTTGGTAGATGCCTCCGATCACGAGATCGGTCGTTTGGGTTGGCGTACCCATGCGAGTCAGCACTTCGGCAAGGTCTTTGCGGGTTTGCTGATGCAGGGAGTTCGACGGACCCCCGCGCCCGCGTCTGTCGCAGGCGATAGCCACGCGGTCCATATCGTCGATCACGCGGGCCAGCAGTGCGGCGTTACTGAGTTTGACTTTTGCCATGTTCGCTACTCCTTGTCGGCGTCTTTGCCGCCCGCGCCCCCTTGGCAGGGAGCGGGGACGGCAGGGCGCACACGCGCCCGGCCGAAGGGGTCAGCGCGGCATCATTGCCCCAGACTCCACTTCCGTCAGCATCGCGCGGAAGTTGTTCTTGCACGCCTGCGCCAGGCGCACGTATGCCGCAATCGGTTGCCCGTCAAGCCCTTCCGCCTGAGCAATCTCTCGGCATCGGGCCGCGAACGGCTGCGCAAGGCCCTGCCGTGACAAGGGCAGGCGGATGCAACGCGACAAGAGCGGGCAGGCATCCTCAGAGTTTTCAAAGAGCATTTCCTGCCCTTCAACCGTGGCCGTGAAAATCCAGACGACGTGGCCCGGTATCCGTTCCAGCGTGACGAGCAACTGCCGCACGGTATCACGCCGCAGGCCGTGGGCTTCGTTCACGATGTACGCCCGGCCAGACTTCGCGCCCATGCCGTACAAGTGGCTGTCCCCATCGAGTTTCCGCACGTCGGCCGGCGTCAACTGCCCGGCATCGACCTCTTGCACGTTGAAATCTTCGGCTATCTCGTGCGCCAAGAGGTAGCCCACTGAGGTCTTGCCAGTGCCGCTTGACCCCGACAGCCAGTAAGCCCGGCCGCCAAGACCATCGCGCGCCGCCAAGCCTTGCACCTTGTCAACCACTTTCGACTGCGCAATCACTTCGCCCCAGGACTTCGGGCGGTAACGCTCGTATAGTTGTGTCATTGCGTGTCCCCCGGCATCATGGGGCAACCGTGGCGGTCTAGTTCCCAAAGCGGGTTCGTTTCCGTCACGAGGTTGCCCCGGTGAACGTATCTGCCCAGTCCCCAGTTCTTTTCGCTGCGCACGTACCGCCGCCCTTGCGGCGTGAAACATGGCAACTGAGTGCGCAAGGGTCCGCCGTCCGTGCCGTCCAGGTGGGCGCGGCGCACCCGCACGTATTCTCCGTAGACACACTGGACCGTTACGAGGTCCGTGGGGTAGTAGTCCGGGTCCGGCACGTACTGGCCCGTTTCCGGGTCAAGCCGCATGATGGTTACTGGCGATTTGCGTGGCATGTTTATGCTCCCCGTTTGGCGTGCGTTTGCGCGCGGTTCACTCCGCCGCGGCGATGGCGGCCAGGGCATCGTGATAGTAAACGGTGCGGCCAGCAACCGCAATTCCCGCCGTGTTGACATACAACTGGGTCAGCGCCTTGAGCGCGTCCAGCAACGCGGCGTGGTTGTTCACCGCCTTGACGATGTACTCGGCGTTGGCCTCCGCTGGCAATTTACGGAGTGGCCCGACGAAGGTTTTCCCCACCTCTTGCCCGTCTTTTGTGGAGATCAGGCCAATGTTTCCGCCCTTGACCTTCCACGGCAACGGCGTTATCTCTGCGTTCATGGTCATTCTCCTTTGCCCGGCGGCCCGCCGGGAACCTCAGTCCCCCGCCCGTGGGCGAGGGTAGGAGGCCCCCGATCAGTCGCTTCCGTCAATCGCGGCGCGATCGGCGGCGTCGATGGCGTCGGCCCACCATCTGTCCGCGTCCCCCTTCTCAAAGCCCCAGTTCTGCGCCAGGAGACGCGCGGCCCGCCGAAGCACCTCGCGATGGTCGAGGTTCATACCCCAATCGATACTTGCCAGGGTCTGTACTGCGCCGCGCGCCCAAGACTTCCGCACTTCAACCGCCTGATTTGCCAGTGCCAATTCCATTGCTTGCTCCCTGTTAGCGGCGTCCCGCGCCGCGCGGCCCGATTCGCCTACTGTTGGCCAAGGCCACAGTGAATGCACTGCCAGGCGGCCCGGTACTTCGGGGGGTTGCCACGAGCGCGCCCCCAAGAAATGTCCTCAGTGTACAGGTACGCCCAGACGTGGCCATGTGCGGATTCCTCACACGCCGCAAAACGCTTGGCATCGTCGGCACACCGGCTCAGTAGTGCCTTGAGTTTCATTGCATCGCTCCATTGTCCAGGCCACACGCCACGCCCCCCGGTTGCCCAGGGGGGTAGGCGAGAGGTCTCAGGCGCGCGTAAGATTGCCCGTGTAGGCATCCATTTCGCGCCCAGCATTGAGCACCGTCGCACAATACGCGCAATGGCTGATCATACACTGCGTGCTCCCCATGTTTTCCGTTTCCCCGCCGTTTCGCTCGTGCCGCCGTGCCCGCGCCCGGTTGTTTGCCAACAGCCGCCGCGCCGCCGACATGCTGATGATCTTGTCGGGGTGCTCCACTTCCGCCGCGCAATCCCCACACACGGCCCGCACCTCTACTGTGTTGCAACAGCCGCGCGGGTTACTCGCCACATACACCGGCTTGGCGTACTGCGTTTTCGTGGCCTTCATGGCAGGCTCCTTAGTACTGGTTCACGGTTCACTTCCATTACTACTATATACTGACTATCGGCAGAGAGTCAAGGGGATAATCACTAATTCTAAAGAAATATTCCGCTTGGCAGAGTGAGTACGCTTGTGGCAGGAAACGCAAAGAGTCACTACGCGAAGCGGAAAAGCATAATCGTCATGGTGGAGTTGTAGTTTTCGGTCAGAACGGCCGCACAAATCGCAGGAGTCTGGCATCACAAGGCGACCGTATTTCCCCAGGGCACGGCGGACTTTACGCATTGCCGTAGCGGCTTTCGGGTTAGCCTTTATCCAAGATTTGACCCCCGCAATCGCCTTAACCTTATTCTTCTTGTAGTAACGGCGGGTATACTTGCGAGTCTTTTCGGGTTCTTGTTCCCTTATGTCTCTTTGAATTTCTGCCGAACAAGCGCGGCAGTATACGTTAAGCCCACAAGAAGCATTTCGCTTAACGTTAAAAGACGATCTCGGCAGGTGCATCTTGCAACGGGGGCAACGGTGATATGAGGGGGTCATCGTTCTACTCCAAAAAAGTACAGGACCGCACGCCCGGTGGGATTAGCGGACGCGCCGAAAGGCGGGTCTGCTGCCGGTACGTGCGGCCCTGTTGATCTCGTTTGGTTTGGCATCTTCCGCTAATCCCAAGAGCACTCTACCACAAACGCCCGCAATCCGTCAAGGAAAATTACCCACATACAACCAAAATAATCGCCCCGATCTTACCCAATAAAATCAAGCCTTTCGTGACCATCGACCCACTGAAAACGAAAATCGTCTTGACAAACGCCCAAATAGTTTGTACGCTGCTAGCGAAGCGGCGTCGAGCAACGCATCGACGGGCTTTCCGCAAGCGGTCGGCTCCCCGGTCAGGAGTCTGCGCGCGGCTCCAACGGCCAGAAACCCCCTACCGAGTAGCCTCCACTACCACAGACACGCAACCCGGCGGGTTTCACGACAGCAAAAACAGCCGGACTTCAGAACCGCTCACCTACCGCCAGACACGACCGTAAACCCCGCAACTTACCCAAAGCGCCCAACTTACCAAGCACGACCCTCGCATTAGTAATGTGGGGGGACAGGGCAATATGGGGGAAATGGGTAAGAAAGGTGGTTCCTCACGCACACTTACCTCTTATGGGCACGTGCGCGGGGGATTCTGAGGGCGCGCGGCACGTCGAACGGATACGGAAGCGGGGCGCGAGAGTGCGCGCAGGCTCGGCTTGTCCCTGAGGCCCGATTCGATGGTATTCCGCGCTTTTCCACGATTCCCCACGATTCCGGGCCTCCAGGATGG
>JADBLN010000045.1 GCA_014894455.1 Acidobacteriota bacterium | reverse complement strand
GCCGCCGAACAGACGGCTGCCGCCGAACAGACGGCCGCCGCCGAACAGACGGCCGCCGCGCCCGCCGAAGTGAAAGAGGAGAAGTGAGATGCCGAGAGACGAAAGACCCGAAAGAGGCGAACGGAGCGAGCGGGGCGGCTACCGGAAGTATTTCACGCCCAAGAGGAAATTCTGCCGGTTCTGCCAACGGGACGTCCGGGGCATCGATTACAAGGCCGTCGAGATCCTGAAGAAGTACATCCCCGACCGGGGCAGGATCACCCCCCGCCGGATCACCGGGACGTGCTCGTTCCACCAGAGGAAGCTCGCCCTGGCCATCAAGCGGGCCCGGCTCATGGCCCTTCTCCCTTACGTCGAGGATTGACATGAAAGTCATTCTGAAACAGGACGTGGAAAAGCTGGGCCGGCGGGGCGACGTGGTCAACGTCGCCCCGGGGTTCGGGCGGAACTATCTCCTCCCCCGGAAGATGGCCATCGCCGTCACTCCGACGAACATCAAGATGATCGAGATCGAGCGCCAGGCCCTGAAGAAAAAAGTCGAGATCGAGAGGAAGTCCTTCCAGTCGCTCACCCAGAAGCTCAACCAGGTCTCCCTGACGTTCACCCGCCGGGCCGGCGAGAAGGACATCATCTTCGGCTCCGTGTCGTCCGGCGACGTCAAGGAAGCCCTCGACGGGCTGGGGTACGACATCGACAAGAAGAAGATCCTGCTCGACGAGCCGATCAAGCGGCTCGGCAATTTTTCGGTCCCCATCAAGATCAGCCACGATGACCGGGCGGAGATCAAGGTCGTCGTGGCCCGCGAAGAGGCCGAGGGAACGGACGTCAGCGCAGGCGACGGAAAGACCGAAGACCAGACGACCGGAAAGACCTGAGCGTCCCCCGGATCGGCCCTGGCCGGAGCGAGGTGGCCATGGAACTCGACACGATGTTCCTGAAAAAGACGCCGCCGCAAAGCCTCGAGGCCGAACGGACGGTCCTCGGCGGCATCCTCGTCCAGAACGAGAGCTTGAACGTCGTCCTGTCCACGATCTCCCCCGACGACCTCTATAAGGACGCCCACCGGAAGATTCTGGAGAGGATCGTCGCGCTCGTCGACAGGGGGCTCCCCGTGGACCTCCTCAGCCTGTCCGAGGATGCCCAGCGGGCGGGCATCCTGGAAGAGATCGGTGGCGCCTCCTATCTCTCATCCCTCCTCGACGGCGTCCCCCGCAACATCAACATCGAGTACTACGCCAAGATCATCAAGGAGAAGGCGCTCCTCCGCCGGCTGATCCTCTCCTCCACCCGGATCATCCAGGAGAGCTACGAGCAGAAGGAGGACGCCGACGAACTGCTCAACGCCGCCCAGGCGGCCATCATCGAAGTCGCCGAGCAGCGCATCAAACCCGGCTTCCAGCCCATGAACGTCCTGACCGGGCCGACCTTGGAGATGATCCGCGTGCTGGCCGAGCGCAAGGAGGCCGTCACCGGGGTCCCCTCCGGGTTCCGCTACCTCGACGGGCTGACCGCGGGGTTCCACCCCTCGGAGCTCGTCATCCTGGCGGCCCGGCCTTCCATGGGCAAGACCGCCCTGGCCCTGAACATCGCCCATCACGTCGGGCTCAAGACGGACAAGGCCGTCGGCTTCTTTTCCATGGAGATGGCCCAGGAGCAGCTCGTCATCCGGCTCCTCTGCGCCGAGTCCCAGATCGACATCAAGAAGGCCCGGACCGGGTTCATCAGCGACCGCGAGTTCGAGAAGCTCAAGCTCGCCGGGGAGGCGCTCTCCCGGGCCCGGATCTTCATCGACGAATCGCCGGCCCTGACGGTCATGGAGATGAAGGCCAAGTGCCGGCGGCTGAAGATGGAGCAACGCCTCGACATCGTCTTCGTCGATTACATCCAGCTCATGCGGACGGGCGGGCGGTTCGAGAACCGCAACCAGGAGATGTCCTTCGTCTCCCGGTCCCTCAAGGAGCTGGCCAAGGAGCTGCGCATCCCGGTCGTCGGGATCTCCCAGCTCAGCCGGGCCCCCGAGAAGGGGCGGCGCGAGCCCAAGCCCATGCTCTCGGACCTCCGCGAGTCGGGGGCCCTCGAGCAGGACGCCGACGTCGTCATCTTCATCTACCGGCCCGAGTTCTACCACCCCGACGACGAGTCGCTCAAGGGCGTCGCCGAGGTCAACATCGCCAAGCAGAGGAACGGGCCGATCGGCAATCTCAAGCTCGCGTTCATCCGCGAGTACGCCCGTTTCGCCGACATGGAGCAGTTCGCCCCGGAGTACTGAACGAGGGGACGCAGTGAAAGACAAGACGGTTTTCATCTGTCAGAGCTGCGGCGCCCACTCGCCAAAATGGATGGGCCGGTGCCACGCTTGCGGCGAGTGGAACACGCTCGTCGAGGAGGTCGAGGACGAAGCCCCGTCCGGCGGCATCAGCTACGCTCCGACCGAACCCGTCCTCTACAAGGACATCCAGGACCTCCCCCGCCAGAGACTCACCGTCGGCATCGAGGACTTCAACAAGGTCCTCGGCGGTGGCCTCGTCTCCGGCTCTCTCGTCCTCGTCGGCGGCGAGCCCGGCATCGGCAAGTCGACGCTCCTCCTCCAGGTGGCCCGGGACATGGCCGCCGGGGACGCCACGGTCCTCTACGTTTCGGGGGAGGAATCCCTGGAGCAGATCAAGCTCAGGGGGGACCGGCTGGGCGTCCGGGACGGCCGTCTCTTTCTCTTGGCGGAGACCAACCTCGAGCGCATCCTGGACCAGGCCGAGCGCCTCGCGCCCAAGATCCTCATCGTGGACTCCATCCAGACCGTTTCCTCGGCCAAGATGACCTCGGGGCCGGGGACGATCAGCCAGGTCCGGGAGGCGGCCAACCAGATCTTCCGCTACGCCAAGAACAGGCAGGTCCCGACCTTCCTGATCGGCCACATCACCAAGGACGGGACGCTGGCCGGGCCGAAGTCCCTCGAGCACATCGTCGACGTCGTCCTCCTTTTCGAGGGCGAGCGGGATCACAGCCACCGCGTCCTCCGGGCCATGAAGAACAGGTTCGGGCCCGTGTCGGAGCTGGCGGTTTTCGAGATGACGGCCGCGGGGCTCCAGCCCATCCTCAACCCGTCGGCCTTCTTTCTCCGCGAACGGCCGCGCGAGGAGGCCGGCAGCGCCGTCGTCTGCACGGTCAAGGGGACCCGTCCCCTCCTCGCCGAGATCCAGGCCCTCGTCTCCTCGACGCTCTTCACGGGGAACCCCAGGCGCATGACCATCGGCCTCGACCATTACCGGACGGCCATGCTCCTCGCCCTGGTCGAGAAGAAGGCCGGATACAGCTTCGCCGGGGAGGACATCTACCTCAACGTGGCCGGGGGGATGTCGATCGACGAGCCCGCCGTCGACCTGGGAGTCGTCATGGCCGTCGTCTCCTCCCTCAAGAACGTGCCCCTGCCCCAGGACATGGTCTTCTTCGGGGAGGTCGGCCTCAGCGGCGAGATCCGCTCCGTCAACCAGCCGCTGGTCCGGATCAAGGAGGCCCATTCCCTGGGTTTCGCGACCGTCCTCCTCCCGGCCGGCAACCTGGCCGCGCTGGATAAAAATGACCTGCCGGCGATCCAGTGCGTGGGCGCGAAGACCGTCCGCCAGGCCCTCGACCACGTTTTCTGATCCCATTTAATATATAAGGAAAGAACCGATGGGCCTTTTCATCTTCCGCTTCTTCATCATCGGCCTGATCACGGTCGGCGGCTACTTCTATCCGCCCTTCAAGCTCAGCGGCGCCTACGGGGCCGCCGCGGCCTTCGTCCTGGGCGCCCTGATGATGTTCCTGGAGACCCGGATCCGGAAGGCCCAATTCCAGGTCATCTGGAGCGCCGGCATGGGCCTGCTCGTCGGCATCCTCCTCGGCTGGATGCTCGGCGCGATCTACCAGTCCGTCGTCCACACGGTGGAGATGGCCACCTTCATCCGCATCTTCTTCCTGACCATCATGCCCTATATCGGGCTCCTTGTCGGGACGCGGAAGCCGGAGTGGCTCGACCCGGCCCACTTCATCGGGCTGTTCAAGGAGAAACGGGCCGGCCGCAGCTTCAAGATCCTCGACACGAGCGTCATCATCGACGGCCGCATCGCCGACCTCTGCGACACCGGGTTCGTCGAGGGCGCGCTCGTCGTCCCCCAGTTCATCCTCAAGGAACTCCAGTTCGTGGCCGACTCCGCGGACGGGCTGAAGCGACAGCGGGGCCGGCGCGGCCTCGACGTCATCGACCGTCTCCAGAAATCCTCCCAAGTGGAGGTGATCATCTCCGACCTGGACTTCCCCGAAACCCCCGACGTCGACTCCAAGCTCATCGAATGCGCCAAGTCCATGGGCGGCAAGATCGTCACCAACGACTACAACCTGAACAAGGTCGCCCGCATCCAGGGCATCAAGGTCCTCAACATCAACGAGCTCGTCAACTCGCTCCGGCCGGTGGCCCTGCCGGGCGAGATCATGAGCGTGTTCATCCTCAAGGAGGGCAAGGAAAAAGAGCAGGGCGTCGCCTACCTCGACGACGGCACCATGGTCGTGGTCGACAACTCGCGGCGGATGATCGGCCAGACGGTCCACATCACCGTCACCTCCGTCCTCCAGACGACGGTCGGGAAGATGATCTTCGGCCGCTTCAACGGGGAGGCCAAGTGAGCCGGGCGTCGGCCATCATCGTCGCGGCCGGGGCCGGCAAGCGCTTCGGCGAGATGAAGCAGTTCGCCTACCTGCGCGGGAAGCCCGTCCTCGAATGGACGCTCGAAGCGTTCCAGGCCCATGGCGAGGTCGACGCCGTCGTCCTCGTCCTCCCCGACGAGCAGGACCTGAAGCACTACCGGATGCGCTACGCCAAGATCGTCGACATCGTCCGCGGCGGCGAGAGACGCCAGGATTCTGTCTGGCAGGGGTTCCGCCTTCTCGACGCCGCGGCTCCGGAGGTCGTCCTGGTCCACGACGGGGCCCGGCCGCTCGTGAGCCCGGGCCTCATCAGCCGGGTCATCGCCGCGGCTCGCGCGGACGGGGCGGCCGTTCCGGCCCTGCCGCTCGAGGACACCGTCAAGGAGGTCCGGGACGGGCGCATCGTCGGGACCGTCGACCGGACCCTCCTCGCCCGGACGCAGACCCCCCAGGGGTTCCGATACGCCGTGCTGAAGAAAGCCCTGGACCAGGCCCGTCGGGACAAGTTCTACGGCACGGACGAGGCGATGCTCGCCGAGCGGGCGGGCATCCCGGTGAGCACAGTCGAGGGTGACCCCCGGAACATCAAGATCACCACCCCGGTCGACCTGAAAATCGCGGAGGGGCTTCTCGATGCATAAGATAGGTTTTGGCTACGACATCCACCGGCTCGAAGCCGGGCGCAAGCTCGTCCTCGGCGGCGTCGACATCCCCTTCCGGGCGGGCCTCGCCGGGCACTCCGACGGCGACGCCCTCGTCCACGCCGTCATCGACGCCCTCCTCGGGGCCCTTGGAGAGGGCGACATCGGCGGTCGTTTCCCGGACACCGACCCCCTTTTCAAAGGGGCGCGGAGCGCGGGCCTCCTCGGGGACGTGGTCGGGCTCTTACGGGAACGCGGCGCCGAGATCGTCAACTTGGATTCGGTCATCGTGGCCGAAGAGCCGAAAATGGGCCCGCACATCCCGGCGATGAAGGCGGTCCTTTGTCCCGTCCTCGGGGTCCCCGCGACCAGCCTGGGCATCAAGGCCAAGACCAACGAAGG
>JADBLN010000065.1 GCA_014894455.1 Acidobacteriota bacterium | reverse complement strand
TTAAAACGGGTCATGGCCCGGTCGATCGCCCCGTCGAGGATCATCTCCAGGGCCTCGCCGGCCGCTACGAGGCTCTTCTCGAGGAACGGACGCTCGTCCCGCTTGAAGGGCTCGAGGACGAAATCGGCCGCGTCCCGGCCGCCGGGGAGAGGCCCGATGCCGACCCGGATGCGCGGGAACTCGTCGGTCCGGGTTTCGCCCGCGACTGAGATCATGCCCTTGTGCGTGCCGGGCCGGCCTTTCTTCCGGACTCGGATCTCGCCGAGCGGGATGTCGAGGTCGTCGTAGACCACGACGAGCCGTTCGGGCGGGATGCCCTTGCCGGCCATGGCCGCCCGCACCGCCAGGCCGCTCCGGTTCATGTACGTCTTGGGGAGGACCAGCAGGACGTCCTCCTCGCCGCGGCGGACGACGCCGGTCCTGGCCCGGAACAGCCGGCCCCGGAGCGGGACGCCCCAGGCGCGGGCCATCCGCTCGACCAGCATGAAACCGGCGTTGTGGCGCGTGGCCGCGTACTCGTCACCGGGGTTGCCCAGCCCCAAAACCAGCCACAAGGACTATTTCTCCGGCTCTTCCTTCTCGGCCCGCTCCTTCTTGATGACCTCGGGCTCCTTGGGCTCCTCGGCCAAGGCTTCTTCCGGCTTCTCGCCGGGGAGTTCCTCTTCCTTGTGGGGAAGGGACACGAGGACGAGGACGGTCGCGGGCTCGGTGATGAGCCGGACGCCGGCCGGGATGGCCATGCCCTCGGCCTTGAACGACTGGTGGATGTGGAGCTCGGAGATGTCGATCGACAGGCTCTCCGGGATGTCCCGCGGCAGGCACTCGACCTCGATTTCGCGGGTGACGAAGTCGACGAAGCCGCCCTCGGTCTTGACGCCCACGGGCTCGCCGCGATGGACGACGGGGACCGTGACCCGCACCGGTTTGTCCATGGAGATCCGGATGAGGTCGGCGTGGAGGAGCTCATCGGTGACCGGGTCGATCTGCAGGTCCTTGATCATGGCGTCGTACATGTCGGCGTCGACGGCGACCTTGAAGATCGTGTTCTCCCCCGACTCGAGCCTCAGGATCTGGACGATGTCCTTCTTGCTCACGACGAGGGGCTGGCTCTCCATCGATTCCCCGTACAGGACGACCGGGACGAAGCCCTGCGCCCGCAGGCGGCGCGCGGCGTTGGACCCCAGTCCCTGGCGTTTCTCGCTCTTGACGACGATGTTCATCTTGTTCTCCTTAAGCGAAGAGAGAGCTCACCGAGCTCCCCTCGTTGATCCTCCGGATCGCCTCTCCAAAGAGTTCGGCGACGGAAAGGACGGCTAATTTTCCGGAGGCGGCGGCCCTTTCCGTCAACGGTATCGTATTGGTCACGAAGACGCGTTCCAGTTTCGATTTGTCGATCCTGTCGAGGGCCGGCCCCGTCAGGACGGGATGCGTGCAGGCGCTGAAGATCCTCTTGGCACCCTCCTTGACCAGGGCGTCCGCGCTAAGGGTCAGGGTCCCGGCCGTGTCGACGATGTCGTCGAAGATGACGACGTTCTGATCGGCGACCTCGCCGATGACGTGCAGGACCTTGGCCACGTTGGGCGCGGGCCGTCTCTTGTCGATGATGGCCAGCTTGGCGTTCAGCCGCTGGGCGAACACCCGGGCCCGGCCGACGCCCCCGGCGTCGGGGGAAACGATGGTCAGGTCCTCGAGCTTCAGCGTCTTGATGTGGTTGGCCAGGACGGGCGCGGCCATGAGGTTGTCCACGGGGATCGAGAAGAAACCCTGGATCTGCGGCGAATGGAGGTCCATGGTCAGAATGCGGTTGGCCCCCGCTTTTTCGATCAGGTCCGAGACGAGGCGGGCCGAGATCGGGACCCGGGGCCGGTCTTTCCAGTCCTGCCGGGCGTAGGGGAAGTAGGGGATGACGGCCGTGATCCGGCCCGCGGACGATCTCTTGAAGGCGTCGATCATGATGAACAGCTCCATGAGGTGACTGTTCGCGTCGGACGACCCCGATTGGATGATGAACACGTCTTCGCCGCGGACGTTCTCGTCGATATAAAAATGGATCTCGCCGTCGCTGAAACGGTCGAGGACGCACCGCCCGAGGTCGATCTTCAGGTAGTCGACGATCTCCCGGGCCAGGGCCGTGTTCGATGATCCCGTGAATACCTTCATCGTCTTTTCCTCGCCTTATATCGTCCAAACTGGGGCGGGAGGATTCGAACCTCCGAATGACGGAGCCAAAGTCCGTTGCCTTACCGCTTGGCTACGCCCCAGCACCGAGTTGTGCCCAATAGCCCTCCCGCGGCAAGGTCGCCGCGAGCCGGGTGGCAGGCGTTCCGGGGAGCCTCATTTGCGCCTCCAAAGCGCTCTCCGCGTCGGCGAAAAGCCCATAAACCGCCGAGCCCGACCCGCTGACCTGGGACAGGATGGCCCCCCGCTCCCGGAAAATATTTTTCCAGCTTTCGAGCTCGGGATGGGCCCGGAAAATGACGTGTTCCAGGTCGTTTTCCAAAAGACCGAAGTCACCGGACTCCAGAAAACGCATAATTTTACTGACTTTACCCGCAGAAGTCAAGGGCGGCGCGATGCCGGCGTAAATCGACGCCGTCCGGATGGGGAACGGCGGGAAGACGAGGAGGCAGGGGAGGGGGGCGAGGTCGGGGAGGCGGGTCAGGCGGTCCCCGATGTCCTCTCCCAGGCAAAGCCCCCCGTGAAGAAAAAAGGGGACATCGGCTCCCAGGCGCCGGGCCAGCCCAGCCAGTCCGGGCGGGTCGAGGCCGAGTCCCCACATCCGGTTGAGGCCTAGGAGCGCGGCCGCCGCGTTGGAACTGCCGCCGCCGAGCCCCCGGCCGGCGGGGACGCTCTTTTTGACCAGGATCCGGGCGCCCTGGTCCGTCCCCGTTTTTTCCCGGAGGAGACGGGCCGCCCGATGGACGAGGTTCGTCTCGTCCCAGGCCACGGACGGGTCGTCCCCGGCGAGATGGATAACGCCGTCCGAGGCGGGTTCGAAGACAAGCTCGTCCGCGAGGGAGATCGTCTGGAAAAGGGTCCGGATATCGTGGTAGCCGTCCGGCCTCTTGCCGACGATCTCCAGACCGAGGTTGATCTTGGCGAAGGACTTGACGGTCATCTGTCCGGGAGCTCCAGAATCTCCCCCCACGTTTTCAGGACATAGCCGCGGAGAAAGGACACGTCGAAGGCCGCTTCCCGCGGCGGCGGGTTGAAGCCGAGCTTGAGGACCTTCATCCGCCCGGACGTCCCGGGCCCCGAAAGCCCGATGTCCCTCGGGACTCCCGCCCCCGGGAAGAACCCCAGGACCGCGAACGCGAAGCCGTTCCGCTCGCCGCGGGCGACCCGTCCCCGCTCGTCCTGTTCCACGCTCCAGCCGCTCCCGGCGCCGGCGTCCGCCCAGGTCCCGCTGAGGAGGCGGAGGGCTTCGTCGGGCGGAAGGGAGATCCCCAGGAACCGCTTCATCAGGACCTCCGGCGCCTCTTCGGCGTAGACCTTTTTCCCCGGCACGACGAAGTAGGCCCTGTCCTCGCGGAAGATCATGAGGAAGGCCGTCCTGCCGATCGGGTCGACGGCTTCGACCCGGCCGAGGCCCGGCCGGCGGAAGAGGAAGGCGAATTTTCCCTTGACCACCACGTCCTCTCCGCGCATGGAGGCCGAGCCGAACCCTTCGACGGCCTCGACGCCGCAGGACGGGGGGATGAGAACGGGAGCGCGCCCGGCGCACGCGGCGAGCGCCGCGAGAAGGCCCAGGACCCCGGGCAGGCCGAGACGCCGGGGCGAAGGGCTAACGAAAGCCATAATCTTCGGTTTTCTGCGCCGCCTTCTCTCCGGCCCCGGCGCCCGTCGCCGCGCCGGACTTTTCCTTCAGCCGCTTTTTCCGGAGGAGCGGATAGAACGGAGACGTGATGCGTTTTCCGAAACAGGACATGTTGGGGTTGAGGATGAGCAGCAGGACGAACGCCGCGAAGACGATCAGGATGGCGTAGGTGCTCCAGCTCATCGTTCGACCCTCTTCTTCTTCCCCGGGAGGGGAAAAAGGATTTCGTTGCCGGACGGACCGCGGACCGCTCAGTCGCGGCTTTCGGGCTCTTCCTGGAATATCGGGATCTTGGACTTTTCCTTCTCTTTCCCGAGGTAAAGACCGAGGAAGAACACCGAACCCAACGTCAGCACGGCCAGCAGAAACTTTAAGAAGCCTTTCATCGTAACCTTCCCCATACATTTTATGTAAATCCCGGAAAAAGTCAATTGCCGCTCGAACATCGCTTCGCGTGATAAGCCGGTTTAGGGCGCTCTCGGGAATTCCTGGTACACGATACGAAATCCGAAGATTTCGTTCATGTCCCGGAATTCCGGGTCACGTCCGAGCGGTAATTTCGGGCTCATTTGCTTTTTAGTTCCGCCGCCGATATATTGAAAGTCAAGATGCGCGCGGAACGCGCCGGGGAGAAAGCCCATGAGAAAAAGCCTGTGGCTTCTGGCCGGGATGACGATCGTGGCTCTGGCCCAAGCGGCAGGCCAGGGCCTCAGGCCGGCGGCCTTCGCCGGCCGGTTCTACCCGGCCGACCCGGCCCAGCTGGCGGCCGAGATCGAAGGCTATCTCGCGGCTGCCGCCCCGGCCGCCCCATCTTCCGGCAAGATCTTGGCCCTCATCGTTCCGCACGCCGGGTACGTGTATTCGGGCCGGACGGCCGCCGCGGCCTATGCCCTGGTCCGGGGCAGGACGATCGACACGGTCGTCATCATAGGCCCGTCCCACCGCGTCGCGTTCGAGGGCTGTTCCATCTGGCCCGACGGCGGCTTCGAAACCCCGCTCGGGGTCGCCCGCGTCGATGCCGCCCTGGCCAAGGAAATCGCTAAGGCCTCGGGTTTCCGGTTCCGACCCGAAGCTTTCGCCGAAGAACACTCGGTCGAGGTCCAGGTCCCCTTCGTCCAGAAAGCCCTGCCCGGGGCGGCCATCGTCCCCATCGTCATGGGCCGCCAGACCCGCCCGGCCATCCGCACCCTGGCCGCGGCGCTGGAGAAAACCTGTCTCGCGAAAAACGTCCTCGTCGTGGCCTCGACGGACCTGTCCCATTTCCTGCCGAAGGCCGAGGCGCAGGCGACCGATGCCGCGACGGCCGCGCTCATCCGGGCCGTGAACACGGAAGGTCTCATCCGCAAAACCGAGGCCGGGGAGAACATCATGTGCGGCGGCGGCCCCGTCGCCGCCGTCCTGCTCCTGGCCGGGAAAGCGGGCCACCCCCGGGTCGAGGTCCTCGCCCGGACCGATTCGTCCGGCTTCGGCGGCCCGGTCGTCGGTTATCTCGCCGCAGCCGTCCTCTCCGGCGCCGGCCCCGCCATCCTCGGGCCCGGACCCGGAGAGGGCGAAGGATACTCGCTCACGCCGGAAGAAAAAGCCGAGCTCCTCCGCATGGCCCGGGCGGCCGTGACCGAATTCGTCGAGAGGCGGGCGGCGATCGAGGACGCCTCCGGAAAGGCGAAGTTCCTGGAGCCGCGAGGCGTGTTCGTGACGCTCACGAAGGGCGGGGACCTGCGCGGCTGCATCGGATTCATCGAGCCCGTCGTCCCGCTGGGCCAAGCCGTCATCCGGGCTGCGGTCTACGCGGCGACCGAGGACCCGCGTTTTCCTCCCGTCAGGCCCGCCGAGCTCAAGGACCTCAAGGTCGAGATCTCCGTTTTGACGCCGGTCCGGGAGATCGCCGACCCGCGGGAGGTCACCGTGGGCCGGCACGGTCTGATCGTCGCCCGGGGCGGGCGGAAGGGCGTCCTCCTGCCCCAGGTCCCGGTTGAGAACAAGTGGGACCGGGAGACCTTTCTCGAGCAGGCCTCCCTCAAGGCCGGCCTGCCACCGGACGCCTGGCGGCTGGGCGCCAAGCTTTACGTCTTCGAGGCCATCGTCTTCCGGGAGTAG
>JADBLN010000057.1:81621-84896 GCA_014894455.1 Acidobacteriota bacterium | reverse complement strand
CGGAAAGACGAAATTCGCCTGCGTCGACGGCCCGGATTTCGACGGCCATCTCGTCGACTGGAACGAGCTCTACGCCAGGAGGAAGTCCTATTTCGACGACGAGGTCCGCTCCCTGTGCGCCTGGGAGGAGGAGAATTTCCCGTGAGCGACGAGCTGACGCCCTCCCTCAAGGCCGAGCTCCTGGCCGAGTTCGAGAAGGATTGGAGGAAGGATCTGCGCCGGGCCGTTCCGGCCAAGGAGCGGATGAAGGTCGGCCGCCAACCAATGCCCGAACGGCCGCCCGATGTCCGCAACAAGGATTTCAGCGAGGTCAACCTGGGCCTCGATGCGGCGGCGGCCGTCCAGGAGGCGCGCCGCTGCCTGGATTGCCCCAAACCGGGCTGTATCGCCGGCTGTCCCGTGCGCATCGACATCCCCTCTTTCATCAAGCTCATCGAAAAAGGCGATTTCGCGGTCGCCGCCGCCAAGCTCCGGGAAGCCAACAGCCTGCCGGCCGTCTGCGGCCGGGTCTGTCCGCAGGAAACTCAGTGCGAAGAGACCTGCACCCTGCGAAAATCCTCGGGCGGTTCTGTGGCCATCGGGAACCTGGAGCGGTTCGTCTCCGATTTCGAGCGCTGCGGCCTGGGGGTCGCCCTTCCCGAGACCGCCCCGCTTTCCGGCCGCAAAGCGGCCGTCGTCGGGGCCGGGCCGGCCGGGCTGACCGTCGCCGGGGAACTGGCCAAACGCGGCCACCGGGTGACGGTCTTCGAAGCCCTCCACGAGGCCGGCGGCGTCCTGGTCTACGGCATTCCCGAGTTCCGCCTGCCCAAGAGCATCCTGCAAGCGGAGGTCGCCAACCTCGAACGGCTCGGCGTCGAGTTCCGGATGAACTTCATCGTCGGCAAGACGGCGACGATCGACGACCTGAGGCGCGACGGCTACGAGGTCGTCTTCATCGGGACGGGCGCCGGCCTGCCCAACTTCATGAAGATCCCCGGCGAGAACCTGGTCGGCGTCTATTCCGCCAACGAATACCTGACCCGGGTCAACCTGATGCGGGCCTACGATTTCCCCCGCTACGACACGCCCGTCTTCCCGGGCCGTCGGGCCGCGGTCATCGGCGGCGGCAACGTTGCCATGGACTCGGTCCGGACGGCGAAAAGGCTGGGCGCCGAAAAAGCCGTCATCATCTACCGCCGCTCCCGGACCGAGATGCCGGCGCGGGTGGAGGAGGTTCACCACGCCGAGCAGGAGGGCATCGAATTCCATTTCCTGACCGTGCCGACGCGGTACATCGGCGACGACCACGGCCGGGTCAGGGCCATGGAATGCCTGCGCATGGAGCTCGGAGAGCCCGACGATTCGGGCCGACGGCGTCCGGTAATCGTGCCCGGATCCGAATTCATAACCGAGGTCGACCTCGTCGTCGTCGCCATCGGCCAGAGCCCGAACCCGCTCATCCCGCAGACAACCCCCGGCCTCAAGGTCGGAAAATGGGGGACGATCGATGTCGACTGGAAGACCATGGCCACTTCGCTTCCGGACGTTTTTTCCGGAGGGGACATCGTCCGCGGCGGCGCGACAGTCATCCTGGCCATGGGCGACGCCCGGGTCGCCGCGGCGGCCATGGACCGCCTCCTGACGGCCGATCCGGCCGGCCGGGACGAAACCTAAGAGGAGCGCAGGCCCATGTCGAAAACCCGCGTCACCGCCCTCGTTTTCCTCGCCGCAACGATCCTCTCCCTGTCGTGTCTCGGCGGCCGGCCGGCCGAACGGGCCGACCTCCTGCTGACCAACGGCGCCGTCTACACCATGAACGCGGCCCGGCCTTGGGCAACGGCCGTCGCCGTTGCCAAGGGCAAGATCCTCTACGTGGGCAACGACCGGGGCGCCCTGCGGCTGCGGGGCGGCTCGACGGTCGTCGCCGACCTCGGCGGGAAAATGGTCCTGCCGGCCTTCCAGGACTCGCACATCCACCTGGTCTCGGGCGGCGTAGAGCTCGGCCTGTGCAACCTCAACGGCCTGCGGACGAAAGAGGATGTCTTCGCAAAGATCAAGGCCTACGCGGCGGCGAACCCCGACGAGGGCTGGGTGACCGGCGGCGGCTGGGACCTGCCCGTCTTCCCCCAGGCCGATCCCCGAAAAGAGGACCTCGACGCCATCGTCCCCGACCGTCCCGCCGCGCTGAGCTCGGCCGACGGCCATTCCACCTGGGTCAACTCGCGCGCCCTCGAGTTCGCCGGCGTCACCAAGGACACGGCCGACCCGCCGGGCGGGCGCATCGAGCGCGACCCTAAAACCGGCGAGCCGTCGGGGACACTCCGCGAGAGCGCGGCCGGCCTCGTCGAAAAGCTCGTCCCGGAACTCGGCCTCGAGGACTATATAATAGGATTGAGGGCCGGGCTCCTGCCGGCCAACCGGTTCGGCATCGCCTCGATCATCGAAGCCAGCGCCGGCGAGAAAATCCTCGACGCCTACGCGGCCCTCGACCGCTCCGGAGAGCTCTCCGTCAGGGTCCTGGCCTCGCTCTACGTCGACACCGACAAGGGGACCGCCGAGGTCGAACGCTTGGTCAAGTTGAGGGACGCCTACCGCGGCGCGCGCTTGAAGTCGACCGCCGCGAAGATCTTCGCCGACGGTGTCATGGAGCCCCACACGGCCGCCCTCCTCGAACCCTACATCGACCGTCCTGGCGACCGGGGAACGCCGCTCCTCGAGCCCGAGGCCTTCGACGCGCTCGCCGTGGCCCTCGACGCGGCGGATTTCCAGATCCACGTCCACGCCATCGGCGACCGGGCCATCCGCATGTCGCTCGACGCCTTCGAGGCCGCCGGCCGGGCCAACGGCTTCCGGGACCTGCGCCACCACATCGCCCACCTCGAGCTCATCGACCCGGCCGACATCCCGAGGTTCAAAGCCCTCGGCGTCACGGCCAATTTCCAGGCTCTCTGGGCCTATGCCGACCCGTACATCACGGATCTGACCGTCCCGATCCTCGGCCCCGGCCGCTCGCGCTGGCTCTATCCCATCGGGAGCGTGGCCGGGACCGGAGCCGTCATCGCCGGCGGCAGCGACTGGTCGGTGTCCTCCATGAATCCCCTTGAAGCCATCCAGGTCGCCTTGACGCGGAGAGGGCCCGACGACCCGCCGGGCGACGCTTGGATCCCCGAGGAGAAAGTCGACCTGGAGACCATGCTCCGGGCCTACACGACGAATGGCGCCTGGCTCAGCCACGACGAAAAAGCCCGCGGCTCACTCGAGCCCGGCAAGGCCGCCGACCTCATCGTCCTCGGCCG
>JADBLN010000057.1:68686-81521 GCA_014894455.1 Acidobacteriota bacterium | reverse complement strand
GTTTACTCATTTCCGTTTGTGTGCTATAAAAGATGTCCGGTGAAATATGGATTGGCGAATAATCATCATTCAGGTTTTCGTTTTGCTTTTCGCCATCACCATTCATGAAGCCTCTCACGCCTGGGCGGCCATGAAAATGGGCGACCCGACGGCTTCCGCCATGGGCCGTGTTTCTTTGAACCCTCTCGCCCATATCGATCCATTCGGCACCGTCATCCTTCCCCTGATCCTCATCCTCGTTTTACGCGCGCCCGCCTTCGGCTGGGCCAAGCCGGTCATGGTCAATCCCCGCAACCTCAGGCATCCCCGCCGCGATAACGTCTGGATTTCTCTTGCCGGGCCAGCCGCAAACCTGGCGGCCGCAACCATATCGCTGATGATTCTCGTTATCTTGAAACACTTGCCCCAAAACAGCTCCCCTCTCGAAGCGCTGTTCATGATATTCTACGCCGCCGTGATGATCAACGTCTTCCTTGCCGTCTTCAACCTCATCCCTATTCCTCCCCTCGATGGAAGCGGGATTCTAGCCGGCATTCTTTCCGACGAAGCCGCGGCAAAATATGATCGAATCCGTCCGTATGGTTTTATCATCATTATCGGATTGGTCTATGTCGGAGTATTGGATTTCTTCTTCCGACTCGTCCAGCTTTTCATCAGCGCTCTCCTTGGCTTTTTCTAGCATGACAGAAGGCGCCGTCATCCCCCTCGAACCGACACCGGACGTCCCGCCCTGCGCCGAAGCGCCGGAGGGCTACCAGGTCCGCCTGGACGTCTTCGAAGGCCCGCTGGACCTCCTCCTCTTCCTCATCCGCAAGAAGAAGATCGACATCCACGACATCCCCATCGCCGCCATCACCCGCAACTACCTCGAATACCTCGACCGCAAAACGGAGATCAATCTCGACCGCGAGGCGGAGTTCCTGTTCGTCGCCGCACTCCTGATCTACATCAAGTCCCAGATGCTCCTGCCCCGCGAGACCGACCTGGCCGAGCACGAGGACCCGCGCCAGGTCCTGGTCAACCGCCTCCTCGAATACCAGAAGGTCAAGGCCGCCTGCTCCATCCTCCGGGAACGAGAGGACGCCCAGATCCTCCAGTGGAAGAGAAATTTCATCCCGCCTCTCCACGGCGAAAGCGAGCTCGAACCCGTGGAGCTGTCGCTCTTCGACCTCTCCGAATCGTTCTTCCTCATGATGAAGCGGCGGTCCGCGGACGAAACCCGGACGATCCGCGGCCGGGACGTCTCGGTCGAGGTCAAGATGAAGGAGCTCGTCGGCCTCCTCCGGGAACGGCACATGATCGACTTCCTCGAGTATTTCGAGGCCAACGCCTCGCTCGAGGAGGCCCTGGTCTCCTTTTTCTGCATCCTCGAGCTGGTCAAGTCCCGGATGGCGGTCGCCGTCCAGGACGAGCTCTTCCAGACCATCCGGGTCTGGCTCCGCAAGGACGCGCACAGGACGGATCATCATGAATAGCCCTCTCAAGAACATCGTCGAGTCGCTCATCTTCGTCTCCCAGGAGCCCCTGACCCTGGAACGGATCCAGGCCGTGCTCGAGGGCGTCCCGGCCGCCGACATCCAGGCCGCCGTCGACGAGCTCGTCGCGGACACCGCTGCGGACGACCGCGGCGTCCAGGTCGTCCACGTCGGAGGCGGCTGGCTGTTCTCGACCAAGCCGGCCTTCGACCGGGAAATCAGGCGCCTCCTCCAGATCGAGCGCAAGAACAGGCTGTCGTCGGCCGGGCTCGAGACGCTGGCCGCGATCGCCTACCGCCAGCCGATGACCCAGTCCGAGGTCTCGGCCATCCGGGGCGTCGATTCGACCTCCTCGCTGAAGACGCTCCTCGAAAAGAGCCTGATCAAGATCGTCGGGCGGAAGAAGGCGCCGGGCAACCCGCTCGTCTACAGGACGTCCGCCGAGTTCCTTCTCTACCTGGGGCTCAACAGCCTCGACGAACTTCCCTCCGAGGAGGAGATCGCCAAGATCCTGCAGGAGGAAAAGGCCGCCGACGCTTAGTCCCTAAGTGTAGACAAGGCCTTGACTTAGAGTTGACAACACGAGGTTTCTTGTATAGTATGAGTCGTTCTTTCCTAGCCCTTGGAGAAGGGCCGCCTCAGAATTTCCTTTTCAGGAGCAATGCGACATGACCGAGTCGACCAAACAGCCCGACCGCGACGACAAGATGTCGTCCGAAGACTACGAAAACCTGTTGGACCGCTACGAGTTCAGCACCAAGGAAATCACCATGGAGAAGATCCTCAAGGGACGGGTCATCAAGCAGACCCCGACCTATGTCCTCGTGGACATCGGGTTCAAGACCGAGGGCATCATCCCCATCGAGGACTTCACCGACCCCAAGGCGCTCGCGGAACTGCGGCCCGGCAGCGAGGTCGAGACCATGCTCGAAAAGACCGACCTCAAGGACGGCTACCTCGTCCTGTCCAAGAAGCGCGCGGACGGCCTCCGCGCCATCGAAAACCTGGGCCAGGCCTTCGAGCACGGCCTGACGGTCACGGGCACGATCACGGAGAGGACCAAGGGCGGGTTCAACGTCGACGTCGGCATTCCGGCCTTCCTGCCCGAATCCCACGTCGACATCAGGCCGGTCAAGGACGCCTCCGCCCTCCTCGGACAGACCTTCAAGTTCCGGGTCATGAAATTCGACCGAAGGACCGAGAACGCCGTCCTGTCGCGCAGGCTCCTCCTCCAGAACGAGCGGGAGGAGAAGAAGAGGCGGGTGTTCGGGAATCTGGTCAAGGGGCAGAAGCTCACCGGGCAGGTCAAGTCCCTGACCAACTTCGGCGCCTTCGTCGACCTCGGCGGCATCGAGGGCCTTCTCCACGTCTCGGACATCTCCTGGGGCAAGAGCACCCATCCCGCCGAGCACCTGAGCGCCGGTCAGGAGATCGAGGTCGTCGTCCTCGACTTCAGCGAGAGGGACGAGAAGATCTCCCTCGGGCTGAAGCAGCTCACGGCCGACCCTTGGGCGAACATCGCCGAGAAATACCAGGCCGGGCAGAAAATCACCGGAAAGGTCTCGAGCCTGACCGACTTCGGCGCCTTCGTCGAGCTCGAGAAGGGCGTCGAGGGGCTCGTCCACATCTCCGATCTGACCTGGTCCCGCAAGCTCGTCCACCCCAAGAAGGTCCTGAGCCCGGGCCAAGAGGTCGTCGTCACCATCCTCGACGTCAACCCGACGACGAAGCGCATCTCCCTCGGCCTCAAGCAGGCCTCCCCCCACCCCCTCGAGACCTTCAAGCAGAAGCACGGCGTCGGCGCCCGGGTCAAGGGTGTGGTGACCAGCCTGACCGATTTCGGCGCCTTCGTCGAGGTCGAAAAGGGCATCGAGGGGCTCGTCCACATCTCCGACATCAGCTGGGAGAAGGTCAAGCACCCGTCCGAGAAGCTCCAGCCCGGCCAGGAGGTCGAGACCCTCGTCCTCAACATCGACGTCGACAAGCAGAAGATCTCCCTGGGGATGAAGCAGCTCGAGGGGGACATCTGGGAGGGTTTCTTCAGCCGCCAGAAGGCCGGCGACATCGTCAAGGTCAAGATCGTCCGCCTGACGGACTTTGGCGCCTTCGTCGAGATCATCCCGGGCATCGAGGGGGTCATCTTCACCTCGGAGCTCGACGAGAAGAAGCTCGAGAAACCTTCCGATGCCTTCGCCGTCGGCGACGAGCGGAACGCCAAGATCATCCGGCTGAACCCCAAGGCCAAGAAGATCTCCCTGAGCTTCAAGCAGGCCCTATACGACATCGAGAAGCAGGATTTCCAGCGCTTCATGGAATCGCAGAACGACCGGATGACCCTCGGCGACATCATGAAAGACCAGCTGAAAGGCATCAGCGCTCCGAAGAAGAGGATCAAAAAGGAGGACTCCCATGATTAAGGCCGATCTGATCAACAAGATCTCCCAGGAAATGAGCATCCCGAAGCAGGAAGCCGAAGAGGGCGTGAACCTGTTCTTCGACACGATCCGCGAGGCCATCCTCAAGGGCGAAGAGATCGAGATCCGTGGTTTCGGGAGTTTCCGCTTCCGCAAGCGGACCTCGCGCGCCGGGCGCAACCCCCGGACGGGCGAGCCGGTGAAGGTCCCGCCGAAGAAAGTCCTCTACTTCAAGCCGAGCAAGCTCCTCAAGGAGATGATCAACAAGTAATGCGCTACATCTCCGCGCCCTGGAGAGCCGACTACGTCCGCAAAGCCCTGAGCATGAAACGCTGCATTTTCTGTGACGCCCTCAAGGGGGGCGACGAGCGGAAGGCCGCCGTCCTCTACCGGGGCCGCCACAACTTCGTCCTGCTGAACAGGTACCCTTACACGCCCGGCCATCTCCTGATCGCCCCCAAGCGGCACGTCGCGGACTTCGTCGAGGCCCGCCCCGGCGAGCGGGCCGAGCTCGCCGATCTTCTCCAGGTCGCCCTCCGCATCCTCCGCGTCCGTTACGCTCCCCACGGGTTCAACGCCGGCATGAATCTGGGTCCCAGCGCCGGGGCGGGGGTCGCCGGGCACTACCATCTCCATGTCGTCCCCCGCTGGACGGGGGACTCCAATTTCATGCCCCTCATCGGGGCGACGCGGGTCTTCATCGAGGACCTGGACACGACCTACCAGCGACTGCGCCCTCTTTTCGATAAGGAGCAGGCACGCCTGGAGCGCGCGGGGCGGCCCAAGCGGCCGACCGCAACCCATTCGAGGTGAACCCATGCTGAAGACCATGAGACGCAACGTGAAATCGCTCAAACCCGTCATGTGGATCGTCGTCGCAACGTTCGTCGTCGCCATCTTCGCCATCTGGGGCGGCGCGGGCCGGCTCGGCGAGTCCAACAGGTCCGATACGCTGGCCAACGTCGGCAGCGAGAGGATCTCCTCCGACGAGTATTTCCAGGCCCTCCGCTCGCGGCTCGAGGCCATGCAGAAGCAGTTCGGCGACCTCAACGCCAACCTCATCCAGCAGCTCGGCGTCCCCCAGCAGACCTTGGAACAACTCGTCCAGCAGAGGCTCCTCCTCCAGATGGCCTCGGACATGGGCCTGAGGGCGACCAACAAAGAGGTCCGGGCGAAGATCGTCGCCTATCCCGCGTTCCAGAGGGACGGGCAGTTCATCGGCTTCGAGGAATACAACCGGGTCCTGGACTACAACCGCATTCCGCTCGGGGATTTTGAGGACGGCCTGAGACAGGACGTCATCATCGGCAAGGTCATTCGCGTCCTGACGGCCGGCATCATCGTCACCGACGAGGAGCTCTGGGAAGGCTATCGGAAGCAGAACGACTCGGCCAAGATCGAGTACCTCGTGGCCGAGACGGCCAAGGTTGAGGTCACGGAAAAGCCGGCCGAGGCCGAACTCCGGGCCCACTTCGACAAGAACGCCGCGGGGTACAGGATCCCCGAAAAGCGGACCGCCGACTACGTCGTCGTGAAGACCGAAGACCTCAAGAAAGAGGTCGCGGTCAAGGACGCCGAGATCGATAACTACTACAAGGACAACACGGTCCAGTTCCAGGAGCCCGACAAGGTCCGGGCGAGCCGGGTCTGGCTGCCCTTCACCGCCGCCGACCGGGAGGCCGTTCTGGCCCAAGCGCGCGAAGTCCAGAAGAGGGCCAAGGGCGGCGAGGAATTCGCCGGTCTGGCCAGGACGTTCTCCAAGGACGACAAAGCCGCGACCGGCGGTGACTGGGGGCTTTTCGACTGGAAATCCCTGACCGCTACGGAGACCGAGGCCGTCGCGAAGCTCGACAAGGACGGTGTCACCGACGTCGTCGAGACCGAGGGCGGGGCGGCCGTCTTCAAGGTCACCGAGAAGGCGCCCGCCGTGACCAAGCCGCTCGCCGAGGTGAGCACCACGATCAAGGGCATCCTCGTGGACCAGAAGGCTCGGGCCCTGGTCGCCGAGAGGATCCAGCGCCTCGAGAAACTGGCCCGCAAGGAAAAGAACCTCGACTATGCCGCCCAAAAGGAAGGGCTCAAGGCGAGCTCGACGGGCGCCCTCAAGAAGGGCGACGCTCTGGGCGATTTCGACAGCGCGGGCGCCGTGAGCGAGGCCTGCTTCGGCCTCAAGGCGAAGGAGATCTCGGCGCCGGTCTTCACCTACGCCGGCGAAGCCTTGGCCCAGCTCCAGGCCGTCGAGCCCGAACGGCCGGCGAAGTTCGAGGAGGTCCGCGACCAGGTCGAGAAGGACGTCCTCGACGCCCTGAAGAAGGACGAGGCGCTGGCCCGGCTCCGCGAAGTCCGGGCGTCCCTCAAGGACGACTGGAGCGCGGAGGCCCCCAAGCTCAAGCTCGAGTACCAGTTCGTCGAGGCCCACAAGAAAGAGCAGTACCTGACCCTCGTCGGCGAGAACCCCGAGATCGATCGCCTCGTCTTCGGCCTGTCCCTCAAGCAGGCGAGCGAGCCGCTCGAGGTCGACGCGGGCTACGCCATCTTCCGCGTCCTGGAGAAGAAGGAAGTCAGCCGCGAGGAATTCGATAAGGTCAAAG
This sequence comes from Acidobacteriota bacterium, assembly GCA_014894455.1. Lineage (GTDB taxonomy): Bacteria > Acidobacteriota > Aminicenantia > Aminicenantales > Saccharicenantaceae > RBG-16-66-30. Next base: position 75,041 of record JADBLN010000057.1, on the reverse strand, counting down.
CGACGGAGCGGGACACCCTGCTCGAGCAGGAAAAGAACAAGTTCCTGCAGTCCTACATGGCCAAGGCCCGCGTGGAGAAGAAGGTCCGGATCAACTACGACACCTTCCTCCGCCTCAACAACGACGTCCTGTCGAGGTTTACGAAGACGCCCTGAGTCTCACCGCCTGAGTTTCGCCCGATACAAACGAACTTAGAAAGGAGACCGAGATGGAGACGTCCACGAAATCCCTCCCGCCCGAGGCCTACCGGGAGCTCGCTCCCGGGGAGGTCTACAAGCCCTACGTCCCGGCCGAGTCGGCCGTCCCCGAGGTCACGGTCCGCTCCGTCCTCTGGGGGCTGTTCATGTCGCTCTTCTTCACCTTTTCCATCGCCTACCTGGGGCTCAAGGTCGGCACGGTGCCCGAAGCCGCCATCCCCGTGGCCATCCTGGCCGTCGGCATCGGCTACATGTATAAAAGGAAAAGCACGATCCTCGAGAACGTCATCCTCCAGTCGATCGGCGCCGCTTCGGGGGCCCTGGTGGCCGGGGCCATTTTCACCATCCCGGCCCTCTACATCCTCGGCCTGCCGACGGACATCGTCAAGATCTTCCTCTCGACCTTCCTCGGCGGCTGCCTGGGCATTTTCTTCCTGATCCCGCTGCGCCGCTACTTCTGCGTGGAACAGCACGGCAAGCTGCCCTTCCCGGAGGCCACGGCCACGACAGAGATCCTGATCTCCGGGGAATCCGGCGGCAAGCAGGCCTGGGCCCTGATCCTGGGCGTCGCCGTCAGCGGCGTCTACGAGTTCCTGGCCATCGGCGTCCGGGCCTGGGACGAGCTCATCAACTTCCGCTTCCTGCCGTTCATGGACAACCTGGCCGTTAAGACCAAGATGGTCCTCAAGCTCGACGCCCTCTCGGCCTTCCTCGGCCTCGGCTACGTCATCGGCCTGCGTTACAACGCCGTCATCGTCGCCGGCGGGCTGCTGTCGCACTTCGCCTTCATCCCGGCCCTCTGGTTCCTCGGCCAGCACGTCCCCGGCGCGGTCTACCCGGGCGCCGTCCCCATCGCGGAGATGAGCGAGACCCAGATCTTCACGACCTACGTCCGGAACATCGGCATCGGCGCCATCTTCATGGCCGGCGTCCTGGGCATCATCAAGTCCATGCCGGTCATGATCAAGTCGTTTTCGCTCGGCTTCCGCGAGATCTTCAAGGGCAAGAGAGCGGGCGCGGTCACAGAGCTGAGGACGAACCGCGACCTCCAGATGAAGACGATTATCCTGGGGCTCTTGGCCACGGCCGCCGGCCTCTTCCTCTACTTCCTCTGGATCTCGAACCTCAAGCTGGCCATCATCGGCGTCCTGATCTGCGTCCTCCTCTCGTTCCTGTTCACCACGGTCGCCGCCTACGCCATCGCCATCGTCGGGACGAACCCGGTCTCGGGCATGACCCTGATCACGATCATCCTCTCGAGCGTCGTCCTCCTCGGGGCGGGGCTATCGGGGGAACAGGGGATGGCCGTCGCCCTCCTCATCGGCGCGGTCGTCTGCACGGCCCTGTCGATCTCCGGGAGCTTCATCACCGACCTCAAGATCGGCTACTGGCTCGGGGCGACGCCGCGCAACCAGGAGCGGTACAAGTTCGCCGGCGTCCTTATCTCGGCCCTGACCGTGGGCATCGCCATCTACATCCTGGACAAGGCCTTCTCGTTCCAGAGCGGAACGCTGGCCGCCCCCCAGGCAAACCTGATGGCGACCGTCATCAAGTCGATGATGTCGCGCGAGCCCGTGACCTGGCTCCTCTACGCGATCGGGGCCTCGGTCGCCCTCGTCGCCGAGCTGGCCAAGGTGCCGCCCCTGGCCTTCGCCCTGGGCATGTACCTGCCGTTGCCGCTGACGACGCCGCTTCTCGTCGGCGGTTTCATCTCCCACCTGGTCAAGAAATCGACGAAGAACAAGGAGCTGGCCGAGCGGCGCAACAACCGCGGCACGCTCATCTCCTCCGGGTTTATCGCCGGCGGCGCCCTGATGGGCATCGTCCTGGCCGTGCTCAAGCTCACGAAGCTCGACCACTTCATCAGCCTGGGAGTCCCGATGGTCCTCGAGGGCGGCCGCTGGGTCGACGGCACGCCTGCGGCCTGGTTCACGGGCTACGGCCAGATCATCAGCCTGGCCGCGTTCCTCCTCCTCTGCGGTTTCGTCTATTGGGACGCGCGGCGGACGAAATAGGGAAAACGGAGATCAACCATGAAAGTGAATAGACTCTATTCGGCGGCCGAACGGGCTATCAGCCAGGCCCTGCGGCTCAAGCCCGGCGAGAAATTCCTCCTCGTCACGGACAAGCAGAAAATGGACATCGCCGAGGCCCTGGCCTACTACGCGAAGCAGGCCGGCGCGGAGACGACGACCTACCTCATGACCGAGACCCTGCGGCCCATCACCGAGCCGACGCGGCAGTTCAAGGACCTCATCCGCAACGCCTCGGCCACGACCTATCTCCTCGAAGGCCGCTTCCCGGAAAAACCCTTCCGCGGCTTCATGGTCTCCGAGGGCGGCAAGCACGGCCGGATCTGCATGATGCCCGGGTTGACCCGGGACATGATGGAACGCCTCGTCAACGTCGACTTCTCGGAGATGGACAAGTTCACGAAAAAGGTCATGCGGGCCATGAAGGACGCCGAGGACGTCGTCGTCGAGAACCCGGCCGGGACGCGGATCGCCTTCAGCGTCAAGGGCCGGGCCTGGCACAACGACAACGGCAACATCAGCCGGAAGGGCATGCACGGCAACCTGCCGGCCGGGGAGTGCTACACGGCCCCGGTCGAGGAGACGTTCACCGGGACGATCGTGATCAGCCTCATCGACGACAAGCTCGGCCCCGGCGCGATGACGTTCAAGCAGGGCAAGCTCGTCGACTTCAAGGGCAAGGGCATCGCCGAAGTCATCGCAACGATCGGGGCGGACGAGACGGGGAAGATCATCGGCGAGTTCGGCATCGGCACGAACAAGGGCGCCCGGATATGTCCGAACATGCTCGAGGCCGAGAAGGCCTTCGGCACGGTCCACTTCGCCATCGGCGATTCTTACGGCATCGGGAAGAACAAGAGCAAGTACCACTTCGACGCCCTGGTCGACAAGGTGACGATCACGGCGAAGGGTAAAACCATCGCCAAGAACGGCAAGTTCCTGATTTGAAATACGATTTCGACAAGGTCGTCGACCGGACGGGCACCGAATCCCTGAAGTGGGTCTATCCCCGCAAGGTCCTCAAGGTCGAGGACGCCATCCCGATGTGGGTGGCCGACATGGACTTCGAGGCCCCGCCGGCGGTCGTCGAGGCCATCCGCCGCAGGGCCGCTCACGGCGTCTACGGCTACCCGCTCATTCCCCCGTCCTTTTGGCAGGCGGCGATCGGCTGGCTCAAACGGCGCCACGGTTGGGACGTCCGCAAGGACTGGATGGCCAAGTCGCCGGGCATCGTCCCCGCCCTCAACTACGCGGTCCGGGCCTTCACCAAGCCGGGTGACGGCGTCATCATCCAGACGCCCGTCTATTTCCCGTTCTATCATGCCGTCGAGAACAACGGCCGACGCCTCGTCCGCAATCCGCTCCGCTTCGACGGCCGCCGCTATACGATGGACTTCGGCGACCTCGAGAGGAAACTCGACGAAGGCGGCCGGATGCTCATCCTCTGCAGCCCCCACAACCCCGTCGGCCGCGTCTGGACGCAGGAGGAGCTCGAGGGCCTCGGCCGCATCGCCGTCGAGCGCGACCTCCTAGTCGTTTCCGACGAAATCCACGCCGACCTGGTCTATTCCGGCCATCGGCATCATGTCCTCGCCGCGCTCTCCCCGGAATTAGCGGAAAGGACGGTCACCTGCATCGCCCCGAGCAAAACGTTCAACATCCCCGGGCTGTCCATGGCGGTGGTAATCGCCTCCAACCCCAAGCTCCTCGAGGCCTTCAAGGACGAGACGGAGCGGGCCGGGTTCGAGCTCGGCCAGGTCTTCGGCATTGTCGGCTTCGAGGCCGCCTACAGCCAAGGCGATGATTGGCTCGACGAGCTCCTGTCCTACCTCGAGGCGAACGTCGATTTCATGGAAAAGTTCCTGGAGGAGAGAATCCCCGCGATCCACCTCGTCCGACCGGAGGGGACGTATCTCGCCCTGCTCGACTGCCGGGGTCTCGGCCTCGAACCCGCCGCGCTCAACGATTTTTTCCTCAAAAAGGCCCGCGTGTATTTCAGTGATGGCGCGATGTTCGGCGAGGAGGCGGCAGGCTTCGTCCGCATCAACTTCGGCTGTCCCCGCGTGCTGCTCGTCGAAGCCCTCGAGCGGGTGGAGCGGGCCGTCAAAGAACTCGGCTAACGGTCGAGACGGAAGCGGGAGAGTTCACGGGGCTATGGGCAGCCCCGGCGCCACCCGGGCGGAGATGGGAACCATGCATAGCCCCCGTAGCGGAGGGGGACCGGCAGGGAGCGGCAGGGAACGGAGTCTTCGAAGTAACCGATAAAAGTGCGGCGGAGATACTCGGAGTCGCACTTTTAGGAAATATCCGAATAGAGTCTTAGAAGACCGGGGACACGTACCGCTTCTCTCGAAGCGGTACATGTCCCCGGTCTTATCTGGTGGCGCCAGCTTCCCCTTGTAAATCCCGCGACGCCAAGTACAATGAGGTCTTCATGAAGGAGGCCGCATGTCGATCAAGGCGAAACTGACCACCTTCGACGCGACGATGATCGTCGTCAGCCTGATCATCGGCATCGGCATCTTCCGGACGCCGGCCATGGTCGCCGCCGCAGCCCGCACGCCCACGCTCTTTTATGCCGCCTGGGCCCTGGGCGGTCTCATCAGCTTCATCGGCGCCCTGACCTTCGCCGAGATCGGCGGACGTTTCGCCAAGCCGGGCGGCTACTACAAGGTCGTGGCCGAGAATTACAGCTCCGGCTTGGCCTTCATGCTCAACTGGACGAACGTCGTCATCCTCAACGGGGCCGGCGCGGCGGCCGTGGCCCTGATCGGCGCCGAGTACCTGACGCCCATCCTCTTCCCCGCCGCAGCGGCGGGGCGGGCGACCATCCAGGCGACCGCCGTCGTCCTCATCCTCGTCCTCCTCGCTATCAACTACCTCGGCATCAAGACGGGCGCCTGGGCCCAGAACGTCCTCAGCATCTTGAAGGTCGGCATGATCGGACTCCTCACGGCGGCGGCTTTCCTGTCCAAGAAAGCGCCCGCGGGCCCGTCAGCCCTGCCCCTCGACCGGCCCTGGATCCTGGCCCTGGGCGTATCGTTCATCTACGTTTTCTACGCCTACGGCGGCTACCAGAATACGATCAACTTCGGGGCCGACGTCCGCGACGCCAAGCGCAACGTCCCCCGGGCCATCTTCTTCGGCATCCTCATCGTCCTGGCCTGTTATCTGACCATCAACGTGGCCTACGTCAAAACCCTCGGCGTTCCCGGCATCGCCGCCGCGAAGCTCGTCGCCGCAGAGACCGCCCGCGTCACCTTCGGCGAGACCGGCCGGCTCGTCGTCTCCCTGGCCATCTTCCTCTCGGCCATGGGCTTCCTCAACGTCACCCTGATGCAGATCCCGCGGGTGTACTACTCCATGGCCGAGGACCGGACCCTGCCGGCCGTTTTCCAGAAGGTCAACCCGAAGACGCAGACTCAGGCGTTCGGGCTCCTCTTCCTCGGCGCCATCATCCTCGTCTCGATCTTCCTCCTGGGCACGTTCGAGAACATCGTCAACTACGTCATGTTCCTCGACACCATGACCCTGGCCATCGTGTCGTCCTCGATCTTCATCCTCCGGCGCAAGGCCCGCCGTTCCGGCGAGGCTTACACCGGCTACCGGATACCCCTCTACCCCTTTCTGCCCCTCCTTTTCGTGGCCTTCATGCTCCTCATCTCGGTCAACGTCCTCGTGACCCAGACGCGCGAGGCCCTCTACGGAGCGATCTTTTTCGCCGCCGGTTTCCCGGTCTTCCTGCTCATGCGGCGGGTCAGCCGGCGCGAAACCCCGCCCACCCCGGTCCCAGACGAGCCCGAGCGCTGACCCTGCCGCCCCTCGTTATTGCAAACCGGGGACAAAATGGGTAATCTGGGGAAAATCGAGGAGGCCCGCCATGACGATGACAAGCCGGGAACGCTTGGAAGCCGCTCTCAATCACCGCCAGCCGGACCGCATCCCCGTCGACTTCAATGGCACGGCCGTCACCGGCATGCACGTCAAGTGCGTCATCGGCCTCCGTGAACATTATGGTCTGGAACAGCGACTGGTCAAGGTCCACGAGCCCTACCAGATGCTGGGCTGGATCGACGACGACCTTCAGACGGTACTCGGCATCGACGTCGAAGGCGTCTATGGCCC
>JADBLN010000057.1:0-68586 GCA_014894455.1 Acidobacteriota bacterium | reverse complement strand
AGGGGGATCATCGGGAGCTTCGGCGGCACCGCCCTGGGCGATATCGCCCTCGTTCCCGCTCCGGGCCTCAAGTATCCGAAAGGGATCCGGGACGTCGAGGAGTGGTACGTCTCGACCCTGACCCGCCGCCCCTACGTCCACAAGGTCTTCGAGCGCCAGACCGAGATCGCCCTTGGGAACCTCGAAAAGATCCATTCCCGTGTCGGCAACCAAGTCCAGGCCGTCTTCCTCTGCGGCACGGACTTCGGCACGCAGCAGTCGACCTTCTGTTCCGTCGCCGCCTTCCGCGAGCTGTACATGCCCTACTACAAGCGGATCAACGACTGGGTCCACCAGCACACGGCCTGGAAGACCTTTAAGCATTCCTGCGGCGCTGTCGCGACGCTCATCCCGGCCTTCATCGAGAGCGGCTTCGACATCCTCAACCCCGTCCAGGTCTCGGCCGCCGGCATGGACGCCCGGAACCTCAAGGAAAAATTCGGGCGGGACATCGTCTTCTGGGGCGGCGGCGTCGATACCCAGAAGACGCTCGCCTTCGGCACCCCGGAGGAGGTCCGGACCGAGGTCCTGGAGCGGTGCGAAGTCTTCGGCCGCGACGGGGGATTCGTCTTCAACTCCGTCCACAACATCCAGGCCAACGTTCCCGTCCGCAACGTCGCGGCCATGTTCGAGGCCGTGCGCGAATATAACGAAAGAGGATAATGCTCCGTGCTGTTCATGGGGAGCTGGGCCATAAGGAAGAGGGGGACATGTACGGAATTCTCTGGGATTCGGTACGTGTCCCCGTTTTGAGGAGGATATGAAGAAAACCGGTTTCTACGTCGTCTCCATCACCCTCGTCGCCGCGATCGGCGGCCTCATCTTCGGCTTCGACACGGCCATCGTCGCCGGCGCCACGCGCTACATGAAGGAGCAGTTCTCGCTCAACTCGCTCCAGGAGGGCTGGGCCGTGAGCGTCGTCCTCATCGGCTGCATGTTCGGCGCCGGCCTGGCCGGCCCCATCAGCGACCGGATCGGCCGGCGGCGTTTCATGCTCATCTCGGCCGTCCTCTTCCTCGTCTCGGCCATCGGCTGCGCCGTGCCGCGGACGATCGCAGCGTTCGTCGTCTTCCGGTTCGTCGGCGGTCTGGGCATCGGCTCGGCGGCCGTCCTCTCCCCGCTCTACATCTCCGAGATCGCGCCGGCCCGCATCCGGGGCGCGCTCGTCTCGGTCAACCAGATGGCCATTGTCACCGGCATCCTCCTGGCCTACTTCGTCAACTGGGTCTTCGCCGGGTCCGGCCCGTCGAACTGGCGCTGGATGTACGCCATGGGCGCCATCCCCTCGGTCCTTTTCTTCCTGCTTCTCTTGCGCGTCCCGGAGAGCCCGCGCTGGCTGGTCAAGAACGGCCGCGAGGACGAAGCGGGCGCCGTCCTCACCCGGGTCGACACCGCCGAAGCCGCGGCCAAGGAGATCCGGGACATCAAGGACACGCTGACCCTCGGGGAGGGCTCCTTCCGCGAGCTCTTCCGGCCGGCCCTCCGGCGGCCCCTCCTCATCGCCGTCGTCCTGGCGGTCTTCCAGCAGGTCACGGGCATCAACGCCATCCTCTACTACGCCCCGCGCATCTTCGAGGGCGCCGGCTTCGCCCGGATGTCGGCCATCGGGCAGTCGACGATCGTCGGCCTGGTCAACATGCTCTTCACGGTCGTGGCCATCGTCCTGGCCGACCGGGTCGGCCGCCGGCCGCTCCTGCTCATCGCCACCGGCGGCATGGGCGTCTCCCTCGTCCTGCTCGGGGCCGCGTTCAGGTTCCCGGTCCTGCCGGCCTCGGCCCTGCTCCTCATCATCCTCCTCTACATCGCCTTCTTCGCCTCGGCCATGGGGCCGCTCGTCTGGGTCGTCATGGCCGAGATCTTCCCCATCAAGGTCCGAGGCAGCGCCATGGGCCTGGCCACCCTCGTCCTCTGGCTGGCCGATTTTGCCGTGACCCTGACGTTCCCGGTGATCTCGGATAAGTTCCACCCGTCGACGGCATTTTGGCTTTACGCGGCGATGTGCGCCTGCGACCTCGTGTTCATATGGTTCTTCCTGCCCGAAACGAAGGGAAAATCGCTCGAGGAGATCGAGCGTCACTGGCTGAAAACCGCCTGAAGCCCCGACGGGCGGCTATTCTTTCCGGTCGCTGAGCAGCCGGCCCCCGACCCCGACATTCTCCGGCGGGTTATCCTTGATGATCACGACCATCGCCGCCACCGGGATTCCAAAGGCCGTCGACGCGGCGGCAGACACTTCGGCCACGAGCCTCCGTTTTTTCTCGATGTCGCCGAGGGGCGGTCCCTCAATCACGATGGTCGGCATGGGCGGGCTCCTTCACTTCCAGCGCGCCGGCCAGCTTCCGGACGGCGATGTCCAGCTCTCCCATGAGGATCGACGAAAGGACGGCCGGAAGCTGCCGGACCTTGCGGACCTGGAGCGGCAGCCTTCTGTCGAACGAGTGCTTGAGAAGGCTCCGCCCTGACTTGAATTCCAGGAACTCGAGGTCCATGGCCAGCCTGGCGAACCAGACGTTGGGGTTGTCGATCTCCTCGAGGAGGCGGACGTTCGAGCGCAGGACGATCTCCGGGTCACCTTGGAGGACGTCGAGTGTCACCCGGGGGAAGCCCTCCTTCTCGATGAGGTAATCGCCCATCGCCTCGCGGAAGAGGGCGTCCGGCTTCTTCGCCCAGAACACGTAGGAGTAATATTTGAGCTCGAACAGAGAGACGCGGTAGATGACCCGGAAGTCGTCGTAGAGGGGGTCGACGCGGACCGGCTCGATGTAGAGGATCTTGCCGATCTTGGGATGGGGCTGGGCGTTCGTGTCCGTGACGACGATCTGGAAGTACCGCTTGGCCGGGGCGGAAAAACAGCCGGCGAGAAGGAGGACGAGAAGACCACAACGTGCGGCTTTCCTCATTTTTTCTTGTCCTTTCGTGTCCGGAAGAGGGCCGACGGCTCGTCGGCGATCTCTCGGGAGAAACGGGCCAGGTTTTCGACGGCGACGCCGAGGCTCGAGAACGTCCGCGTCAACTCCGACTGCTGCTCGAGGAGGACGCTCTCGACCTTTTTCAGGCTGACCGAGGCCGTGTCGAGGAAGGCCCGGACGTCCTTGATGGCCTGGCCCATTTCCTCGCTCGAGAAGCGGCGGGAGATGTTGCCGAGGGTTTCCTGGGAATTCGTCTCGAGCGTCCGGATGAGGCGGTTCATGTCCTCGGTCATGGGCACGAACTTCTCCGTCGCCCGGGCGAATTCGAGGGACGCCTTTTCGAAATTGGCCAGTGTGTTCTCGAGGGACGTCCGGCGGGATACGAGGATCCCGGAGAGGGCCGCCGAGCCCTTCTCCGCGTTCTCGAGGAAGGCGGAGAAGCGCTTCAGGTTCTCCGGGGTGAGAAGCTCAGTGATCCGCGAGGTCGTCGTCGCGATATCGGTGACGATGTCCTGAGCTTTTTCCCCGAGGCCCCGGCCCATGGGGATCTCCCCGCCGGGTTTTAGCTTCTCCGAAGCGAGGGTCCCCCCGCTGATCTCGATATATTTCTGCCCGGTCAGGCCGATGTAGACCAGGACGGCGCTCATGTCCTTCTTCATGATCAGCCCTTGCCGGATCTTGACGTCGACGAGGACGGAGTCGAGGTCCCTGGGATTGACGTCGATCCGGATGACCCGGCCGACTTCGACGCCCCGATACTTGACGGGGGAACTGACCAGGAGGCCCTGGACCGATGTGTCCCGGAAGTTGACAAAGTAGACGTCTCCGGGGTCGCGGAGCTTGGGGACGATGAAGAAACCGGCGACGGCGATGAAGATGACCGTGGCCAGGGACAGGAAAACGCCCAGGCGGATCTTTTGTTCATGCGTTATCATGGCTGTCCTTCCTGAGAAAGAATGTCCGGATGAATTTGTCGTCCGCGGCGGCCAGGTCGGCGTAGTCCCCCGAAAAACGGAGGCCCCCGTCGTTGACGACGAGGACACTGTCCGCCACCCGCTCGATCGAGCGGAGCTCGTGCGTGACGACGACGAGGGTCATCTTGAACGTCTCTTTCAGCCGGAGCAGGAGATCGTCCAGGAGGGCCGACGTGATCGGGTCGAGGCCCGACGAGGGCTCGTCGCAGAAGACGACGTCCGGGTCGAGGACGAGGGCCCGGGCCAGGCCCCCCCGCTTGGTCATGCCGCCGGAGAGTTCGGCCGGATACTTTTCGGCGCTCCCGGCGAGCTCGACCTGGGCCAGGCTGGCGTAGACCATGTCCCGGACCATGTCCTCGGGCATCTTGGGGTGCTGCATGCGGATGGGCAGGGCGACGTTCTCGAAAAGGCTCAGGCCGTTGAGAAGCGCCCCGCCCTGGTAAAGGACGCCGATCTTCCCGTAGAGAAAGCGGAGGGAGGCTTCGGAGCGGTAATCCACGCGGGAGCCGGCGAAGTCGTACTCTCCCCCGAGCGGCGGGAGGAGGCCGGCGAGCGTCTTGAGCAGCGTCGATTTCCCCGAGCCGCTGACGCCCAGGACCACGGTGATCCGCCCTTCGGGGACGGTGAAGGCCAGGTCGCGGAGGACCTCGGTCCGGCCGTAGCCGACGGTCAGATCGCGAGCTCTTATGATATCCATGGTCTCAATACAGGAGGAACGCGAAAATGCAATCAATGAGGATGATGAGGGTGATCGACAAGACCACGGATTCCGTCGTGGCCCGGCCGACCTCTTCGGCGCTCCGGCCGACCGTCAGCCCCTTGAAGCCGCTCCCGACGACGACCGCCCAGCCGAAGACGACGGCTTTGAGGAGGCCCCAGCCGAAGTCGGTCCATTTGACGCTCGTCATCATCTCGCGGATGAACGCCGCCGGGGGCGTGCCGAAGGTGACGCGAGCGACGACGATGCCGCCGAAGATGCCGACGACGTCGGCCATGGCCACGAGGAGCGGGACGACCAGGGTGATGGCCAGGAGGCGGGGGACCATGAGGAACTTCTCCGGGACGACGCCCATGGTCCTCAGGGCGTCGACCTCCTCGAGGACGGTCATGCTGGCCAGCTCGGCGGTGATGGCCGCGCCGACCTTGCCGGCCAGGATGACGCCGGTCATGAGGGGCACGAGCTCCTTGAGCATGGCGAGGCCGACGAGGTCGGCGAGGTAGATGTCGGCGCCGAAGTGCCGCAGCTGCTCGGCCGAGGTGATCGAGATCGTGACCCCGACGAGGAAGATAAGCAGGCAGACGATGGGAAAAGAGCGGTAGCCCATGAAGAACATCTGGTTCCACGTCTCTCCCGGATAGACGCCCTTGCGCTCCTTGAGGTAAACACCGACGTGGTAGACTTCGTCGCCGAGCATGGCCAGGAACCGCCCCAGGCTCTTCGCCTGGAAGATGAAGCGGTCGGCGATGGCGGTCAGCACCCGGCTGGGCAGGCTCCCGGAGGGCGGCCCTTTGGTCTCCTCGGTCGGCGGCCTCCTGACGAAGCTCTCCTCGGCTCGGGCCAAGGCGCCCCCGATGTTGACCGTGACGACGTTCGCCAGTCGGCCCCGGACGTAGTTCAAGAGGGCCAGGGTCGAGCTGTCGAATTCCTCGACGTCCCGGAAATCGAGGGTCAGCGGCCCGGCCTCGGCCGAGCGGCAGATGCCGTCGAGGAGGGCGACGACCTCGGGGGCCCGGAGGCGCTTCGGCAGGAGGACGGTATCGCTCATTTCGCCGCCGGAAAAACGATGACGGTCTGGTTCAGAGCCGGAGCCGTAGCCGGAAAAAAAACGGCTTGGGCGTCGGCTCGGGCCTCGATATAGTACTCGATACCGGTTTCTGGCACGGGGAGAATCAGGCGATAGACGCCCCGAGCGACGTTCTCCAGGGGGACGGTCCGAAACGCCCCCTTGCCCATCTCGCGCCAGCAGAACGCGACGGACTCCGGCCGGCCCTTGGCCAGGACGAGGACCTTGAGCGAAAGCGCTTCGCCGGCCTCGAGAGACGTCCGCACGGCCGGGACGATGACCCGCAGGGGCCCGGCATACTCTCGGGCCAGAAGGACTTCCGGCGGCAATTTCCCGCCCAGCATCTTCACGAGCTCGGCCTCCGGCCGCTCCCAGGCGCCGGGGAGGAGGTGCTGTTCCCAGTTGGCGATCGTCCCGAGCTCGCCCGTGTTGCTTACGGTGGCGAGAAGCGCGGCGAAAATTCCGCGCAGGGCCGCGGCCATTTCGGCCCGGACCGGAAGGGCCTCAGCCTCGAGGATGGCCTTTTTCGCCGGCTCGTCCGCTGCCGCCTTGGCCTTCTCTACGGCTTTGTTGTAGACGGCCCAGAGGCAGTTGAAGCGGGCGACCTCGCGCATGTAGCGAAAGTTCCGAAGCCAGTAGTCGAAACGCTCCCGGTTCCCCATCCCGGAAACCTTGGGCGCGGGCACGGCCAGGTCGTCGACGAATCTGTAGGCCGTCCTGACCTCGTCCCACGGCCGGGGGTCGGGCTGGATGTTTCCGGGTCCGCCGATCCAGGTGACGGGGACGGGGTGCCGGCCGTCGATGCGGGCGAAAACCGCGGCGATCTCCTCCGCCGCCTCAGCGCCGAATTGAGCGCGGCACCAATCCAGGTAAAAATCGAGCGTGGGCAGGTGCCGCTCCGTCTCCGGTCCATCCGCTTCATAATCGAGGACGGCCGGGCCGCCGCAATTGATCTTCCTGACGAAGCCCTTCCCCTTGATGACGATAGCGGCGACCGAGGGGTAGTGGATGCGGTCGGCGAAATCGATGGCCAGCCGGCCGTCGGCGACCTCGATATTCTCGAACATCAGATCGTAGGCCCTGAACAGGCCGGCGGCGGCGAAGATGTCCACCTTCTCCGCGGCCTTGCGCCCCTGGATCAGGACGTCGAAAACGCGGCGGCCCTTTTCCTTGATCTCGCCTTCGACGAATTGAAGCGTCACGGAGTAGGTGCCGTTCGGGACGGGCAGATGATAGCCGAAGACGCGGTCGCGGACGTCCCGGTAAACGGCCTCGCTGTCCGGGCCGGCGCCGGCGATCTTCCGGTCCTTGAAGGCCACGAACTGGCCGGTGATCGGTCCGATGTCGTCGGCGACGCGTCCGGGCAGGGTGTTCCAGCTCTGGTCCCAGGCGGCCCGGGCCAGGGCCAGGACGTTCGCCGAGAGGACCCGCGTCCGCCAGTGGATGCCGAGCAGTCCGTCGCAGCCGTAGCGCAGGGCGTCGGCCGCGTCCCGGCGCATCCGGCCGGCCCAGAGCTGGGGCGAGGTGAGCGCGGGGTCGTCCTCCATCCAGGGGATAGCCCAGAGCGACCGACCCGAGATCCTCGAGAACCCGGGGTCCACGGGCGCCTTGCCGACCTCGCGATTGATGCAGCTCATGGCCACGTTCTTCGGCAAGACCTGGTCGAAGAGCGTCCGGTTCGACGGCGGGCCGAGGACCCAGCCGCACGTCGCCAGGCCGAAAGGCGGGGCAGCTTCCTTCCAAGCCTGAATGGCCATATCGAGGTCCGTGGTCACGGCCTTGATGGCCTCCGGCGAAGCGTCGTCCCAAGTCCATCCTTCATTCGTCCAAAACCAATAATAATCGATAGGATAGGCCGCGGCGATCCGCTTGAACATCCCCTTGTAGAGGTCCTTGACGACGGCCGGGTCCTTGGGCTCCCGGCCGGAGTCGGCCAGTCGCTTTTTGACCAGGTCGGGGATGGTCAGCGCCGTTTCCGCCCCGACGCAGGTCTTGACGCCGAAGCGCCGGGCCAAGGTGAACGCGTTCCGGAAAACGGCCGCGGCCCGGTCGAAGACCTCGTTCGAGGCTTCGGGGGTGGCCGGGTCGGGGCTGAAGCCGGCCATCACGTCGTTGCCGAAATCGTCGCGCTCGAAGAGAAGGCCCGAGCCGAAGTGAAAATCGCCGGTCTTCTTGGCCTCGTAGCCCCAGTTGCCGCGGGCGGTGTTCTGGTAGCTCGTGGAATAGCTAGCGAGAACTTTTCCGTCCGCGCCGAAATCGCCCTCCCGGCCGATCCAGACCGTGGGCTCGGCGTTCGGAGTGGCCCCTTTTTCCTTGCTGGGATTCTCAGGGTAAGTGTGGAGGCCGAAGAAGTTCATCCGTAGTTTCGGGAGCTGGCTCAGGATGGCCTTGTAGTCCTCGAGCGTCCACCAGTCCGGGCCCTCGGGGAAATCGTGGAAGGGCTGGATGCCTCGGACGGCGAAGAGCGGGTGGCCCGTCTCGTCGAGGTCGAGGCTGAGGTTTTTGACGGTCCCGTCAGGGACGACATCGCCCTCGAGGAAGAAACGGACGCCCAGCTTCTCGGCGAGCTGGTAGGCGCCGTAGAGGACGGCCGGACCGCTGCCGCCGGCGACGAGGACGATCTGCCCGGACCGGCGCAGGACCGTCTTCAGCCAGTAATCCTCGGGCCCGAGGGCGGCGATTTTCGATGCGGCGCCGGCGTCCTCCAGGCCCCGGGCGAATGTCCCGCCTTTTTCCAACACGGCCACGGCCGGGAACGCGACCCGGGAGAACGACTCCACTTCCCGGAGAGCCGGGAGATCGCCGGTCCTCAGGTAGTAATAGCGGCTGATCTCGGCCGCCGCTGCGCGCTCGTGCCAGGAAGCATCCTTGGCGATGACGATGTCCGGGCTCGGGCCCTTCCGGGCGCAGCCCTGGAAAGCGGCGAGGGCGATGGCGGAAAGAACGAAGAAGGCTCTGCCGTTCGATCGGTGTTTCATCTCAAGCACCTCGGTCCTTGTGCCTCTCATTCTAATACAGGCGCGGCCGCATTTCAACGCGTGCCTAGGGCCGAGAATTCCCGCCGATCCTGTTCGTCTATGTCAAGGAATGAAGATCCGTGATATTATAAAGTTGCTCAGGGAAGACGGCTGGTATGAGATCGCCCGGAGAGGGAGTCATCGGCAGTATAAGCATCCCGTCAAGAGGGGTCGGGTGACGGTCGCGGGTCACAGGAACGATGACTTGGCCCCCGGGACTCTGAGCAGCGTCCTCAAACAGGCAGGCCTGAAGGAGAACGAGTAAGCCATGGCCAGATATCTCATCATCATCGAAAAAGCCGAAAAGAACTATTCGGCCTATTCTCCAGACCTTCCGGGATGTGTCGCTGCCGGAAAAACGCGGGCGAACGCCGAGAGCAATATGAAGAAGGCCATCGAAATGCATATAAGGGGCCTTCGGCGTGACAATCAGCCGCTTCCGGAACCTCGGTCGATCGCCGAGTACGTCCAGGTCGGCTAAGCCCCTTAAGGCTGATGACCATCCGCGAGCGATTCAACAGGGTTTTCCGCTGGGAGAAACCGGACCGCGTCCCGGACATGGAGTTCGGGTATTGGGACAAGACGATCGCCGTCTGGCACGAGCAGGGCCTGCCCCGCGACTGCCGGACGAACGAGGACGTCGAGAGGCGCCTGGGACTCGAAGGGATCTCCATCATCCCCGAAGTCCCTATCCAGAAAGGTCTGTTTCCGGCCTTTGAAGAAAAAACCATCGAGCTGAGGGGCGAGCGGCGCATCGTCCAGACGAGAGACGGCGCCCTGACCGAAATGCTCGACTACGACTCTTCCATGCCCAAGTTCCTCAAGTTCGCCGTCGAAACCCGGGCCGATTGGGAGCGACTCCGAGACGAACGACTCGACTCCGGGCGTCCCGGCCGGGTCGGCGACGTCCAGGCGGCGATTGCCGCGGCCCACGCCGCCGGCATGCCCATCCTCTTCCACTGCGGCTCGCTCTACGGCTGGCTGCGCGATTGGATGGGCCTCGAGAACCTGTCCATCGCCCTCATGACCGACCGCACTTGGGTCGATGAGATGATGGAGCACATCGCCTTGATGGACCTCGAGTTCATCGAGAAGCACATCCCGGCGGACGGGGTCGACGTCGCCTGGTGGTGGGAGGACATGTGCTACAATCACGGCCCGCTCATGTCGCCCCGGCTCTTCGAGGAGCTCATGGTGCCGCGCTACAAGCGGATCACGGACGCCCTCAAGACACGCGGCATCGCCGTGAACGTCCTCGACTGCGACGGCCGGATCTACGAGCTCGTCCCGGGCTGGCTCAGGGGCGGCATCAACTGCATGTTCCCCATCGAGGCCCTGCACACGGATCCCTTGCGGCTGAGGGAAGAGTACGGGGATAAAGTCCTTTTGTTCGGCGGCGTCGACAAGATGGCCCTGATCGCCGGCAAGGACGCCATCGACCGCGAGCTCGAGAAGCTCCACCCCCTCGTCGAACGCGGCGGTTACCTGCCGTGCGTCGACCACCGCGTCCCGCCCGACGTCACCTACGAGAACTACCTCTATTACCTGGAAAAGAAAAAAGCCATCCTGTGACCCGGGACTAGGCCCGGGCGACCCTCTCCAGCCGCTTCATGATGGAGAAGATGAAGGCGGCGGACAGGATGCAGGCGCCGGCGAGGATAGCCCACACCGCCCAGAGCGGCAGGCGCTCCCAGAACCAGGCGGTGACCCCGACCAGGGAGTTACCGACGGCCGTCGCCGCGAACCAGCCGCCCTGCATCAGGCCCTTGTACTTGGGCGGGGCGACGCGCGAGACGAACGAGATCCCGATCGGGCTGAGGAGGAGCTCGGCGATCGTCAACATGAAATAGGTCGAGATGAGCCAGTAGACGGAGACCTGGGAGCCGGCCGGGGCGACGAGGCCGCCGAGGGCCTTCGGGCTCAACAGGCCGATCGAGGCCACGATCAGGATGGCATAGGCCACGGCCGTCATGAGCATGCCGATGCCGATCTTGCGCGGCGCCGTCGGCTCCTTGCCCTTGCGGTTGAGCCAGCCGAAGATGCCGATGACGATGGGCGTCAGGACGACGATGAAGAACGGGTTGAAGTGCTGGAACATCTGGGGCTGGAACGGGTTGACGGCGTCGTACCCGCTGTAGCGGAGGTAGGCCAGGACGCCGAATCCGACGAACGCGCCCCCCCCCAAGATGCGGGCCAGGCTTCCCGAGGCTTTCCTCACGAGGAAGACGAGCCCCAGGGCGGATAGGAAGACGGGCAGGAGGCCGGTCAGGTCGAACCAGAGGTTGGTCGCCTTGCTGACGCTCGGGACGGTGTAGTCCCTGGCGAAGTAGGTCAGGGTCACGGCGCTCTGGTGGAAGGCCATCCAGAAGAAGATGACCACGAAGAAGACGAGGCCGAGGGCGACGAGCCGCTCGCGCGTCTGTTCCCGGGTCAACTCGACGACCTGGGACTTGAGGGCCTCGGACTTGGCCTTCTGGCGCACGGACATGGCGGCCGTCTTGTAGTGCTTGCGGAAGGCCCAGAAAATGGCCATGGATATGATCAAGCTGATACAGGCGACGCCGAACGCGTAATGGTAGGACTTGCTCAGGGCGTTGATATAGGTTTCCGAGAAGCCGCGCAGGGTGTCGGCGGTCACGGAGGGGTCCTGGCCCTGGGCGATCGTCAGATAGGAGGCGATGTCGGCCAGCTTGCCTTTCAGGAAATCGTTGGCCAGGGCCGGGATGCGGGCGTCGTAGACGAAGTGGGACTTGCCCATGATCCAGTTGCACACCGCCATGGAGGCCGAGGGGGCGAACATGGCCCCGATGTTGATGCCCATGTAGAAGATGTTGAAGGCCCGGTCGCGCATGCCCGCATACTTGGGGTCGTCGTAGAGGTTGCCGACGAGGGCCTGCAGGTTGCCCTTGAAAAGGCCCGTGCCCAGCGCGACGACGGCCAAGGCGGCGACGATGAGGGGGAAGCCGGTGTTCATCGCCGTCGGCAGAACCAGCATGACATAGCCGATGAACATGATGATGATGCCCAGGCTGATCGTCCGGCCGTAGCCGAGGTAGCGATCGGCCAGGAAGCCGCCGAGCAGGGGGAAGATGTAGACGCCGACCAGGAAGGTCGCGTACATGGAGCCCGCGGCGGCGGCTGACATGCCGTACTTCGCCTGCATGAACAGGACGAAGATGCTGATCATCGTGTAGAAGCCGAAGCGCTCGCCCATGTTGGCGAAGAAGGCGACGAACAAGCCCTTGGGATGTCCTTTAAACATGGTTCACCGTCCTCGGAAGGGATTTCGCGAATGACCGGTCGCGTTCAAGGCGCGGGGATTATAACAAAAATAAAGAAGGGGTCAAACCTTAAATCCTACACTGTCCTCACCACGACAAGCTTTCGTACAGAAGTCCGGAAACCCGCCGTTCGAGGGCGGCCCGGAACTTCTCGACGGTCTCCACTTCGCCGCCTCCCCAGTAGTCTCTGATATAAAGCGGTTTCCCGACGTTAACCTTGATCGTCGCCGGCACTCCCCACATGATGTGGGTTCCGAAAATCGACATGGGCGTGACGGGGACGGCAAAGCCTTCCTGCTTGAAAAGATTGTAGGCCATGATGGAGACGCCCCGCCGGAAGCTCTTGACGTAGGGATTCGGGTCCTTGGGGTGGACGCGGCCCCGGCCCTGCAGGGCGATGATGGCCCTTCCCTTCCTCAGATAGTCCTGGCACTTGAGGATCGACTCGCGCTTGCTGCCGTAGATGTCGACGGGAATGGAGCCGATCTTGGCCACATGCCCGGACACGAAGTGGACCATGTAGGAGTAGAGCGGGATAAGGATGAGATGGACGAACCCGCCGAACTTGCCCATGTGCCGATGGAGGTGACGAAGGACGAGCTCGCTCGCCTCTTTCTTATCGAAGATCATCTTGTTGGCGGTGAAGAAGATCATCCGCGGCACGGTCCGGAGCATGATGGCCACGTCCTTGTAGCTCCCGATGTGGTTCCCGATGATAATGTTCGGACCCTCTTGGACGAAGTTCTCGCCGCCGCGGAGATCGATCTTCTTGGGGAAAATAAACGACCGCGTCACGCGGTCGATGGACTTTTCGATGCGCTTGAATTCTTCCTCGAACGTGGCCATGGGCGTAGGGCTATTCTACAAAATCCGCCCGGGAAATTCAAAGAGCGCCCGGGGCGGAGCGGCCGCTTGCGAACGCCCGTCAGACGTGATAATTTAGGTGCCGTCCGGGTAAGGAGGCGCCCATGGTCACTCTGATTCGCGGCGGAGACGTCTTTGCGCCTGAGCCGCTCGGCCGGAAGGACATCCTGCTCGCCGGAGGCGCGATCGAGGCCGTGGCCGAACCGGGCCGCATCCGGGTCGACGGCCTCGAGGCCGAAACCGTGGACGCGGCCGGGAAGCGCGTCTTCCCCGGGCTCATCGACCCCCACGTCCACATCCTCGGGGGCGGAGGGGAAGGCGGCCCGGCGACGCGCGCTCCCGAGATCAGGATCGAAGATATCATCTCGAGCGGCGTCACGACCGTCATCGGCTGTCTGGGGACCGACGGCGTCACCCGCCACATGACGTCCCTCCTGGCCAAGGCCCGGGCGCTCGAGCTCGAGGGCATCTCGACGTTCATTTATTCGGGGTCCTACGAGATCCCCGTCCGGACCCTGACCGGAAGCGTCCGTTCCGACCTCATCGTCGTCGACAAGGTCGTCGGCGCGGGCGAGATCGCCGCGAGCGACCACCGCTCCTCGCAGCCGACGTTCGACGAGGTCGCGAGGCTCGCGGCCGAATGCCGCGTCGGGGGGATGCTCGGCGGGAAGGCCGGCGTCCTCCACCTCCATCTCGGCGACGGCAAGCGCCGGCTCGAGTTTCTCTTCCGGCTCGTCCGCGAAACGGAGATCCCTGCGAACCAGTTTGTCCCGACCCACATCAGCCGCAACCCGGAGCTTTTCGAAGAGGGCCTCGAATGGGTCGCCGGCGGCGGTTCCGTCGATATCACTGTCGGGCCTGAGCCCGTCCCGCCCGACCCGGAGGTGAGTCTCGAAGACTGCATCGCCCGCTTCCGGGAAAGAGGCCTCCCATTCGGCCGGATGATGCTCAGCTCGGACAGCAACGGCAGTATCCCCGTTTTCGACGAGAGCGGCCGGCTCGTCCGGCTGACGATCGCCACGGAGAAGGACCTCTTCCGCAAGTTCGGAGACGTTCTCCGCAAGGGCCTCCTGCCTCCCGAAACGGCCGCCCGGCTTTTTTCGACCAACGCGGCAGAGTTCTACAAGCTTGGGAAAAAAGGGCGTATCGGGCCGGGACGGGACGCCGACCTCGTCGTCATCGACGGCAATCTCGCCCTGAGCGACGTCTTCGCCCGGGGAAAAAGGATGATGGCCGGCGGGCGGCTCCTCGTCCACGGCACGTTCAGCGCCTGAGGGGGTTCCCATGGACGAAAAGACCGTTCAGCCGGCGGCGACGCCGCCCCAGTCGCCTCCTCAAGCCCCCATCCCGGGACGACCGCCGAAGTTCGGGGTCGCCCTCATTCCGCTCATCGCCATGGCCCTCCTCCTCGGCGTCGGCTACGGCGTCTACAAGATCAAGGCCCAGGTCCTCCTCGTCGCCGCGGCCGCGATCACCGCGACGATGGGCCTCGCCCTCGGGTTCAAGTGGAAGGACATGGAGCGGGGCATCGTCGACAGCATCCATAAAGCCATGCCGGCCATCCTGATCATGCTCTCGGTCGGCATCCTCGTCGGGTCCTGGATGGCCGGCGGCACCATCCCCATGGTCATTTATTACGGCCTGAAGCTCATCTCTCCCAAGTTCTTCCTGGCCACGGCCTGCCTCGTCTCGTCGGTCGTCGCCATCGCCTCGGGGACCTCGTGGGGCACGATCGGCACAGTGGGCGTGGCCTTCATCGGCATCGCCATGGGCCTCGGCATCCCTCTCGGCCCGGCGGCCGGGGCGGTCGTGGCCGGCGCCTATTTCGGGGACAAGATGTCGCCTCTCTCCGACATCCCCAACCTGGCCACGGTCATCTCCGGGTCGAACCTCTTCGATCACATCAAGCATATGATGTGGTCGGCCGTGCCGGCCTGGCTGGCCGGCCTGGCCATCTATTTCTTCGTCGGCCTGAAGTACGGCGCGGTGGCCGTCCAGTCGGACACGCTTGACCTCATCCTCCGCACGCTCAAGTCGAACTTCCGGTTCAGCGTCCTCCTGCTCCTGCCCATGGTCGTCATCTTCTATTTCGCCGTGGCCAAGAAGCCGACCATCCCGGCTATGATCCTGTCCTCCCTCGTCGCTGCGGCCCTGGCCGTCCTCGTCCAGAAGATCCCCCTCACCGTCGTGGCCACGGCCATGAACTCGGGCCTCCCGGCGCGGACGGGCGTCGAGGTCGTCGACCGGCTCCTGGCCAAGGGCGGCATGATGAGCATGATGGAGACCCAGCTCATCGCCTTCACCGCTTTCGCGTTCGGCGGCATCATGCAAAGGACGGGATGTTTGGCCGTCATCCTGGAGCGGGTGATGAAGTTCACCCGGGAGGTTTGGAGCCTCGTCCTGACGACGATCGGCGCGGCCGTCCTCTCGGCCATGATCACCGGAAGCTCCTATCTTTCGATGATCCTGCCGGCCGACCTTCTCGCGCCCATCTATAAGAAGAATGGCCTGGCCGCCAAGAACCTGTCGCGGATCATCCAGGAGAGCGGCGGCATCATCGTCCCGCTTATCCCTTGGAGCATGGCCGGCGTCTACATCACCGGGACCCTGGGGGTCTCGACCTTCGCCTACCTGCCCTGGGCCTTCATGAACTATCTCTCGGTCGTCATGCTGGCCGTCTTCGGATTTACTAAATGGACGATGGCCCCGCGGGTCCGCGAGGACGAGACGCAGCCCGGCAGCTGACACCGCACGTTTTAGCTCCGATGTACGTAAGGGACCTCTTTGACGCCACCCGGGCTGTGAGGGGAACCATCCGGAGCCCCCGTAGCGGAGGGGGCACCATCGGGTACCGATGGGGGAACCGCCGGGACTGGTTCCCGGGGGCCGGGGGAAACGGGTGGTTCCCCTCGCAGCCAAAACGGGTGGCGTCACCTAACGAGAAGGCCGCGCGACCTTAGGCCGCGGGTTCTTCGTCCTCGCCCTTCTCGGCCTTCTCGAGCGCCTTCTTGAACAGCTCGTCGGCCTTGTCGTGTTTCTCCTTCTGGAGCTCGAACGTGGCGTCGAACTTGCTGTCGAATTCGCTCCGCCGCTTGTGCTCTTTGACGAGGAGGTCGTCGAGCGAGCCTTTTTTCCGCTTGACTTTCTCGGCCCGCAGGACGGCCCGTGTTTCGCCGTCGACCCAGAGGGTCGCCTCGCAGCAGGGACATGTCAGCGAAAAGACGCGGGCCTCATCTTTTGTCTCGGCCATGGGGCGAATGTAACATAACCCGCCCCCCTCTTCAACAAAGAGGGACCGTCGGACTGTCCCTCTTTTACTGATCCGGCTGCGGTCCGGCCTGAGCGGCTTTCGGATCTATCCCGTATTTCTTGAGCAGCTTGAACAGCCCCTGGCGGGTCAGGCCCACTTCGGCCGCCGTCCGGGTCCGGTGATACCGGCAGCGGACCAAGGCCTCCCTAAGGAAGCGCTTCTCGAAATCGGACTTGGCTTCGGAGAAGCGGTGGGAGGTGCGCGAATAGGTCTCCCCGGCCGGGTTGATCTTGAGCGAGAGGTACTCCTCGAGGATGAGCGGCGCCCCATCGGCCATGACCAGGCATCTCTGCACTTCGTTCTGGAGCTCGCGGACGTTCCCCGGCCAGGGGTAGCGCAGGAGCATCTCCAACGCGACGGGCGAAAGGAACGGCCGGGGTTTGCCCATGGATCGGGAGAATTCGTCGAGGAAGTGATTGAGGAGGAGCAGGGCGTCCTCCGGCCTTTCCCGGAGGGGCGGCAGGTCGATGGCGATGATCTTCAGCCGGTAGTAGAGGTCCTGGCGGAAACGGCCCCGCTCGACCTCGTGGTCGAGATCCTTGTTCGTGGCGCTGACGAATCGGGCGTCGATGGTGCGGTGGCGCGTCTCGCCGACCCGGCGGACTTTTTTCTCTTCGAGAACGCGGAGAAGCTTGGACTGGAGGACGAGCGGCAGGTCGCCGATCTCGTCGAGGAAGAACGTCCCGCCCGAAGCCTCTTCGATGAGGCCCAGCTTGTCCCTCACGGCGCCGGTGAAGGCCCCCCGGGCGTGGCCGAAAAGCTCGCTCTCGATGAGGGCCTCCGGGATGGCGGCGCAGTTGACGGCGACGAACGGGCCGGCCCGGCGCCGCCCCGTTTCGTGGATGATCCTGGCGACGAGCTCCTTTCCCGTTCCGCTCTCCCCCGAGATGAAGACGGGCGCGTCGGTGTCCCGGACTTTTTCGATCATGGCCCGGACACGCCGGACGGGGAGCGCCGTCCCCATGAACGGGCTTCCGGCTTTGTCGGCATCCGGCGAGGACGCCCCGCCCTCCGGGCCGCGGCTTCCGTTTCCCCGCAAAAGGTAGAGGACGGGCGACATGGCCAGGGTCAGGAACTCCATGTTTTCCCGGGTGAAGGGACGGCCGGCGCCGTTTCGGGCCAGGTAGGCGACGCCGGCAGGGAGGCCTTGGAGCGTCCAGGGATAGGCCAGAAGGCTCCGGGGATGACCGTTCCCGTCGAGCTCCAGGTCGGCGAAGAGCGGCTCCGAGGCAAGGTCCGTGACGAGGACCGGCCGGCCCATCTCGAGGACACGGCGGACGATCGTTTCGTCCGTGTCCCGGACGGGTCCCCCTCCGCCGTTCGTCTCATCCATCCCCTTGGATGTTTCGAAGACCTTGTTCCCTTTTCCGTCGAGCGTCCGGAAAAGGGCCTGGTCCGAGGGGATCTGGTCGAAAATAACCTCGGCCAGCCGGGAAAGGAATCGATGCACCATGGGACCTCGGGGAAACGCCTCTTAATGCCTTCATTAAAGCAACGCTCGCCGCGGCCGGTTTTTCTCAGGCCCGGAAACGAGAGACGCCCGGCAACCCGGCCGCTTGCGTCCGCTTCAGGGAATCTCATAGAATGAAGGGATAAAAAGAGGAGGCGTCCATGGCTAAATTCGTTGCACTCCTGGGAGCCCTGTCCCTGTTCGGGTTCGGCTTCGCCGCGGAACGCAAGCCGACGGTCGCCGACGCCCTGAAAAACGTCCGCGTCCTGGCCGTCCCCACGAACGGACGTCCCGTCGACCGGACCGTGGCCGATGAATTCCGCCGCGACCTGGCGCCCCAGGCCGAGATCGAGACTCCCGGCCAGGCCGGGCGGAACGAAAAGGGCGTCATGCGCATCGCCATCGCCGACGAAGAATTCCTCGCCGGCCCGTCGCCCGACGCCCTCCGCGAGTCCGGCGGGAAAGGCTGGATGTTCCTCAAGCTCGCCCCTGACGGAAGCGGCGAGCTCACGACGTCCGCGCCCCACCTCCTTTACGCGCTCTATTCCCTGCTCAAAGAGGACTGGCTCGGGCTCGACGCCGCCGGGTTCGAGAACGGGAAAGTCGTCGTCCCCCGTTTTTCGCGCCTCGAGGGCGGCGACAATTACCTGGCCAACCCGAAGCGGGTCGCGGCCGGCTACGACGCCGAGCGCTCCGTCCGCGAGCTGGCCCGCCTCGGTTTCAGCCACGTGCCGGTGAACGCCCTGGCCAAGGACACGCCGGCCGAGCAGGGGCCGCCCGGAGAGATCTACTACCGTTTTTATTATTTCAGCCCCGACCTCGACCAGTTCGTCGAGACGCCCCTCAACGCCGGGGCCTACTCGCCGGAATATCTCGAGGCCAACCTGGCGCTCCTCAAGGAGAACGCCCGCCTGGCCGTCAAGTACGGCCTGACGCCCGGCCTCAACATCAGCTCGCCCCGCTCCGTCCCTGATGCCGTACTCGAAAAGTACCCCTATCTCCGCGGGGCGCGCGTCGACCACCCCTTCAGGAGCTACCGCCCGCGCTTCACTCTGACGCTCTCGCATCCCGCCGTCCGCTGGCATTACGCCGAGCTCATGCGGCGGCTGATGCGCGAGGTCCCCGAGCTCGGCTACATCTACCTCTGGACGAACGATAGCGGCTCGGGTTTCGAGTACACGGCCAGCCTCTACGCCGGCCGCAACGGCGGGGCCTATCTTGTCCGCGAGTGGAAGTCCCACGAGGCCATCGCCAAGGCCGCGGCCGACAATGTCCTCCGCTACTTTCGGACCCTGCGCGACGCGGCAGCCGAGACCCGTCCCGACTTCCGCCTCCTCTTCAACCTCTTCTCCTTCTCGAACGAGGAGGAATTCATCCTCGACGGCCTGACCGAGAAGCTCGACCTCTGGGTCGCCCCGAAAGAGCTCGACGACTCGCCCCGCGGCCGGCGGCTCAAGTCCCTGCCGGAGAAGGGCAGCGAGATCTTCACGACGACGCGGCTCCAGAACAACTATCTCCTGGGCATCCCCTCGCCCTGGCTCGCGGCCGAAGAGGTCCGCGGCCTCCAGGCAGCCGGCTTCGACGAGGCCCAGGTCACCGTCGACCCCGAGCCGCTCGCCCCTTACGACGTCAACCGGGACGTGCTGAGGGCCCTCAACTTCGACGCGGGCGCGGACGTCGACGCCGTCGTTGCGGCGGCGGCCTCACGCCTCGTTGGAAAAAGCGGCGTCCCGGCCCTAGTCAAGGCTTGGCGACTCTGCGACACGGCCGTCCGCGGCTTCCCATCGATCATGCTCTACGGCGACAACAACTGGGGCTTCCCCTGGTACCGGCTCCTCGTCCGGCCCTTCGCCCCGGATATCGAGCGGATCCCGGAGGCGGAGCGCGCCTATTACGAGAAGTATATGACCGTGACCTTCAATAACCCCAACCTCGTCGACCTGGGCACGGACATCCTCTGGACCCTCATGACCCGCGACCAGGCGGACGCGGTCGTGGCCCAGGCCGACCGGGCGACGTGGAAGCCCCTGGACGAGGCGATCGGGGTCCTGGGTGACGCGGTCCAGGGGATGAAGGGCAACGCGCGGGCAGTTTTCGTCGACCAGTTCGACCGGCTCCGGGCCCTGCGTTGCTACTTCCGGACGCTGCGCAACACCGCCGCTTGGGTGGCCGGAGTCCACGGCTACATCGAGACGAAAGACCCGGCGGAAAAAGATAGGCGACTGGCCTTGGTCCGGGCCATGGTCGACGACGAGATCGGGAACGCCCGCGCTCTGGCCGCGCTCTTCGAGTCCTCGAAAACCCGGTTCATGCCCGTCGACCCGACGGGCGAGACCTTCAACATGTACGGGACGAACCTGCCCGAGCTCATACGGAGAAAAGTCGCCCTCATGGAAAAACACCGGAACGACGAGCCCCGCATCGACCCGGATTTCATGTGGCGCCTGCCGCCGGACTCCGGGCTCGACCCGAAAGCATATATCAAGTACTGAACAACAGGCCGGCCGACGGCGTGCATATACGCGCGCTCCGGCGTTGACAGCCATCCCGCCCGCGGATAATCTTGGGATATCCGTCGAGGAGGAGAGGTCGAAACATGAAAACCCGGACGATCGCCTTTTTCGTCGCTTTTCTCGTCTTTTCAATCCCGCCCCTCGGGGCCCAGTCCCAGACGCCCGACCGCCTCCAGTGGTTCCGGGAAGCCAAATTCGGCCTGTTCATCCACTGGGGCGTCTATTCCATGATCGGCCGCGAGGAGTGGGCCCGCCAGCTCCTCCAGATCCCGCTCAAGGAGTACCAGTACTACGCCGACAACTTCAATCCGGTCGACTTCGACCCGGACGCGTGGGCCGCGCTGGCGAAAGACGCCGGCGCGAAATACGTCATCATTACTTCGAAGCACCACGATGGCTTCTCGATCTTCGACAGTCAGTACACCGACTACGACATCATGAAGGCCAAGTACGGCAAGGACATCCTGGGGCCGCTCTCATCCTCGATGAAGAAGGCCGGGGTGCCACTCGGCTTCTACTACTCGATCATGGACTGGCGCCACCCCGACTACCTGCCTCGGCGGGCGTGGGAGACCAATCGAAGTTCCAGGGGCGCCGACTTCGGACGCTACATGGACTTCGCCACGAACCAGCTCAAGGAGCTCGTGACGAAGTACGACCCGGCCGTCCTCTGGTTCGACGGCGAGTGGGAACACTCGAACGAAGAACAGCGGGCCTTCGCCATCGGAAAGATGCTCCTCGGCATGAAGCCGACGCTCCTCATCAACGACCGGCTGTTCAAGCGCGAGCCCGGCTACGGCGACTTCGGCACGCCCGAAAACTACGTCCCGGCCACGGGCGTCCGCAACCCCGACGGTTCACCCCGCCTGTGGGAAGCCTGTTGCACGATGAACTGGAACGGTTGGGGCTACAACCGCACCGAGACCGAGTTCCACAGCGCCAGCCAGCTCCTCCGCCAGCTCATCGAGATCGTCAGCAAGGGCGGCAACCTCCTTCTCAACGTCGGGCCCCAGCCCGACGGCCGCATCCAGGCCGACTTCGTCGCCCGGCTGAGACGGATGGGCGAATGGCTGAAGACGAACGGCGAAGCGATCTACGGGACGACGGCCAGCGTCTTCGAGCGCCTGCCCTTCTTCGGCCGATGCACGGTCAAGGGCAACAAGCTCTACGTCCACGTCATGGGCTGGCCCGCGGACGGCAGAATTCGCCTTCCCGGGCTCAAAACGGACGTGAAAAAAACTTATCTTTTGACGGGCCCGGGGAGGCCTTTGACATTCAAGCAAACAGGGAAGGACGTCATCATCACTCTGCCAGAACGGGAGCGCGACCCCGACGCGACGGTCGTCGTCGTCGAACTCCAGGGCCCGCCCGAGGTCGAACCCTACAAGATAGGTCCGGAGAGAAACGGGCGGGTCGAGCTCCCCGTTTATCTCGCCGACATCCAGTCGGAGATGGGCCAGCGCGCCTACCTCGACCATTTCTACAGGACGACGATGCTGGCCAATTGGCAGAACGTCAACGACTACCCGGAGTGGGTTTTCACGACGGACAAAGCCGAGGCCTTCGATATCCTGGCCTCCTACGCCAGCATGTCGGGCGGCCAGGCCGGATACGAGGTCGAGGTTGACGGACAGAAAATAGCCGCCAAAACGGAATCGTCGCCGAGCGTCTATTTTCCCAAGACGTTCCCAGTGGGCAAGGTCACTCTCGGAGCGGGCGAGCACAAGCTCCGGGTCAGGATCACGTCCATCGTCAACAACCACGCCATGAACCTGGAAAAAGTCGTCCTCGTCCCGGCGAAGTGAAATAGCCTCCAGCCGTCAGTTGAGGACGACCTCGCACTCTCCGGTGAGCTGCGGGTTTTTCGTGTCCCGGACCTTGATCGTCAGCCTGTCCCCCTTGGCGAAGCCGGGATTCTTGAAGTACATGGGCGTCAGGAACCCATTGAACGCGGCCATGTGCCCCTCATCCACCGCGAGCGTCGACGTGAGCGTGAGCGGAGGGAAGAAATTCGCCTTCTCCGGGAACTCATAGAGCCTGGCCCAAGAGGCGATGATGCCCTCCTTGCCCAGGTGCCGGTAAAAATCGACGTCCCGGATCTCGCCCCGGTAGCTGTCCCGGAGGTCCTTCAGCGAGGGCATGCGATATTCCTGCCCCTTGTAGACCATGACCACGTCCTTCGCCGCGACGCTGATGGACTGGCCCTTGTCCTTGGCGGCCAGAAAAACGACGAACATGACGTAAGGGCTATGGATCTCCTGGTTGACGAGGGCGGCGTCAACGGCTATGAGGATGGCGCCTTTTTCGTTGGAAAATGCGCCCATGCCCAGGTCCGCCGTCTGCGGATAGGCCGTCGCCGAGATGACGAGAGCGATCAACGCCAGTCTGATGAGTTTCATCGAGGTCTCCTTTCTGCCTTGCAGCCTTCATTTTCCCTGAAGTGCCGCTGAATCTCATTGGCTTGCTTTATGCTTGCCACTCGAAAAATACTGCAAGTTTCATGCCAAGATGCCCGGCGGGAGGGAGCGGGTTAGTGACCTGGAACGGGAACCAGAGGATGTCCGAAAAGGGGTACGGCCCCTGTCCTATTTCCTACTATTTTAGTAGGGTTTTATGAGGGCTGGAGGGTCTTTTTGATCTTGCTCAGGTCGTAGCCTTTGGCCGCGATCCGGCGGAGGAGCTCCTCGTAGACCGCCCCGTCCATCTGCGGCGTCCGGCTGAGGATCCAGAGGTAGCTCCGGTTGGGATGGCCGACGACGGCCCACTGATAGTCCTTGTCGAGCTCGATGATCCAGTAGGCGCCGGCGAAAGGCCAGAAGAAACGGACCTTGAGTTTGGCGTTGGTTGTCTTATCCACGATCCAGGCCTTGCCGCGGACCGAGCGCTCCGGACCGTCGAGCGTCTCCTTGCGGCAGGTGTTGATAACATCGATATCCCCGTCGTCGCGGAGCGAGTAATGGGCCGTGACGCCAACGCAGCCCTTCTGGAAACGCTGGGGGATGGTCGCGATCTCGTACCACGTGCCGAGGTATCTCTGGATGTCGACGGAGAGGACGACCTCGAGGAGCTTGGTCCCGGGCAAACTCCCCGTGGACGATGCGGACCTCGTCCGCCGGGCCTTCGCGGCCACGCCGGCGGCGATGGTCATAAAAAGAATCGCTATCCATGGTTTCATGCGCGACACTCTCTTCCCCAGTGTAGGCCATGCCCCGGCCCGGGTCAAATCCCCCCTTTTTTTCATCACGGTTGAATTAGCCCCCTCCTTTTAATAGAATCTCGGTGTCGTGGGCGTAAAAAAATTAGATCCCGTTTTCGGAGTCTGTCCTTTCGCCGCCCCGGAATTCGGGTGAGGAGGGTATCCATGGGAAATCGAGACAACCGCTCGACGGCGGCCGGGGCCCCGGGCTTGCCCGGGGGATCCACTTCCGCCGTACTCGCCCGTAGATATGAGCCACGGGCGAGTGGTGAGCCGAAGGCTCAGCCCTTGACGAGGAGGGGTTTCCTCAAGACCGCAGCTCTCGGGGCGGCGGCCGTATCCATGTCGCCGTTTCGCGGGTCCGGCCAGGCCAAGCCCACGGCGGCCGGCGGCGCCGGCTTCAAGCTCAAGTACGCGCCGGGGCTGGGGATGTTCGAGGCCCACGCCGGGAAGGCTCCCGCCGACCAGCTCAAGTTCATCGCCGACCAGGGCTTCAAGGCCTGGTTCGACAACGGATTGATGGGCCGGCCTCCCGCCGAGCAGGAGGCTCTGGCCAAGGAATCCGCCCGCTTCGGCCTGACGATCGGCCCGTTCGTCGTCTACGCCGACTTCAAGGTCAAATCCTTCGTCACCCGGGATGCGGCCGTCCTCGACATGCTCGCCGGACGGTTCAAGACAGCCGTCGAAACGGGCCGGCGGACCGGCTGCACGTGGGCCCTGGCCGTCCCCGGCCGCTACGACGAGAGCCTCGACTGGGACTACCAGACGGCCAACGTCGTCGAGAACCTCAAGCGGTTCGCCGGGCTGTGCGAGCCGTCGGGCCTCGTCATCGTCCTCGAACCGCTCAACCCCAAGGACCACCCCGGCCTCTTTCTGACCAAGGTGGCCCAGGCCTTCCAGATCTGCCGCGCCGTCGGGAGCCCGTCCGTCAAGATCCTCGACGACATGTACCATCAGCAAATCACCGAGGGCAACATCATCCCCAACATCGACGCCTGTTGGGACGAGCTCGCGGCCTTCCACGTCGGCGACTCGCCGGGACGGAATGAGCCGGGCACGGGCGAGATGAACTACCGGAATATCTTCAAGCACATCCACGGCAAGGGCTACCAGGGGGTCCTCTGCCTCGAGCACGGCAAGAGCAAGGCCGGCCTCGAGGGCGAAAAGGCCCTCCTCGAAGCCTACCGCGCCGCCGACGCCTTCTAAATTGAAAAAAGGAGAGAACATGACCAACGAAAAGAAAGACACCATCTTCGGCATGACCAGACGGGACTTCATCAAGACGACCTCGGTCGCCTCCATGGCTTCGCTCGCCGCGGCCGTTTCAGGCTCCGGAGGCCTCTTCGCCGCCGGCGCAGACACCGTCCGCGTCGGCGTCGTCGCCTGCGGCGGCCGGGGCACGGGCGCGGCCATCGACTGCATGGACGCCGCGCCCGGCGTCGAGGTCGTGGCCCTGGCCGACCTCTTCCCCGACCGCGTCCAGAGCTCGCTCGCCCGGCTCAAGGAAAAACACGCGAACAAGGTCAAGGTCACTCCCGATAAGTGCTTCACGGGCTTCGACGCCTACAAGAAAGTCTGCGCTCTGCCCGAGGTCGACCTCATCGTTACCGCCGCGCCGCCCGGCTTCCGGCCCCTGCACCTCAAGGCGGCCGTCGAAGCGGGTAAGCACGTCTTCATGGAGAAGCCGGTGGCCGTCGATCCGCTCGGTGTCCGGTCCGTCATCGCCAGCTCGGAACTGGCCCGCGAGAAAGGCCTGGCCATCGTCGCCGGCACCCAGCGCCGCCACCAGGCCCGCTACATCGAGCTCATGAAACGGATCCACGGCGGGGCCATCGGCGAGGTCGTCGGCGGCCAGTGCTACTGGAACCAGGGCGAGCTTTGGGTCGTCAAGCAGACGCCGCAGATGACCGACATGGAATGGCAGTGCCGGAACTGGCTCTACTTCACCTGGCTTTCGGGCGACCACATCGTCGAACAGCACGTCCACAACATCGACGTTATGAACTGGGCTTTCGGCGCGACTCCTGTCAAGGTCATGGGCATGGGCGGCCGCCAGGTCCGGACCGCGCCTGAATACGGCAACATCTTCGACCACTTCGCCGTCGAGTTCGAGTACCCGAGCGGCGCCCGCGTCATGAGCATGTGCCGCCAGACGCCGGGATGCAGCGACCGCGTCGAGGAAAAGATCGTCGGCACGAAGGGTTCGGGCATGGGCTACGGCGAGATCTCCGGGCCGAACGCCTGGAAGTTCGAAGGCGACGAAATCAATCCCTACGTCCAAGAGCACACCGATCTCATCGCCGGCATCCGCGCCGGGAAGCCGCTCAACGAAGG
Source organism: Acidobacteriota bacterium (assembly GCA_014894455.1). Lineage (GTDB taxonomy): Bacteria > Acidobacteriota > Aminicenantia > Aminicenantales > Saccharicenantaceae > RBG-16-66-30. Next base: position 42,915 of record JADBLN010000057.1, on the reverse strand, counting down.
CAAACGCGTCGCCGAAAGCACCCTCTGCGCCATCATGGGCCGGATGAGCGCTTACACCGGCCGGGCGATCTCCTGGGATTGGGCCATGAACGCCTCCAAGCTCGACCTGACGCCGGCGAAATTCGAGTTCGGGCCGCTTCCGGTCGAGCCCGTCGCCGTCCCGGGGAAAACGCCGCTCGTCTGAGGCGCCACGGCAAAACGGAGGAAGTCCCATGAGGGGAAAAAACGTGAATAAGAAAATGAACCGGAGGCATTTCCTCAAGACAGTCGCCGTCGCCGGCGGGGCCGCCGCGGCCGGGATCGCCGGGTTCCCGACGATCGTCAAGGCCTCCGCCCTGGGCAAGGACGGGACCGTCGCTCCATCGAACCGGATCGTCATGGCCGGTATCGGCTTCGGCATGATGGGGCCGGGCAACATGTCGAGCTTCCTCGAGAAGTCCGAGGTCCAGTGGGCCGCCGTCTGCGACCTCGATACCGAGCCGCTGGCCATGGCCCGGGACATGGTTAACAAGAAGTACGGCAATAAATCCTGCGCGACCTATCACGACTTCCGCGAGCTCTTCCTCCGCAAGGACCTCGACGCCGTCTCCATCGCCGTCCCCGACCACTGGCACGCCATCCTGGCCATCTCCGCGCTCCGGTCCGGCCTCGACGTCTACGGCGAGAAACCGCTGACCCACAACCTGCGCGAGGGCCGGGCCCTCTGCGACGCCGTCGAGCGCTACGGCCGCGTCTGGCAGACGGGTTCCTGGCAGCGCTCCGTCGAGAACTTCCACCAGGCCTCGGAGCTCGTTCGCAACGGCCGCATCGGCAAGGTCAAGCGGATCGAGGTCGGGCTCCCCTCGGGGCACTACGACTTCGCCGGGACCTTCGGCCAGGAGGCGCTCGTCGCTCCGCCGGCGAACCTCGACTACGAATTCTGGCTCGGCCCGGCGCTCTGGTGGCCCTACTGCAAGGCCCGCGTCCACATGAACTGGCGCTGGAACATGGACTTCGGCGGCGGCCAGTACATGGATTGGATCGGCCATCATCTCGACATCGCCCACTGGGGCATGGGCTGGGACGAGACCGGCCCCGTCGAGATCGAAGCGACCGGCGAGTTCCCGACGTCGGGCATCTACAACAGCCCGACCCGTTACTACGTCAAGGCCAAGTACGCCGACGGGACACCCATGGTCCTGGCCGGCGGCCACGACGAGATCTGGAGCGGCACGAAATGGATCGGCGAGCACGGCTGGATCTGGGTCGACCGCGGTCAATTCGAGGCCGAGCCCGCGAGCCTGAAGCGTGAGGTCATCGGGCCCGGAGAGGTGCGCCTCACCAAGAGCCGTGACCATTACCAGAACTTCCTCGACTGCGTCCGCAGCCGGTCCAAGACGATCGCGCCGGCCGAGACGGCCCACCGCTCAGCAAGCGTCGGTCATCTCGGCGTCATTGCCATGGAGGTCGGCCGGAAGATAAAATGGGACCCGGCCACCGAGACCATTATCGGCGACCCCGAGGCGGAGCGGCTCCTCGGCCACTCGTACCGCAAACCCTGGCAGCTGCTGGAATAAGAAGGCCGAAAATGATAAAGAGGAAGAAACAGATCGCGTTCTCGGCCCTCCTCCTTTTCGCGTTTCTGGGGATCGCGGCCGCCGCCGCGGCCGGCCCGCAGGCGGCGACGGCCGGGGCGCCTTCCGAATCGCTCGAGGCCATCCTCAAAGACCTCCAGACTTACGACTTCGCCCAAGGCGTCGGGGCGCTGACGCGGCTCCGGGCCTATGTCTTCTCGCATAAGGGCGACCCTCAGGCCCGCCGGGAAACCGAGGCCGGGTTGCTCCGCTTCATCCAGGGCTCGCCCGCGCCGGGCGGGCTGATGGCGGCTTGCCGGGCGCTGCGGCTCATCGGCGGCCCGGATTCGGCGCCCGCTCTCGCGGCGCTCGTCCTCAAGCCGGAGACGACGGACGCGGCCCGTTTCGCTCTCGAAAGGATCCCGGGCAACGAGGCCGACCGGGCGCTCGTCGCCGCGTTGGACAAATCCCAGGGCGACGTCCGGCGGGGTATCGTCTTCTCGCTCGGGGAGCGAAAGTCGGCCGCGGCGGTCCCGACGCTCGAGCGTCTAGCCGGCGGCAAGGACCTCTCGTCGGCCGCGGACGCCGTCAAGGCCCTGGGCAAGGTCGGCGGCCCCGAAGCCGTCCGCACGCTCGTTGCGACGCTCGGCAAGGCCGGCCCACCGCTCAAGCTCGAAGCGGCATCAGCCCTTCTCCTCGCGGCCGAAAATGACCCGGGGGCCGCGGCCATCTACGACAAGCTCTTCGCCGCGGATCTTCCCCCGGTCATGCGGCAGGCCGCGTTCAAGGGGAAGATCGAAGCGGCGGGCGGAGGCGGCGGGAAAGACCTCATCTTGAAAGCTCTCGCCGGCAAGGACGCCGTCCTCTTCGCCCCGGCGATCGCCATGGTCCCGGCGAATTTCGGGCCAGGGGAGATCGGGAAGGTGGCCGAATCTTTCGACCGGCTTCCCGTCGAGGCCCGGGTCCAGCTCATTGCTGTCTTCGCCGGCTATCCCGCCGACGTCGTCGGCCCCTACCTCCTCTCGGCCGCGGAAAATGCGTCCCTCGACATGAGACTGGCCGCGCTCCGGTCCATCGGCAAGGCCGGCGACGCGAAGTCGGTCGCGTTCCTGGCGACCAAGGCCGCCAGGGCGTCCGGCGCCGAGCAGAACGCCGCGCGGGAGACGCTGGCCCGGCTCAAGGGCGCCGAGGTCGATGCCGCAATCCTGGCCTATATCCCCAAGACGTCCGACGACGCGGTCAGGGCCGAGCTCGTCCGGACGGCGGGCGAGCGCCGCATCGCCGGCGCCAAGCCCGCGCTCATGGACATGGTCAAGTCCTCTCCGCCCGTGCTCAAGGCCAAGGCGGCGGCCGCGCTCCGCGATATCGCCGGGACAGCAGACATTCCCGACCTCCTCGGACTGCTTCTCGGCCTCGAAGACGAAACCGCCCGTGAGTCGATGCGGGACACCGTCGCCGCGGTCGCTCGCACCAACCCGAGGGAACTCAGCCGCGCCGGGGCCGTCAAGGCCCTCCTGGCCTCGGAAAAAGACCCTAAGAAAAAGGCGGACCTCCTCCGCGTCCTGGGCAAGATCGGCGACGACACCGGCCTGACCCAGATCCGGGCCGCCCTCGCGGACCCGGACGAGACCGTGGTCGACGCGGCTGTCCGCGCCCTCGTCGATTGGCCGACCCCGGCTGCTCGGGACGACGTCTACGAGGTCGCCCGGACCTCGCTCGTCCTCAGCCACCGTGTCCTGGCCATCCGCGCCTTCATCCGCATGGTCGGCCTCGAGCCGTATCGAGGGCCCGAGGGGGCCGCCAGCGATCTTCTCAAGCTCCTATCCTTATCTCCGCGTTCGGAGGAAAAAAAGCTCGTCCTGGCGATGCTCGTCCGCTTCCCCTGCGTCACGGCGCTGAAGACGGCCCAGTCGCTCCTGGCCGACTCAGCCGTCGCTGAAGAAGCCAAGCTGGCCGCCGACCGCATCCGCCAGGCGCTCGGCCGCCGCACGCCCTAGGGTGAGCCAAAGAGGGGGTCAAACCTACCTTTTGCTGCAAAAGGTAGGTTTGACCCCCTCTTGAATCGGGAGGGAGGAACGGCATGATCGAAGGACAAACATCGGGAACAAAAACGCCGAAGCTCCGCTACGGCATGGTCGGCGGCGGCCAAGGCGCCTTCATCGGCGGCGTCCACCGCAAGGCCGTCGCCATGGACGGCAAGGCGGAGATCGTCTGCGGCGCCTTCTCCCAGAGCTACGATAATACCCTGGCTACCGGCGACACCGTCGGGCTTCCCCGGGAGCGCCTCTACCGGACTTTCGAAGACATGATCCAAACCGAGGCCGGACGCCCCGACCGGCCGGACTTCATCAGCGTCGTCACCCCCAACAGCACTCACTACGCCGCGGCGAAGCTGGCCCTCGACCACGGTTTCGCCGTCGTCTGCGAAAAACCGCTGGCCACGAGCTCCAGCGACGCCGCGGACCTGGCCCGACTCGTCCGCGAAAAAGACATCCTCTTCTGCGTCACCTACGCTTACTCGGGCTACCCCATGGTCAAACACATCAGGGACATCATCGCCCGGGGCGAGCTCGGCGAAATCCGCTTCGTCAACGGCGAGTATCCCCAGGAATGGCTGGCGACGAAGCTCGAGGAAACCGGGCAAAAGCAGGCCGCTTGGCGGACCGACCCCAAGCTCGCCGGCGCCTCCAACTGCGTCGGCGACATCGGCAGTCACATCGAGTTCATGGTCGGCCACATGACCGGACTCGTCATCGAGTCGCTCTGCGCCCGCCTGGACAGGTTCGGCCCCGGCCGCCCCCTCGACGACAACGCCACGGTCATGGTCAACTTCAAGGGCGGTGCCACGGGCGTCTACTGGAGCTCCCAGGTCGCCCCCGGCCACGACAACGCCCTCCGCCTCCGTATCTACGGCACCAAGGGCGCCGTTGAGTGGTTCCAAGAAACGCCGAACACAGCCCGCGTCTCGTTCCTCGACCGGCCGATCGGGTTCCTTTCGCGCGGCCGCGACCCGATGTCGCCGCGGGCCCAAAGCCTGTCGCGCCTCCCATCGGGCCACCCCGAAGGTTATTTCGAAGGATTCGCCAACATCTACTCGACCTTCATCACGGCCCTGGCCAAGAAGCTCCGGGGAGAAGCGCTCACGGCCGACGACCTCGACTTCCCCGGCGTCGAGGAAGGCGTCCAGGGCGTCAAGTACATCGAGAAATGCGTCGAGAGCTCGGCCAAGGGCGCGATTTGGGTCGGAATGGAGTGAGAATCTGGCCCGGAACCTGGCCTTCTCCAGGGGAGAATAATGGATGGAAGAAACTGCTCATGAACTCAGTCCAAATGGGCAGGGAGAGAAGTTAGCAAGAGGAGGGCCCATGCAAAAGCGAATATTGCGGGTTTTTCTGGCAATAATATTCGTCGTGCTGACGGCTTCATCTTGCCGCTCGGGAATCAAATCGAGTGACACGGAGGCCTGGAAGGGCCTTTATAGAGTCGAGGTCAAAGAACTCCTGCGGATAGGTTCTGAGGATCTTGCGAACGATCCCTGCATGTTCACCGGCATCAACGACCTTCGGATCGATGCCGCCGACAACGTCTATGCCCTCGACCGCAGGGAAATGGTGATAAAGGTCTTTTCCCCGACGGGTCAATACCTCAAGGCTTATCAGCTCAAGAAGGGACAAGGCCCGGGAGAGTTCGAACGTCCGCTCGGATTTGCTATAGGTCCGAACGGAGATCTAATCATCGCCGACATGACTTCCCGGAGAATCGTGAAGATCGATCAGGCGGGCAACTGCGTCGATACGATGACGATCAAGACGTACCCCGGATCAATTGCCGTGGACCGAGGGGGAAGCCTCTATATGACGGGAGGACTGGTCGACACAAGCGAATATGAGGTTCAAAAATATCATTTCCCCGACGGGAAGCTCCTGGCGTCCTTTTGTCCGACCAACGAGCTGGCAGAATGGATAGGGCGGGTCGGGGGAAACGGCGAGATGTGTCTAAATCCGCGTGGGAACATTCTCTATTCATTCTGCATTCCTTATGACATCCGCGAATTCACACCAAAGGGTGAGTTGATCCATCGATTCGGCAGGAACCTGCCCGGTTGGAAACCGCCTCGGATCAGCTATGAAGGCCTGCCGGATTCGCCGGTGATGACACTGGATATCGATACGTTTCCGGACGGAAAGATCTTCCATGTCATGCTCGATAGAAGGGCCAAGCCGTACACCTACTGTTTCGATGTCTTCGACGAACACGGCACGTGGCTTATCAGCTTTGACACCCGCGAATACATCAAAGATAAGAACGGCAGGATGGCCCGTATCGACGGTCAGGGTAACGTTTACATGGAATTCTGGGAGCCCTTTCCCCACATCAGGAAGTACAGCATCGAATTCGTCCCGATCAAAGGCAAGCAACAGAACTGAGGGACGATCTTGGATACGACGGAGGTGTCCGCCGTTGGATTGTTCCGATAAACTGCTTGTGTTAGAATACGTCCAGGAGAATAGGATGTCTGAGTTCTTGATTTCCATTAAAATCGAAGCCCTGGAAGAAGGTGGATATTTGGCGACAAGCGATGACATCCAGGGTTTGATCGCCCAAGGAAGGACCATCGCGGAAACCATGGAAATCGCTCAGGACGTCGCCAAGAAGATCGTCGAATCGTGCATCGAACACGGTGACCCCCTCCCATTTCAAGCAAAGCGGACAAGGAAACAGGTCAAACAAGAGGTTAAAATCCCCATCGCCGTTTCGATATGACCAAACTCCCCTCCTTGACGGCCAACGAGGTCATCCGCAGGCTCCGCAAGGCGGGCTTTATCTTCGATAGGCAGGCCAAAGGCAGCCATGAAATCTGGCTGAATCCCCTTACCCGTCGAAGGACAACCATCCCCAATCACCCCGGGACATCGATTCCTAAAGGGACACTGAAGGCCATTCTCAAAGCGGCGGGATTGACTTTGGAGGAGCTCTCGAAACTGTAGAGCTCTTACGTACGCCGAGCGGAATATCAACCCAGGCAACCCGAGGTAAGGAGAAAATCAATGGCGCGACCCGTAACCCTATTCACCGGCCAGTGGGCCGACCTGCCCTTCGAAGAGGTCTGCAAGAAGGCCGGAGCCTGGGGCTACGACGGCTTGGAGATCGCCTGCTGGGGCGACCACATGGACGTCCGTAAGGCCGCCGCCGACCCGGCCTACGTCCGCGAGAAAAAACGCGTCCTCGAGAAGCACGGCCTCAAGTGCTGGGCCCTCGGCGCCCACCTGGCCGGCCAGTGCGTCGGCGACGAGTACGACCCCCGCCTCGACGGCTTCGCACCCGACGCCGTCAAAGGCAAGCCCGAGGCCCTCCGCAAGTGGGCTATCGAAGAGATGAAGGCCGCGGCCCGGGCCGCCCGCAACATGGGCTGTTACGTCGTCAACGGGTTCATGGGCTCGCCCATTTGGAAGGCCTGGTATTCCTTCCCGTCGACGACCGAGGCGATGGTCGAGGCGGGGTTCCAGAAGATCCTCGGCCTGTGGACGCCCATCTTCGACGAGTTCGACGAGCAGGGCGTCAAGTTCGCCCTCGAGGTCCACCCGACCGAGATCGCCTTCGACGTCTACACGACGAGGCGCCTCCTCGACGTCTTCAACTGCCGGCTGACCCTCGGCCTCAACTTCGACCCCAGCCACCTCGTCTGGCAGGGCATGGAGCCGCATCTCTTCATCCGCGAGTTCGCCGACCGCGTCTACCACGTCCACATGAAGGACGTGGCCGTGACCCTCGACGGCAAGGCCGGCATTCTCGGCTCGTTCCTGCCCTTCGGCGACGTCCGCCGGGGCTGGAATTTCCGCTCGCTCGGTCACGGCGACGTCGATTTCGAGGCCATCATCCGCGAGCTCAACGCGGTCAATTACGACGGCCCCCTCTCGGTCGAGTGGGAGGACAACGCCATGGACCGCGATTTCGGCGCCGAGGAAGCCCTCGACTTCGTCCGCGCGACGAACTTCTCGCCGTCCAAGGTGGCTTTCGACAAGGACATGAAGAAATAGGGACGCGCTGGCCCAGCGTTAGCGGTCGTCGCGACGCACCGGGCTGACCACCTGGAATTTCCGCTCCAAGCGCCGGCCCTCGCCGTCCGTCAGGACCAGCCGATGCTCTCCCGGCTCGGGATTCAGCGAGATCTGATGAAAAACCCTCGTCGAGGCTAAATAATTCTCATCGAGATGCCAGTGGATGGTCGCGCCGTCCTCCCGGTGGACGGCCTCGAAGACGACCTCCCCGGAGCGGCCGTCGAGGCCGATGGGGACGTAGACCGACATGTCAGGCTCCGGGTAGATCAGGTTCATGGTCCTCGAACCCCGCTCGGCCGCCGGGCCGCCGCCGCAGTCGGCCCGGAATGGAGGCAGCTGCCGGTACTCGGGGTGGTCGGCCCGATAGTAATATTCCTGGACGGGCGGCAGGACGAACCAGGATTCGTGCCGCATGCGCTCCACCGATTCGCAGCGGCTGTCCACCCGAAAGCGGCTCGCGGCGTCCAGGTGCACCGTCTGGTGAAAGGCGCACATCCGGTCGAAGCGGCTCTCCTCCGGCACCCAGACCGTCTCCGCGGGGCAGAGCTCGGTCGCCAGAAAACCTGAGTCCCGGCAGACCCTGACCTCCTTGAGGCCCGACCACGGCCGTTCGATCCGTCCGCCGCCGTCGACAACGCCGAGGAGGTCGAATAGGACCGGGGCCGCGGCCGCGAGCCCGGTCAGACCGGGCTTGCCTTCGCCGTCGGCGTTTCCGGCCCAGACGCCGACCGTGTAGTTGGGCGTCACCCCGACCGCCCAGGCGTCCCTCAACCCAAAGCTCGTGCCTGTCTTCCAGGCCACCCACTTCGACGAGCTGAAATTCCGCCAGAAGCCTTCCTCGTCCGGCCGGTTGACCGCGGTCAGGGCCTGGAGCGTGAGGTAAGCGGCGGCCGCCCCGAGGTCCTTCATTTTCGACGGCGTTTCCCGTTCGTCCCGCAACAGCCTCACTTCTCGGCCGCCGCCGGCCGCGTTCGAAGCAAGCTCCGCCAGCTTGGCGTAGAGCGCCGCGATCTCGACGAGCCGTCCCTCCGCACCGCCGAGGACGAGGGTCAGGCCGTAGTCATCGGGCGACCGGTCCAGGGTGGTCATCCCCCACTGCCTCAGCCGGTTCTCGAAGCGGGGGATGCCGTACTCCCGGAGCTCTCGGACGGCCGGGACGTTGAGCGACCAGGCCAGAGCCGTCCGGGCCGGGACGGCGCCCCGGAAACGCCGGTCGAAATTCTCGGGCTTGAACCCTTCGAAGCGGACGGGCGTGTCGGGGACGAGGGTCACCGGAGTGATGCCGCCTTCCTTGATCATGGCCGCGTAGAGGAACGGCTTGAGAATACTCCCCGTGCTCCTCCGGCTCTGGAGGATGTCGACGCTCTGGCCTTGCTCCCCGCGCCGCTCCAGACCGACGTTGCCGATATAGGCGACGACGGCCGCCTCGCGGTTGTCGATGACGACGGCGGCGAGATTCCGGATGTCCCGGCCGAAGAGCCGCTGGCCGTGTTGCTCGACGACCCGCCGGACCGTCCTCTGCAAGTCGGCGGCGACGAAGGACCGGAAAGGCGGCCCGGCGCCGGGACGGGCGGCCAGGGTGTCGAGCAGATGCGGGGCATCACGGGGCACGGGCCGCAGGCGCTCGGGCATGGGCTCGGCCAGGGCCAGCCGGCACTCGAGGTCGGGCAGCGTCCCCTTGACCCGGAGCCGCTCCAGCAGCCCGTTTCTTTTGAGAAGCAGCCGCGCGCGCCCGGCTTCCGACCCGACGAGCCCCGGGTCGTTGGGCAGGACGGCTAGGAAAGCAGCCTCGGCCCAGCTCAGGCGCTCCGGGCTCCGGCCGAAGTAGAGCCACGAGGCGGCGTCGATGCCGACGACGTTGCCGCCGAAGGGCGCGTGAGCGGCGAAGAGGGCCAGGATCTCTTTTTTCGAGCGCCGGGCTTCGAGCTTCAGGGCCAGCGCCGCTTCCTTCAGCTTTTCGAGATAGGTGCGTTTCCTGTTCTTCCGGGCCAGGCGGACGACCTGCATGGTGATCGTACTCGCTCCGCTCTCGACTCTCCCGGAGCGGAGGTTCCGACGCACGGCCCTAGCTACTGCCAAGGGGTCGACTCCCGGATGGAGGTAAAAACGGCGGTCCTCGAAACGGACGAGGACACGGAAAAAGCGTTCGGGGACGCGGTCGCCCGGAGGGAAGCGCCATTGGCCGTCAGCGGCCGGCCGGGCCCCAAGGAGCTCCCCCTCCGCGCTGAAGAGCACCGGTGAAACAGGGTCGTCGAAGAGCCGCAGCGGCAACAGTAACCAGATCGAAACGACGAGTAGGAGAGCGGAGGCCGCCACGAACTTGCGAGCCCGCTTAGAAGCTATCACCAAGCTCCTTTAAAAAGGGGGACACGTACCCGAGGTACGGCAGGGAGCGGATTCTGAGGAGCGACCTGCAGAATTGTGGCTGAGCACTCGAAGCCACGATTCTGATAAATATCTGAATCAAGAAGATTCATGCCACCGCTCCGGAGCCTTCAAACTAAGAGGGACAGTCCCCTTCATCCTCTTTACTTGACGATCTCGATCCATTGACCTTTCGTATTGGCGTGGACGGCCGCGTCGTACATCGCCTCGACGGCGACGCCCGGCTGGTAATAGCGGCCGCGATAGGAGGCGTTGAAGACCACGAGGAAGACTTTCTCCTGGCCGGCCTCGAGCCGGATATAGGTGAAGACGCGGTCGTCGCGGATGTCCTGGTAGTCGACGTCCGCAGCGGCCCCCGCCTCGCCGCTGAACCTCGGGTTCTTGATCTGGAAGCCGGCGGCCGTGAGATGGGTCAGGACGAGGTTCTTGAGCCGCTTCGAGGTCAGGTTCTTGACCCGGACTTCGGCCACGAGGTCGAGCCCCTGGGTGATCTTGTCGATACCGAAAGCGTTCATCTTCATGTCGCGGTAGCGGACGTCGATCGACAGGCCCTCCGACGACTCCGTCTCCACACCGGCCGGGGGCACGCCCCGCCGGTAGACGTTGACGTAGAGGGGCGACGATTCGACGTTCGTCACGGCGAGGGTCCGGCCCTTCATCGGGAAGCCGGGGAATTCACGCCGGTCGAACGGGGTGGACGACTCGACGTCCAGAGGCCTCTCCCCGTCCCAGGCGAGACGATAGCGGAAGAGCTTGACCTCGGCGCTGCCGTAATAAGCGGCGAGGGCCATCAGGCCGAACGAGGTCTCGTGCGTGGAGAGCCAAAGGTCCGAGGCGAGCGTCTTGGATATATCCTCGAGCAGGCTCCGTGCCTTTTCGGACCGGCCCATCTGGACGAAGGCCCTCACCGCCAGGGCCTTGTCGCGGAAGTCGGAGCCGAAGGTCTCGCTGTCGTCGCGGTAAGGCTTGAACTCGAGGCGGGAGCGCTCGGCCAGGTCGACCGCCGCGTCGGCCTGACCGGTCATGTGGAAGGCCGCGGCCAGCATGAGCCCGGCGAGGCCGGGGAGGTCGGGGGTTTCCCGGAGCCGGTTCATGGCCCCGAGGTCCGGATCACGGGCCAGGGCCAGCGTGAACAGACGGAAGGCCTGGGTGAGCTGAGCCGCAGCGCTGCCCGTGACGAAATTATTGGACAGCATCTTCTGGTTGGCCCGCCAGCTGTCGAGCATGGCCTGCGGGACATGAAAGCCGAGGCGCGCCGCTTCGAGCAGGAAATAGCCGGCATAGGCGGTCGTCCACTCGTGCCCCTCGCGGCTTCCGGGCCAGTAGGAGAAGGCGCCGTTGGTCATCTGGAAGCCGGTCATTTTCTGAATGGCCGTTTTGACGTATTCCTCGACTTCCCGCGACTGCCCTTCTTCGAGTTTGACCAGGTTTTTGAGGTAGAGCTGGGGCAGGGCCGTGGAGAGTGTCTGCTCCAAACAGCCGTGGGGATATTGGATGAGAAAATCGAGCCTCTTTTCGAGGTTGAGCGGAGGCAGGGACGACGCTTCGAGGGCGACCTGGTTCGTGTTCTCCAGCCCGAACGGAACGACGTCCTGACTGAGCGTCTGCCCGGGCTTGACCTCGAGGCGGGTCGTTTGGGTGATGAGGGCGTTCGACGCCAGGACGGGTATGAAGATCGTGTCCTCGACGCGCTCGGAACCGCTCGTCGCCCGGAAGCGGACCTCGCCCTGGCCGATTCTCCCGGTCGTCTTGAGGGCGAAGGAGACGATGTCGTCGCCGGGCCGGGCGAAGGCCACCGTCTTGGAGCGCTCGCCGACGACCTCGAAGAATTCGTTCGTCTCCACGCTGACCGCGACCTCCTTGAGGGCGGGCTTGGTGACGAACACGGCGATGGGCATGACGACGTCCTCGCCGGGACGGACGACCCGCGGCAGGGTAGCCAGGGTCATCAGGTCGCGCCGGACGGGGACGGATCTCTCGGCTGAGCCGAACGCCCCGTCGCGACCGGCCACGACCATGATCCGGACGGCGCCGAAATACTGCGGCATGACCAGCTCGTGGACGCCCGTTCCACCCGCCTTGAGCTCGAAGGGTCCCTCGAACAGGACGACCGGCGGGAAGCGCCGCGGCTGGCGGGCCTTGTCCTTCGACTCGGCGCCCTCGTCGCCGCCGAGGGCCAGGATGCGGGCCAGCTCGGCCCCGTAGGCCTCGGCGACGATGTCGAAGAGGTCCCAGGTCGAAACGCCGAGCGCCTCGCGGCTGTAGAAGCCCTTGCGCAGGTCCGGAGTCGCGAACCGCGTCAGGCCGAGGAGCCCTTCGTCGACGACGGCCAGCGTATAGGTCATGGGGCGGCCGCCGCTCTCGCGGACCTCGACCCGGAATTTTTCCTTCGGCCGGATCTCGTCGGCCACTTTGAGCACGGGCTCGAGGCGCGTCCCCGGGTCCTCGACGAGGATGGGGATGACGCCGTAGAGACGGATGGGCGCGTCGCTCGTCTTGTCCCGGTGCGGCTGGAGGAGGCTGACGTGGACATAGATGTTGGGCGTCATCGCCGCGGTCAGGGGGATCTCGAAACGGTTCTCGCCCTTGACCGTGGACACCCACATTTTATCGAGGACCGAAGTCCCGTTCTCGATGGAGACGAGCGCCCGGCCCTGGACGGCCTCGGGCAGGTAGATGACGGCCTTCTCGCCGACCTTGTAGCCGGGCTTGTCGGAGGTGAAGCTGAGCGTCGTCGCTCCGGCCCCCCCTTCCTCGCGGGCTCGTCCGGCCCAGCCCGGCCAGTCGATGAAGACGATCTGGCCCGAAGCGTGGCCGCCGGCCGGGTCCTCGGCCCGGATGAGGTAGCGGCCCCAGTCGGGATACTTGATCTGGAACGTCCACTTGCCGACGCCGTCCCGGGTCGAGACCTCGCCCTTGAGCAGGGGCCGGGTCTGGACGTTCGAGACGTACTGGGCGAGCGATTCGCCGCTCCTGTCCCACCACCACTTCCACTCGATCTTGTAGAGCGAGACGACGACCTTGTCCCGGGAAACGGGCCGGCCGGCGGAATCGACGGTGACGATGCCGACCTCGTGGTCCTCATCGGTCAGGAGCATGCCCCGGGCCGGGTCGCCCTTGGGCGGCTTGACGCCGACGTAGACGTCGTAAGGATGGAAGGGCAGGGAAAACGTGTCGATGCTGAAGTCGCCGCTCTCCTCGAAGACCCGGCTGGTGAAGGCGGCGTCGAGCATGCCCGGGCTGGGCTGGGGCGAAGCGATGTCGAGCCGGGCGCTCCCGCGGCCCTGGGCGTCGAGCACCCCCTTGGCCACGTCGAGTGTTCCGCCCTCGAATTCCCTGGCCGGGTCGTCGAAGACGTAATCCTGGAAGCGATCGAACCGGGTCGGCCGCCGGGCGAGGCGGACGGCCACGTCGAACTTCAGGTTCGCCGCCGGGGCGCCGTGGAGCCACTGCCCGGTGAGGGCCGCGTCGATGGGCATGTCCTTGCGGGCCAGGACCTCGCGGCCCGCGTCGAGAACGATCTTGAGCCGGTTGGGCACGACGGTCTCGATCTTCAGGGTCTTGTGGAAGGTCATTCCGCCGACGAGGACACGGGCCTGCCAGTTGCCCGTGGGCGCCATCTCGTCCGTCGTGACCCGGAACGCGTAGAACGGCTCCACGACCTTGTCCGGTTTGGCCGTCATGACGAGCTGGCCTTGCGGGTTGGTGATTTCCAGGAGCACGGGATGCCCGGCCGGCAGGACCTTCTCCCTGTCGAAAAGGGCGAAGGTCAGGTGGAGCGTATCTCCGGGCCGCCAGACGCCGCGCTCGCCGTAGATGATGCCCTTGACGCCCTTCTCGGTGGTCTCACCACCGACGTCGAAATGGCTCATGGGCAGAACGCCTTCACTGCTGACCCGGAGATAGCCGATGTCGCCTCCCCCCTCCGCGGAGATATAGAACGGACGGTCCTTGAGTTCGAGGAGGGCGAAGCCGTTCGTGTCGCTCGTCGTTTCGCCGAGGGGCTGGTTCTGAAAATTGTAGGCCCGCACCCGCAGCCCGGAGAGCGGCCTGGCCGTCCCGATGTCGGTCGTCACGACATGGAGCGCGCCGTTCGCCTCGAGCTTGGCGACGAGGCCGATGTCGGACGAGAGGAAATTGCGGCCGACGACGGCCTGGCCATTGTAGCGGGGGCTGTAGTAGGCGTCGGAGCAGGGGTTCTCCCGGTTGGTCCAATCGCCGGAGCTGTATCCGTAAACCTCTTCGGCATAATCCCAGTTCGAGTAGCGCGAATAGGCCGAGGGATCGTCCACGTTCTTGAGCGGCGGCTCGGCGACGGCCGGCTTGTTGCCCGCGGGGCAGGGATAGGTCGAATTGCCGCGGTTGAAGGACAGAACGATGCGGAAGAGACTGCCCGGGCTCTCCTTGAAGAGGGACGTCACGTCGAGGTCGAAGCGCGACAAGCGGCTGGTCACCGCGGGGTCTTCGGACAGCAGGACGGTCTTCCTCCAGAGAAAGCGCCCGACGCGGGCCAGCTCTTCCGAGCCCTCGAGGCTGTTGACCTGGAAGAACTGGGCGATGTTGCCGGGATAGATCTGGAAGGCCCCGACCTGGATGGACTTCAGGTTGACCGCCTCGATGGGCACGGTCAGGCGGTCCTTGCGCGGCAGGATGAGGCCCCGGCCGATGAAGCGCGCCAGGGGCCGGATCGATTCGAAGACGACCTGATGGTCGTCCCGGTCCTTCAAGCGGCGGTTGAGGTAATTGCGGATGCCCGGCAGGACCTGGACGGATACGCGGCCGAGGTACTCCTGGGTCGAATACACCCGGACAACGTTGCCCTCGATCTCGAAGGTCAGGGGGCGGTTCTCGATGCGGATGAGCCCCTTGAGATCCTGGTCTCTGGCCAGGGCGTCGGAGAAACGCACGAGGACATGCCGGGTCTCTCCGAGGACGGGTTCCACGGAGACGAGCGCGAATTCGCCTAGGGCCGGGACCTCGACGTCACGCCGGCCGCGGTTCTCGAGACGTATGGGGGCGCCGTCCCAGGAAAGGTTGACCGCGGAGGCTTCCTCCCGACGCTCGATGTCCTTGATCATGAAATAATGGGTCAGCCCTTCCATGGCGTGGCTCCATTCCACGGGGAGCGACTTGCCGTCCTGCTCGGCCTCGAGAACCTTCTCGACCAGGGCCTTCTCTTCCATGTCGGCCGTGACGATCTGGCCCCTGAGGACTTGGGCTTGCGGCCGACTCGCGTCCTCGGCGAAGAGCCCCTCCAGGAAGACCTCCATGTTCGGCCGGACGACGCTGAACCCGAATTCGAACCGGGCGAAGGCCTTGGGCAGGTCCAGGATCTTATCGACGCGGAGGACGGCCTTGTATTCCTGGCCCGGCTTAAGTTCCCCCTTGGGGGTGAAGACGAGCTCGCGCGGACTCTTCCATTCCGCCGTCCCGTCGATCGCGGGCGAGAATTCGAGCAAACCTGCGGCGAGCGCACCCGGAGTTCCCGCGTTGTCGACGAAAAGGACGCGGACGGGCGACTTGCGGAAGATCGTCCCCGATGTGAAGGCGCTGATGGTGCGGTACCACTCTTTTTCCGCCTCGGCCGGGGCCGCCGCCCCCTTCGGCTTGCAGGCGGTGAGGCCGAGAAGGCACACGGCGGCTAAAATACAGGCAGCGAGTTTTTTGGTCATGGATAATTCTCCCCAAATCCTTCGCGGCAAGCGTAGCCCGCGGGTCCGAAAAAGTCAAGGCCGTCGGCCCCGGTCTTGCCACCGCCCCTGCCGGTCTCCAGCACCGGCACTGCCAAGCCGGTGGCGAAGCCGGCAGGACCGGGACTGCCGGTCCCCAGCACCGGCACTGCCAAGCCGGTGGGAAGCCCTAGCCTCGGCATTCATGCCGGGGAGTCTAGGGGTTGACTTGCCGTTCTCCTTTTGCCTATGATGAAAGCGCGTTCAAGTAAGGAGGTCCGGATGAAAAAGCCCGCTCGTCTGACGTTCCTAATTGCGGCGGTTCTCGCCGTCTTCGTCTTTCTCCTGGCCGAGACCGTCGTCGTCAAGATCAAGACGACGAGCCTCAGGCGCGACCCGAAATTCACCGCTCCCATCGTCGCCGCCATCAAGGCCGGCGACTCGCTGGAGAAGCTCGAGGCCCGCGACGGCTGGGTCAAGGTCAAGACCAAGGCCGGGGTCGTCGGGTGGCTCCACTCGACGGCGGTGGAGTCGAAGAAGCTCGGCCTCCTGGCCATGGACAAGACCATGAAAACCCAGGCCTCCGCGGGCGAGGTCGCTCTGGCCGCCAAGGGCTTCAACAAGCAGGTCGAGGACAAATACCGGGCCGGGAACGCGGCCGCCGATTTCGCGGCCGTCGACGCCATGGAAAAAGTCAGGCCCACGCCGGCCGAGGTCGAGGCCTTCATGAAAGAAGGGAAACTCGGCGAATTCGGAGGCTCCCGATGACCGCCCGCGCTAAGGCCCTCGTGTCGATCGCCATCGCCGCCTCCCTCTCCTTTTCGGGCTGCCAGGCCGTCAAGCAGGGCGCCGCGGACATCATCGCCTCGACGGGCAAGGTCAGCCGGGAGGACGCCCAGTCCCTGGTCCGAACCGCCGAGGTCGTGCGCTCGACCTTCGCCGAGATCACCGAAGAAGAGGAATACTACATCGGCCGGGCCACGGCCGCCCTCATCCTCTCGAAGTACATGCCCTACCGGAACGAGGCCCTGAATTCCTACGTCAATGTCATGGGAACGATCCTCGCCTACAACTCCGACCGGCCCGAAACATACGGGGGCTATCATTTCCTCGTCCTCGACACCGACGAGGTCAACGCCATGGCCGCCCCTGGTGGGTTCATCTTCGTCACCAAGGGCCTGGTCAGACGCTGCGGCGACGAGGAAACGCTGGCCGCCATCCTGGCCCACGAGATCGGCCACGTCGCCGAGCGGCACGGGCTCCAGTCCATCAAGAAATCGCGCCTCCTGGACGCTTTCAAGGTCATCGGCAGCGAAGCCTCCCGGCAGTTCAACTCCGAGGAGCTGGCCAAGGTCACCGGCATCTTCGAGGGCGTTCTCGGCGACGTCGTCGAGACCCTGGTCGAGCGGGGCTATGACCGCAAGTTCGAGTACGAGGCCGACAAGTTGGCCCTGTCCTTCGCCGTTCGGACGGGCTATTCGCCCGGCGGGCTGGCCGAATTTCTCGTGGGCATGGAGGAACATAAGCCTTCCGGCACGGCGGCGGGCTGGTTTAAGACGCACCCGAGCCCGGCCGACCGGCTGGTCCGGGTGAAGACCGAGACCGCAGTCCTGGGCGCCGCGCCCGCGAAGCTCGACGTCCGGACGGCCCGGTTCGCCGAAGCCGCCAAGAACCTGCGTTGACCGGGCCCCTGGCTTGCCGGGCTCCGGCGCTTTCGCGCCCGATGCTGATGTGAACGGATCATGCCGAACGAAAAGACGAAATCTCCGGCCCGCAAGAAAGCTCTTCGAGGCCTCGCGGTCGGCTTGGCCGTTTTCGCCCTCACCTTACTCCTGGGCCTCCTGAAGGTCTTCCCGCCCCTAGAGTGGAAGTCATGGGACGCGCGCCTCCAACTTCTCGCCGATCCCTCCCGCGCCGACGCCGACATCGTCCTCCTGGCCATCGACCAGTCCAGTCTGGATGTCTACGAAAAAGAGCAGGGCCTCGGCTGGCCCTGGCCGCGGCAGATCTACGCCGGCGTCCTCGACTTCCTGAAGGCAGGCGGCGCCAAGGCGGTCTTTCTCGACCTCATGCTAACGGAGGATTCGACCTACGGCGTCGACGACGACCGGCTCCTGGCCGAGGCCATGACCCGCGCGGGAAACGTCTTCCTGCCCTTCTTCCTCAGCCGCGAGGAGAAGGAGGCCGCCCCGGTCGCGGAAGAAGTCCTCGCCCGTTCCGCCAGTCCCAGAGGGACCGTCCCCTCATCTCCAGAGGAGTGGGCAGTCCCTCTGGCAAGGTCCGTGTCCCTGCCGGTCGACATCCTGGCCGCGACCGCCGTGAAGATGGGCAACGTCCAGTTCGTCCCGGACGGCGATTCCGTCTACAGGCGGCTGCCGCTCGTCTTTGGCTACGGAGATTGGCTCCTTCCGGCCCTGCCCCTGGCCATGGCCGAATTCATCTCCGACGGGGTGGACCTCCACAAAGTCCCCTTGGACCGTTCGGGAAACATGATCCTCCACTTTTTCGGCCCGCGCGGGACGTATAAAACCTACTCGATCGGCGCGATCATCAATTCCCAGGCCCGCATCGAAGAAGGCCTCGAGCCCCAGGTTCAGCCCCGGGAATTCGCCGGCAAGACCGTCATCGTCGGGACGACGGCGGCCGGACTGCTTGACTTCCGCCCGACGCCTTTCGGCGGCGTCTATCCGGGGATGGAAATCCTGGCCACGGCCCTCGACAACCTCGTCGGCAAGACGTTTATCCGCGAGGCCCCCGCCGTCGTCACCTGGGTTTCGGTCCTCGTTTTCGCCCTCCTCGCCGGGATTGGAACGTCGATGCTGAAGAAAACCGGACATCTCGCCGCCCTCGGACTGTCCCTGCCGGCCTTGGCGTCTGCGGGCTCCCTCCTGGCCGCCCGGGCCGGCGTCTGGATCGAGTTCGTCGCCCCGGCCTTCGCGGCGCTCTCCGCCTTCATCGCGGCCGCGCTCCTCA
The DNA here is from genome assembly GCA_014894455.1 of Acidobacteriota bacterium. GTDB lineage: Bacteria > Acidobacteriota > Aminicenantia > Aminicenantales > Saccharicenantaceae > RBG-16-66-30. The sequence continues at coordinate 24,276 of JADBLN010000057.1, read as the reverse complement.
GCTATGGCGTCGAAGGACGCCAGCGCCGCTTCATCAAGAACGCCTTTCGCTTTTACTTGAGCCCACAGGTCATCGAACGCGTCCTGGACAACCCGTCCCTCCTCCGGCTCGGCGGCGAGAGGCGGGAGATCACCGCCTTTTTCTCCGACGTCGCGGGCTTTACCTCGATCTCCGAGGGCCTCTCGCCCGAAGACCTCGTCGGCCTGCTCAACGCCTACCTTTCGGAGATGACGGACATCATCCTCGACCTCGGCGGCACCCTTGACAAGTATGAAGGCGACGCCATCATCGCCTTCTGGAACGCGCCGCTCGACCTTCCCGACCACGCTCTGCGGGCCTGCCGGGCCGCCCTCCGCTGCCAGCGGCGGCTCGCCGAACGCCGCGAGGACTTCCGCCGCAGCTACGGGCACGAGGTCCGCATGCGGGTCGGGATCAACTCGGGCCCGGCCGTCGTCGGCAACATGGGTTCGGAGCGGCGCTTCGACTACACGGCCATGGGCGATACGATGAACCTGGCCTCGCGGCTCGAGGGCGCCGGCAAGGTCTACGGGGTTTCAACTCTCGTCGGCGAAGAGACGGAGCGGCGGGTGCGGGACGAGATCCTGGCCCGGGAAGTGGACGTCATCCGTGTCGTCGGGAAGAAACAGCCCATCCGCGTCTTCGAGCTCCTCGGGGAAAAGGGCGCGGTCCCCGCCGAGGAAATGGAAAAGGCGGCCCGTTTCGGCCGGGCCCTCGAAACCTACCGGGCGCAACGCTTCTCCGAGGCCGCGGCCATGTTCGAAGCCCTCGCCGGCGACCCCGTGGCAGCGGTCTACGCCGGCCGGGCGCGGCAGTCGGCAGCCTCGCCCCCACCCAGCGACTGGGACGGCATCTACGAGCTCGATAAAAAATAGGATAAGACCATGGAACTCGAATTCTGGGGAGTCCGCGGAACGGCGCCGGCGCCGGGGGCCGCCTGGGCCCGCTACGGCGGGCACACGACCTGCTCGTCGGTCCGGGTCGGGCCCGGGCAGTACATCGTCATCGACGCCGGAACGGGCCTCCGCGAGCTGGGCGACCGGATCATGGCCGAGGAGGGAGACGGGGACATCCGCATCGACCTCCTGCTGACCCATTTCCACCTCGACCATATCATGGGATTCCCGGTGTTCGCGCCCCTCTTCTCGCCCCGGACGATGCTCGTCGTCCATGCCCCGGCCGGAGCCCGGGAGACGGAAAGCGCCCTCGCCGGGCTGATGGCCTACCCCTATTTTCCCCTCGGGCTCGGCCGGACGGCAGCCCGGAAAGAATTCCGGGAATTCGCGCCGGGGCCGCTCGCCGGAGGCATCGGGGTTTCCGCCTGCCGCCTCCGCCACCCCCAGGGCAGCGTCGCCTACCGGCTCGATGCCGGCGCGAGGAGCGTCGTCCTGGCCACGGACACGGAGCATCCGGAGACGGGCATCGACGAACGCCTGGCCGCTTTCGCCCGCGGCGCGGAGTACCTCGTCTCTGACGCCATGTTCACACCCGCGGAATACGAAGCCGGCAGAAAGGGCTGGGGTCATTCGACCTGGCTGGCCGGGACGTCGCTCGCCGCCGGGTCGGGGGTTGGGCATCTCGTCCTCGCCCATTTTAACCCCGCCCACACCGACGACGCGGTGGACATTATCCTCGGGGAAGCACGCGGGCGCTTTCCGGCGACGCTCGCGGCGGCCCAGGGTCTCAAACTCGGAAAGGAATGAGCCATGGAGAAGAACTTCTCTCCGGAGTTGACGCTATACGGGCAGATCCTCTTCGCTATCCTCTTCATCGCGCTGGCGGGCCTGGTCATGGCCCTGCTCCGCCGGGTTTTCGTCCGTCCAGAGGCCGCCGGCGCGAGAAGCGTGACCGGCCTGCGGTTCAGGCTCCTCCTTCCGGTTTCTCTCCTGGCCGCCGCCGGACTGGCCAAGCTGCCGGTTCTCAGGACCGCCCTGCCGCTCGGGGCGAAGTTTTTCAGGTTCGTCGACGCCGCCTTCGTCTTTTCCGTCATCTTCTTCCTCGTCCGGCTCTTCGACGGCCTCGTCCGCGTGCGGTACGAGAAAAAGGAGCGGCCGTTTCCCCTGCCTCGCGTCCTCCACGGCTTTTTCCTGATCGTCGTCTATATCGCGGCCGCTCTGGCCATCCTCCGCGAGTTTCTCGGCTTCAACATCACACCCCTGCTGGCCGGCTCGGCCATCCTGACGGCCGTCCTCGGCCTGGCCCTCCAGGGCGTGCTCGGCAACGTCTTTTCCGGGATGTCGCTCCACTACACGAAATCCTTCAGCCGCGGCGACTGGGTCAAGGTCGGGGAGATGGAAGGCCAGGTCGTTGACACGAACTGGCGGGAGACGCGGCTGCGGGACCGGGCCTCGAACATCGTCGTCATCCCCAACACCGTCGTCGCCTCACAGACGATCGTCAATTTCTCCCTTCCGGACCGGGCCTCGGCCGTCGTCCTTCCGATCAAGGTCGACTTCCTGGCCCCGCCGGCCGTCGTCCTGGGGCTTCTGGTCGAGGCGGCCAGGGAGACGGCGGGGGTTCTCGCCGAGCCCGCCCCGACCGCCTACCTGCAGAGCTACGACGAGTTCGGATTGTCCTACCTCGCGAAATTTTGGATCTCCGACTACGGGCGCAGGCCCGCCATCGCCGGAGAGGTCGGCCGGCTCGTCTGGCACAAGCTTCGCCGGCTGGGGATCGAGATCCCCGTCCCCGTCGAGAGCAAGCTGAAGGACATCCTCCGTGTCCTCCGGCCGTCGGAGGACCGGATCGCCGAGATCTCCACGGAAAAGGAAAAGAACTTCCAGGACTTCGCCCGGTCGGCGTTCCTGCAGTTCGGGGAGGGGGAAAAGGCCGGCCAGCCGCTGCTCTCGGATCCCGAGATCCGGGAGCTCGCCTCGAGGGCCGATCGCCGCCGCTTCGGCGCCGGCGAGGTCATCTTCCGGCAGGGCGATCCGGGGGAGGTCTGCTATCTCGTCGCCGGCGGCCGGGTCAAGGGCGAGATCGCCTACGAGGAGAACGGGAAGGCCTACACGACGGATTTCACGGTCGGCCCGGGCGGGCTCGTCGGCGAGATGTCGCTCTTCACGGGCATGCCGCGGACGGCCACCGTGGTCGTCGCCGAAGAGGCCGAGCTCCTCGAGATCCGGGCCGGGGCCTTCGCCGCGCTGCTCGCCCGCAATCCCCAGCTCACCGACGCGGTCGCCGAGGTCGTCAGCGGCCGGAACCGGGCGAACCTGGAGACGCTGCGGAAGGTCAAGGACCTCGCCGCCCGGGATATCGAAGCGGGCGCCGACAAGAAGTCCGTTCTCGAATACCTGAAGAAGCTCGTCCATCTCTTCAAGCGCTGAGCGCCGCCTTGCGGAAGCGCCGCCGCTTTCGTATAATCGGGGCTAAGGACGCCGGAACACGATGGACAGCCGCAAACGCATCTTCATCTCCCTCGGGCTGTTTGTCACCGTCTTCCTCATCGGCGTCGCCGGCTTCAAGACGATCGGCGGCGCCGAATGGTCCCTCCTCGACGCGGTCTACATGACCGTCATCACCGTCGGCACCGTCGGCTACGGCGAAACCCACGACCTCGGCGGAAACCCGGCCGCCCGCGTCTTCGCCGCCGCCTACATCATCCTCTCCCTGGGGACGATCGCCTTCGCCGTGACCTCGATCACCGCGTTCGTCGTCGAGGGGGAGCTCAAACGCATCCTGGGGAGGCGAAAGATGGAAAAGGACATCGGCCGGCTCAAGGGCCACGACATCGTCTGCGGCGCCGACGAGACGGCCCAGACCATCATCCGGGAGCTCATCACGACGAAACGGGATTTCGTCGTCGTCGAGCCGGACCGGGCCAAGATCGACAAGGCCGCGGCCGCGGCGACCTTTCTTTTCGTCGAAGGCGACCCGGCCGACGACGAGGTGCTGAAGAAGGCCGGGATCGAACGGGCCCGCGGCATCCTCCTCTCCCTGCCCACCGACGAGGCCAACCTCTTCGTCACGGTCACGGCCCGCCAGCTCAACCCGCAGATCCGGATCGTGACCAAGGGGATCGACGTCAAGTCCCACGAAAAAATGGTCCGGGCCGGCGCCGACTACGCCGTGTCTCCGACCTTCATCGGGGGCATGCGCATGGTCTCCCAGATGGTCCGGCCGGCCGCCGTGACCTTCCTCGACATGATGCTCCGGGAGAGAGACAAGGCCTTCCGCGTCGACGAGGTCGAGGTCGAGCCCGGCTCCCCCCTGGCCGGGAAAACCCTGGCCGAGACGACGATCCACGAGAAGCGGGAATCCCTCCTCGTCGCCGTCAAGCGCGAGGGCGGCCCGGGCTACATCTTCAATCCGCCGGCCGACACCGTCCTCCGGGAAAAGGATATCCTCGTTTTCATCACTACTCCGGAGAGCCGCAAGGAGCTCGAGGGCCTGGCCGGCCGCGGCTGACCGGGCCGGTTTTCCGCCTTCATCTCGTCCCCCGTTTTATAGTATGATGAGGCGGCCTCAACCGAGGCAGGAGTGATTCCATGGGCATATCCGAAAAAAGGCCGGCGATAGACCGGATCACCCGTCGCGATTTCCTCAAATCCTCGGCTACGGCAGGCCTCGGCGTCGCCCTGGCCGGGACCGCCCTCGGCCAGTCGCCATCCCAGGCCGCGCCCGCGGCCGCGAAAAGCGCCGACGAGCTCCGCGTCGCCGTCATCGGCTGCGGCGCCCAGGGCCGCGTCCTCATCGAGTCCATGCTGCGCATCCCGTCGGTCCGCATCGCGGCCATCTGCGACATCTGGTCCTACAGCCGCCAGTACGCGGGCAACTACCTCAAGAAGTACGGCCACGTCGCCAACGTCTACGAGGATTACCGCGAGCTCCTGGCCGCGGAGAAGGGCCTCCAGGCGGCCGTCGTCGCCACCCCCGACTGGGTCCACGCCGAACAGGCCGACGCCTGCCTCCGGGCCGGGCTCCACGTCTACTGCGAAAAAGAGATGTCCAACTCGCTCGACAAGGCCCGGTCCATGGTCCTGGCCGCCCGCGAGACCGGCAAGCTCCTCCAGATCGGGCACCAGCGCCGCTCCAACCCGCGCTACATCCACGCCATCGACCGCCTCATCCGCGACCGCAGCCTCCTCGGCCGGGTGACCGTCGCTTACGCCCAGTGGAACCGGGCCAAGGCGGACCTTCTCGGCTGGCCGGAAAAGTATGTCATCGACCAAGCCACCCTCGACAAGTACGGCTACAACTCCATGACCGAGTTCCGTAACTGGCGCCTTTTCAAGAAGTTCGGCGGCGGACCGATGGTCGATCTGGGCTCCCACCAGATCGACCTCTTCAGCTGGGTCTACGGCACGCACCCCAAGTCGGTCGTGGCCAGCGGCGGCCTCGACTACTACAAGAACTGGGAATGGTACGACAACGTCATGGCCATCTACGAGTTCGAGACGAAGGAGGGGACGTCGCGGGCCTTCTACCAGGTCCAGACGACGACCCAGCACGGCGGTTTCTACGAGACCTTCATGGGAGATAACGGCTCGCTCGTCCTCTCCGAGATCCCCCAGCGCGGCAACTGGGCCATGCGCGAACCTCACGCCCCGGAATGGGATTCCCTGGCGAAGGCCGGCCTCCTCCAGTCCGAGAGCGTGCCCATCCAGAAGTCGACGACGAAGAACGTCTACGTCGACGTCCGGGTGACGGCCGAGGCCGGGCGCTGGCCCCTGCCAGTCGAGCTGGCCAAGCCGGCCCACCAGCCGCATCTCGAGAACTTCTTCGACGCCGTCCGGCGCGGGACGTCTCTTAACTGCCCGGCGGAGCTCGCCTACGAGTCCTGCGTCGCCGTGCTAAAGACCAACGAAGCCGTCAGGGCCCGCCGGGTCATGGACTTCCGGCCGGAGCAGTTCAAAGCATGAGCCGCCCTGGACGATACACCCTCGGAGCCCTGGGCCTTGCGCTCGCCGTCTTCGCCCTCGCCCCGGCCGGTTCCGCCGCGTCCGCCGGCCAGGACGCGAAGAAGGCCGTTTGGGACGGCAACCGGACGACGCCAGCCCACCTCATCCCGCTCCGCGACGAGAACGACCAGCCCATCATCCCGACGGAGACGAACCCCCTGCCCTATTCCGCCCGCTTCACCTGCGGCCCCTGCCACGACTACAAGACGATCCAGGGCGGCTGGCACTTCGGCGCCATGACGGCGGCCAAGAACGGCCGGCCCGGCGAACCCTGGATCCGGCTCGACCCGAAAACAGGGACCGTCATGCCCCTCTCGTACAGGAAGTGGGCGGGAACCTTCGACCCCAAGGCCCTCGGCCTGACGGCCTGGGATTTCGCGCTTCTCTTCGGCCGGCACCTCCCGGGCGGCGGTCCCGCCGAGCCTTCCGACGAAGAGGTCCTGGCCGACCCCGAAGCACGCTGGAGCGTCTCCGGGAAAGCCGAAGTGAACTGCCTCGCCTGCCACAACAAGTCGGGACGCCAGGACCAAAGCGAGTGGGCCAAACAGGTCCTCCGCGAGAACCTGCGCTGGGCTGCCACGGCGGCCGGCGGCGTCGGCGAGGTCGGCGGCATGGCCTCCCGGCTCAAGGAAACGTGGGACGTTTATGACGGGCCCAACCTCGACGACCACGAGTGGGCCGTCGTCCCGTCCGTCAAGTACAGGACGGCCGACTTCGACTCCAAGCACCGCTACTTCTTCGACCTCAACTACCAGCCGTCGGACGAGCGCTGCCTGGCCTGCCACTCGGTCTCGCCCAAGGACGAGCAGCGCATGAACACCGACCCCGACGTCCACTCGACGGCCGGCCTGAAGTGCGCCGATTGCCACCGGAACGATCTCGGCCACGCCATCGTCCGCGGCTACGAGGGCGAGACCGCCGAGACCGGGAACCGGACGGCGGAATCGTTCACCTGCCGGGGCTGTCATCTCGGCGAGAACGAGGCGGGCGAGAAGTCGGTCGTCCCGGGCCGGCTCGGCGCGCCATTCCCCAAGCACACCGGCATCCCGCTCGTCCACTTCAAGCGGCTCGCGTGCACGGTCTGCCATTCGGGTCCTAAGCCGAAAGAGGGCTTCACCCGGGTGCGGACCTCGCGGGCCAACCGGCTCGGCATTTACGGCGTCGCGACGTGGGCGACGGACCTGCCCGCGGTCATCGAACCTGTCTACGCCAAGAGCGCCGGACACAAGATCGCCCCGAACAGGCTCGTCTGGCCGGCCTTCTGGGCGAAGATGAGCGGCAGGGAAGTCGCGCCTCTCCAGCCGGGGGTCGTCGAGGCCGCCGCCGGCGACATCCTCAAGCCCGAAGAGCGGGTCGCCCAGGCGCTCGTCGCTCTCAGCCAGGTCATGGCCGAAGACGAAGTGCCGGTCCTCGTCTCGAGCAAGTTCGTCTTCGCCCCGAACGTCGACGGCGGCATCGACTCGGCAGAGCGCCCGGGAGCCAAGGCGGACACCGTCCCGTTCTGGGGCATCCGCAAGGGAGCCGAGGTCCTGCCGCTCGTCCCGGATTTCGATCCGGCCGCGGCCGATAAGGACCCGGCCGTCGAAACGAGATTCCAGGAGTTCCTGCAGGCGCTGGGGACGGTCGTCAGCGCGCCGGGCCAGCCTGTCATCGTCGTCAAGAAGACGCTCTACCGGCTCGTCGACGGCATCCTCGACATGTCGGACGCTCCGGCCGAGCTCGCCGAGGCCTCGGGCCCCGGCTGGCGGGCGGAGGGAAAATTCCTGCCCCTCGCCTCGGACTTCGACCTGAGGACCGTGACGGCCAAAGCCGGGACTGAGCAAACGCTGACCGAGGAGCAGGTCGCGCTCGTTCTCGCGGCGCTCGCCAAATCAGGGGAAAAATCCGATTTCGTCTACATCTCCGGAGGCCGGATGTTCCGGCTCGACAAGAACGGAAAGCTCGCAGCCGGCGCCCATCCCGCGGCCGAGCCCGTGACTTGGCCCCTGGCCCACAACGTGCGGCCGGCCCAGCAGTCGCTCGGATGGAACGGCTGTGCGGACTGCCACAGCGGCGGGTCGGACTTCTTCTTCACCAAGCTCCGTGGGACGGGTCCCCTGCTGACGGCGAAGGTGGAGAAGCGTTCGGCCGCCTCCTTCATGGGCCTGGGCGGGCTCTTCCAGAAGTTCTTCGGGCTGTCCTTCATCACCCGGCCGCTGTTCAAGGTCGTCCTGGCCGTCTGCGCTTTCGTCATCGGGTCGCTCGTCTTCCTGGCCGGCCTGCTCCTCCTCGGGCGCCTGGCCGGCTTCCTCGAGAAAAGGTGAGAGCCATGCTGTTCACGATCATCACCATCCTCTCGGCGCTGGGGCTTTTCGCCGGCCTCGCCTTCCACCGTTTCTGGACGACCAGAGAGGAGGCCCGGTCGACCATCATCTACGTCGAGATCTTCAAGAAGTACCTGGCCTGGCTGGCCCTCCGGACGATCCAATCGGCCCGCAAGGCTTCGCCCAAAGCCTCGTGGGAATATGTCAAGGCCCTGTCTCTATGGCGCCTCCCCGTCCTTGAGAAGTGGCTTTATATCGGCTTTTACGGAAGTTTCGCTTATCTCGCGGCGAGCGGTTTTTTCTTCGCGATATTCGTCCCGCGCGGACTCTACGGCTTCCCCCTAGTCGGCCACGTCATGGCCGGCGGCCTCTTCGCGGCCTGCCTCGCCGTCATCGTCATCTTCAAGGGCCGGGATTTCATCTCCGTCCCCGAGCCGGTCAACCTGAGCCTTGCCCTTCTCGACCCCAGGAAGATGGGCATCACGGCGGCCCGGGTCAAACTCGCCGCCTTCTGGCTATTCGTCCTGGCCGGTTTCCTGCTGGCCCTATCCGCCCTCCTGCCCATGCTCCCTCTCCTCCGCACCGCCGGGCAGAAGCTCATGTTCGAATTTCACCGTTACAGCGCATTAGCCTCGGCCCTCGCCGCCGCGGTCTATGTGGCCCTCGAGGCGATGGGCGCCCACCGGCGGTAATGATCTATTTCGTCCGCGGCGAGGGCTGCCGGTCCCCGTTATCGTAGAGCCCGATGAGCTCGACAACCTTGCCGCCCTTGACGACGAACTCCACCCGGAAGTAATCGAGTCCTTCCACGGCGAAGAAGGTCCCGGTCAGGGGAACAAGCCGATACTTCGGCCCGGTCCGCTGGTAGTAAAGGGCGCCGTTTTCGAGAGTGGCCTTCTCGAGATCAAAAAAAAACTAGTTAGCATCATCGCGTCCAGCTGGCCGGACGCGAAGGACACGGGAGAAGACCTTTGATGAGCAGGTCGGCGATGCGCGCGACCTGGTCCTCCACTTCTTCCCTCCGGCCCAGTTCGCGGGCCGAAAGGCTGAACGGCAGGAGAGAATTGGTGCTCTGGATGAGCACGAAGGAGGTCGTCCGGGGGTCGGGGCATTCCAGGGACCCAAGACGGGCGCCCTCCCGGAGGATATCCTCGATCACAGCCGCCTCTTTTTCGAAGTGGCCTTCCCGGCGGGTCAGGAGCGCCGTCCTCACCGACGATAGAAGGTCGCTGAGGTTCTGGGAGTAGTGGGCAACGCTGTCGAAGCGGAATAGGACCCGATGGACGAGCATCTTGCGGATGCGCCTGTCGGGAGAGTCGGACGAGGCGGCGATCTCGCGGAGCTTGGCGACGATCCTTTCCGCTATGCGGTCGATATGGGACAGGATCAGCTCCTCTTTTCCCGGGAAATGAAGATAGATCGTGCCCTTGCCGATCCCGACCTGGCGGGCCACGTCCTCCATGGTCATCTTCTTATAACCGAATTTGGCCAGGAGGACGTCCACGGCGTCGAGAATCAGCTCTCGAATGTCTTCACGCCTGGCTATTTGTCTCATTGTGACTTATGACCCTTATTATATTCTAGTCTTTTTGTATTGTCAAGCACCTCCTCTGAGGCGGAGGCGGGACCGTCGATCATTTCCACAGCTGCCCGGCGGCGGTCGGTGATTGACAGGCGCGCCGGGACGGCACAGAATGGGTTCAACATCGGCATCCCGGATCCCTGACCGGCCGAACGATTCTCTCGCCCAGAAGAGCGGCCGTCTCTGCGACCGCGACTGAGGAGGAAAGCATGCGCGTCCAACGGATCCCGTTTCCTACTGGAGTCCATGTCGTTGCCATCCTGGCCATCCTCTGCGGGAGCTTGTCGTCTTGGCCGACCTCCAGGGTCGAAGCAGGCCAGAAGATCGACATCAGGACCAAGGCCGGCGTCACCGTCGTTCGGAACCCGAAGGTCCCCGTACCCCAGCCCGGCGGGCCCTCGAAGCTCGTCCTGACCCAGGACCTAGTCATCGGCAAGGATCCGGCCGGCGGGCCCGATCTCTTCGCCGAGCTGCGCTCGGTCGGTGTCGACGACCAGGAAAACATCTGGACGCTTGATTGGGAGGACATCAAGGTCCGGGTTTTCGACAAGACGGGCAAGCTCATCAGCACGTTCGGCAAAAAAGGCCAGGGCCCGCGGGAATGGGAGAATCCCAGCCGGATGTTTGTGACGCCGGACGGGACGGGGGTCATTCTCGACCTCAACAAGCTCACCTTCTACGCGCTCGACGGGACCTGCCTCAAGGAAATCCCAACGGCCAGGTCGCGGATGGCCAGGTTCAAGATCGATTCCCGAGGGATGATCTATGCGGACGACATGGATTTCAGCGAAAAGATGATCTTGAGACTCATCAAGTACGACCCGGCTCTGACCCGGCTCACCACGCTGGCCGAGGTCGAAGAGCCTTTCAAACCCGGCGCCATCAATCCCATCGTCGTCCTGCTCCTCTGTCATGTGACCGCGGATGACAGGCTTATCTGGATGTCCAACTCGAAGTACGAATTCCACGTCTTGAGCCCGGAAGGAAAGCTCATCCGGAGGATCGCCAAGGATTACAACCCCGTAAAAGTGACCGGGGCGGACAAGGAAAGGATTCTTGAAGGACGGGATGCCCAGATGCGAAGCCTGCTGGTCTTCCCGGACTTCTTCCCTCCCGTTTACTTCTTCATCGGCGACCCGGAGGGCCGTCTCTACGCCCAGACCTACGAAACGGACGCCCAGGGCCGGCTGTGGTACGACGTGTTCGACACGGAAGGACGGTGCATCACTCGATTCTCGCTGCCGCGGGAAGAGATGCCCTTCGTCGTCAGGAAGGGGAAGATCTACGTCCTGATCAACGAAGACGCGGACGGCGTCCCGCTGGTCAAGCGCTACGCCATGGAATGGAGATGACCCCGTCCCGTTTTTTTCGCCCGCCGAAGCTACCTCGCTCTGACTAGGAGAATTTATCTGGCGACCAGGGCCACGCCCCTAGCCTACTTCTCGATGGAAAACGGACTTTCAGGCGACGCTCAGGCCCGGACCTGCGCGATAAGCTTGTCGCCCGTGGTCACGAAGGCGAACCCGAAGGCAAGGTTCAGGAGGCTCGCCAGATGCATTCCCTCGGTGATCGTCCCCGTGCCATCAGCGGGAATGAATACCCGGTAATCCCGGAAGTATGCGTCCCGCGCCGTCGATTCGCAACATAAGTTGGTCAGTACGCCGGAAACGACCAAATCCTCGATTTTCAGGCAGCGAAGGACCGTTTCGAGGTCTGTATTGTAGAATGCTGAATAGCGGTGCTTGGTAACGACCTTCTCGCCCGGAAGCGGCCTCAGTTCGGGATGGATCCCGCTGGCCTCGCTCCCTTCGAGGCATTTGCCCTCCCACCACCAGTCCATGATACCGAGGTCCGAGCCGTTGGGGTGATGCACGTGCTGCGTGAAGATCACGGGGCGCCCGGCCGTCCGGAAAGCCGCCGCCAGACGCTTGATGGCCGGGAGAGCGGCCGGGCCGCCGCATGCGTACGTGGGGGATGCGGGGTCCAGGAAGAACATCTGCATATCGATGACGAGAAGAGCGCTGGCGGAGGCGTTCAGGCGCATCCGGTGCCGGTTGTAGTCTACAATCTTCTCCAGCCAGCCAGCGGCTTTCGACCTGATCGTCCTCGTCGTAACATAGGATTTCATGATGATTGACCCCCAGAAAATGGCAAGTTAGCCGGCCGCCGACGGCAGCCGTGCTCCGCAGACCGAACACCGCCGTTCGTCCGCCCCCCAGTGCCACCAGGCATAGCTCAGCCCCAGGGAACGGCTGAGTTTTTTCAAGAAATCGCTCATGGCCTTGTCCGCTCCTCAGCCGAGCTTCGGCCGCTTGAGGTGAAAGTCCGTTTTCCGTTGGAAGGCATGGGCGAGGAGCAAGATGTCCGCTTCGCCGAAGAGCCGCCCCGTCAGACGCAGGACAGCCGGCTGGCCCTTGGAGTCGAAGCCGTGCGGAAAAACCACTTCGGGATGTCCGGTGAGGTTCGTCGGTCCCAACGCGCTCCCGACGAGCACGTCCATATCTTTGAAGAACTCGTGGTAGGCCTCCATCAGCCGGTAGCGGGCCCTGTTCGCCTGGATGTACTGGACGGCAGGGACGACCTCGTGGAGGCGGAAGGCCCCGACCCAAGCGCTGCGTTCCGGCTCGGCCGACATCAGGTCGAGCCTATCGCTACGGACGAGGCTGTCGAAGGCGGCGGCCGCCTCCGTGGTCAGGAGGAAATCCATCGGCCCCGAGCCCATCTTCGGAAGCTCGACCGGGACCGGCCTGACGCCAAGCCCCCGGAGGACCTCGAGCGAGGCCTTTGTGAACGCCTGCATCTCTCTCGTCCTCAGGACCCTGTCCGGATTCTTCGGATCGTCGGGGACCTCCTTTTCCACGTCGGACTTGAGATAGCCAACCCGGAGCTTGCGGACGTCGCGGCCGGCGTCCCAGGCGAAGGGGACGTCGAGGACGGTGTTGTCACGACCGTCAGGCCCCTGGATCGCATGCAGGACGACGGCGCAGTCCTCGGCCGTCCGGCAGAGCGGCCCGATCTTGTCCATGGAGAAGCTCAGGGCCATGGCGCCGTAGCGGCTGACCCGGCCGAAAGAGGGCCTGAGACCGGTGACACCGCAACGGCTCGCCGGCGAGATGATCGAGCCGCGCGTCTCCGAGCCGACGGCGAAAGGCACGAGCCCGGCGGCCACGGACGCGGCCGGCCCGGCCGAAGAGCCGCTCGAGCCCTGGCCGGGGTTCTTCGGGTCCCAGGGGCTTTTCGTCTGGCCGCCGAACCAGCGGTCGCCCATGGCCAGCGCCCCAAGGGTCAGCTTGGCCACGAGAACAGCGCCGGCCTCGGTCAGCCGATCATAAACCGTGGCGTTCCTGTCGATCGTCTGGTCCTTGAAGGGCGAGGCGCCGAAGGTCGTCTTGAATCCCTTCACAGCCAGGAGGTCCTTGGCCCCCCAGGGGACGCCGTGGAGCGGCCCTCGATATCTTCCCGAAGCGATCTCCTTGTCGGCCAGGGCGGCCTGCTCCAGGGCTAGGTCCTCCGTAAGCGAGACGACGCAGTGGAGGATGGGGTCGTATTTCTTGAGACGTTCGAGGCAGAGCCTGGTCAGGTCGACGGACTTGATCTCGCGCTTCTTGAGGAGCGCGGCGAGATGGCTCGCCGGTAGAAAAGCCAGGTCTTCGTCGGTCCGGGGCGCCACGATCTTGACTTTGGAAATCTTCAGCATGGACACCCCGGCCGGGAGCTTCGTCCCGGGAAGGATGGGATTGAAGACAAGGGCCGACGGCGTGTCGTTGCCCAGGTCCATCTCCCTGAGGGCCTGGAAGTCCTGAAGCAGGCCGCCGCGCCGGTTCAAGCCGTCGGCGATCGACTTCTCGGCCTCGGGTGTGAGCGGGACGCCGGCGATCTTCGCCGCCGCGGCGACCATGCCGGGCTTGATTTCGGAGGCGTCCTGGGCCACGGCGAGAAGGGCCCCGGGGAGGAACGTCCCCCCCAGGCCGGCCGCGGCGAAATACCCGAGAAACCGGCGCCGGTTGACGGCCGCCCGTTCGTCCTTCTCGCGCTCGTCATATTCGCTCATGGGACCTCCTTTCCAAACCGCGTCTTATCCTAGCCGGAAGCCCCGCTTTTTTCAATCCGGAGGCGGCCCCGCCCCCAGCTTCCCCTTCGTCGGGACTTGATATTTTGCCTGTCTTCAGCTATCATTTTTTATACGTTCGACACCACCCACTTAAAAATACGGAGTGGGTGGTGCTCAGTATTAACCCTGAGCAGACTCCGGGCTTTAGACCGGGGCGTTGAATGGGTTGATTGCGGCTTCATCGTTTTTCTCTTGAAGCACGTCAATATATCTTTTCGGTATCATAAGGAGTTTTTTCATGGCCACCAAAGGGTTCAATGCGTTCGAGATGGCCCAGAAACAGTTCGACAGTGTCGCTGACCTTCTCGAGCTCGATCAACCGACCCGGGACCTCCTGCGGCAGCCGCTGCGGGAGTACCATTTCTCGATCCCCGTCCGCATGGACGACAACAGCGTCCGCGTTTTCCGCGGCTTCCGCTGCCAGCACAACGACGCCCGCGGCCCCTGCAAGGGCGGCATCCGCTTCCACCCCCAGGAGACGATCGACACCGTCCGGGCCCTGTCCATGTGGATGACCTGGAAGTGCGCCGTCGTCGACATCCCGCTCGGCGGCGGCAAAGGCGGCGTCATCTGCGACCCGCATGACCTCAGCCAGCGCGAGCAGGAACGGCTCTGCCGCGGCTGGATCCGGGCCATCGCCCAGGACATCGGCCACCTCCGCGACGTCCCCGCGCCCGACGTCATGACCAGCCCCCAGCACATGCTCTGGATGCTGGACGAGTTCGAGACGATCCGCGGCGCCAAGTACCCCGGTTTCATCACCGGCAAGCCCGTGGGCATGGGCGGCTCTCTCGGCCGGACCGAGGCCACCGGCTACAGCCTCATCTACACGGTCCGCGAGGCGCTCAAGGAGCTGGGCATCAAGATCGAGACGACGGTCGCCTCGGTCCAGGGCTTCGGCAACGTCGCCCAGTACGCCATCGAGCTCTACACCCGGCTCGGCGGCAAGGTCATCGCGGTCGCCTGTTGGGACCAGGCCGACCAGGCCTCCTACACCTATCGGAAAAAGAGCGGTGTCAGACTGGAGGAGCTCAGGGCCATCACCGACCGCTTCGGCGGCATCGACAAGGCCAAGGCCGAGGCCCTCGAGTACGAACGGCTCCCCGGCGACGCCTGGATCGAGCAGGACGTCGACATCCTCCTCCCCTGCGCCCTCGAAAACCAGGTCAACGCCGAGACCGTGAAGAAGATCGCGCCCCGGGTCAAGGTCATGGCCGAAGGCGCCAACGGGCCGACCACCCCCGAAGCCGACGTGGTCATCAAGAGCCGCGGCATCTTCGTCATCCCCGATTTCCTGGCCAACGCCGGCGGGGTCACCTGCAGCTATTTCGAGCAGGTCCAGTGCAACATGAACTACTTCTGGACCAAGGAAGAGGTCCTGAGCCGGCTCGACGACAAAATGACCTCGGCCTTCAAGGCCGTGAGCGAGTTGGCCCGGACGCGCAAGCTCTACATGCGCGACGCCGCGTATGTCATTTCCGTCAGCCGCGTTGCCAACGCTTGCAAGGACCGCGGCTGGGTCTGAGCGGGCCTGACGCTGCGATATCACGCGCCGTCTCCCCCGGATCGCCGGGGGGGACGGGCGTTCTTTAGCCCGGAACCCCCGGGCCGACGAGGAGAGGGCCGCGCGGGCGGCCGAGGAGGGACGCGGCGACATGACCAACCAGCACACCCCGACGGCCGTCAGCACGCTCTTCTCCACGCTCCACGAACGGGCCAAGGAGCTCAGCTGCCTCTACCGCATCGAGGAGATCCTTAGCATCTACGACGTCCCCCTCGAAGACGTCTTCCGTCAGGTCATCGAGGCCATCCCGCCCGGCTGGCAGTTCCCGGAATGCTGCCAGGCCCAGATCAGCTACGGCTCAGAGGTCTTCGAGTCGCCCGAGTTCGCAGAGACCCCGTACACCCAGTGCGCCGAGATCCGGGTTCAGGACACGTCGGTCGGCCGGCTCTGCGTCTCCTACCGAAAGCCGACGCCCGAGAGTGACTGCGGCCCGTTCATGAAGGGCGAGGCCAAGCTCATCCAAACGCTCGCCGAGCGCCTGGGGCACTTCATCCTCCACCAGCGCCTGCGGGGCATGTACGAGCAGATGAACGACGGCCGCCGCGACGTGGCCGAGGGGAAGCGGGGCTGGCGCATCGCCCTGGACCTCCTCCGCAACACCAATCCGAGCCTCCTCATCCGGGTGTCCCGCAAGATGATGAACTACCTCGGCTGGCGCGGCGTCACCGAAGCCCGCGACCTCCTCCAGCGCTTCAGCGGGGACCGGGTGGCCAACGGACTCTTCGGCGACTCGAACCTGCCCCAGAACAAGGAATCGATGGACCGCTTCTTTGAGCTGACCGAGGAGACGTTCAAGATCGCTTCGGCCAACTTGACCGACGACGACATCCTGGACCGCATCCAAAAATGGATCAACGAGGACCGCTCGAGCTCGGCCGTCAACAGCCTGGAGAACGTCTACGCCGACCTGGCCGAGGTCCTCGACAGCATGCGCCGGATCAAGCTCCTGGCGCCGGAGGGCATCCAACTGCCCCGGTCGACGGCCAACAGCGTCCGCGTCGCCCTCATCCGGCGCTTTTTCACGGAACAGCTCGAGTTCATCAACGTCGCCAAGAAGTACGTCGACCTCGAGGACTTCTTCGGCCTCATGGAGCGGATCGTCTTCCCGCCCGGCAGCCACGGCAAGCTCGGCGGCAAGAGCGCCGGCCTCTTCCTGGCCAGCCGGATCCTCAAGCAGGCGGGGCGCCGGACGAAGATCATCGGCTCGGTCAAGAAGCCCAAGACGTGGTATATCACGTCTGACGGGTTGATCGCCTTCACCACCCACAACAACCTCGACGACGTCATCGAGCAGAAGTACAAGGACATCGAGGTCATCCGCCAGGAATATCCCCATCTCGTCCAGGTCTTCAAGAACTCGACCTTCCCGCCTGAGGTCGTCAAGGGCCTTTCGGTGGCCCTCGACGACTTCGGCGATGTGCCGCTCATCGTCCGCAGTTCGAGCCTCCTCGAGGACCGGCTGGGAACGGCCTTCGCCGGGAAATACAAGAGCCTCTTCCTGGCCAACCAAGGCGACAAAAAGCAGCGCCTCGAGGCCCTCCTCGACGCCGTGGCCGAGGTCTATGCCTCGATCTTCAGCCCCGACCCCATCCAGTACCGGGCCGAGCGCGGCCTCCTCGACTTCTACGAGGAAATGGGCATCATGATCCAGGAGGTCGTCGGCACCCGGGCCGGCAAGTACTTCTTCCCGGCCTACGCCGGCGTCGCCTTCAGCCGGAACGAGTTCCGCTGGTCGCCGCGGATCAAACGCGAGGACGGCCTGCTCCGGCTCGTCCCCGGGCTCGGGACGCGGGCCGTGGACCGGGTCAGCGACGACTACCCCGTCCTCGTCTCCCCCGGCCAGCCGAACCTGCGGGTCAACGTCTCGGTCGACGAGGCCGTCCGCTATTCGCCCAAGAAAATCGACGTCATCGACCTCGAGGAGAACACCTTCGTCACCAAGGACATCAAGGAGCTCCTCGGCGAGGTCGGCCACGAATTCCCGGCCCTGACCAAGGTCTTCTCGGTCTACCGGGACGGGCTTCTCCAGAGGCCCATGGGCCTGGCCACGGACATCGCCAAGTCGGACGCCGTCGTGACGTTCGACGGCCTCATCTCCGGGACGCCGTTCATGCTCCAGCTCGAGGCCATCCTCAAGACGCTGTCCGCGGCGCTCGGCGTCCCGGTCGACATCGAATTCGCTTCCACGGGAACGGACTTCTACCTCCTCCAGTGCCGGCCGCAGAGCCAGGCCGCCGAGGACGTGGCCATGGAGATCCCGGCCAACTTGTCCGATGAGTCCGTTCTCTTCTCGGCCAACAAATACATCTCGAACGGCCGCGTCGCCGACATCACCCACATCGTCTACGTCGACCCCGACAAGTACGGGGAGCTCGCCGATTACACGGACCTCGTCGCCGTCGGCCAGGCCGTGGGCAAGCTCAACAAGATCCTGCCGCGCCGCCAGTTCATCCTCATGGGCCCGGGGCGGTGGGGCAGCCGCGGCGACATCAAGCTCGGCGTGCGCGTGACCTATTCGGAGATCAACAACTCGGCCATGCTCATCGAGGTCGCCCGGAAAAAGGGCAACTACGTCCCCGACGTCTCGTTCGGGACGCATTTTTTTCAGGACCTGGTGGAATCGGGCATCCGCTACCTGCCGCTCTACCCGGACGATCCCGGCGCGAAGTTCAACGAGGGCTTCCTGCTCCGGGCCCCGAACAAGCTGGCCGAGTTCTGCCCCGAATGCGCCCTGCTGACCGACGCCCTGCGGGTCATCGACGTCCCCGAGGCGACCGGCGGGAAGGTCCTCCGGGTGCTCATGAACGCCGACCGGGAGCTCGCCGTCGGCTTCTTCGCCAGCCCCGAGGCGACCGTACGGACCGCCTGCGCGACGGGCCTGCCCGCCGTCCGCGAGGACGAAGATCACTTCCGCTGGCGCCAGCGCATGGCCGAGCGGATCGCCTACCACTGCGGCGGCCAGCCCTGGGGCGTGCGGGGCGTCTATCTCCTCGACGAAACCGAGGCCGGGGAGGTCAGTCCGGACAGCCCGATCAAGCTCATCGTCCATTTCCTGGGCGGCGCGCGGCAGCGCAAGGAGCTCGAGACGTGGCTCCAGGGCTGGAGCCTGTCCCTGGCCGAGATGAACTATTTCCGGACGGGCTTCCATTCCGAGGGCCTGCTCGACGTCCACTATCTGACGGACGAGAAGATCCGCGGGGAAAAGGACGTCGCCGCCCGGATCAAGGCGCCTTCGGACAGCGTCCGGGAGCTCCCCCTCGGTCCGAAATCCCCAAAATAGGTCCACGCAAGATGTCCTTACGACCCGGAGAGCGCGTTCACCGGTTCGCCCACGAGGCGATGTCGACCGTGTTCGAGGTCTTCATCGCCGGCAAGGACGAGACCTACGCCGGGCAGGCGGCTCGGGCGGCCTTCGACGAGGTCGACCGGCTCGAAAGGCTCTTCAGCCGTTTCGACCCGTCGAGCGAGACGAGCCGGATCGGGCGCCTCCGGCCGGGCGAGTCCCTGCGCGTCGGGATCGAGACGGCCGAAGTCCTGGGCATCGCGGCCGCCGTCCAGGCGGAGACGGACGGTGCTTTCGACGTCAACTATCGGGCCTCCGGCCGGCCGTCGGGAAGACGTATAAAAGCATCCCCCCCGGCGCTCGCCACGCTCATCCGCGTCGCCCAAACCGGTCAGGGGTTCGAGGTGGCGCGCCTCCCCTGCAAGGAGAAGGCGAAAACCCCGCCGCTCGAGCTCGACCTCGGAGCCGTCGGCAAGGGGTACGCCCTGGACGGCGCCCTGGCCGTCCTCCGCGATTGGGAGGTCGGGAACGTCCTCCTCCATGCCGGCACGAGCACGGCCTTAGCCGCGGGTCCGGGCCCGGGAAAAAGCGGATCCGGGCGGGGCTGGCCGGTCGGCGCCGGGTCCATCGCGGGAACGTCGGCCGGCCCGGACCGCGTCTTTCTCCGGGACCGCGCCCTGAGCGGTTCCGGGACCGAGGTCAAGGGTGAACACATCGTCGATCCGCGGACGGGCCGCCCGGCCCGGGGGCACCGTGCCGCCTGGGCGTCCCATCCATCCGCGGCCGCGGCCGACGCGCTCTCGACCGCTTTCATGGCCATGGCGACGGCCGGGGTGGCGGCCCTCTGCGGCCGTCATCCCGAGGTCTGGGCGCTCGTGATAAACGCCCGGAAAAAGTGTAGAATATTCAACGCGGGCGCGATCGCCGGAAATGGGCCCGTCCGAACAAGGAGATAGAGATGAAGAAGATCCTCGGTTGGATATCGACCGCCGTCCTCGGCCTGGCCTTCCTCGCGCCCACGGCCCCGGCACAGGACCAGGGAAAAGAGGTCCTGAAGCTCCAGCTCCCCAAGCCGATGTTCGTCGGCACGCCCAAGAACATCCGCACGCCCAACCTCGAAACGATCACCGGGAAACCCCGGGGACCTTTCATGGTCCCGGTCGGCACGGTCCTCCTTTCCGCGGGAAAGCCGGTCGCCGCGAGCGACAAGGAGCCCGTCATCGGCGAGATCGCCTTCGTCACGGACGGCAAGAAGTCCGGCGAGGACGGCTACTACGTCGAGTTCGGGCCCATGCTCCAGTGGGCCCAGATCGACCTCGGGAAATCCCAGGAGCTCCACGCCATCGTCGCCTGGCACTACCACAGCCAGGCCCGCGTCTACCGGGACGTCGTCGTCCAGGTTTCCGACGACAAGGACTTCATCAGCGGCGTGACGACGGTTTTCAACAACGACCACGACAACACGTCGGGTCTCGGCGCCGGCAGGGACAAGGAGTACATCGAAACCTTCGACGGCAAGCTCTTCGACCCCAAGGGGGTCAAGGCCCGCTACGTCCGTCTCACCAGCGGCGGCAACACCTCGAACGACATGAACCACTACGTGGAGGTTGAGGTTTACGGCATCCCGGCCAAATGACGAATAAGGTCTTTCGGGGGCTCTTTGTCTGCGCCGTCCTCGGCGCCCTCCTTTTCCGTGTCGTCCGCCTGGACGTCCGGCCCATGCACCACGACGAGGCCAACCAGGCGGTCAAGTTCGGAGACCTCCTCGAGCGGGGGGAATACCGGTTCGACCCGAACGACCACCACGGGCCGAGCCTCTATTACCTGACGCTGCCCGTGGCCCGGGTGGCGGGCGAAAGAACCCTGGCCGAGCTCAGCGAAACGACGCTCCGCCTCGTCCCGGCCCTCTTCGGAGCGGGGTTGCTTCTTCTCTTTCTTCTCCTCGCCGGCGGACTCTCCCGCGAGGCGTCGCTCGCGGCGGCCTCGCTGGCCGCCGTCTCGCCGGCGATGACCTACTACAGCCGGTTCTACATCCAGGAGACCCTGCTCGTCTTCTTCCTGGCCGGGCTCATCGCCGCCGGATGGAAATACGCGCGAACGCGCTCCGGCTGGTGGGCCCTCGCGGCCGGCGTCTCGGCTGGCCTGATGTACGCCACGAAGGAAACGAGCGTCATCCTCTTCGCCGGTCTGGCCGCGGCGCTCGGGCTCGTGTTCCTCATGGACAGGCCTCGCGCCCGCCGGGGGGAAGAGGCCGGCGCGGCCGGAAACGCCCGAGGCGGGCGGAATGCCCCGGCAAAGCTTCGGACAGCCCTGCACGCCACTCTCTTCCTGGCCGCCGGCGCCGTGACCGCCCTCCTCTTCTTCACCTCGTTCTTCCAAAACCCGCAGGGACTGGCCGATTCGGTCCGGGCCATAGGGGCGTCTTTCAACCGGGCCGGCCATCCCGGCTTCCACGCTCACCCCTGGTATTATTATTTTCAGACGCTGGCTTATGCCAAGTCCGCCGGCGGCCCGGTCTGGAGCGAGGCCTTCCTCCTCTTCCTCGCCGCGGCCGGGGGCATCGCCGCGTTCGGACACGACGCGGGGAAGGACGGAAGTCCCCGCTTCGTCCGTTTCGTCCTCTTCTTCACCGTCGTCACGGCGGCGGTGTACAGCCTGGTTCCCTATAAAACACCGTGGAATATCCTTCCTTTCTACCTCGGCCTGGTTCTTCTGGCGGGAAACGGCGTCGGCCTCCTCCTGAGAATAAGCCGATTCCGCCCGGTCAAAATCCTCATCCTGGCCGCGCTCGTCCCGGGTTTCGCCAATCTGGCCGTCCAGGCCTACAGGGCCAATTTCACCGCTCCCTCGGACCCTGCCAACCCTTATGCCTACGCTCAGACGATCCCGGACTTCCTGAAGCTCGTCGGGACCGTGGAGAAAATCGCCGCCGCCGCACCGGAAAAAAAGGATCTGTTGATCAAGGTCATCGCCCCGTCCGAGGAAACCTGGCCCCTTCCCTGGTATCTGAGACAGTACGGCAGGGTGGGATACTGGACGAGCGCGGAGACGGCGGGCGACCCCGGCGACGCGGCGGTAGTCATCGCCTCAGCCGCCAACGTCGAAAAGGTCGGGACGGCGCTCGGCGACCGGTATCAACAGAGCTTCTACGGCCTGCGTCCCGAAGTCGTCCTCGCGCTCTTCGTCCGCCGCGACCTCTGGGACGAATTCCTCAAAAGCAGGCCGACGATTTCCCGTTGATCCTCCGACCGGTCACCGCCTATTTCTTTTTGAGAAGCGGCGCGTAGATGTTCATCTTGGGCGGGTCGTCGCCCATGACCCGGGCCGCCCAGAGGAGCCCCCGCTGGACGATCTCGCGGGCCTCGGGGACGTCGAAATCCGCCGCGACGTGGCCGAGCGACGTGTAGAAAACCCGGCCCTTCCCGTAGAGCTTCTTCCAGACGACGGGCATGACCAGGCCGTCGATCCAGGGCGCATGCTGGCCCGAGAACGTCGTCGTGGCCAGGACGTCGACGATGGGGTCGACCTGCATGAAGTACTGCTCGGACTTCATGTGGAAACGCCGCTTGAGGCCCTTCGTGATCGGGTCGCCGGGGTTGGTGATGTCGACGTCGTAGTCGATGACCCCGCCCGGGTGGGCGACCCACTGGCCGCCGACCATGAACTGGTATTCGACGGCCGAGCGGTGGGCGTCGCCCAGCCCGCCGTGCCAGCCGGCGAGGCCGACGCCGCTCTTGACGGCCTCCTCGAGGTTCTTCTCCTGCTCCGGCTTGATGTCGGACATGGTGAAGATGTGGACGATGAGGTCGAGCGTCTTAAGCTTGTCGAGGTCGAGGTAGGCATCGAGCGAATGGGAGATCTCGACCTTGAAGCCCTGGGATTCGAGCCAGGGCGCGAAGATGTCCGCGCACTGCTTGGGCTCGTGGCCCTCCCAGCCGCCCCAGACCATGAGGGCCGTCCTCTGCTTCTTGGGCGCCTGGGCCGCGGGTGAGCCGACGAGGAGACAGGAGACTCCTAGGACAACCGTCGCCAGCAGGGTTTTCGTCTTCATCATGGACTCCTTCACTCGAGCTCTCTCAGCCAGATATTCCGGTAGCGGACGGGGTGGTTATGGTCCTGGAGGGAAACCGGGAGCTTCGCGTCGTGTGTCTTATAGGGCGGCCGGGCCTTGTGGGCCGTCGGCCCGGTCAGGACGGCGCACTCGTGGACAAGGAGGCCGTTGTGGAAAACGGTCATCCGGGCCGGGGCCAGGAGCTTGCCGTCCGTTTCGAACCGCGGCCTGTGGAAGACGATGTCGTAGGTCTGCCATTCGCCCGGCGGCCGGCAGGCGTTGACCAGGGGTGGATGCTGGCCGTAGATGGCCGCAGTCATACCGTCGGCATAGGTCTTGTTCTCGTAACAATCGAGGACCTGGACTTCGTAGAGGTCCATGAAAAAAACACCGCTGTTGCCGCGGTCCTGGCCCGTCCCCTTGGCCGGCGTTGGGGCCATCCATTCGACGTGGAGCTGGCAGTCCCCGAACCCCCGGACAGTGCGGATGGCGCCCGTCTTGGGCACGACCTCCATGTATCCGTTCTCGACTTTCCACTTCACGGGCTGGCCCTTGGCGTCGGTCCACGAGGCGAGGCTCTTGCCGTCGAAAAGGACGACCGCGTCGGCGGGCGGCGGGACGGGCGGGCCGGCCGGGCCCGGCGCGACGACCGGCGGCATGGGCCGGTTCGGGTCGTGGACCGGCCACTGATCCTGGACGGCCCAAAGCGCGGCGGCCAGGAAAATCGAACTCGCGACGAAAAGCGTGGCTTTCTTCATCGAGGTGTTAGAGACTCCAGCCGGGCCGGTATTCGAAGTGGAGGAGCTCGTTGGCCTCGGCCAGGTTGGTGAACTCCATCTTCTCGCCGTCCCAGAGGAGCTTCATGTTCTTGTCCTTGAGGCGGACGGCGACGTTGGCCAGGAGCATCGTCTCGGTCAGGGGCCCCGAATAGGCGAAGTCGGTCGTCGACTTCGTGCCCTTCTTGATGGCCTCGATCCATTCCTCGCGGATGCCGGGCGATCGGAGGATGGTCTTCTCGGGCCGCTTGTATTCCTGCATCCGGGTCTCGGGGATGAGGCGGGGGTTCTCGCCGTAAGTGCTGCACATCAGGAGGCCCTTTGTGCCGCGGAAAAGGCATCCGCCGCCCTCGTCGCCCATCATCCGGCCGGGCTCGAGCTCGGCCGGGCGGGGTGGCATGATGCCGCCGTCCCACCAGGTCAAGGTCAGCGGACCCAACCCCTCACGGGCGGCGAACTCGTAGGTCACGACCTCGGCCCGGGGGGCGTAGTCTTTCGTGAACACCGTCGAGGAGGCCTGGACGCTGATGGGGGACCTGAGCTTGAGGGCCCAGAAGGGCTGGTCCATGATGTGGGCCCCCATGTCGCCCAGGGCGCCCGTGCCGAAGTCCCACAGCCCGCGCCACTTGAATGGGTGGTAGGCGGGATGGTAGGGCCGGAACGGGGCCGGGCCGAGCCAGACGTCCCA
>JADBLN010000097.1:19295-27305 GCA_014894455.1 Acidobacteriota bacterium | reverse complement strand
ATAATAATACAACGCCACTTTACCCCAGTAGCTATGACATCGACAACATAATTTCCGTTCTGGCGACGACAGACACCGACACGCTATCCCCTTTTTCGAATTATGGATCTTACTCTGTAGACCTTGGCGCACCGGGTGGGGAGGACGCTACTCAAAATTCGTATAATATCTATAGCACTAAGCAAGGCAACCAATTTCGGTACCTGGCTGGAACCTCGATGGCCACGCCCTTCGTTTCAGGGGGAGCAGCCCTCGTCTTAGGCCAACGCCCGAGTATCGATTGGTGGCAAGCCAAGACGATCATCCTAAAAAGCGTTGATACTAAATCGGCGCTCATCGGAAAGGCACGCACGCACGGTAGACTCAATGTCGCTAATGTTCTAAACTATTCCACTCCGGTTCTGCCCGAGGCACCGACGGATCTTGAGGGCGCTGTATTTGAGAATGGCGATTTTTACGACATTCAGCTGACGTGGACCGATAATTCGAATAATGAGAGCGGTTTCAAAATCTACATGCAGACAACGCCGATCATTTTCGCCGAACTTGGCAGCACGGGCGCCAATGTCACCACTTTTTGGCTCACGGAAGTTGGCTCTGGTACATATACTTTCTATATACGCGCGTTCAGGGCGGATGGGGAATCTACTAAAACTCAGAATGTAACCGTGAATACCAAAAATGCCGAGTAGATAGTCTAAATGCTAGACTCGTGTTGTTTGTAGAAGGCCGGTTTCATGTCACGCGGTCCTTGAATTTGATCTTTCTTCGAAGGCCAAGAGACAATAAGAGAGGAGTAAGCCATGAAGCGTGTGTGGTTTGGCGCGTTGATTTGTATCCTATTCCTGTATTGCTGGTCGGTTAGCGCCGGCGAGAAGGGCTCCGCCAAGCGGGCATTCAGTCTTGTCATCCGGGAAGGATTCGGATCGATCTCCGTTGGAGACCTGAACACGACCCTTAGTTCGATTAACTCAGCTTATGATGGGATCAGAGCATATCGTCCTGAGCGGTGTGTAGGAGAGATTCTCGAGGTTCCGAACAGGTTTAAGGATTGGGAGGCCGAGCTCCAATGGGCCGCTTGGTGGGGCTTCAGCATCGGGCTCGCCGTCTCGGGGCCGACTCGTTTCTATGATAAGAGCTTTCTGACTTATACGATCGTCGATTATGCCGGCACCCAGAGCGAAAACGATACCTATGAATCGGAAATCCGGGTATCCGCCCCGATCATGTTCAATCTCTACCGCTCGTTCTCGATTTTCTCCAAGGTCAATCTCGCTGTAAATGGAGGAATCGGCTATTATCGTGCCCGCATGACGCTGACCGAAATAATGCATTTGCGTTATCCGCTGGATGACATATCGCTCACATACTTTAATTTTAATGTGGCCGGCAAGGGGGTGGGTTATCACTGCGGGCTTGCCCTGGAGTATAAGTTCAACGATAGATTCTCCATGATGGCTGAGGGCCGATGGAGGTTCGCGAAGATCAGGACCTTGAAAGGCAGCACCTCTACGACACATCAAGCATGGGATGAGGAAGGCAATCTCTATTCTACAGGTAGCAATTCAATGGAGGGGCCTCTTTATCATTATATTGGAACCGATCTCAGGCTCGGAAGACCGCACGAGAAGCTTTCGGTCAATGATTTCCCCCCTCCTTGGTGGGGTATAGACTTTCCACGCGACATAAGGGAAGCCTTTCTGGACTTGGGCGGTTTCACGTTCAGGATCGGGCTGAGGATCAGGCTGTTCTAGGTTGCAGAGGACACGACACCGGGAAGTCGGGCGCGTGGGCCCGCGCCAGCGGCTGCGGGCCCCGGCGTGAGATAGACGCCTTGCGGCGGAAACGAGAATTTGTCACTTATAGAGAGGGATCGGCTTTCATCACGGCGAGCGGTTCAGCCAACGCTCTTCGATTCATATTTTTTTGGGGGGAAGCCCTCGGGGCCGGTCGGAGTTGACCCTCGCTGGGCTTTGACCTAACATAGGCTCCTGCGACCGAACGCGCCGACGAAAGGATCGAACCATGACGAAACTCCATAAATCTGCGGCGGCTTTTTTTGCCGCGGCCCTCGTCCTCGCCCTGAACCCGGCCTCACTCCTCGGCCAGGGCCAGGAGGCCAAGGCCGAACTCCCCGTCCTTATCACGTCCTGCGGTCAGAGCATCGGACCGACCACGATCAAGGTCGTCCTCCAGCGCCTGAAACTCGCCTACGACATCGACCCGCTGGCGACGCCGGAGACGCTCCAGGCCAAGGCCAAGTCGGGGACGCCCTACAAGTCGCTCATCATCACCATGGGGGCCAGCCTCAAGGGCATGGGCGCGGCGGGCATCGAGATCGAGGACGAGCTCGCCCGGACGGCGGCTCTCATCGCCGAGGCCCGCAAGCTCGGGATCAAGGTCATCGGCGCCCATATCGAGGGCATGAAGCGCCGCTCCCAGGGCGCGGCCGCCGGCGACACGACCGACGAGCAGAGCATCGACGCCGTCGCCCCGAACTCGGCCATCCTCCTCGTCTTAAAGGAAGGGAACTCCGACGGCCGCTTCACGGTCATCTCCCAGGCCAAGAAGATCCCGCTCGTCGAGTTCGAGAGGACGCTGGACCTGATCCCGGCCCTGGAGAAGATGTTCGCGAAGTAAGCCTATTTCTTCCGGAGCGTGACCAGCCCGAGCTTCTCCTGGACGCCGACCCACTTCTCGACGTCGAGAAGGTCGAGCGGTTCGAACTCCGCCGAGGCCGCGTCGCGGATATCGAGGATCGACCGCTTCCCATCGATGAAGTTCCGGAGCTCCATTTGGGCTATCATGATGGCCATGGGCGGCTGATACTTCAGCTTCTGGAGCTCCTCCCGCAGCGTCCACATGCTCATCATCCCGCCCATCTTCGCCGTCCGGACCGGGACGAGTCCGCCGAGCCGGATCTCGTCTTTCGTCGGGGCCGCCTTTTCGGTTTTGACGTTCAAGCTCCGGCAGCGCGAAGCGTAAAGGTCTTCGATCCCCTTGAGGTGGGCCGCCCGGACCGCGTCGAGGCCGGCCAGCCGGCTCCCGAGCGAGCTCTCCAGACCCGCGTCCTTCCGGATGAAGAACCGGACCGAGGCCAGGGCTTCTTTTTCCCTGAGAAACCCCTGGTTGACCAATACCCGCGCCTCTTTGGCGGCGGCGTGGACGGTCTTGCCGTCGGCGGCCAGGAGCGTCCTCTCCGCCCGGGCCCTGTCGTCCCCGAGCCTCCCGCCCTGCCGGCCGGAGATCTCGGCCATCATCCGGTCGGCTTCTGCCGGACCGGCGCTCGCCAGGAAGGCGGCCGCCGCTGCCGAGATCGTCACGACCCGCTTGAACTGGGTCGCGTCGGATTTGTCCGGCGTGTCGCCGCTCGAGTGGTACCACTGGTCCGGCCAGACGATCAGGAGGACCGCCGGGATACGGACGCTCGCGTCGACGAAAACGTCGTGGTCGCTCCCGCCGGAGTAGCGTTCGATCTGGAAATAGAAGGGGTCGCGGGAGCCGGTCGGGGCCAGAATGCCCCCCGACCGCCAGTTGGACTCCTGGGCGTCCCTCTGGGAATCGCCCATCCATTCGATGTACGAGGCCATGACGTCGTTGAGGTAGGTCGGCAGTGACCACGGGGTCTGGTTGAGGCGAAAATAGCTTAAATTTCTAATCAGGCCCTCGCCGACCATGTCCAGGTTGATGTCGGCAAAGGTCCTGTTCTTGATGTCGGGATTCGCCGCGAGGTAGGCCGCTGTCCCCGAGATCTCGGGCACGAAAAGGAACCGCACCGATCTCTTGAGCGGCGGGATCTTGCCCTCAGCCGTGAGCTTCTTCAGGACCCGGGCCGTCTCCAGGATGGCGGTGCAGCCGGAGGCGTTGTCGTTAGCGCCCTGCTTGGCCCAGCCCTCGAAGAGATGGGCGGTAAACACCAATTCTTCGTCCGGGTACTCGGTCCCCTTGATCAGGCCGACCGTCATCTGGTCCTTGTAGTTCGGGACCAGCTCCGTCTTGACCACGGCCCGGACGACGATCTTCTGGCCGCGCTCCAGGGCGTCCCGCAGATCCTGGCCCTGGCGCTCCGAGACCATGAAGCCGAAAGTCGGCTTGTCCTTTTCCCCGCTCCGGATGCTTGACCAGCCGACCTCGTCCCGGTCGTACTCGGGATGGCTCGAGGACCAGCCGATGAGCCCGGCGGCGCCGTACTTCTCGACGCCCAGACGGCGGGCGCCTTCGGGGGAGCCGTTGACGAGGAGGATCTTGCCCTCGACCTTCTTGTCCTTGTAGAAGTCCTCGCGGTTCCCGGGCCCGACATAGACGAGCTCGGCCGTCGTGTCCGTCGTCGAGCTCCGGGAGCAGAGGCAGGCGGGAACGTCTTTGAGGTCGGCGATCTTGCGGAGCTCGGGCTCTACGATCCAGAGCTCGGCCGACTCGGCATCCCACGTCGTTTTCCCGTCAACGGGCAGGTCGACGATGGTGGATTCGTCGATCCCGTATTCCCGAAGCTTGTCGAGGATGAACGCGGTCTCGAAATAGCCCTTCTGGTATTCCTCGGGCTTGCGGTTCCTGTTGACGCCCGTCAGGACGATCTCGTTCTGGAGGGCGAGCTCGCCCGACGCCTCGTTGACGATGGCCCGGAGAAGGTCCGGAGGAGAGAGAGGCACGCGGGGCGGCGTGTCCTGGGCTTTGACGGGCCCGATGCCGGCCATGGCGAGGATCAGGCCGCAGACGACGGCGATGTGTTTCATGGGAACCTCCTGGCGGGACATGAAAGAGCATTCTAGGGCCCTTGCGGAAGAAAAGCAAAGGGCTTCTGTGCTACAATACCGCCGGGACTGAGGTGGTCGATGGGGGTTCGAAGGGAGGTCAGGCCATGGTCGCCACGGAAACCGTCAAAACGGTCGTGCTCGTCCTTTTCGGGCTTTGCATCCTCTGGATCATCGTCATCGTCGTCAAGAACGACATGCAGACGATCGTCCGCGCCCTCCTCGTCACCGCGGTCGTGGGATTGGCGCTCTACTTCCTCAACCAGACCAAGCTCGAGAAGCTGTCCTACTCCGCCGTCAAAAACGAGCTCGTCCCGGTGAAGAAGCGGAACTACAAATTTGAAATGCGGGAGGGCCACATCGCCGGCAACCCGACGATCACCTACATCTTCGAAGACCCTGGCCCGCCGCTCCCCCAAGTCATGGTGAACGGCGGAAAGTACATGGCCATCAAGGACGTCCGGTGGGTCAACAGCGTCCTGGAGTTCCTCGGCCTCCCGCCCGTCAAGGAGGGTGTCAGCGAACTGGCCTCGATCACCCACCAGGCAATCGACGCCGACAAGTACCGCTGGGACAATTACGAAAAGGGCGTCCTCCTCCTCGAGCGGGGGATCTGCCGCAACATGACCGCGGTGCAGACCTTCACCTGCATCGTCCGGATCACGATTTACAGCCGCTAGACCGGATGGCCCGATGAACGCGACGACATCAGCCGCCCTCGTCCTGGCCGTCATGGTCGCGGCCTACATCGTCGCAAAAATCCTCAAAATTTCGACGGAACTCTCGCTCTTCGCCGCCGCCCTGGCCGGGGCCCTGGCCGGCGGCAGCGGCATCCCGGCCCGGCACATCGTCGAAGGCGCGTTCACCTACTTTGACATCGTCCTCATCTTCGTCACCGCCACACTGTTCATGAACCTGCTCAAGGAATCGGGGGCGGCCGTGTTCGTCGTCCGGGCCATCCTCCACCGCTTCCACCGCCACAAGGCCCCGCTTTTCGTCCTGCTGACGCTCCTGCTCCTCGTCCCGGGCGCACTGACCGGGGCCGGGAGCGTCACCGTCCTCATCATGGGCGGCATGGCGGCCACGGTCCTCGGCACCATGGACATCCCCAAGCCGAAGGTGGCGGCCATCATCTTCGTCATCGCCGGGCTGAGCGCCGCCGCCCCGCCCGTCAACCTCTGGGCCATGCTGACCGCCGCGGGAACCAACATGCCCTACGTCGGCTTCTTCCTGCCGCTCCTCGTCCCCTGCGTCGTCCTGGCCCTGCTGACCATTTTCATCCTCGGCTGGAAGTCCAAACCCGTCGATCTGGAGAAAGCCCTGGCCGAGCTGCCCGAGGCGCCGCCGAAGATGAACTGGTTCCGCGTCTCCTTCCCCTTCCTCGTCTTTTCCCTCCTCATCGTCGCCGGACGCGTTTTTCCGTTTTCGTTCCCCATCCTCGGCCTGCCGCTGATGTTCGCCGCGGCCGCGGCGGCCGCTTTCGTCCTCTCCCCGGTCAAGCTCGCCTTCTTCAAAACGTCCAGGGACACGGTCCATCAGCTCCTGCCCCTCATCGGGACGCTGACCTGCGCCGGTATCCTGGTCCAGGTCATGGCCCTGACCGGGGTCCGGGGGCTCATCGCCATCACGACGGTGACCCTGCCCATCACGGTCGTCTTCCTGACCCTTTTTCTGACCCTGCCCGTGTCCGAGGCGGTGCTGATGTGGGGGGCGGCCCCGGTCCTCGGCGTGCCGCTCGTCCTCCTCTTCAACACGATCGGGCTCAACCCGGTCGTGGCCCTGGCCGGGATGAGCGTCATTTGGCCCCTCGGCGACGCCATTCCGCCCACGGCCATCATCGGACGCCTGACGACGACGACGGTGGGCATGAAAGAGCCCTACACGAAATTCCTGAAATATTGCCTCGTGCCGGCGGTCCTCATCGCCGTCGTCGGGACGCTGATGGTCGTCTTCAGCAAGAAACTGGCCTTCTTGACGGTGTTTTAAAATGAACACGATCGTGACCATTCTCTATTATCTCCTGACGGCCTACGTCGCCGTCCTCCTCGTCGCGAATTTCTTGAAAAACAAGAAATGGCAGGAGGAGATCCTCTACATCATCGTCCTCATCCCGTTCGTCCTGAGACTGCTGAGGCTGAAATGAAGAGGAAGATCGCCATCGCGGCGTTCGGGACGGCCCTGGCCCTCTTCGCCGGGCTGAGCTTCTACCGGAGCCGGCATCTCCGGGAGCCGGTCGTACCCGGGCCGAGCGTATCCCGGGTGGC
Organism: Acidobacteriota bacterium; assembly: GCA_014894455.1. GTDB lineage: Bacteria > Acidobacteriota > Aminicenantia > Aminicenantales > Saccharicenantaceae > RBG-16-66-30. Next base: position 20,290 of record JADBLN010000097.1, on the reverse strand, counting down.
TCATCTCGGCGATTATTTCGGCCCCGTCAAGGGCACGGTCAACGACGTCAACGTCTACGTCCTCGAAGGGAAAGAGCCCGGCGGTACGGTCCTCCTCCTCGGCGGCACCCACCCGGAGGAGCCGGCGGGGCGGCTGGCGTCCTGGATCTTCACCGAGAACGCCGAAATGGCCAAGGGCCGGATCTTCGTCATCCTCACCGCCAACCGCAGCGCCTCGACCGTGACCCGCCTCGGCGGGGCCTATCCACCGGACTTCACCATCCCCACGGCCTGGGACGGCCAGAAGTTCCGCATGGGCGACCGCTGGTCGAACCCGCTCGACCAGTGGCCCGACCCCGAGGTCTACCTCCACTACCCGACCCGCCAGGAGCTGGCCTACGTCGACATCCGCAACCTCAACCGGGCCTTCCCCGGACGGCCGAACGGAACGCTCACCGAAAAAACGTGCTACGCCATCACCGAGCTCATCCGCCGCGAGAAGGTCGACATCGCCATCGACTTTCACGAGGCCGAGCTCCAGTATCCCGTCATCAGCACCATCGTCGCCCACCAGAAAGGCGCGGACCTGGCCGCCGCGGCGTCCATGTTCATTAGCAGCGTCGAGGGCTTCGCCATCGGCGTCGAGAACTCGCCCAAGGCCCTCCGCGGCCTGTCCCACCGCGAGATCGGGGACGCAACCGACGCGATTTCCCTCCTCCTCGAGGCCCCGGAGCCTTTCCTCGACGCCACGCGCGGCCGGACCGACCGCAAGCTTCTCCTCACCGGAAAGGACGACTTCGTCGTCCGGGCCGGAAAGCGCGGGCTCCTCTTCGAGAAGATCGACGAGAAGGGCTGGCCCATCGACATCCGTGTCGGGCGCCACACCTCGACGGTCCTCCAGATCCTCGAGCTCTGGTCGGGCGACAACCCGGCGAAAGCCGTGGTCCTCTCCGGAGTTCCCCGCTACACCGACGTCGTCAGGGACGGTGTCGGCGCTTACCTCAAGGACCCGAAGA
>JADBLN010000097.1:0-19195 GCA_014894455.1 Acidobacteriota bacterium | reverse complement strand
CGTCCGTGGCGGGGGGGTTCATGGCAGCCTTCATCCCGCATCAGATAATCTCCATAAGAAAACAGAACCGTCCTTCTTTCATTTAGGTCAAACGCCGCCGGGTTGTGACGATCACGGCAATCATCGCCAGAAGATAGCCCGCGGAAAGCACCGCGCCCGGCCATGAGCCGGCAGCGGCACATCGAAAGAGCGGTCCCTCCCCCGGGCGGGGAAGCGGCCGGGGGTCCCATGGAAGGCCGTAGCGTTCGCACAGCCCCTTGATATTGAGCAAGTGGATGACCGGGATCTTTTCCGCGGCCATGGCCTGGAGAACGCCGCGCTCGGCCGGAGGCGGGACAAAAACGCCGGAGGCGAGCCCCGGCCGCAGTTTCAGCACTTCGGAGTTCGTGCCGATATTGGCCCAACTGCCGCCGATGTTGACGAACGCCTTGATGGGCCTCGTCCCGGCCCCTTCGCGGTAGAGCTTCATCCGCGACGCGACGTTCCGTTCGAGGTCGGATTCCTCGAGGAAAAAGACGCCGCTTTCGCGGATCATCGACTCCAGAAGCGCCCAGCCTTCCAGGCTCATATCCCGTCCGACGTCCTCCTCCCCGCCGATAGCGCGGGCTAGGGGTGAGATCGCGAGAACGCCCACGGCCCGCAGGCAGTCCTCCATGTCGGCCCAATTGAACCCGGGGATGTTCGCGCCGAACTCCGATGCGCCCAGGGAGGAGATGACCAGCGGTTCGAGTCCCATGACCTCGGCCGCGGAAAGAGTGGCGACGATGAGGGCCGGAAAAGAGCTCGAGGCGCCGACGGCAACAGCGTCTCCCCGCCTTGCTCCGGCTTCGTGAAAGAGGGATACGACGAGAGCGGCGAAGTTCGGGTTCGTCGTCGTTCTTTTCGCTTCGAGCCGTCCGGCCGAAGTCGTAATCGCCGATGTCTCCAGTCCGATGAGGCCGGTCCCGTTCGGGTCGGTTTCGCGGTCGACGGGGACACCCCGGCTCTCGCGGCAGTCCTTGATCGCCGCGGTCGCCGCGGCCATTATCCGCGAAGCCTCGGCCATGTCCGCGCGAAGGGCCGGTTCGGGGAAAGGAAGGAACCGGACAAGGAGAAGATAGGCGAGGCTCAGGGCCGCGGCCGCATAGACGGCCCCGTGCGGAAGTCTTCCGAAAAACCGTTTCACAGGAGCGACACCAGCCGGACGACGGCGAAGGTCAGGGTGGCGACGGCGGCGAGGGAGGCCAGGGTCGACAGGACCTTCTGCCGGGCCAGGCTCGAGGCCAGGATGCCGGGGATGACCCAGCCGATGACGCGAAGCTCGATGGGCGCATCGAACAGCCGCGGCAGAACGAGGAGCCAGGCCTGCGAGAGGACCGCCCCGACGAGGACCGTCAGGACGAAGCGGCGTCGGCCGAAAAGGATGAGGTGGCGGGCGAGGAACCTATAGATCGCCAGGGTCAGCAGGGCGACGGCCAGGGTGGCCGCAGCGCGGAGCGGCCGGTCGAGATAGAGGGCGAAGTAGCCGGGCACGATGATGCCGCCGGGGGAGAGGTCCGTGATCTCGGCCCAGAGGAGGGCCAGGACGAGGCCGATGAGGAGCGTTTCAACGATCATGAGGGATCCCTTTCTCTTCCCAAAAACGGACGAGCCGCTCGCCCGGCCCGACGATGTTGCCGAGGCCGACGACGACGGGTTCGCCCGGAGCGGCCGACACGACACGGTTCATGAGCACTTCGGGGGACGACCCGTCGTCAACAGAAAAATCCGTGCCGCCCGGGAGCGGCGACTTCCGGATCTTCCGCAGGGCCGCCCGGGCCGGCCGGCCGAGAAGGACGACGCGGGCGAATTCCCGGAAAAAGCCTTCGTGAGCCGACCGGACCCACTGGAGCGTCCGGTCGCCGCGGTCCTCGCGCAGGCTGAGGAGCCCGACCAGTGTTCGCGCGGCGGGCGGAAATCGTTGTTTGATCTTCTCGAGCACCAGCGCCGAGGATTCCGGGTCGTTCGCGGCAAAGGCGCTGACGCAGACCGCCGGCCGGGGCGGGTCGCCGAACCGGCCGCGCCAGGCCCTGAGGCTCCCGAAATCGGGAGAGGCGCCGGCGACCCCCCGCTCCGCCGTCTCTCTCCCGACGCCCAAGGATGCGAGGACGGCCAGCGCTAGCCGGACATTCGGTTCGAACTCTCCGAACGATGAATGCGGGCCCGCGCTCGGTCCGGAGACCGCAGCCAAAGGGGCCACCGGATGGAGCCTCGACGCGGTCCGCGCGGCCGCTTCTTCGAAGACGGGACAGATCTCTTCCTTCGGGATGAAGATGTCCGCGTGTTCGGGGAACGCCGACGCGAGGGAGCGGGCGATATCGTCCTTGCGCCAACCCATCTCGTCCAGGTGGTCGAGCCGGACGTTGGTCAGGGCCAGAGTGCCGGGCCGGAGGATCCGCCGGGATTCCGCGGCCAGGCACTCCGCTCCGACGCTCATCATTTCGGAAACGAGGGTGTCGGCGCCCGTCGCCGCGGCCAGCCGGATGAGCCGGACCTGTTCCCGGATAGAAGCCGGACCGGCCCTGGGGATCTCCCGTTCCGAACCGTCCGGGAAAATCAAAACGGACTTCGAACCGGTGGTTTTGGCCAGGACCCGAGCCCCCGACTCTCTCAGGCCGGCCGCGACAAGCCGGGTGACGCCGGATTTGCCCCTCGTCCCGGTGACGGCGATCCGGCGTGGGACGCGCCCGAGCGCCCGCTCGAGACGGCAGCGCTCAAGGGCAAGATAGAAAAGGAGAGCGCCCAGACAGGCGGCGAAGACGAGAAGCTCACGCGTGGTCGATCTCTCCGGGCTCTCGCGGGGCGGCTACTTCTTTTTATCGAGGGCCGCCAGGTCCTGCTTGTATTTTTCGAGATCGACGATGCCGAAGGTCACGTTCTTGTTGTAGTCCTCGAGCTCGCCCCGAAACCTGTCGCCCGTGTTGACGACCTTCCATTGGCTGGGCTGGACAAAGATGAAGGAGTATTTGACGAAATACCGGCTGTGGGGATAGATCCAGACTTCGCCCCTGTTCGCTCCGACGTCCTCGTTGCTGCGGTTGGTCGCCTGGGCCATCTGACCGGGAAGGGGCATGGCGAAGTCGACGTTTTGATCAACATCGATGGAGGCGGGACTGCCGTTGAGGAGATAGACCCGGGACCGGTCGGTGTTCCAGGGTTGCTGGGAATTTTCCTTCCAGAAGTTCTTGGTCACGTAATCGAGCCGGGCTTGGTACATGGCCCTCGCGTCCCGCGTCCGGGCCGCCCAGAAGAGCTCCTGAAAGGCCTTCCGGCCGTCTGCCGACAACCCGCGGTAGGCCTTCCGCTCGAAATCCTGCATGATGATGTAGTGCTGGGTATACCAGGCATCCTTTTTCGGGATCGCGCTGACGCCGCGGACGGGCAGGCACAGAATAGCCAGAATAAAAAGAAGGGCCACCCCAATTGGTTTCTTCATGATCGATCTCCCCACCGAAAAGACATCACGGAACAAGTATAGGCCCAGAGCGGACACGCGTCAACAAGCCTCCGGCACCGTGTTTGCGTCAAGCCTTCGTCGGGAGTATCATTGATTTTAGGAGGGGCACATGTCCGGACTCCGATCTTTCCCTGAAACGACCGCCCGCCGCGCGGCGCCGATCGCCCTTGCTGCCGGCCTCCTCTGCTTCCTCGTTCTCCAATCCCCGGCGGCAATTCCCAAAGCCCCTTCCCAAGAGCGGCAGGACCTGACGAAGCCTCTCCAGCACGAAGTCACGGTCGTCCTCAAGCTCATCCACGTCTACGTCACGGACAAGAAGGGCAGGCCCGTTGAGGACCTGAATCTCGAGGATTTCACGGTCACCGACAACGGCCGGCCGGTCGTCCTGACGGACTTCGAGAAGCACAGCCTCCAGTCCGCTCCGGCGGAAGCGCTCAAGTCCGAGCCGGTCGCGGAGAACCCGGCGGCCCCTCCCCCCGCCGCCCTGAAAACGACGCGGAAATTCTTCCTCTTTTTCGATTTCGCCTACAACAACGGCCGGGGCATCGTCAAGGCCAGGACGGCCGCTCTCCATTTCCTCGACAAAGAGCTCGAGCCGGACGACGAGGTCGCCATCCTCACCTACTCGATGTTCAAGGGCGTCCGAGTGCACGAGTATCTGAGCCGGGACCATGCCAAGATCCGCGAGGTCGTCGACTCCATCGGCAGCAAAGACATCGCCGGGCGGGCCAGCGAGATCGAACAGCAGTACTGGCTCATGGCCCAGGAGCCCCTGCCGGGGGGGGACGGGGGGAACGATGCCCAGGCGTCCCTCCCTCAAAAGGTCGCCGAAGCCGGCCGGCAGGAATCGAAGAGGGTCGTCCAGACCTTTATCCTCAGGCTGACCGCCCTGGCCAAGGCCCTCCGCTACATCCCGGGCCAGAAGCAGTTCATCCTCTTCTCGACGGGTGTCCCCGCCTCCCTCATCTATGGCAGTCAGGCGGGAAATCCCTCGAACCTGGCCGGCCGGGCCAAGTTCGACGTCGGCGACCGCGTCCTCAGGACCCAGAACGAGGAGATGTACAAGGAATTCGGCGCCGCGAACTGCACGTTCTACTGCTTCGACACCCGGGAAACGGCCAAGGGGACGGACCTCTTCGCCTACGACGCCCTGACCTTCGAAACAGGCGTCCGGGGCTTGTTCGGACAGCAAGGAGTTTTTCAGGATTCGACGGACATCTTCCGGGACGACAAGACGACCGGGCTCAACGCCCTGAAGAGGCTCACCGACATCACCGGCGGCAAGTACTACTCGAACATCAACATGTACGAGAAGAACCTCGACCAGGTCCAGGCCCTGACCGGGACCTATTATGTCGTCGGCTACTCGGTCGGAGAACAGGAGGACGGCCGCTTCCACGAGATCAAGGTCGCGGTCAATCGGCCGGGCTGCGAGGTCCGGGCCCAGTCCGGCTATTTCAACCCCAAGCCCTACCGCGAATTCACACCGCTCGAAAAGGAGCTCCATCTCTACGACCTGGCCTTGAACGAACGGTCGCTGTCGCGGCTGCCCGTGAGTTTCCCCCTGACGGCGCTTGCCTTCGGGACCGTGGGCACCGAAGGACTCGAGATCCTGGCCGCTATCCCGGGAGAGGTCACAGCCAAGTTCTCCGGGGAAAAGGTCGAATACGTCGCCCTCATTTTCGATGCCAAAGGTGATATCCGCGACGTGCGCCGAGTCGAGACCGACCCGCGGCCGCGCCGCGGCCAGGCCGTCGTTTTCACCTCCGGGACTTCGCTCGTGCCGGGCGACTACACCTGCCGTCTCGTCATAAGGGATATGGACACAGGCCTGAGCGCGGTAAGCTCGGCCCGTTCCGTCGTCCGCACCGCTCCGGCGCAGGGCTTGCGGCTCGGAACTCCTCTCCTGCTCAGGGACGAAACCGGCTGCGCCTACCTCGACGCGGGTGCGGCGAAGGGTAAGGTGGCCATCCCGTGGGGAGAGGTCTACGCGTTCGATAAGGCCATCTTCGCTCCCGCCGTCGGACCGGTATCGAAGCTCACCTCGCGGCTCGTGGCCGTCGTCCCGTATTCCGTAGCGGGGGCGGACGAACCCGACGTCGTCCTGTCGGGGCGGCTCATCGACGCGCGGAGCGGCCAGGCCGTGCCGGTCGCTCTGACCCTCGTCGGCAGGAGCTGGCACAGCGCCGCGGAAACGGTCAGCTTGGAAATCCCTCTCGCCGGCGTAGCGCCCGGGAAGTATATTCTCTACATCAACGCCGAGGACCGCGCCTCCAAAACGATGGCCAGCGCCCAGACGTCGCTGGTCATTAAAAACGCTTACTGAAGCTGATCTTCTGGGCCAGCACCGGTTGGCGGGAAGTCCAAGAATTCGCACAAAATCCATTATTTTGGATAAGTCCAGAAAATTGTATAAAACGGGCCGTAATGTCATAGCTAAATGATTAATACCAAGTGAAATAATCAAACTCATGCATTGGCATGATACTTGCTTAAATACTGGTCAGGAACAATGTTAAATACTAAAAATTTTTTAGAGGAGGAGGTGAGAGTTAGGACAGGAGCAAGTATAAGGAGTTGGGGAAGGACTGGAGCACTCGGCTTGTGCTCCGGGGCGACCGGCGTTTCCTCCGGCATCCCGCCGACGGAAAGCAGGCCGCTTTTTGACCAATATTTTTCAACATCTAGGAGAATTTTTTAATGAGTAAAAAATTAGTCATCGCGATCCTCGCGCTGTTCATGGCCGGGATCGCCTTCGCCCAGGTGTCCTCGACCTCCAAAATAGAAGGAAAGGTTCTGGACAGCACGGGCGCTCCGCTTCCCGGCGTCTCGATCGAAGCGACGAGCCCGAAGTTGGTGGGCAAGGCGACGGCCGTGACGGACGGAGACGGTGCGTTCCGTCTCTTCTCCCTGCCTTCCGGAACCTATGAAGTGGTCTTCGCCCTGCAGGGATTCAAGACCCTCATCCGGAAGGACGTCATCATCCAGATGTCCCAGACCATCACCCTGAACGTCAGCCTGGACCAGGCTACGCTCGAAGAGTCGGTGACGGTCGTCGGACAGAGCCCGCTCATCGACGTCAAGAGCACGGTCAAGGGCCAGACCATGACCAAGGAAGTGTTCATGAGCCTGCCCCGCAGCCGTAATTTCGACGGCCTGCTGAGCACCGTTCCCGGCGTCCAGTATGACAACAAGACCGGCGGCCTCTCGGTCGACGGCGCCACGGGCACCGAGAACATGTGGTACATGGACGGCAGCGACGTCACGAGCGTCCACCTCGGCACCCTGGGTCAGAGCGCGATCATGGAGCTCGTCGAGGAAGTCAAGGTCACGGCTTCCGGCTACAACGCCGAATTCGGCGGCTCGATGGGCGGCGTCGTCAACGTCATCACCCGCTCCGGCGGCAACGCATTCCACGGCGACCTCATGACCTATTACAACGACAACAGCCGCATCATGCAGGGCAAGGCCCGGCAATACCTCCGCTGGAATCCCCTCGACAGCAACTTGATGGAGTATGTCAACAACGACGACATCTACTACAACGGCGGGTATACCCGCGACCCCGACAAGCGCTATGAGGGCATCTTCAACCTCGGCGGCTACATCGTGAAGGACCGGCTGTGGTTCTTCGGGTCGTTCAACCCGACGTTTAGGTCCAGGTCTTACACGCGGTACTTCCTGACCGACCCCGCACCCCAACAGAACTACCCCTTCTTTAGAAAGGACTTCGCCTTCAACGGCCAGATCAAGCTCACGGCCGCGCCCTTGAAAGGCCTGAGACTCTCGGCCAGCTTCGTCAACAACTGGTCAAGGTACAGGGGCGCCGCCCCCTCCATCGACGGGAATTCTTCCAAGGACTACGCCTGGCAAGATGAAGGCTTCGACTACCCGAACATGAGCGGCGCCTTCGTCGCCGACTATAGCGCCAGCAACAATTTCCTGATCAGCGCCCGCGCCGGCTACTCCATGCAGAACCAGAACAACCAGCGCATCGCCAACCGGTTCACGACCCTCTATTTCAATTACGAAAACACCATGTACGCTGAAGACCAATTCTTCATCGACAACCCCACGCTCCTACACAACGCCGGCTGGGCGAATTACGGCGGCGCCTGGAGGGAGTTTGTTCGGCAGAAGTATGAAAAATTATCCGGCAACCTCGATCTCTCTTACTTTGTGAGCCTCGGCGGCGAACATGCCTTCAAGTTCGGCGCCCAGATCGTCCGCGACCAGGAAGACAAGTTCGACGCCGCCCTCTACCCCCACGTCAACATCAACTGGGACGACAGCTGCAGCGCCCTTGAGGACTACAACGTGCCGCAGTTCACCGGCACGTACGGGTATTACATGGTCCGCAGCGGCTGGACGTCGCCCTACGGCTACGCCTGGAAAATCCACCGGAACAACTATGCCCTCTATCTCCAGGATTCCTGGACGATCGGCGGCAAGCTGACCCTCAACGCCGGTGTCCGAACGGAAAGCGAGTACATCCCGTCCTTCAACCCCGAATTCGACGTCAAACCGATCCAGTTCGGCTTCGCCGACAAACTCGCCCCCCGGCTCGGCGCCGTCTATGACGTCTTCGGCGATTCCTCGTTGAAGGTCTTCGCCAGCTACGGCATCTACTACGACGTCATGAAGCTGTACATGGCCGAAGGCGCCTACGGCGGTTTCAAGTGGAAAACCGATTACTACAAGCTGGACAATCCGAACTTCCTCGAGATCGCCGCCAACGGCCTGCTCGATGACCGGGCAAGCCAGGAAGCCGGCGGGGAGTACATGGGCACGATCGACTTCCGGATGCCCTCCTTCGACTACACCGATCCGGACATGAAGCCCGTCGCCCAGCAGGAAATCTCCCTCGGCGCCGAGAAGAAACTGACGGAAGACCTGTCCGTGTCGCTCCGCCTCGTCCAGAAGCACCTCATCCGGACGATCGAGGACATCGGTTTCATTTCTATCGAGCCCGGCAATACGGGTGAGTTGTACATCAACTCCAACCCGGGCAGCGCTTACGCCCTGACACAGCAGGTACGCTTTTTGGGTGAAGGTTACTGGCCCGAGCCCAAGGCGACGAGAGAATACTACGGAGCGAACATCTCTCTCGAGAAGCGGTTCAGCCACAACTGGCAGGGCGGCATCAACTACACCCTGAGCCTGGTCAAGGGGAACTACGGCGGTCTGTCCAGCACGGACGAGAGCGGCCGGAACTCCCCGAACGTCGAGCGCTCGTTCGATTTCTGGTACATGATGTACGACATCACGGGGAAGGTGGTCAACGGCCCGCTGCCCCAGAACAGAACCCACTACTTCAAGGCCTACGGCTCCTACTCCTTCCCGATCGGCCTGACCGTCGGCGTCGTCGGCTACGGCCGGAGCGGGAATCCCATCAGCACCCAGCTGCTCTGCAAAAATTCCTACATGTACCCGAACGGCTACGGCGACCTCGGCACCATGCCCTTCACCCTTTGGGCCGATATCTATGCCGAATGGGCCATCAAGATCTCCGGCAAGTATACGGTGGCCTTCAACGCCCAGATCAACAACGTCGCCAACTCCAAGGCATGGCAGTACGCCAATCAAAACCCCACCAGAAACACCATGGGCATTTCCGATGCAGAGCTCGTGACGGGGACCTTCGATTGGGAGGCCCGTGTGCCCAGCTACAGGCCGAACGACATGTTCGGAGAGTACACCAACCAATTCGACACCTGGTCTGCCCGTTTCGGCGCCCGGTTCTCGTTCTAAGCAGAAGCAGCAGCAGCACACGCAGAAGCACAAGGCCCGCCCCCTCCGGGGGGCGGGCCTTTTTTTTGGATGTTGTTATTTCTTGAGGGAAGCTTCGAGGCTTTTCAGTTCGGCTTCGGCGGCCTTGACCGAAGCCAGGGTTTCGCCTCTAGGATCAGCCAGATACAGCCGCAGGGACTCGACCGCCGCCGAAACATCGCCGGCCTTTTTCAGGGCCACGGCGAGGTTGAGATAGGCCGTCGGCGTGGGTTTGATGGCGATCGCCTGCTTGAAGCTCTCGATGGAATTCGCGTAATCGCCGGCGACGCCGCAGGCAACGCCGAGGTGTTGGCGCAGGACCTGATCGCCCGGATAATCGGCGACGAGCGTCCGCTCGAGGAGGTTCTTTTCCCGGAGCTTCCCGACGACCGTGCCGATCGCCTCGTCCATGAAGGCGACTTCGCCGTTGTAGGGGTTGCTCGAGAACTCCCGGTCGTAAGGGGCGGGCGGCGGCGCTTCACTTCTTGATGGCTTCGAGAATGGCCTTGGCCTGGGCCGACCGCTCCGTCTCCGGCTCGAGTTTGATGAACTTCTCCAGGTTCTCCGCGGCCTTGGCGTTATCCCCCTTGTTGAGGTAGGCTAAGGCCACCCTGTAATACGGGTCCGGCCAGTCGGGCTTGATTTGGATGGCTATCTTGAAGTAGCGGATGGCTTCGTCGGTATTCTGGCTCGAGAAGTAGATTTCGGCGACGTTATAGGGCAGGTTCTCGTCCTGGGGGGCCATCTCGATCGACTTCTTGAAGTAATCCTGGGATTCGGTAAGTTTCCCCTGCTTCAGGTAGCAAAGCCCTATGGCGGCCAGGCCCTTGGCGCTCAGGTTTTTTCGCATGGTCACGTCGCCGGCCGCCTGCTCGACGAGCTGGTTGTATTTCTCGATAGCCTTGTCGTACTCGCCCTTCTCCCGGTAACAGTCTCCGATGTTCAGGAGGACCTGGTAGGCCCCGGGGTTCTTGGACAGGAATTCCTCGTACATGGTGAGCGCCGTGTCGTATTTGCCGTCCTTGAAGAAGGCGTTGCCTTCCTCGAGGGTCTGGAAAGTGGCCTCGTCCTCGACGACACCCGAGCCGGCCGCTTGCTTCTCCAGTTTCACGATGACTTTGGCGTTCTTCTCGAGCTGGCGGAGATAGGTGCTGACCGTGACGGGCAGGTAGCCCTTGGCCGCGGCGGTCACCAGCCAGTTCCCCGTCCCGAGGCCCATGAACACCCATTCGCCTTTCTTGTTCGCGGTCGTTTCGAAGGTCGACCCCCCCGGCTGATCGAAAACGGCGGTCACCTTGGCCCCAGGGACGGGCTTCCCGTCCTTGTCGACGACGTCGCCGCCCATGCGGGCGACGCCCCGGCCGGCCTGCCCCAGGACTATCCCGGCGGAAAAAAGCAGGATCACGGCCATGGCCATGACCTTGGTGAAGTTGTTCTTATTCATGAGCGCCTCCCTATGAAGACGTCCGTTACCCTTCGCCCGCAGGCTGGAATCCGTACGCCCTCTCGACTATTATCCATCTCCCGGCTAATTTTTTCAAGCATCGGTTCCCGGATCCGGCGGACGCCCGCGGCGCATTGACAACCCGCCTCTCCTGGGGTAGAAAAGAACGGCGGAGGTGAAGAAGATGAAATATCCAAGAAGATTCCGTTTAACGTTCATCCTGTTCCTCGCCCTGGCCATGGCCGGAGGCTTTCTGGCCGGCCAGAACCTCGAGGACAAGGTCCACGCCCGGACTCTCGGAAATGGGATGACGGTCATCCTCGTCGAGAGGCACGGCGCGCCCGTCTTCAGCACGATCTACGGATTCAAGGTCGGCTCCGTCGACGAGATCCCGGGCATCACCGGGACCGCCCACCTTTTCGAGCACATGGCCTTCAAGGGCACGCCCAAGATCGGGACGTCCGATTTCGAGAAGGAAAAGCCGATCATGGAAAAGGTCGACCAGGTCGGCCGGGAATGGAGCCTGGAGCTCGTCAAGGGCGAGCGGGCCGACAAGGAAAAACTGGCCCGTCTGCGCGAGGAGCTGACCCGGTTCGAGGCCGAGCAGAAAAAATTCATCGTCAAGGATGAAATCGACTCCCTTTACAGCAACGTCGGCGGCGCCGGGCTCAACGCCGGAACGGGCACGGACCAGACGATGTACATCATCCACCTGCCCGCGAACCAGCTCGAGCTTTTCTGCCTGATCGAATCCGAACGGATCAGGAACACCGTCCTGCGCGAGTTCTACACCGAGCGGAGCGTCATCCAGGAGGAGCGGAAGCAGACGACGGACGCCAGCCCGGCGCGCCTGCTGAGCGAGATGTTCATGGGGGCGGCCTTCCTCGCCCACCCCTATAACCACCCCGTCGTGGGCTGGGCCTCGGACATCGCCTCCGTGACCCTGGAGGAGGCCCGGGCCTTCAAGAACAAGTATTACACTCCTAACAACTGCGTCCTGGCCATCGCGGGCGACGTCTATCCGGAAAAAGCCTGGCCCCTGATCGAAAAGTATTTCGGCGACATCCCGCGGGGCGAAGACCCGCCCGTCCTGAGGACGGTCGAGCCGAAACAGCTCGGCGAGCGGCGGGTCCGTTTCGAGTTCGACGCCGAGCCCATGCTTATGATGGGCTTCCATAAGCCCACCTTCCCGAGCAAGGAGGACGCGGCGGCGAGCGTGCTGGCCAGCATCCTGACCTCCGGACGGACATCGCGAATGAACAAGGACCTCGTCCAGGAGAAACAGATCGCGGTCTCCGTGGGCGCGAGCGCCGGCGGCGGCGGCGTCAGGTACCCGAATCTCTTCACCTTCAACGCGACACCCCGCTTTCCCCACACCGTGGAGGAGGTGGAGAAGGCCATCCTCGAGCACATCGAAAAGGTCAAGGCGGAGCCTGTCAGCGAGCGGGAACTGCAGAAGGTCAAGAACGGCCTGGAGGCCTCCTACATCCGTTCGATGAGCTCGAACATGGGCCTGGCCATGACGGTCGCCCGATACCAGCTGCTCTTTGGCGACTGGAAGCTCTACCTCAAGTACAAGGACGTCCTAGCCGGCGTCACGGCGGCCGACGTCATGGAATTCGCCAAGACGACCCTGACACCGGAGAACCGGACCGTGGCTTTCCTCATAAAAAAGGCCAAGGCGAGCTGAGTGGAGGAAGATCATGAACAGCAAGAAAATCGTCAAGGGACTGGTTCTCGGTGCGGTTCTCGCCGCCCTCGTCCTGACCGCGGCAGCCCAAAAGCACCCGCGCGAGCTCGGACCGGCGCCGGAACTCAAATTTAAACTGACCAAGCCGGCCATGTTCACCCTGTCGAACGGCATCCGGTGTTTTTACATGGAGGACAAGGAACTGCCGCTCGTCTCCCTCCGCGGCGTCATCAAGGGCGGAAACTTCTGCGAGCCGGCCGATAAGACCGGGCTGGCTTCCCTCGTCGGCCAGGTCCTTCGGACCGGCGGCACTAAGGTCCTGACCGGAGACCAGATCAACGAAGAGCTCGAGTTCATCGCCGCTTCGATCGAATCATCCGTCAACAATGAGTATCTCACCGTATCCGGAAACTCCCTCAAAAAGGACTTCGCCAAACTCATCGAGCTCTATGCCGACATCCTCATGAATCCCGAGTTCCGTCAAGACAAGATCGACCTGGCCAAGAACCAGACTTATGAGGGGATGCGGCGGCGGTGGGACCAGCCCATGCAGGTGGCCCGGCTCCTCTTCAACGAAAAGATCTACGGCGCGGACACGCCTTTCGGGCGGAGTTCCACGCCGGCCTCGGTCAAGGCCGTCACCCGAGACGACCTCGTCGCCTTTTACAAGAGGTATAGCGCTCCCAACAATTTCACCTTGGGTATCACGGGAGACCTCTCGATGAGCGAGGCCAAGGCCGCCTTGGAAAAGGCCTTTCAAGGATGGGCCCGGAAGAAAGTGACGTTCGCGGAGGTCGCCCCTCCCGTCGAGAAGGCCGACGGGACGATCTATTACGCCTCCAAAGAAACCCCCCAGGGGAACGTTTTCATGGGGCATCTCGGAATTGCCCAGAAAAGCCCGGACGAGTTCAAGGTCGAGGTCATGAACGACATCCTGGGCGGCGGCGGCTTCACGGCCCGCCTTATGAAAGAGCTGCGTTCGAACCGCGGGCTGACCTACGGGATTTACGGCGGAGTCAACGAGGGGACCGGGAAGAACAGAGGGGTCTTCCAGATCGGCTCCCAGCTCAAAGCGGCCAAGTTCGTCGAGGCCGTCGAGACCATCAAGGCCATCATCAGGGATATCCAAACGAATCCCGTGACGGACGAGGAGATCGCGACCTCCAAGAACTCCCTCGTCAACAGCTTCGTCTTCCGTTTCGAGCAAAAAAGCCAGATCCTGGCCCAGTTCATGAACCTCAAGCTCGACGGGTATCCGGACAACTACCTCGAAACATACATCGACAACATCCGAAAGGTATCGAAGGCCGACGTTCAAGACGCGGCCCGCAAGTACATGGATCCCGCGAAGATGATCCTCGTCGTCGTCGGCGACGAGAAGAAGTTCGACAAGCCCCTCTCGAGCCTGGGCAAGGTGGCGACGATCGACATCAAGGCGCTCCAGGAAGCGGAGAAGGGGCCGGCGAAATAATCCAAAAAACTACTAGAATCCTAGTCGTGAGAGGTGCTCCGATGAAGCGCAGACCCGAGTTCGTTCCCACCGTCGTCCTGGTCCTCGCCGCCCTGGCGCTTTTACCGTCCTCCTGTTCCCGCCGCCAGCCCGACCCTGCCCCCGCCGCCACGCAAACGGCCGACGATGTCCGGGCCAGGGAGACGACGGTCCGCAACGTCACCGAGAATCCGGTCGCTTACAAGATCTACCCCTCCGGCAAGCCGGAGGCGCGCGAGACGCGCGATATCGCGCCCGGGGCCATCGACCGCTTCCGGACCGCGACGCCTCTCGAAATCGAATTCAACACGGGCCAGAGGGACGCGATTTACTCCCTCGACCCGGGCAGTCCCTATTCCTTCCGCTACGACGAAGGGACGACGATCGAGCTCTTCCTCGGCTCCCACGGCCGGGCCGACGCCGTCGACCTCGCCCCCTGGGTGCCGACGCCCCAGCCCATCGTCGATCGGATGCTCGAGCTTGCCTCCCTTTCCGGCAAGGACGTCCTTTACGACATCGGCTGCGGCGACGGCCGCATCGTCATCACGGCGGCCCGCCGGTACGGCGTCCGCGGCGTCGGCATCGACATCGACAAGGCCATGATCGACGAGTCGGAGCGGGACGCCGAGTCCGCGGGGGTCGAACGGCAGGTCAAGTTCATCTGCATGGACGCGACGAAGGCCGATATCTCGGAAGCGACGGTCGTCAGCCTCTACCTTCTGCCCGAATCGAACGCCCTGATGCGGCCCCTCCTCGAGGCCCAGCTCCGGCCCAAGAGTCGGGTCGTCTGCCACAACTACACCATCCCCGGCTGGGAGGAGAAGCAGGTGCTTACCGAAACGGTCAAGGACGAGAACGGCGAAGACCACTACGTCTACCTGTATATCCGCTGATGCCGCCCAGGAGGAGCCGACCATGAAAATTGCCGATGTGCCCTTCACGGTGACGGATTTTCAGTCCATCGCGCCCGTCGAGCATGAGGGCGAGACCGGGACATCCTTCTGGCGGGTTTTCGAATCCGGCAACGTCCGGGCCAGGGTCGTCGACTATTCGGCGGGCTACCGCTCCGACCACTGGTGCCCGCGGGGCCATGTCTTCTACGTCCTTGAAGGCGAATTCGGCGTCGTCCTCAAGGACGGCCGAAATTTCCACCTCGGGCCGGGGATGAGTTTCGCGGCCGGGGATGACGAGGCGAACCCCCATCTCGGTTACTCGGAAAAAGGGGCCCGGGTCTTCATCGTCGACTGACCGGCTTAGAACGCGATGCCGATCGTCGCGGCCCAGACGCCGTTCTTGACGTCGAGCTCGCTGAAGTCGGGGTCGTCGAGCACTTGCTGAAGCCCCATGCTGTAGCGGACGTCGACCATGAAGTTCCGCCCCAGGTTAAGTCCGGCCCCAAAGATGGCGCCGTAGTCGTTGTTCTTGAACAGCGGTGTCTCGGAAGGAACATCTTCGCCGCCGATGGAGAGTTTCTCATGGAGTTTGAAGCCGACGGAGGGTCCGGCGAAGACGAAGGGCTGGATGACCGGCAGGGGAATCCGGAGCTTCAGAAGCAGGGGGATTTCGATGTAGTCGCTGTACAGCTTGCCGGTGTAGGTGCCGTCGAGGTCGGTATACTCGAACGAGGAGCCCTTCATCGTGTACAGAGCTTCCCACTGGATGGTCACGACCTTCCCGAAATTAAAGGCCAGGAAAATGCCGCCGACGAAACCCACCTTGTTTTTAAGGGTGTCGGCGACGTCCGTGACGTCATCCCCCGTGATTTTCGCCATGTTCCCGCCGGCCTTGATGCCGAACTGGACGCTGGCTGCGGCCGTTTGGGGCAGGGCGAAGAGGCCCGCGAAAGTTGCGATCAAGAGAACAGTCATCAATCTTTTCATATTGCCTCCTGGTTATGGCGGATATCCGGACGCGTCTCTCGCGTCCACGTCCCTACTCTGCCAGCCCAGGCGTTTCTCGGCAATCCCCCCCGAGGAGGATTCACCCGGGGATTATCGCCCCCCCGCGGGGTGAGGGAAGGGCCGTTTTCTCATCCCCCCATCTCGGCTATTCGGAAAAAGGGGCCCGCGTCTTCATCGTCGACTGACCGGCCCGCCCGGCGCCCTCCTTGGGGTGCGCCCGGGCAAAATAAAAAAGGCGCCTCCGCCCGGCGGAAGCGCCTTTGCCGTTTCCGAAGAAAAGCCGCTTAGAAGGCGATGCCGATCGTCGCCGCCCAGACGCCGTTCTTGAAGTCGGGCTGGACGTCGCCCTCAACCGTGTTTTTGACCTTCTGCAGGCCCAGGCTGTAGCGGACGTCGATCATGAAGCTCCGCCCCAGGTTCAGGCCGGCTCCGAAAATGGCGCCGTAGTCGTTGTTTTTGAAGAGGACATCGCCAAAGGGCACGCCCTCCCGTTCGTGCTTCTCGCTGAGCTTGAAGCCCACGGCCGGCCCCGCGAAAATGAACGGCTGGATGATCGGCGAGGGGATCCTGAGCTTCAAGAGAAGAGGGATCTCGATGTAATCGGCATAGAGCTTGTCGGTGTAGCTGTCGTCCAGGGCCACATAACTCGCTCCCTTCATCGTGTAGAGGATTTCGGGCTGGATGGTCAGAACGCTGCCGAAGTTGAACGCAAAGAAGATGCCGCCCGTGAAGCCCACCCTGGATTTCAGGGTGGCCATGGGGTCGTCGGCGTCGGCGCCCGTCGGCTTGGCCATGTTGCCGCCGGCTTTGATGCCGAACTGGATGCTGGCGGCGGCCGGCTGGGGAAGTGCGAGTAAACCCGCGAAAGCTGCGATCACGAGTACCGTGATCAGTCTTTTCATATTGCCTCCTCATTCAAGATGGATGTCGGAACGCATTGCCGCGTTCCTGTATCCATTATGGCAGGCCGATGCTATTTTGGCAAATCGCCTAACGGATTTCTCATCCTTGATTCGGGCGGCCCCCCGGCCGCGCCGCTCTATAAATTGATAAGCTTGAACCCCGCTTTGTCTTTGAGACTCTTGATGTGGTCCTCGACGGCCGTTCCCTGTTTCGCGTCCTTGAGCCGCGATTCTATCTCGGCGCGGACCTCTTCGAAGGGCCGGGTTTCCTTCTTGCGGTCGACGATTTGGATGATGTGGTAGCCGTAAGACGTCTCGACGACCCCGCTGATCTGGCCGACCGGGACGGAGAAGGCCGCGTCCTCGAATGGCTTGACCATCTGGCCGCGTCCGAAGTTTTCATACAGGCCGCCGTTGTCCTTGGAGCCGGGGTCCTCGGAGAACTGCTTGGCCAGGGCGGCGAAATCCTCACCCGCCTTGGCCTTCACGAGAATGTCCTCGATCTTCTTGCGGGCCTCGGCCTTTTCCGCCTCGGTCTTGCCCTGGGTCAGCAGGAGGATGTGGCGTACGGATGCTGTCTTGTCGCCGGCCGTCTCCTCCTGGTAGGCCTTTCGGATGTCCTCCTCGAAAACTTTGACTCCGGCTTCGGCGATACCTTCAAGGTACTTGTTGATGACCAGAGTCTCCTGGACGCTCTTTTTGACGTGGTCGATCGAGATCTCCGCGCTTTTCAGGGCCTCGAGAAAGGCGGGCTCCCCGCCGGCCTGGGCATATTGGGCCTGCAGGGCCTTATCAACCTCTTCGGCCGGGACGACCGTCTTGGCCCCGGCGGCCGCGGCGAGAAGGAGCTTGCGCTCGGCGAGCTGGGTCGCCCCTTGTTCGATGATGTTCTTCAGCTGTCCGGCATCGACGCTCTTGAGCTGGGCAGTCCGGGTCCCCAAGTTGTCCTGGATGGCCTGGATGACCTCGGCGGCCGTGATCGCCAGACCCTTGCCCTCGACGAGGAGGGTGACCTTGTCCGGGCCGAGCGCGGGCATGACCGCCGCGAGGTCCTTGGCCAGGGTGTAAGCCGGAGTGCCTTCCTTGAGCGTGACTTTCTCGGCTTTCGGGGCGCAGCCGGCGAGGAGCAGCGTCGAGATCAGGGCTAAAACGAACATGTTCTTCATGCGATTCTCCTTGGATTCTCGGGAAACATCCCGATATTTAACCACAGTTGGGCGGGCAACGCAAAGGATTTTTCGGGCTTTTCAGCCGGCGACGACGCGGTGGAATTTCTTCTTGCCGGCCTTGAGGAGCATGCCGCCGTCGGGGCCGAGATCCTTGACGGTCAGGAGACGCTCGACCGTGTCGATGCGTTCGTCGTTGACATAGAGGCCCCCCTGCTCGACGAGCCTTTTCGCTTCGCGGCGCGAAGGCGTCAGGCCGACTTCCGTGAAGAGCTCGGCCGGGCTGATGCCGGCTTCGAGCCGGGCGCGAGGGACGGTCGTCGTCGGAAGGACGGTGATATCGCCCGTGATACTCGATTTTGCGTCCACGGTCCCAACCGCGCCGGTGGCCGATTCGCCGGTAATAGCAATCGTCCTGCCGAAGGCCGCGGCTGTCGCTTTCCGTGCGTTTTCAGCTTCCACCTCACCGTGGGTGATCTTCGTCGCCTCATAGGCCAATATCCGCTTGGCCTCGTTAATCCCGCTATCCTTGAGCGACTCCAGACGGCGGACCTCGTCGAGCGGCAGGAGAGTGAAGATCTTTAGGAAGCGGCCGACGTCCCGGTCGTCACAGTTGACCCAGTATTGGTAGAAATCGTAGGGACCGAACAGCGCGGCGTCGAGCCAGACGGCGCCCTGGGCGGTCTTGCCCATCTTGGCCCCCGACGCCGTGGTCAGGAGGGGGAAGGTCAGGACCTCGGCCGCCCCGCCCTCGACCCGGCGGATGAGGTCGACGCCGGCGAGGATGTTCCCCCACTGGTCGTCGCCGCCCATCTGCAGGGTGCAGCCGTATTTCCGGTAGAGCGTCAGGTAGTCATAGGCCTGGAGGAGTTGGTAGTTGAACTCGATGAACGACAGGCCCTTCTCGAGCCGGAGCTTGTAGGCTTCGGCGGCCAGCATCCGGTTGACGCTGAAGTGCCGGCCGATGTCGCGCAGGAAAGCGACGTAGTTCAGCGGCAAGAGCCAGTCGGCGTTGTCCACGGCGATGGCGTTCGTCCCGTCGAAGTGGAGGTAGTGGGCGAGCTGGATAAGGATGGCCTGACCCTGGGTCCGGATGGTCGTTTCGTCAAGCATCTGGCGCATCTCGGTCTTGCCGCTCGGGTCGCCGACCATGGTCGTCCCGCTACCGACGACGGCGATGGCCCGGTGGCCGGCCCGCCGGAGGTGGACCATGGCCATGATCGGCACGAGGCTCCCGGCGTGGAGGCTCGAGGCCGTGCTGTCGAAGCCCACGTAAAACGTGATGGGTTCCCCGTCGAGCATCTTCCGCACGGCGGTTTCGTCAGAGACCTGGGCGATGAAGCCGCGTTCTTTGAGTTC
>JADBLN010000125.1:2184-5984 GCA_014894455.1 Acidobacteriota bacterium | reverse complement strand
AACGGGCTGGCGTCAATGCTATTCATGGCCAGCACCCTGTTCGCCTGCACCATGAGGCCCGCCAGGCGGTTCTCGGGGAAGTGCTCGACGATCTCGCCGTCCGTGCCCATCTTGGCCATCGCCGCGTTCCACTGCTTCTCGAACGGGGTTCCGCGGTGCTTGGCGATGGCCCTGAACACGCTGTGGACGCGCTGCCTGAGTTCGGATGGCGCGGCGGCGCGGGCCTCAAAGAGCGTCTCGGCAGGGGCCGTAGCATCATCTGTGGGCGTTCCACTGGCCGCAGGATCGACGGCGGGGGGTTCCTTGGCCACCGGGGCCATCTTCGCCTTCCGGTCGGCCAGCGCCTGCCACAGCATATCCACGCGGCCGTCGCGGATGGTGGCGAAGGAAGTCGCGTTGGCCAACGTCAGGAAGGTGGCCTCTGACGCCCCGGATGCCTTGACGGCCTCTTGCAGTTCGCGGGCCACTTCCGGGGTAACGACGGCCCCCTCGATGCGGGCGTCGGCGTCCTTGTCGATGACGATGTTCAGGGCCGCACACAGGGCATACCGCATGGCGTAGGTGTGGTTGGACCCGTCTGCCTGAGCGTCGGAACATCCGGGGGGGCCTTTGCTATTCCGCACGGCGAACCGGGTCGATTCAGAGTGCCCGCCGACGTGTGAAATCTTGCAAACATCGGTGGTCCGCTTTTCGTCCACTTCGGTATCGAACGAGACAGAGAACCCGTTCCTTACCAAGTGCGGGCCGATGACCTGCATGATGTCCTCGTGCTTGGCCCACTTGGCGCGGGTTCGGCCCTTATCGTCCAAGAACAGGTTCGTAGCCATGACGTGCGGCATCTCGGCCTGCATCTTCGCCATTGCCGCCATGTACTGCTTCCGGGCTTGGAGGGCGTCCATCTTCAGGACGGTATCACACATCGTCTGAAAGGCGGCGGCGTTGTCAGCCGTGATGCCACGCTCGACAACAGCCCGCATCATGTCGGCGATGGGGTTGTCGGTGGAGTACGTTGCCACCGCGCCGCCCCGCTCGACTGGTACAAGTTCCTGACCTTCCATGTTCTCTCCCTTGTCTGTGGTTTTCAGAAGCAGAAATCTTGGTCGTCATCCGGCACGGTAGCCGGAATCGGCACTATCTCGCGGACGGGTTCTTTGCCGCCGTTCAACGCCACCAGCCGCTCGTATCCCGCGTCCAGCCGGGCACAGAACTTGTCCAGGGCCTCGCCCAGAACCCCCACGAACGCCGCGTCCCGTTCCACCGTCAAGACCAGCCGGGGAAGTTGTCGGGAGTAACTGAGGAACGTCCAGGATTCGGCCCCGGTCACGAACATCGACCCCTGCACCTGGGCCGTGTAGTCCGCTGGCAACTCGCCGTTCAAGAGATACTTGACGTGCGTGTGCGTCGCGGGGCACTTGACCTCGATTCCTGTGCCGTCCTCGAACATGCCGTCCGGGCTACATCCGACCCGGCCGTCGTCTGTCAGCACAAACCCGACCGCCTTGACGTCGCGTCCGTAAGTCAGGCTGTACCACGGGATCGCCTCAGACTCTCTGAGGCTCCCCTGTTCCATTGCCCCGCCGCCGTAGGTCGTCGGCAGGGGGCCGCCAAGCCAGCGTTCTGCCAACTTGGTAGCCAAGTAGGTTTCGGGCGTCTCGCCCTTCTTGGGCGCACCAAGGGGCGTCACGAGATTGTGGAACTCTGACGCCGTGGGTATCCCCGACCGCGCCTGAAGCCACGCCCCGGACCCCTGCACAACGTCCAGAATCTTCATGGTCAGAACCCTTCCGTTCCGCGCACCATGCCGTCCTCAAGGATGATGGCGCACTTGTCCTTGTCGCCCACACGCTCAATCCACGCCTGAAAGTCGTTCTTGGCGACCATCTCGTCAATCGCTGCCAGCGACTTCTCATCCAGAAGGCTGCCGTCCCGAATGCGGATGACCCGTAGCGTCGGGTTCGCGGCCATGCCAATCGCCACGGACACCCGGAGTTTCTCGGCGTCCGATGCCTGGTCGAACGGCACGCCGTTGAACACCACGCCCGCCGCGTCGAAAGACAGACCAGCCACCGGGAACTTGGCGGACGCCAACTTCTCTTGCTTCTCGGCGTCGATAGCGGCCAGCCGGTCGGTCAACTTGTCGGATGCCTGCTGGTTGGCCTTCACTTCGGCGGCCAGCGTTGCGGCCATAGCGTTCGCCCTGACCTTGGCGTTGACGGAATCGGCGGCGGCAACCATAGCGATGATTGGTTGGCAGGGAATCTCGGCGACGGCCACATAAGCCGCTTCCGCCTTGTCCAGTTTCGTGGTTTCTGCCGACAGCATCACGGCAAACGAACCAGCCTGCCTCTTGAGGTCTGCGAGACGGGTTTCGGCGTCCTTGATGGCGTCAACCAGCCGGGCGCTTTCGCCGTTGATGGTCTCAATGGCCCTCTTGATGATGGCAACCACTGTCGCCAACTCGGTGCGTTTCTGGTTGTGTTCCTGCGCGGCCGAAAGTTCCTTGGACAGGTCGGCCACGGACACTTCGGCCTTCGGGGCGTCGGCGAACGTGAGTTGCGACGCCGCCCTCGCCTTGGCCCGGTCCAGGTCGCGGTTGACGTTCGTGCGGTCGGCGTAGAGCGCGGCCCGTTCTGCGTCCAGGGCGGTCGTGTCCAGCCCCACCAACGACCGCAACGTCTCGGCCTGTTGCTTGGCAGGCATCCGGGCGAACGCCAGCGGGTCAAACGACAGACGGCCCACAAGCGAGTCCAGAAGGGCTTGCGGGCTTGCCACGGCGGCCCCGTCAGCCCGCTTGACCTTCAGGTACGACCCCTTGGCCGTGAATGTCCGCTCGACCGACAGATACGGCCCGTCGGGATTCGGCACAGGCTCGCCCGTCTTGGGATCGAACTTCGGCTCGCCCAGGTTCAAGCGGATGGCCGCCTTGGTTGCCCCGTGCCGGATGGGGTCAGACGGGATCGCGTCGGTTCCGCCCAGCGCCATCCAGATAGCGTCCAGGACAGACGACTTGCCCTGCGCGTTTTCGCCGCCGATGATGACGGTATCGCCAGTCGGCGTGATTTCCAGAACCTTGATGCGTTTGACGTTTTCAACTTCCAATCCGATGATCTTCATGTATCTCTCCCTATTCCGTGCGGTTCGCGGCGGACTCCAGGGCGGCGAGTTCAAGGCCGAGAATCATCTCGGTTTCCATGGCATTCGTCCACGCCACATGGGCTTCGGCATAGGCCCTGTAGGCGACCTGGCGTTCTTGGTATGTCTCTGTCACAGCCTTATCAGCGGCTTCCACCTTCTCGCGTGCGGCCTTCAGGTCGTCGCTCATTTGATGCCCTCCTGAATCGCGTCCAGCACCGCCGTCAGCGTCCAGTCGGCTTTCTCGTCGCGGTGCTTCAGGTGCGGCCCCTTCGGTCGGTTCTTGTCCCAATAGAGGCGTTGGTTGCCGGGGTAGAAGTTCAACAGGCTTCCGTTCGGCAGGATGAACTGGTAGTGCGAGTCGTCAAGACGCTTCACGTCGATGCCATCTCTAGTTGCCGCGATGTCCTGAACGAACGCAAACTCGTCAGCGGCATATTTGCGGTTCCGCTCGCCCTCGTCCTGCCGGTGCCTGCGCAGTGCCTTGAACGTGTCGCCCATGTCGCTCATTGCCCGCCCCCTTCCGCCAGCGCCAGAGCGGCGCGGGCGTTGACAACCACGTCATACTTGCACCGCGCCTCGCCCTCGCACGAGCATTCGTGGGTATTGCACATTGCCTTTTTGCACTCCCGCAGCGCCTCGACCAGCCCGGCGTGCGCGTTGCACAG
>JADBLN010000125.1:0-2084 GCA_014894455.1 Acidobacteriota bacterium | reverse complement strand
GCAACGGTCACAGGCGACAATCTCCGCATCGATTGCGTCGGCGATGTTGAGCATGATTCCGCAGGAGTTGCTCGAACCTTTTCCTTTTGTCATGTCGCGCAAGCGATCAGCGTCCGCGTGGCATAGCGGAGCGACAGATGGTTTATTGGCCGCGACCGACCCGCCCTCCGCGTGCGCGATGATGCGGTCCAGGGCATTGGCCGACCACGGGCCGAGAAATGAGTCGCACGCCGACCGCATGGCCTTCAGGTCCGCCACGTCCTCCGCCGTCAGCGCCGGCTTCTCAGCGGCCAGAGCGGCGTCGATTGCGTCGGCGATGAGCGACAAGAGTTCGCCGTCTTCGGAGGTTGCCTGTTTCGCCAAAGAGCGCAGCGTGCAGGCATCGTAACTACACAACGGGACTGGCTTGTCACATTGTGGGTATGTCCGCGTCTCCTTCGCCCCGCCCTCCGCGTGCGCGATGATGCGGTCGAGGAGTTTTTCGACATCGCACCATTTCAACGCGGCGTGCTGCGTCCGAAGTCTGGCAACCATGTCCTTCAAGGCCTCCACGTCCTCGGCCGTCAGGCCGCTGGCGGGCTGCGCGGGCTCGTCAGTGGCAAGTTGGCGAAGAAAACTCGAATCAAGCGTTTCGTGGCCTTCGAGTTTGTGACTGTCCGCAAGGTCTTGCAGCCATTTACGCTGTGCCCTGTCGAGTCCAGACCCCAACTGCGCGGGCTCGTCAGGGCCGAACCACTCAAGCAACTTACGGGCAGACTCCACGGCCTTTTCGGTATTCCAGAACACTTCCCGAACGTAAACCTGAAGCTCCTTGTCTCCGGTACTCAACGCCATTCCGTTGAACATCGTTGCAGCGGACGCCTCGCCAAGGGCCTTCTTTGCATTCACAGCCTTAGCTTTTGCATCTTCCAACACCTTCTCTGCGTTTCCCATCTCCCGCCTCCTGCCGGTCCCCCGGCTGCTACTGGTTTTTGGCTTCCTCCGCCAACTCCTGAACGCGATCCCGTGCCGCGTCCAGAAGGTCGGGGTTGTGAAGGTCCATTACCCCAATGCGGCACTCTATTGGTCCAGCCGTAACGGACTCTAGCATGGACTCCAAGAGCAAATTGCACTCGTCAACCAACGTCCGGTTGTAAGGAATCGAATCAGCCACAAGGCTTTCGAGAGCGAACTCATGCCCATCACGAACTATGGCGGCCATGCACTTGCAGGCCAGTTCGACCGCCTCCGAGTCAAGGTCACTTGGCATCGTCGGCCCCTTGTGCAAGTTCCGCCCTATCTTCTTCATCCTGCGCATTCCACGCCGCGTAACACTCATTGCAGAACGCATCGTCGGAATCCGCTGGTAACTGGTTAGTACAGTAGTACCCTTGGCACTTCTTGGTTGGGGCGTCACTTGGCATAGGTGGTCCCCGGCTTGAGCAATATTTGACGCGGATGCACGATATACCCAATGGCGTTGGTCGAGCGGAACCGCGTCTCAACCCACTGCCCCGTAGGCTCCTCGCACAGAGTCCAGATTACTCCGAACCGACCTTCCCGGTCAGCCTGTTCAAATGCCTCGTGGAGTGTCTCGTAGACTTCGAGGTTCATTCCGTCGGTGGTTACGATTTGGCCTCTCATTTTGCATCCCCCTTCTTGGCCGCCATGCGGTTCCAGTCCCGTATTGCCGCACGCTCCGTTACTTTGGATGGTCCGTTGTGATCGCAGTCCTCGCACCTAACCTCAAACCTTCCCCACAGTGTTTTGGTTACCGAAACAAAGTCGCTTCCGCACTTCGGGCAGTTTTGCGGTTTCAGCGCTGCGAGTTCCTGAATATGTTTTTTAAGTTCTTCGTCACGCATCTTTCGCCCCTTTCTTGCCAGAACAATGCTGCCAGTCTTTGCGAGCGAGTGCCCGTCCGGCTTTCCAGCCGTTCGATGCTTGGCACGTGTTGCACGCAACGTGGTATCGCTCATGGTCTATTGAGCAGTTGGAAAACACGCCAACCCAACTGCTTCCACAGAACGGGCAGGGCGCGAGTTTAGCCACGGGCCACCCCCTTCTTAATTCCCATGCGGGCTTCGTAAATGATCGCGGCGGCC
>JADBLN010000056.1 GCA_014894455.1 Acidobacteriota bacterium | reverse complement strand
GGAATCCTTGGGAAAGGGCGGGAGCCTTTTTCTCGTCGGCGACACCAAGCAGGCGATTTACGGCTTCCGCGACGCCGATTACCGGATCATGCGGAAGCTGGAAGACGACCGCGGCTATTTCGGTTCCGTGGAAACCACGATCCGCGACCTGGAAATGAATTACCGGAGCGACCAGGCTATCCTCGATTTCGTGAAGGATCTGTTTCTCGGCCTCAAGACGGACGCCGACGGCACCGGAGAAGGGGAGGGGGAATACGGGCGGCTGGCCGCCCTCTCTGGCCTCGATGATTTCGACCAATCCGTCCTCCCCGAGCGCCAAGGCCGCGGGCTCGTGAGTTACGTCCTCCTCGAAAAGGACCCGGCCGCCGCGGTCGAAGAAGACGCGGAGACCGAGGACGAAGAGGACCCGGCGCCCGCCGCGGCCGACGAATCTCCCGAAAAAATCGAACTCCAGAATCTCGTGACCGGCCTTCGACAGCGCGGATGGAGATCCTCCGATATCGCCGTCCTGACTTACCAGAACGCCGATGTCGTCCGGGTCGCCTCCTGGCTCAACGAACTCGGGATTCCCTTCATCCCCCACAGCAGTCTGGACATCCGTGGCCGGAAAATCATCGGCGAGATTCTGTCCTTTCTCCGGTTTCTCGACGCCCCGCCCGACGATCTGGCCTTCGCCGAAGTCCTCCTCGGCGACATGTTCGCCGCCCGCCCGGCCGAAGAGGTAGGCGCCCTCGGCGCGGACGCCGACTTTCTCGAGATCGAGGTCCGCCGCCGGTTCCTCCACGAATGCCGCCGGGACAAGGACCTTCCACTCTACACCGCCCTCCGCCACCGCCGTCCCGCGCTCTGGGACCGGTATTTCGAACCGTTTTTCAAGAGCGTCGGCTATCTGCCCCTCTATGACCTCGTCACCCGCATCTACCGCGTTTTCGACGTATTCCGGCTTTTCCCCCGGGAGGAGGCCGCCCTGACCAAACTCCTCGAAGCCATCAAGGGCTTCGAAGGGGAAGGACGGAACGACCTCCGCGAATTCCTCCGTTTCACCGGCAAGGAGGAGGACGCCGACGCCAATTGGACGATCGACGTCCCCCGCGAGATCGACGCCGTCCAGATCATGAGCATCCACAAGGCCAAGGGCACCGATTTCCCCGTCGTGATCTGCCTCCTCTACGGCGAACGCCTGCACGCCGAGGACTTCCACCTCTTCACGGATGAGGAGGGCGTCCACGTCTATAAAATCAACAAAACGCTGGCCGCGGCCGACGAAGCTCTGGCCCGAACCTACGACGAGCGCCGGGACCGGGAGTGGGTGGACAAGCTCAACGCTCTTTACGTCGCCCTGACCCGGGCCAAGCACGAGCTCCACATCATCGGTCTTAAAAAGAAAGCGGACAAGTTTCCCTTCGATCTGTTGGGAAGAGTATTCGATCGGGAGGGACAAACTCCCGTTGCCGTCACCGGCGCGGCCCGCTTCGAATTCACCCGCGGCGCGGCCGGCGCGGCCGAAGGGCCGAAAACCGGTCTCGCCGCGCTCCGGCAGCCGGTCGAGCATCGCAACGGTCCCTTTGATCCGCCGGTGAACACGCGCGAGACGTTGAACCTGGCCCGGATCAAACGCGGCGAATGGATCCATCGCCTTCTGGCGGAGATCGAATTCGTCCGAGCCGGCTGGGCGGCGGAAACCGCCGCCGCGCTCGATCGTCTCCGCCCCTCCGGTCCCGAGGCATCTGTGGCCCGGGAGGCAGCCGAGTCCCTGATCCGGTCTTTCGAGAACACTCCTGGAGCCGTTTGGTTCGAGCCCCGTCCCGGCCGCCGGGTGTTCCGCGAATTCGACGTTTGCGATGCTTCGGGCAACGTGAACCGGATGGACCGGGTCCTCGTCGATCCCGAGGCGGTTTTGGTCGTCGATTTCAAGACGGGTGCCGAGATCGATCCGGCACGGCGGTCCAAATTCGAAGACGAGGATCGAGCCCAGGTTCTCCGGTATATCGCCTTGATGAAGGAGATCCATCCCGATCGGCCCGCCCGCGGCGTCCTGGCGTATTTGGACCAGCGCCGATTCGAGGTCGTCGAATGAACGCGGCCCGGGTCCATCTCGTCTCCCCGCGCGTGGGCTTGATCGCGGCCGTCGCCGAGCGATTGCCCGACACCGGCCGGGATTTCTCCCGGTCCTGGGTGGTTTTCCCCGAGCGCCGGCCCGCCTATTATCTCCGCAAAACCCTGGCCGAGCGCCTCGGCGCGGGCTTCATCCCGCCCCGGATCGATTCCCTCGATACGTTTGTGAATCACGTCTATTCCGAGCGGCTCGGCCGCCGCGACCGGCCGATCGATGTCCTCGACGCCGTCGCCCTCCTTCTCGAAATCCAGCGGAGCGCCCCCGAACGGCTCGGCCGCGACCGTTTCCTGACGGCCGACCATTTCTTCCCGCTCGGGGTCAAGCTCTATCACGACCTTGAGGAATTGACTTCGGCCGGGGTCGCCGGGGAAAAGCTCCGGAGCGTCGATCTTTCGGTTCAGGATGCCGTGTCCGGAATGGGGTCCGACCTCCTGACCGATCGATCCCGGGCCCGCCTCCAGAATTTGTCCTATTTCCACGAGCAATTCACGGAAACCCTAGCGGCGCGCGGATTGTCGACGCCGGCGGGGCGCTTGCAGGCCGTCGCCGAGGGGGTCGACCGATCCCTCTTTGCCGATGCCGACCGGTTCATTTTCGCCGGGTTCTTTTCCTTGAATAAAATGGAGGAGGATCTCCTCCTCAAGCTGCTCGGCTGGGAGGATTTCACCCTCCTCCTTCATCAGGCGAAAGGGGTCAAGGCGCTTCTCTGCCGGCTCGGCCTCCCCGAGGAAGGGCTCGCGGCCGCCGCCAATTCCCACCCGGACCCCGAGCCCGCGATCACGTTCACGAAATGTCCCGACACGCACGGCCAGGTCTTCGCCCTCAACACGGTCCTTCGGGACAAGCTGGCCGATCCGAGCCTTTTCCATGAACGGCAGGTCGTAGTCCTGCCCGCGTCGGAAACCTTGTTTCCTCTTTACCAGCAGACGCTCGCGGACCTTCATCCCGACGAATTCAACATTTCCCTCGGATACCCGCTGACCCGGACGCCGATTTTCACTTTTTTCGAGAGGCTTCTCGACGTCTTCCGGACGGCCGATGAAGACGGCCGGGTCTACGCGGCCGATTATCTCCGGTTCGTCCTCCATCCTTACACGAAAAACCTGTATTTCCCCGGGCTCGAACGCCGCTCCGACCTGACCCGCATCCTGTTCCACGCCGTGGAAGAGGCGCTGACCGAGCGCAAAGGCCGGGCGTTCTGGTCGCTGGCCGAGATCGAGACCGATCCGGCCGTCCGCGAGGCCGTTGAGAAGCTCACCCGCGGCGTCGAAGATGCGCCCGTGCCGGCCGCGTTTCTCGAACAGCTCCGGGCCGTCCATGAGGCCTTGATCGTTCCCTTGTGGATGATCGCCGACATCGGCGATTTCGCCGAAAAGCTCATCCGGATTCTCGATTATATTTACGTCCACAGCACCGCCCGCCTGCATTACTTCTTTCATCCTTACGCCGAGGCGTTCGGCGCGCGCCTCGACGGCCTGGCCCGCTCACTCCTCCGGGACACGGTGTTCGAGGACCCGGAGGGGTATTTCAACCTGTTCCGGAAAGTCGCCGCGGCCGGGACCGTGCCCTTTTTCGGGACGCCTCTCCGCGGGCTCCAAATCCTGGGCTTCTGGGAGACGCGCGGCATTCCCTTCGAGGAGGTCTATCTCCTCGACCTGAACGAGGATGTCCTTCCGGCCTCGAAGAGGGGGGACTCGCTATTGCCGGTCGGCGTCCGCCAGGCCTTGGGCCTTTCGACGCATCGGGACCTGGAGCGGCGGATCGAGCATTATCTCGACGTCCTGATCCGGGGCGCGGACCGGGTTCATCTCTTTTTCGTCGAGAGCAAGGATCGCGAGCGCAGCCGGTATGTCGAACGCCTGCTCTGGGAGTCGCGGAAGCGTGATCCCCGGCGGCGGTCGGAAACCCCGGTCGGGACGGTCCGCTATGAAGTCGCCCTCCAGACGCAGGCTCCGCCTGTGGTGGCCAAGAGCGCCGAAGTTACCGAGAACCTCCGCCGGTTCCGCTATTCGGCCACCGCCCTCGATACGTATCTCGGGTGTTCGCTTCGTTTTTATTACCGCTATGTTCTGGGATTAAAAGAACGGGAGGACCTCGACGAGGACTTCGAGGCCAAGGACATCGGGAACCTCGTTCATCGCATTCTCGAGGATGAATACGCCCCGTTTGTCGGCCGACGCCTGCGGGGAGAGGATTTGAAGACCACCGAACTGGAGGCCATCGTCGAGCGGCGGTTTCGGGAGACCTTCGGCAACGATTTGACCGGCCGGCCCTACCTGATGATGCTCCAGACCAAGAGCCACTTGGTCGAGTATTTGGAAAAATGCCAGATCGAGATCCTCCGGGGGCTTGAGGCGGAAGGCCAAACCGTCCGTCTGTTGGCTTTGGAACAAACCCATACGCTCGAACATTTGGGTTTTACGCTCACCGCCCGATTCGACCGCCTTGAGACGCGCGGCGATCAATTGTTCATCCTCGACTATAAAACGTCCGCCGACATCCTTAAATACGGCATCCACTGGAACAAACTCGAATTGGAAAACCGGCCGAGCTGGAAGACGGCGGTCGGCAGCCTCCAAATGCCCCTGTACACCCTGATTTTGGCGAAGGCCCACGAAAAGCTTTCCGAGGAGATCCAAGGCCGGTTCGTCATGCTCGGCCGGACGCGGATGCATCCGGGGATCGAGTCTTCCCCCTACGACGCGAAAAGCGGGCGCGATCTCGTCACTCCGGACCTGCGGCGGGCTCGGATCGAGACGATGGAGCGGTTGATCGACGGCCTTCTGAGGGAGATCATCGATCCGGCCCTGCCGTTCACGCCCGCCGCCGAGGGCGACCACGTCTGCTCTTACTGCGATTTCAAAAACCTCTGCAACCGCTGACCGAACCCTCCCGTTCCGAGCTTCTTTTTTGTTGGTCTACCCTTTCCGCCCTCCCTAATCCGATCTTCCAGTCTACGAGCCCTTTGATTCGCGAATAATTCAGGCGAAGGCCGCTTCAGACGAGAAAACCTACCAATTGGCCCCGGAAGGATAGGAAGCTGGGAGGCTTGATGCACGGCGCGATGAATTCGATAAAATTGGATGAAAAACCAACAGGGACCGATCGTTTGATCGATCCCAGTTGGCGAAAAACGAAATCGAAAAGGCTTATTCTTTACTTGGCCTTTTGAAGGACGTCCATTTCCACGGCGGCCAGTTTCAATTCGAATTGAGCGGCATCCAAAGCATATTGCAGCTTATGGCTTTCCGTTGGAGATATCAGCCCCCGGGTTTCCAGGGCTCTGAGCCGTTTCAGCTGCTCCTGTAAGGAATCCACCTTCGATTGGGTTGAGCTCATATTCCTTTCGGCCTCGGTCATCCGGTCCTCGATTTCAACCTCCTGGGCCATGATTGTCCCGGCGACAAAACGCTTTCTCAAATCGAGTCGTTTTTGGATCTCGCCGATCGTCGCCTTTCGGGCGGCCATTTCCGCCTGGATTTGATCCAACTGATCCTTTGACACCAAGCCCTTCTTGACCAGCGGTTGGAACCGCCCCAAGCGGCTCCCGAGCGGCTTTAAACCCAGTTCTGCCTCCTTTCTCTCAATCTTCAGCCGCTCGCTGACGAAATCGCGGCTCCCCACCACGGGAGTATACAGCTCGTTGAGCGGAATTTCTCCGGACGCGTTCACCTCATCCAGATTCGCCAGCGACGTCTTCAAATCCAACTCGGCTTTCTCCGTCGCCAGTTTCATCACCTGGTTTTCCTCTTCCCCGACCACTCCTTTTGAAACCAGCGTTTCCGTTCTGGTCGCCATCTCTTTGGTGAATTCAAGGTGCGTCTTTTTTAGTTTCACCTCCGTTTCGACCCTGGTGTCCAGAGGCGTGATAATTTACGAGCGGATCGGCGTATAGATTTACGAGTTGGG
>JADBLN010000052.1:0-5000 GCA_014894455.1 Acidobacteriota bacterium | reverse complement strand
TTTCGCGATCGCCGCGCGTCGCCGCCGGTTGACGCAAAAAGCCATATTATTCAGCTAATTAGCCATCCGGGTTGACGCTCGGCGGAAGGGATTTTCCCGCTCCCCCCGGAAATTATTTTCGGCCGTTCTGGCACGCCGCCCGCTTGAGAGAGGGGCGAAAGCGGAAGATGGAGGCGGTCATGAAACGGAGCGGATTCAGTCTCATCGAAGTCCTGGCGGCCATGGCCCTGGCCCTTCTCCTCGTCGTCGGCACGGCCGAGCTCCTGACTCTTTCGCTGGGAGCGAAGAGGAAGGGCGACATCACGGCGGCTCTCACCCACGCGCTCACGGCGAGGCTCGAAACGCTGAAGTCCCGGCCCTTCGAAGACAGCGCGCTCTCGCCCGGGGAACACGCGGAAATCGTCCGCCGCGAGCCGGGGGGCTGTCTCATCGAGGAGGAGTGGGAGGTGACCGACGACGGGGACAGGATGAAGAGGGTCGGGCTCAAGATCCGGTACGCCGGGCGGGCGGGACCTGAAACGGCGGCGGTACTTTTCATCTCGCGGGACCTGGGGTTCCGGCCATGAGAAAGGGCGGGTTCTCCCTGGTCGAATGCCTGCTCGGGATGGCCCTGTCGCTTTTCGTCGTCACGTCGAGCCTCCAGTTTTTCGGCCTGGCCCAGAAGGTCTTTTTCCGGCTCAAAGAGAGAGAGGAAGCGGGACAAGGCGCGCTGGCGGCCCTCGATAAAATGAGGATCGACCTCCTCCATGCCGGCCGGGGGCTCGCCGGCGAGATGGCTCTCGGCCTCGCCGAGGCCGCGCGAGCGACGGAGGATGAGCTCCGGACGACTTCTCTTGAAAAGCCCTTGATGCTGACGGAAACGGCGCGCGCCGGGGACATCCGGCTTCTGCTGGCTTCGACGGCGGATATCGCCTCCGGCCAGGAGATATGTCTCAGCGACGGCCTTGAGGGCGAACTCAGGAGCGTCGAGAGAGTCGAGCGCGGCGCCGTCGTCCTCAGAGAGCCGCTCGATCACGATTATTCTCCTGACACGGCGGCCGTCTCGCTCCTCGAAAACGTCGCCTATTTCCTGGACGGGCCGGCCCGCATTCTGCGGCGGCGGGTGAACGCCGGCTCGGCCCAACCCCTTCTCGAGAACATCGCGGCAGCGATCTGGATTTTCGATCCCGAGGCCCGACTCGTCCGCGTCCGCCTCGAACTCAGCGTCGAAGGAGCGCACCCCCATGAAACGACAGTATTTCTCAAGAACCCCGCGCTCGCCGGGAATTCCGGGACATGACCCTGTTCGAACGGGTGTTCGAATGGGGACACGTACCCCAGGTACATGTCCCCATTCAAGGGGTTCCCATTCAAGGGGTTCCATCGGCAAATCTCGGCGCGGCGAGCGCGGCGCCGTCAGCCTGGCCGTCCTTCTGCTCTTCGTCGTCTTCTCGGGGCTCGGCCTGGCCATGATCCACGCCTCGGGAATCCACCTGAAGATCAACGGATTCCGCAAGTTCGCGGTTCTCCTCGACTGCGCGTCGGAGAACGGCCTCAAGCGGGGGCTCCACGACCTCACGGAGCGGCTCGAAGCCGCGGGGCCTCTGGCCGCGGTGGCGGCTGAGCGCGTGGAGGGCCTGCGGGTGAGTCCGGCGGCGGAATTCCCCCTCCTTCTCGAAAACGCCCTGGGCGCCGTCTTCCCAAGGGTCGTTGAAGAAACACTCGAGGAGATGACCTGGGAAAGCCGCGCCACCTGCGGTCTCGGCGGGCTCACCGACATGGGCGGCTATTTCCGGATATCGGCGGTTCTGCGGATCGAGGCCTCGGGCGGGCTGAGCCGCGTCAAGGCGAGGCGTCTATCCGTCCTCGAGGGCTCCCTGGGGCTCCTGGCCGGACGTCTGCCCATGCCGGCCATTCCTCTCTTTATAGGGAAAGACATGACGGAAGGACAAAAATCCGCCTTCCTCGGGGAAAACGGGATCCGGTTCTTGTCGAGACCGGGCGAGGTTCTCAGGCCGGGACTCGCGGCGGCGGCCGAGGGCGTCCTCCCGGACGACCCGGGCCCGGTCGTCGCGAAAGCCTTGAATATCGGGATCTTCCGGCCCGGAGACCTGACGCCCGCCCGGCTGAGGGAGGCGCTCGGGCTCGAACCATCCACCGAACCCGTCCCCGCCGGCGTCACCCTCATCCAAAACGACTTGGGGCTCGGCGGCGTCTTCGTCCAGGGGGATCTCGACGAGATGATCCTGGCGACGAGCGGCGACGCCCAGGTCATCGCCTTCCGCGCGGACGGCGCAGAGTGGATCCTCGAGTTCAGCCCGGCGCGAAGCCGGACGGATTATCGGACGCCGGAAGGGAGCTTCGCCTACGACCTCGTTCCGCTGCCGATCGTCATCGTCAACGGGAATATCGAATCGCTCGGCGGCGGATACGTCGCGGGCGACGGCCGGATCGAACCGGCTCTCGACGGGGAAACGCCCTCCGTCCTCAGCGGCGTTAACCTGACCATTGTCTCCTCGGATAAAATCACCATCTCTTCGCACCTCATCCTCCAGGGCGTCCGCTGGCAGGACGGCGTCCCCTACGCCAAGGACTCGCGGGCCCAGCTCGTCATCTATTCGGCGGGGCGGGACGTCGTTTCCGGCGAGGAGGTCGGCGGCGGGATCGCCGTCGGCGAAGGGGCGCCCGCCGATTTGAAACTCCAGGCCTCGATCACCGCGGCCTCGGGCGGGTTCTCGATTGAAGGCTCGGGGAAGGACGTCCAAATCCTCGGCGCTCTCCACGCGGACGGCTACTCCGGGAACGGGAACGCGCTGGCCATCGCCCGGGACGAGAGGGCCGCAGCCGGCGAATTCCCGGAAAACGCGCCTTTGACCGCCGCGCCCCAGCTCGTCTTCACCTCGCTCAAGGTCCTCGTCTGGAAGGAGTATTGAATGGGCCGAAAACCGGAAGGATTCACGCTGGTCGAGATCGTCCTGGCCCTCACCCTGGCCGGCCTCTTCATGTACGGGGCCGCCTATTCATTCCAGCGGCTCGTCCCGAAATTCCAACTGCAGTCGGGGATCTGGGAAGTGACGTCCGGCCTCAACCAGGCCCGTTTCCGGGCGATCATGTCCGGCGAGCCGGTCCGGGTACGGTTCGTGCCGTCGGGGTTCGTCTTCGAGCGCTACGACGAGGCCGCGAAGATCTGGCGGGCGGCGAGGACGGCCTCGCTCCCCGGCGTCGCTGTCCTGGCCAATAACAGCCCCGTCTTCCATCCGCAGGGAACCGTCTCCGACCTGGCCTCGATCACGGTGTCCAACGCGCTGGGGATATACAGGATCACGATCGCGATTTCAGGGAGGGTCAGGGCGACGCGGGTCGGTTGAGTCAAGGGACGAGCCTTCGCAGCGGCAGTGGACCGCGGCGGCCCGCCCCGGCCGCTGAGGGGATTCAGAGCCTTATGTCGTGGAGGTTCTTCATCAGGCTCATGATCGTCTGGGAAGTGTCGTGATCGAATTCGACGCCCATTTCAAAGACATTCTCGGCTTCGTCGCGCTTGACCCATTTGACCCGGCCCGCAATGCTGAGGATTTCCCGGGACCGGACGAGTTCGATTTGGAGCCGGAGGACGGTCCCCTCCTCAAAGCGCTCCGCCGAGTGAATCCGAACCCCTCCGAGCGAAAGGTCATAGGTGACGGCATTGGCTACGGCTGGACCTTGCGAATTTGGGCCGTTCGGCCCGGCCTTGATCACGGTCTTGTTCCACTGCTTGAAACGCCGGTCTTTGCGCTTTTGCATAATGTTTTTTTAAAATCCGTCGGGCGCCTGGACGGGGTTACATAGCGCCCTTGCCCAGGGACACCTGGGGCTGTACGGCTCTCGCCTTCCGGCCTGTTTCGCGGTAGAGGTTTTTCATGATGGCCTGGAGGACTATCTCGTTGCACTCCTGGAACTCGATCCCGAACTCGTAGATGTCTTCCTTCTCGTTCCTTCTGGACCACCGGACGACGCCATCGACGCCGACCGCCTCCCGCGACCTGACCAGCTCGAGGTGGATGCGCACGATAGCGCCGACGGGAAAGCACTCTTCGGACTGTATCCTCGCCCCGCCGAGTGACAAGTCCCAGGCGTAGGCGTCGATCGGGCAGTTGGGCAGGGTCCCCTCCCCTCCGGAGGCGGACTTGATGATGGCCTTGTTCCACTGCTGGAATCGGCTGTGCTTGCGTCTTTCCATGGCGGCACTCCCGTCAGAAACCCCGGCGTCAAGGGACGAGCCTTCGCAGCGGCAGTGGACCCCCAGGCAAGCCCGCCCTCATCGCTTCGCGCATGAGGACTGCAAAGCCCGGGGCCCCGGCCGCTGTGGGGTTCCCGGCCATTGTGATGGGGAAAGAAGAGGGGGGCAATCACCCCTTGAGGTGATTCCCGCGGTGAATTCTCACCCGTTCCGAGAGCGGCGGATGAGACGCCGGATCCGCCAGATCTCCCCGAGCATCCCGAGGGAGCCCCGGATGAGCCTGACCCGGCTCGGCCGCGAATCGCTCCAGACGACCGGGACCTCGGCGACGCGGTAGCCGAGCTCCCGGCAGAGGGCCAGGACCTCGACGTCGAACCCGAAGCCTGTGGTCCGGAGCCGGGAAAAAAGGTCCATCGCCGCCGCCCTCCGGAAGGCCTTGAAGCCGCACTGCGTGTCGCGGTAGCCCTTCAGGACGAACAGCCTGACCAGCAGGTTGAAGGTTTTTCCCATCAGCTCGCGCGGCCGGCGCTGGCGGACCCTGATCACCGACTCCGGCAAGGCCCGCGAGCCGATGGCGACGTCGGCCCCGGCCTGGAGCGCGGCGAGCAGCTTGTCGAACTCCCCGATGGGCGTCGACAGGTCGTCGTCCGAGAACAGGATGACCTCGCCCGAGGCCGCGAGAACACCCTCCCGGACCGAAGCACCCTTGCCCCGGTTCTTTTCGCGCCGGATCACCCGCGAGGGGACGCGCCCGGCGAGCGCAGCGCGGGCGGCCTCGGCCGTCCGGTCGCGGCTCCCGTCGTCG
>JADBLN010000068.1:1660-6124 GCA_014894455.1 Acidobacteriota bacterium | reverse complement strand
TAGCATCAGGACGAACGAGGGACAGAGCGAATCCGCGGAGAGGAAGGAGACCGGTCCAGTGAAGAAACAACAGGGATCGACGGGTTGTCCGACATGCCCTTTGAGCCGCCGCCGTTTTCTGGCCACGGCCTCGGCGGGGGCCTTGGGCGCGTTGGCGCCGAAGGGGCTTTTCCCGGCGGGAGGGCGGGGAGAGAAGACGCGCATCCGGGTCATCTACGCCCTCCACGCCGTCACCCAGCCCGGGCCGGACTGGCCGAACGTCGGCTTCAACTTCCAGCCCGTCATGGACAACATCACGACGTCCCTGGCCAAGAGCTTTCCCGGGTACGAGCTCATCAGCACCATGGCCAAGGGCCCTGAAGAGGCCCAGAAAATCCTGGCCGCGGACGCGGCGTCCCCCGTCGACGGCTACGTCGTCTGCCAGCTCAACTGCTGGAACCAGGTCGTCCAGACGATCGCCGGTTCCGGCAAACCCACCCTCTACGTCGATTTTCAATACGGCGGGAGCGGCGGGTTCCTCGTCTACACGGCCGCTTTCCTGCGCAAGAAAACGCCCAACCTCGGTTTCGTCGCCTCCTCCCGCATGGAGGATATCGTCGCCGCCTTCCGCGCCTTCGGACAGACGAAGAAGGCCGGCCCGGGGAGCGATTTCGGGGCGATCGTCGCCTCCATCCGAAGAGGGACCACACCCGGGCCCGGCAGCCTCG
Organism: Acidobacteriota bacterium; assembly: GCA_014894455.1. Taxonomy (GTDB): domain Bacteria; phylum Acidobacteriota; class Aminicenantia; order Aminicenantales; family Saccharicenantaceae; genus RBG-16-66-30. The sequence goes on along the minus strand of JADBLN010000068.1, from coordinate 5,417 downwards.
CCGTCAAGACCGACAACCTGTCCGTCCTCTCCGCCGGCGACTGCCTCCGGAAAATGAAGGAGTCGAAGATCCTGGCCGTCGGCGGCGGCTGGCCCGGCATCGCCCCGGCGGTCATGGAGGGGATGGGCATCGAAGTCGTCAACGTGCCCTTCGCCGAGGTCAACGAAGCCTGGGCCGCTGCCGACAAAGAGGATGCCAAAGCCATCGCCGACCGGTGGCAGAAAACGGCGGCCAAGGTCGAGGGCGTCAGCCTGCAAACACTCGAGACCTCGGCGGCCATGTACCTCGGCCAGAAGGCCGTCCTCCGCAAGCACGGCGCGAGCGCCATCACCATCAACTGCCTCGGCGGCTTCTACGGCGGCCACATCCACGCCTACCCCTGCCTCGGGTTCCACGAGCTCCTGAACGAGGGGCTCATCGGCGCCTGCGAATGCGACGTCCGGTCGACGGCGACCATGGTCGCTATGACAGCCCTCACCAACGGGCGGCCGGGGTACATCTCCGACCCGGTCATCGACACATCGTCGCGCCAGATCATCTACGCCCACTGCGTCGCCTCGAACAGGGCCTTCGGCCCGGGCGGCCCGGCCAACCCCATCGAGATCCTGACCCACTCGGAGGACCGCCAGGGCGCTTCCGTCCGGTCGATCCTCCCTCTGGGCTACATGACCTCGACGCTCGAATTTTCGCCGGAGCGCAAGACCATCCTCTTCCATCAGGGCCGGGCCGTCGCCAACTCCCCCGACGACCGCGCCTGCCGGACGAAGCTGGCCGTCGAGCCCGTCGGCGACATCGAGAAGCTCTTCGCCGAATGGGACGAATGGGGCTGGCACCGGGTGACCGTCTACGGCGACCTCAAGGAGCCCGTCTTCGCCCTGGCCGACGCGCTGGGCTGGCGCGTCCTCGAAGAGGCCTGAGACCGCTTGAACGGGCCGCCGCAATGAGATAGGATGAGGGGGGAATCGACGGAAAAAGAAAGGACACTGCCATGGCCGAGCCGTTCATCGAAGAAAAAACGAGAAAGATCGCCCTGCTCATCGACGGCGACAACGCCCAGCCCTCGCTCATAGGCCAGATCCTGACCGAGGCGGGGAAATACGGGCTCGTGACCATCCGCCGCATCTACGGCGACTGGACGACCGTCAACATGTCCGGCTGGAAAAACGCCCTCCACGACAGCGCCATCCAGCCCATCCAGCAGTTCCGCTACACGATCGGCAAGAACGCCACCGACAGCGCCATGATCATCGACGCCATGGACATCCTCCACGGCCACCTCGTCGACGGCTTCTGCATCGTCTCGAGCGACAGCGACTACACCCGGCTAGCGACGCGGGTCCGGGAGATGGGCTTCTTCGTCATGGGCATCGGCAAGCGCTCGACGCCCAAGGCCTTCGTCAACGGCTGCAACATCTTCATTTATACGGAAAACCTCGTCCCCCGGGAGCGGGAGACGAGACGGCGCGACCGGGGCGGGGCGAGGAAGGCCGAGGGCAAGGAACCGCGCGAAGAGCACGGGGACCACGAGGACAAGGGCCGCAAGTTCGATCCCGTCCCCCTGCTCAAGGGCGCCTTCGACATGGCCGTCCGGGAGGACGGCTGGGCCAACCTCGGCGAGATCGGCTTCTACCTGCGCCAGCTCGACCCGGGCTTCGACCCCCGCACCTACGGCTTCAAGCAGCTGTCCCAGCTCATCAAGAGCCAGCAGGTGCTCTTCGAGATCAACTCGCGGGGCGAAGAGGGCGGCGGCGCCGCGATCTACATCCGCACGCGCGAGAGCCGCGACTAGCGGCCGGCCTTATCCTTCTTCAAGAAAGCGGCGAGGAGGAAGCCCGCGCCGATCGCGAGCATCAGGGCCCCCCAAACCACGTTGAGGTTGAAGCCGAGGGATTTCGCGTACATCTCTTTTTTCGTCACTAGGCCGTAGATCCCGAGCAGGACGCCGTAGGCGCTGAGGAGCCAGCCGATCGGGAGCTTGAGGTCGAGAACATGCCCTTGGCCCATTCCCGTCTCTTGGTCTTTCATTTCGATCTTCTCGTTCATGGTTCACTCCTTGACGGGCAAAGGCTCGACTACCAGAAGATGATGTTCAGGACGATGGCGATGACGATGGCCAGGATTCCCCAGACCGCCGGCCGCGCCAGCCAACGGGCCGCGGCCTTGGTCTTCGGCGTCAATCCGAAAACGAGACCCGCCAGTTCCTCCGGCTTCCGCTTCGCGGTGAAGAGGCTGACCCCGATCGTGACGACGAAGTCGGCGAGCCAGGCCCACCAAGCCTGGTAGAAATTGGCGGCCATGTCGCTCGCGTAATGGAGGACGCCGAGCCGGTACAACAGGTAATGGACGGCCGCCGTCAGGATGCCGACGAGCAGGCCGAAGAACCCGCCCCAGCCCGTGGCCCCGGCCCAGAACATCCCCAGGAGGAATGTGGCGAAGAGGGGCGCGTTGAAAAAGGAGAAGACGAGCTGCATGTAGTCCATGATGTTCGGGAACGACTGGACGATGTAGGCCGTGCCCACGCTGATGGCCACCCCGAAGACGGTGGCATATTTGCCCACTCGCAGATAATGGGAGTCGGACTTCCCTTTCTTGATGTAGCTGCCGTAGATGTCGTAGGTCCAGATCGTGTTGAAGGCGGTGACGTTGCCGGCCATGCCCGACATGAAGCTCGCGAGCAAGGCTGTGATGGCCAGCCCCAGGAGACCGTTCGGCAGGTAGTGCTTCATGAGGAGGATCAGCGCGGAATTGTAATCGGCCGTGGGCAGGGCGGCCTGGCTGAACTCCGGCAGGACGAGCAGGGCGACGAGTCCCGGGATGACGACGATGATGGGGACGAGCATCTTGGGAAACGCGGCGATGATGGGCGTCATCCGGGCGGCGTTGATGTTCTTCGAGGCCAGGGCCCGCTGGACGACGAGGAAGTCGGTCGTCCAGTAGCCGAAGGACAGGACAAAGCCGAGGCCCATGACCACGCCGAACCAATCGACCCCAAGGGGGTTCGCGCTCGTGCCGAGGTACTTCGCGGAATGGAGGAGGGGTTCCTTGAGTTTGGCCACGAACCCGGCGAAGCCGCCCACTTCCTTGAGGCCGAGGAAGACGATGGGCAGGAGGCCGAGCCAGATGAGGAAGAACTGGATGACCTCGTTGTAGATCGAAGACGACAGGCCGCCCCAAAAAACGTAGAGAAGCACGACGACCGCGCCGAAGAGGATGCTCCCGGTGAGCGACCAGCCGAGCATGAGCTTGAAGAGGAGGGCCATGGCGTAGAGGCTGATGCCGCTCATGAGGACGGTCATGATGGCGAAGGAGATGGCGTTGAGGCCGCGCGTGGCCTCGTTGTAGCGCAGCTTGAGGTACTCGGGGACGGTCCGGACCCGGCTGCCGTAGTAGAAGGGCATCATGAAGATGCCCAGGAAGACCATGGCCGGGATGGCCCCGACCCAGTAAAAGTGGATCGTGGCGATGCCGTATTTGGCCGAGTTGGCCACCATGCCGATGACCTCGAGGGCCCCCAGGTTGGCCGAAAGGAAGGCCAGACCGGTGATCCAGCCGGGGAGTGACCGGCCGGAGAGGAAGAAGTCCTCGCCAGTCTTCATGTACTTCTTGAGCGAGTATCCGACGAGGATCATGACCAGGATGTAGCCGCCGATGATGGCGTAATCGACGGCGTTCAGGGTGATGACGGGATCCATCGCGCTCTCCTTTTCTCCGGGCCGCCGGCCGGCCGTCTTTCGTGAAGGGAGCATAATTCACGCCT
>JADBLN010000068.1:0-1560 GCA_014894455.1 Acidobacteriota bacterium | reverse complement strand
GCGGCCCGTGTCGTGCCTTCAGCGCGGCAGCTCGCCTGGCAGGCGCTCGAGTTCCAGGCCTTCGTCCACTTTGGCATGAACACGTTCATCGACCGGGAATGGGGGCAGGGGACGGAGGACCCGAAGCTCTTCGACCCGACGGACTTCGACGCCGGCCAATGGGTCGAGGCCATCAAGGCCGCCGGGATCAGGGGCCTCATCGTGACTGCCAAGCACCACGACGGGTTCTGCCTCTGGCCGAGCCGGTACACGGAGCATTCGGTCAAGAGCTCGCCTTGGCGGGAAGGCAAGGGCGACGTCGTCAGCGAGGTCGCGGCGGCCTGCCGGAAGGCAGGCTTGAAATTCGGCGTCTACCTCTCGCCGTGGGACCGCCATGAGCCAAGCTACGGCGATTCGCCGCGGTACAACGAGCACTTCAAGAACCAGCTCCGCGAGCTCCTGACCGGGTATGGCGAGGTCTCCGAAGTCTGGTTCGACGGCGCCTGCGCCGAGGGCCCGAACGGCAAGCGCCAAGTTTACGACTGGGAGGGCTATTACGCCCTCATCCGCGAATTCCAGCCGGGAGCGGTGATCTCGATCATCGGACCCGACGCCCGCTGGATCGGCAACGAAGCCGGGGTCACTCGGGAGAGCGAATGGAGCGTCATCGCAGTCACCGGAATGGATGACCTGCCCAATGAGAATAATCCCGGCGGCATCGCCGGCCTCGACGCCCAGGCCGAGGACCTGGGCTCGCTCGAGAGGATCGCCGCGGTCGCCAGACAGGGTGGGCGCCTGATCTGGTATCCGGGCCAGGTTGACGTCTCGATCCGGCCGGGCTGGTTCTACCACGCGGCCGAGGACGACAAGGTCAAAACCCTCGACCAACTTCTCGAAATCTATTACACATCGGTCGGCGGGAACGCCCAGCTTCTCCTTAACATCCCGCCCGACAAGCGCGGCCGCATCCACGAGAACGACGTCCGAAGGCTCAAGGAACTTGGGGACAGGCTCCGGGCGACTTTCGCCGTCAACCTGGCCGAGCCAGCGAAGATATCGGCGACCTATTCTGGCCCCACGCTCGTTGACGTGCGCGACAAACGGGGACGACTTGTCGCCGGCCATTCACTGCCGGCGCTCGGCGTCTTCGTCTGGGAGCTCGGCGGCGCGAAGCTCTTCAATGTCGCCATGATGAAAGAAGACCTCCGTGAGGGGCAGAGAATCGAGGCCTTCGCCTTTGACGTTTGGGACGGAAGGGACTGGAAAGAGACTGCCAGGGGGACGACGATCGGCTGGAAAAAGCTCTTCCGCTTCCCGGCCGTCGAAGCGACGAAAGTCCGTGTGCGTCTCTTAAAAACCAGGGGCGAGGTCTTTCCGTCCACGCCCGAGCGCTTCGGGCTCTTCTTCGACCCCTTTCGCGTCAACCCGGGCGCGAAGGGCGTCGATAACCGATAGGAGATCAGAACCGGGTGTTGCTGACGAAGGCGATCTTTTTGCCGTCTGGCGACCAGGAAGGGACGTTGATCGTCCCCTGCCCGCCATAGACGTAGGCGATGACCCTGGGCTCGTCCGGGCCGCCCG
>JADBLN010000087.1 GCA_014894455.1 Acidobacteriota bacterium | reverse complement strand
AATTCGCTATTCCTCCACGGACTAACGTCCGTGGAATCCCGCGAAGGGGATTGAATGACGAGCGCCCCGCGTCCGCTTCCCGGCGTGTTCCGCGGAAGGCCATTCCCGCCGCGGCGACGACGACCTCGCCCCGCCCGTCCCAGAGGATCTCGTAGGCCTTCGCCGGCGGCCTGTCCTTTCTCAGCCCGACCCGGCCCCCTTCCCGGCGCAGGACAAGCCCTTTCCGGAGCGGCAGTTCCTTTCCCTCACCGAGCGAGAGAAGCGATCCCACGTCTTCGTAGGAGATATCGCGCAGGTCGCCCCGGAGCTCCCGAAGGTATTCCCGGGCGACCCGGCGGGCCAGGGCGGGCAGAAGGAGGGGCAGGGTCTTCAGGTCCAGGGAGGCGTCCCGGCCTTTCCGGACGATGAACTCGTCGGCGAGCTCGCGGACGAAAGCCCCGAGGAGCTCGTCCTCTTCCCGGGCGATCGCGGCCAGCCGGGCCAGATGGGCGACGATCCGGGGCTCGTAACGGCGCCCGAGTTCGGGCAGAAGCTCGGCCCGGATGCGGTTGCGGAGGAAGCGGCGGTCGAGGTTCGACGGGTCCTCGCGGTAAGGGATGCCTTCGGCCGCGAGCCAGGCGCGAAGGTCCGGGCCGGCGATCCCGAGGAGCGGCCGGACGATCGGACAGGGCTTGCCGGCCACGACGAGGGCGATCCCGGCGAGGCCGGAAAGGCCCGTCCCGCGCATCAGGCGCATGAGGACGGTCTCGGCCTGGTCGGTCATCGTGTGACCCGTCGCGATCTTCGTCGCTCCGACCCGGGCGGCGGCCCGCCGCAGGAAAGCGTAGCGGAGGTCGCGCCCGGCTTCTTCGAGGTTGAGCTTTTTCTTCGCCGCGTGGGACCTGACGTCCGCTCCTTCCGAAACGAGCGGAAGGACAGAGCGCCGGGCGAAGTCGCGGACGAAACTCTCGTCCTCGCCGGCCCCATCTCTCAGCCGGTGGTTGAAGTGGGCCAGGTGGACTTCGAGCGGCATCTCCTCGCGGAGCTTCAGGAGAAGGGCGACGAGGGCGACCGAATCCGGCCCGCCGGAACAGGCGGCCAGCACCCGGTCGCCGGCGACGATCGTTCCCTGTTTCCGGACGGACGCCAAGAGGGGCGGTAGGAGCCGCGCCGCGGGCCGACGCTGAGCCATGGCCGTGCCTCTTTCACCAGGGCGAAGTCAAGGAAAAATGGCGGCGGAGGGATTTGAACCCCCGACACTGCGGATATGAGCCGCATGCTCTAACCAACTGAGCTACGCCGCCAGGGTGCAAGAAATTCTAGCGGAATCCCCCCCTCAAGTCAACGCAGGCGGCGACGGCGATCCGAACGAAAGCGGGGACATGTACAGGAGGTACGCTCCCTGCCGTACCTCCAGTGCGTGTCCCCTCTCTTAAAGAGACTCGTTCAAGATATTTATCAGAATCGTGGCCTCGGGTACTCAGCCCCAATTCTGCGGTCCGCTCCCCGTGGTTCGCTCCCCGCAGGCGGCCTCGACTTCTTTCTTGAAGGAGAAGCGGCCATCGCGGAAGAGCTTGATGCAGACGTCAACGACGCGGGTGTCGTAGAGGATGCCCCGGCCCTTGCGGGCCTCCTCCAGCCCCTTCTCGAGGCCGAGGGCCGGCCGGTAGGGGCGGAGGGAGCAGATGGCTTCGATGATGTCGGCCACGGCCAGGATCCGGGCTTCGAGCAGGATGGCGTCGCCGACGAGCCCTTCGGGATAGCCCGAGCCGTCCAGCCGCTCGTGGTGCTGGAGAATGATGTGGGCCACGGGCCAGGGAAAGGCGATGTCCTTGATCATCTCGTAGCCGACTCGGGGGTGGTCCTTGATGAGCTTGAATTCCGTCTTAGTCAGACGGCCGTGCTTGGTCATGATCTCGGTCGGCACCGCGATCTTGCCGATGTCGTGGATGATCCCTGCGAGCCGGAGCCCCTCGATCTTTTCCCAGGGCAGGTTCATTTCCTGGGCGATGACCACGGCCAGGCTGGAGACTCGGTGCTGGTGTCCGGCCATGTAGGGGTCCCGTATCTCGAGGGTCAGGGACATGGCCTTGAACACCCCCTCGAAGGCCTTTTCCTGCCGGTCGAGGCTGCTTTGGAGGTAATCCTCCGAGCGGCGGGTCTCCAGGACTTTTCCATGAAGCTCGTCGTTCGCCCGGGAGAGCTCCTCGGTCCTCTTGTCGACCAGACGGTCGAGCTCGATCCTGGCCAGCCGTAGCTCCTTCTCCACGCGGAGTCGCTCGGCGGCATCGTTGTCCATCTGGACGGCCCGTTTCGCGGCTTCGTCCTCGAGGGCGCGGTTGCGGAGTTCGAGCTGACGGAAGGTTTTCTCCAGCCCGTCGATCATGGCGTTGAAGGTCCTGGCCAAGAGCCCGGCCTCGTCCCGGCCGTAGACCCGAACCCTCTGCCTGAGGTCGCCGTTGGCCAGCCTCTCCGCGGTCCTCGTCATCTGGACGAGGGGCCGGGTGATCATGCCGCCAATGAGGAATACGAAAAATCCCCCCAGGGCTAGAACGGCGAGGCCCGCGACGAGCATGATGCCGCGCTTCTCGCTCAGGACCATGAACAGGGCCAGGTAGCCGGCCATCAGAAGACCGAAGAGAAGGAAGAATTTGGTCCGGATCCTGCGTGGCCCGAAGTTCGCCAGCAGGCCGGAGCCTCCACCCGGGTTCGGGGAAGGATCCGAGGGGTTGAAAATTTCCTTGAGATTGTGGCTCATCGATACATCCGGACCTACTCGTTTTTTCCCTTTCAGAATAGCTGAAACACGGCAGCGAGCAATACTCTTTGGGGGTGATTTTGTGGGGTGTTGCTTCACCCCTAAAGGGGGGAGAGGTGAGAGAGGGCCCCGCCGCCGTCACCAACGCTTGGCTTTCTGGGGCTCCAGGCGGCGGAGGTCGAGACCGCGTTCGACGGCGCCGATCCTGTAGAGGCAGATCTCGCGCACCGAAGAAGGATGGTGGAGGACCTCGGAGAGCGATTGGCCTCCGACGGCCCAGACGCCTCCTCCCCTGACGACCGCGACCTTGTAATCGTGGAGGAAGCGGACGAGCTCGTCCGTCCGGACGTTCGGCGGCAGCACGGGGATGACGAGATAGAGGAACGTCCCCTCGGCATCCACGGGGATGATGCGGTCGGCCGGCGCGGCTTCGCCGGGATAGACGAAGTGGGCCGAGGCCTCGGCTTCCGGGATGTGGCAATGCATGACCGTTTGGAAGTCGCTCGTCGCGTAGATCGCCTTGTGGAGCGCCGTCTCGGAATCGTCGGCCGGCCCGGCGGAGAGCGCGACCCTGAGCAGGGGGCCGCCGACGTCCCGCGGCATGGAGGCCTTGGGCGCGTAGAGCATGGAGTCCACGCCGCGGACCGACATCGAACCGGTGTGAAAAGGCGAGAGGCGGGACTCGAAAATCCGGTGGCCCGCTTTGACGAATTCCTTGAGGATCTCCTCCTCCTCCCGGAAATCCGAGCGGTCGTCGCCCTCGATTTCGTAAGGGGGAGGCGCGCCGGCGAAAGAGCTCCCGGGGTCGGCCGTGACCGCGCGGCGCACGGCGCCGACATCGATACGGAGCCTCTCCATCGCCCGGACGACCGTCCCGGCGTTGTTGCCGACGCAGAGCCGGAAGAAGGCCTCCCGGAGGTTCCTGCCCTTGGCCATGGCGCCGTGCCCGAAGATGATGGTCAGAGGATGGCCGGCCAGCCGCTCGGGGATGACCCTGGCCAGCTCCGGCGAGCCGCTCGGCACGGCGAACCAATCGACCGGGATGGCGCTGCCGAGGTGGTGGAAGGCGAGCGGGTCGACGGGCACGAAATCCGGCGGACGGGCCGGCTTGGGCTCGTCGTCGAGCGTCGCCAGGACGAGGTCCTTGACGTGGGCGTGCATCGAGGCCCGGACGCCGGGCAGCTCGAGGATCCGGGCGTGGATGTCGGTCTCGGAGGACGCCTTGTAATACCCGTAGTCCGTCTCCGTGGCCGAAAGGAAGCAGATCTGGTTCGGTTCGAGGGCGCCCTTCTGGGAACCGGTGGCCGTGATGACGATCTCGTCCTCCCCGCGCTCGGTCGTCCGGCGGACGGCCATGTTCCCGCTGTGACTGTCCTGGACATCGTAGGCGAGGGAGGCCCGCCCCAAAGCTTGGAACTCGCCGAGGAGCTCCCCGGTCGCTTGCCACTTTTGAGCGCTCATCTCTTGCTCTCCTCGATCTGGAGGGACCGGACGAGGCCGGGGGTCGGCCGGCCGGCCGCATCCCAGCCCCGGACACGGTAGTAGTCCTGCTTCATTCGCTCCTGGTCCTCCCGCGAGACGCGCCGCTCCTTCCCCTCGACGACGATGGGAACGTCGGCGAACCGGGCGGGGAGCACATCGTCTTCCGCGGTCACGCCGGCCTCGATGTTGAATTGCCGCTCGAGCGTCGCCACGCGGTTCTCGATCTCCTCCAGCCGGGCGACCGAGAAGTCGCGGCCGGTGATGCCGCCGACCATCCGGGCCCAGGGGTCGGAGGAGAAGGCGTAGCCCGTGAAGCGGCAGACGCCGAGGCTGTCCTGGAGAATGCCGACGTTCTGCATGTTCCGGATGGCGATCGGCGACTGGAGGAGGCTGAAGCGGGGGATCTCCCTGGCCCCGCCGAAGAAAGCCAGGGAAACGGCGTAGCCGCCGCGGAGATGGCAGGCCCCGGAAGGCGAGGTCATGTAGCCGAGGGCCTGGGTGTAGGAAGCCCTTGGGTCGTAGGCCGGGATCTCGAGTTTCTTGACGGTCATGGCGTATTCCGGGTGTCCGCGGCCGGCGGCCAGCCGGTAGGAACCCTCGGCCAGGGCCGCGCCAAGGCCTTCGCGGCGGGCCGTCATCACGGCCAAGGATTCGAGCGCCTCCCCGCTTCCGAAGGCGAGGTCGAGCCCGCCCGCCTCCTCGCGGCCGATGAGGCCGCGTTCGGCGAGTTCCATGGCGCAGGCGACCGTCCCGCCGTAGCTCATCGTGTCCAGCCCGAGCTCGTTGGCGCGGTAGTTGGCCCGGGTGATGGCCCCGAGGTCGTAGATGCCGCAGAGAGGACCCATGAGGACCATCGTTTCATATTCAGGGCCCTCGCCGCGCTCCTCGCGCCCGTCCCGACCGGCGACGCGGGTGTGCCGCTGACAGCCGATCGGGCAGAGATAACAGGAGCCCGCTTTTTCGAGCAGGGTCTTGGCCAGCGTCTCTCCGGAGATCCGCTCGACGTCCTCGTCGCGGTGGAGGCAATCTTGAAAGTTCTTGTGCGGGAGCATGGCGATGAGGTTGATCAGCTCGACGAGGCCCGCCGTGCCCAGGTCGCGGAGCAGGCGCTTGGTGACCGGCGCCTGCTTCATCAGGTAGAGGGCCTGGTCGAGGCCGGACCGGTATTTTTCCATGTCGGCGACGGCGATCTTTTCCTTGCCCCGGACGCGGACGGCCTTGAGTTTCTTGCTGCCCCAGACGGCGCCCGGGCCGCAGCGGCCGTAGACGCGGTTGCGGTCATTGGCGACAGCGGCGAAGCGGACGAGGTTCTCCCCCGCCGGCCCGATGCACAGGACCCGGGCCGGGTTTCCCGGCTCGGAAACCGCGGCCAGGACGTCGTTGGTCTCGTGGGTCGTTTTGCCCCAGACGTGGTCCGCCGGCAGGATCTCGGCCTTGCCGGGGGAGATGTCGATCATCACCGGCGTCGCGGCCGCGCCCTTGACGACGAGGACGTCGAAACCCGCGGCCTTGAAGGCGGCGCCCCAGGTCCCGCCGGAGTTCGAGGTCCCCAGGACGCCGGTGAGCGGGGACTTGAAGACCATGTGGCCGCGGCCGGCCGTCGGCGCGTTGGAGCCGATGAGCGGCGAAGCGGCGATGACGAAGGCGTTGTCGGGGCCGAGCGGGTCGCAGGCCGGGTCGATCGTATCGTAGAGGACGCGCGTCGCCATCCCCCTACCGCCCAGGTAATCGAGGGCCAGGCCGGGATCGAGCGGCAAGGTCCGCACCTCTCCCCGGCTGAGGTCGGCAACGAGGACCCGGCCGTGGTATCCGGAGATTGGGAATTCAGGCATGTTCGGCCCTTAAGATACCAGAACGCCCTATACCCCGCAAGGAACAGCCGCGAGGAGCAATGCCTTCCGGGTCCTCGGAGGCGATATCCCGAGGCTTATCCTCCGCCTAGAATCGGGAACACGGCGAGCGTGTCGCCCGGCGCGAGCGGCGTCTCGAGTCCGCGGAGAGATTCGACGTGGACG
>JADBLN010000116.1:3083-91854 GCA_014894455.1 Acidobacteriota bacterium | reverse complement strand
GCGGGGGAGGGGGTGCGAGGAAGGCGCTGTAGACCTCGACCGTCGGCAGCTCGCCCGTCGACAGCAAGGGAAGTACGATGGCCGTGACGATCAGGGCCACGTGGAGGATCAAGACGATCGGGAAGACCAGGGCTTTCCGCGTGGTGCCCTTCTCGCCCCTGAAGAAAGAGTCCTTGAAGAGCTCGGGCACATCTGTCGTCCGCATCTTCTTTTTGACTTCCGCCATGATGCTTACCTCATGCTCGCGTTAATGCAGATTCACACAAAAGATATTATAAAATAAAAATGTCTTTTTGACAAGGGAAATTCATCTCCGGCGGGTATTTTTCGGTTTGAACAATTTCTGCCAGAAAAGGACCACCGGGCAGGACAGGTAGACCGTCGAGTAGACGCCCTCGATCGTGCCGATGAGCATGAGGAAGGCGAAGTCGTTGATGACCTCGCCGCCGAAGCCGAAGAGGGCGCCGACTGTCAGGAAGACCGTGCCCGACGTGATGATCGTCCGGGCCAGGCACTGGTTGAGGCTGATGTTCATGACCTCTTCGAGGGGCTTGCCGCGCATCGTCTTCTGGTTCTCCCGGACGCGGTCGAAGATGACGATCGTGTCGTTGATCGAGAACCCGACGATGGTCAGGATGCCGGCGATGATGGGCAGGTTGATCTCGCGGTTGGTGAACGAGTAGAGGCTCATCGTGATCAGGACGTCCTGGGCCAGCGTGAAGATGGCCGCGACGCCGTATTCGAGCTTGAAGCGGAGGGCGATGTAGACGAGCATGCCGATGAGGGACCAGATGGTCGCCTGGACGGCCTTACGGCGGAGGTCGGCGCCGACCTGCGGGCCGACGGTCTCCCGGCTGAGGACGGTTATCTTGCCGAGGAAGGTCTTGTCCTTGAGAAAGGCCAGGGCTTCGGGTTTGAGGCCGAGCCCGGCCAGATCCTGGAAATCGGCGATGACGCCGGTGTCGGTCCTGTAAGCGATGACCTTCCGGGCGGACTCGGGCCCCGACCCGGGGAAGGCCGCCTCGAGGAGCCCGGTGAGGGTCCTCTCGTCGACGGCGTTCAGATCGACCAGGCCGCGGGCGAGGTCCGCCTTGCCGTCGTCGCCGCGGAGGGCGGAAATGATCTTGTCGGCCAGCGCCTCGTGGGCCTCGAGCTGGTCCTGCTCGCCGGCCTTGGTGTTGATCGTCTCCATGGCCCGGATCTGGAATTCCCGCCCCGTCGCCCCAGTCCTCTGGACCTGGCTCTTGCCCAGACCGACGCTGCTGAGAAGGTCGCGGACCTGGCCCTCGGACGAGGGGGCCCTCAGCATGATCCGGAGCATGGTCCCTTCCCCGAAATCGACGCCGAGCTTGAGCCCCTTGAAGACCGTGATGTTGAGGATGCCGGCGAGCACGATGACGCCGGTCAAGGCCAGGGCGATGTACTTGTATTTCAGGAACTTGATGTTGGGGGTTTTGAAGAGTTGCATGTCAGATACTCAGCTTCTTGGCGGTTTTCTTGACTGTCAGGTCAAACAGGAGATGGGAGACGAAAACGGCCGTGAACAGGTTGGCCACGAGGCTGACCGTCAGCGTCACGGCGTAGCCGCGGATCGGGCCCGTGCCGAACTGGAAGAGGAAGACAGCCGAGATGATGGTCGTTAGGTTGGAGTCGAAGATGGCCGTGAAGGCCCGGGAGAAGCCCTGGGAGATCGAGCTCATGACGCCCTTGCCCAGGGCGGCTTCCTCCTTGATCCTCTCGAAGATCAGGACGTTGGCGTCGACGGCCATGCCGATGGCCAGGATGATGCCGGCGATGCCCGGCAGGGTCAGCGTGGCCTTGAAGTAGGCCAGGGCGCCGAAGAGGATGAGCACGTTGAGCAGGAGGGCGAAGACCGCGTTGAGCCCGGAGAGCTTGTAGAAGATGACCATGAAGGCCATGACGGCCAGAACGGCCACGAGCCCGGCGATGAGCCCCTGCCGGACGGAGTCGGCGCCAAGGGCTGGGCCGATCGTCCGTTCTTCGAGGTACCTGATGCCCGCCGGAAGGGCGCCCGCCTTGAGGATGTTGACCAGGTCGTCGGCTTCTTCGGGCGTGAAGCGGCCGCGGATGACGCCGCCCTGGGTCCGCTGGATCTTGTCCTCGATGCCGGGGGCGGACTGGACCTTCTTGTCGAGGATGATGGCGATCTGCTTGCCGATGTTGTCGCCGGTGACCTGCTCGAACCGGGCGCCGCCGTCCGAGTTCAAGGTGAAGGAGACGGCCGGGTTGTTCCATTCGTCCGAGGTCCGCCGGATCGTCCGCAGGTCCTTGCCCGTGACCACGGCGACCTTGTTGACGAGGTAGAACCCCCCTTGACCTCTCTTGGGGTCGCCCCGGAGGATTTCGGCGTCGTCGGGGACCAGGCCGTTCGTCGCCTGGAGGAGCGTCGCCTCGTCGGCGGCCGGGCCGGCCTTGACCAGCTTCCACTCCAGGACGGCGGTGACCTTGATCAGCTCCTTGACCCGTTCGGGGTCATCGACGCCCGGCAGTTCGACGACGATCTTGTCCGCGCCTTGCCTCTGGATGAGGGGCTCGGCGACCCCGTACGTGTTGATCCGGTTGTCGATCGTCTCCTTCGACTGGCTGACGGACTGGTCGCGGAGGGACTGGACGACGAGCGGCTTCAGGGTCAGATTGGCCCGGTCGCCCGTGAAACTGTAGTCCCAGTCCCGGGAGTACTGGTCGAACATGTCGCGGGTCTTGCCTTCCTCGTCCGCGAGCGTCCCCTGCACGGCGATCCGGCCGAGGCCTTCCTTCGTGACCTTCTGGAACGTGATGGCGTTCTTCTTGAGGAGTTCCTCGAGCCGGGAAACCTCCTGGTCCGTTTCCATGTTGATGGAATCGTCGGTGATGACCTGGAGGACGAGGTGGATGCCTCCCTTGAGGTCGAGCCCCCGCTTGATCTTTTTGTCGTTGAAGGGGTAGGCGAGGATGATCGCGCCGCCGATGACGACTAGCGACAAGATGACCTTCCATTGGAGATTCTTTTTCATGGGACCTTCACTCTCGCGAGAGATTCACGGCCGGCGAGGGGCGTCGCCCCTCCGCCCGGGCCTTATTCGCCCTCGGGCTTGTCGGACGCGGCCAGGATGACGCCCACGGCGCTCTTGGTGATGTCGACCTTGACGTTGGCCGCGATCTTGAGCTCGATGCGGTCTTTCTGGACGCCCATGACCGTGCCGAAGATGCCGGCGGTCGTGACGATCCGGTCGCCCGGCTTCAGGTTCTCCACGAGGTTCTGGTGCTTTTTCTGTTTTTTCCTCTGGGGCATGATAATGAGGAGGTAGAAAATGGCGAAAACGAGGACGAAGGGAAGGAGAGCGCCCAGCATGTTGGGACGGGCGGCCTGCGCCCCTCCGGCCTGCCCGGCCAGGATCGAGGTTGCTCCGAAAATCATGTCGTTTCTTCCTTTGTCGAGACGTTAGAGATCAAACTCTTCTTCATGAGATCGAAGGAGTTAGATTGGATAGAATGGCGTATTTTGCGGAAGATGTCAAGATAGAAGTGCAGGTTATGGAGGGTGTTCAGGACGGCCGCCGTGATCTCGTCGCGCTCGAAGAGGTGGCGGAGATAGGCCCGGGAGAAGTTGCGGCACGTGTAGCATGGGCAGGCCTCGTCGAGCGGCCGTTCGTCAAGGGCGTATTTTTTATTTTTGATGGCCACCCGGCCGCGGCTCGTGAAAAGCGTGCCGTTGCGGGCGTTGCGCGTCGGCAGGACGCAGTCGAAGAAGTCCACGCCCCGGGCCACGGCCTCGACGACGTCCTCGACGTAGCCCATGCCCATCAGGTAGCGGGGCCGGTCGCGGGGGAAGAGGAGGTTGCCGTGCTCGAGGGTCTCGAAAAGCCGGGTCTTCGGCTCCCCCAAACCCAACCCGCCGTAGGCGTAGCCCGAGAAGTCGAGCTCGAGCAGGTCCTCGATCGACTTCGCCCTGAGGTCGGGATAGATCCCGCCCTGGCTTATCCCCCAGAGCTGCTGGCGCGTGTTGATCTCCGCGAAGCGGGCCTTGGAGCGGCCGGCCCAGGCCGTCGTCAGCCGGACGGATTCCCTCATCGTCTCTTCGGAATAAGGATAGGCCGGGAAATGGTCCAGGCACATCAGGACATCGGACCCCATCCTGACCTGGAGGTCGACGACGTCCTCGGGTTTGAGGAGGATCTTGGAGCCGTCGAGGTGGGAGGCGAACCGGACCCCCTCGTCGGTCGTCCGGACGAGCGGCGACAGGCTGTAGATCTGGAAACCGCCGCTGTCGGTCAGGATCGGCTTGGGCCAGGATATAAAGGAATGGAGCCCGCCCATGGCCGCGACGGCATCGACCCCCGGGCGGAGGAAGAGATGATAGGAATTGACGAGGATGATCTGGGCGCCGAGGGCCTCGACCTGGGCGTGGGTCAATCCCTTGACCGTGCCCTGGCTGGCCACGGGCATGAAGGCCGGGGTTTCGACCGTCCCGTGCGGCGTTTCGAGGAGGCCGGTCCGGGCCGCGGAGAGCGGGTCCTCGGAGGTCGTCCGGAAGGCGGTGTTCATGGGGCGAACCGGAAGTAGATGACGTCCCCGTCCCGGACGGCGTAGTCTTTTCCCTCGAGCCGGATCGCCCCCGCCTCCTTGGCGTGGTGGAGAGAGCCGAGCCGCAGGAGTTCCTCGGCCGCGACGACCTCGGCCCGGATGAAGCCTTTGGCGATGTCGGAGTGGATGGCGCCGGCCGCCTCCGCCGCGGAAGCGCCCCGCTTCACCGTCCAGGCCCGGACTTCGTCCTTCCCGACGGTGAAGAACGATATGCGGTCCAGGAATGCGACGGCCTGCCCGGTGAACCGGGAGGCGCTCATGTCGTCGAGCCCGTATTCGGCCATGAAGGCCTGTTTTTCGCCTTCTTCGAGCCCGGCGATGTCGTTTTCGATCCGGCCGCAGAAGGCCATGACGCGCCGCGAGGCGCCGAGCGCCGGGAAGAGCGCCTCGGGCCGGCGGAGCGAGGCCAGGTCCTTTTCGTCCATGTTGATGACGTGGAGGAGCGGTTTGAGGCTCAGGAAGGCGAAGCTGCGGATGAGCTTTTGCTCGGCGGGAGCGAGCGGGAGGTCGCGGAGACCGCGGCCGGACTCGAGCCCGGGCCGGAGCCTCTGGAGCAGCTCCCGCTCCTTTTCTCCTTCCGGGTCCTTCATCTTCTTCAGGTCCTTTTCGAGGCGCTCCAGCCGCCCGTCGGCGAGAAGGAGGTCGGCCAGGACGAGTTCTTCCTCCATGACCCGGATGTCCCCGGCCGGGTCGAGCCGTCCCTTGGGATGGGGGACATCCTCGTTTTCGAAGCCCCTGACGACGTGGACGAGGCCGTCGGCCTTCCGCAGATGGCCGAGTAGGAGGCTGCCCTTGACCTCGCCGAAGGAGATGCCGACGAGGTCGGTCAGGTCCATCGACGCGGCGATCTTCTTTTTCTCGGGATAGACGGCCGCGATGCGGTCGAGGCGCCCGTCGGGGAGGGGGACGGCGCGCACGTTCGGCTCCCGCTTTCCGTCGTCGTAAGCCCGGACCTCGACGCCCGCGCCCGTCACGAGGTTGAAGAGCGTCGTCTTGCCCGTCTTGGGGTAGCCGAACAGGGTGATGTTCACGGGTCTAGTAAAGCCGGATTCGGCGGGAGTGTCAACCCCAGGAGCCGTAGGGTTGATGTCCGGCGCGTTTTCCTTTATAGTAGCGCTTTATTGGCCGTGAACGACATGGAAAAAGAGACGCGCAAAAAAGACAAGGGCATCTTCCGGGAGTATTTCGAGCTCTTCGCCGAAACGGCGGTCTTCGTCTTTTTCGTCATGACCTTCGTCGTCCAGGCCTTCCAGATCCCCACCGGCTCCATGGAGCCGACCCTCCTCGTCGGCGACTTCCTGCTCGTCAACAAGCTCGCCTACACCCGTGCCGGGCTGCCCCTCGAGGGCGCCATCCTGCCCCGGAAGCCGATCGAGCGGGGCAACATCGTCGTCTTCAAGTACCCGAAGGACCTGACCAAGGACTTCGTCAAGCGAGTCATCGCGCTCGAGGGCGAGAAAGTCGAGGTCAAGGACAAGCAGGTCCTCGTCAACGACAAACCGCTCGACGAGGCCTACAAGGTCCACATCGACAGCCACGTCAACTCCAAGAACGATTTCTACAACTACGAGGACGTCATTCGCGACAACTACGGTCCGGTCACGGTGCCGGCGGGCCACTGCTTCGTCATGGGCGACAACCGCGACAACAGCATGGACAGCCGCTACTGGGGATTCGTGCCGATGACCTCGATCAAGGGCCGGCCCTGGGTCATCTATTTCTCCTACAAGGCCGAACGGGACGCCTGGCAGAAGACCGGTTTCCGCGATCGGCTGAAGAAGATCGTCAGCTTCATCCCCAAGGCCCGTTGGGGCCGCATGCTCCGCATCGTCAACTAGGGACTGCCCTCATTTGGGGTACTTTGCAGCCAAATGAGGACTGTCCCTCTTCGTAATCCGTGCCCCGGTTGACCGGTCCTCCGGAAACACTTAAGATGAAACTGTCATGAGGGCCAAATGAAGAAGGCGACGCTCCTCACCGGTCAGGAATATCTCGACGGCGCCATCGAAGAGATCGTCTTCACCAACCCCGACAACGGCTACACGGTCTGCCGTTTCCAGCCCGAAAGCGGCGAGGTGATGACCGTCGTTGGTTCGTTCCCGCCGCTGATGCCCGGCGAGGTCCTCCGCATCCGCGGCCAGTGGGAGCTCAACCCGCGCTTCGGCCGGCAGTTCAAGGTCGACCACTTCACGCTCACCCTGCCCGCCTCGGTCAAGGGCATCGAAAAATTCCTGGCATCGGGCCTGGTCAAGGGGATCGGCCCGGTGCTGGCCAAGCGCATCGTCGGAATGTTCGGCGCCGGGACGATCGACATCCTGACCCGGGACCCGGAGCGGCTCCGCGAGGTCGGGGGGGTCGGCGCCGTCAAGCTGAAAGAGATCCGGAGATCCTGGGCCGAGCACCGGGACATCCGGGACCTGATCATGTTCCTCCAGGAGCACAGCGTCTCGACCAGCCTGGCCACGAAGATCTACCGGCAGTACGGGGACCGGTCGTTCACCGTCCTCAAGACGAACCCCTACCAGCTGAGCCTCGACATCTGGGGCGTCGGCTTCAAGACGGCCGACCAGATCGCCCTGAAGCTCGGCCTGGACCCGGGCTCGCTCGACCGGGTCAAGGCCTATATCCTTTATGTCCTTGAAAAGGACAACGAGCAAGGCCACATTTTTTCTCTCGCTTCGGAGGTCCTGGAGAAATGCGGGACCGACCTGGAGGTCCCCGCGGACAAGGCCGAAGTCGCCTTGGCCGACCTGCTCAAGGGCGAGAAGGTGGTCAGCGAGGAGTGGGGCGGCGGTCGGGCCCTCTACCTGCCCTTCTTCTACCAGGCCCAGGAAGAGGTCGTGCGCTCCATCCACAAGCTGGCCGGGTTTCCCTGCCGGGCCCCGGACTTCGACATCGGCCAGGCCGTCGCCGAAACGGAAAAAGGACTCGGGATGGCCTTCTCGCCCCTGCAGAAGCTGGCCATCCGGGAGAGCTTCGAGCGGAAGATCCTGGTCATCACCGGTGGTCCCGGCACGGGCAAGACGACCATCGTCCGGGCCGTCGTGGACATCTTCCGCAAGTGGGGGAGGGAGGTCCTCCTGGCCGCCCCCACGGGCCGCGCTGCCAAGCGTCTCGTGGAGACGACCGGACAGGAAGCCCGGACGATCCACCGGGTCCTCGAATTCCAGCCCAAGAAGGGGACGTTCAAGCGGAACGAGTCGAACCCCCTCCGCGGCGAGGCCCTGGTCATCGACGAGTTCTCGATGGTGGACTTGCCGCTCATGTACCACCTCCTCAAGGCCGTCCCGCCCTGGATGCGGCTCATCCTCGTCGGCGACAAGGACCAGCTCCCCTCGGTCGGGCCCGGGACCCTGCTCCGGGATATCATCGAGTCGGGCACGGTCGACGTCGTCCGGCTCGACGAGATCTTCCGGCAGGAGAAGGAGAGCCTCATCGTCATCAACGCCCACCGCGTCAACCAGGGACAGTCCCTCGTCTACGCGCCGCGGACGGACAAGAACGCCGATTTCTACTTCATCCGTCAGGACGACGAGAGGAAGGCCTTCCAGACCATCCTCAAGATGTGCTCCTCGAGCGTCCCCACCAAGCTCGGCCTGAGCCCGATCTCCCCTCAGATCCAGGTCATCAGCCCCATGTACAAGGGCATCGTCGGCGTCGACAACCTCAACACGGAGCTCCAGGCGCGGCTCAACCCCGGGCGGGAAGGCCTCCAGGTCGGGAGCCGCGAGTTCCGCGCCCGCGACAAGGTCATGCAGGTGCGCAACGACTACGACAAGGACGTCTTCAACGGCGACATCGGGATCGTCCTCCACGCGGACAAGGCCAAGTTCCGGCTGTTCGTCGACTTCGACGGCCGGACGGTGAGCTACGAGAGGGACGAGCTCAACGACGTCACCCTGGCCTACGCCATCTCCGTCCACAAGGCCCAGGGCAGCGAGTACCAGGCCGTCATCATGCCCCTCCTGACCCAGCACTTCATCATGCTCCAGCGCAACCTCTTATATACGGCCCTGACCCGGGCCAAGAAGCTGAGCGTGGTCGTCGGCTCCTACAAGGCGCTCTACATCGCCATCAAGAACGACAAGCCCGTCAAGAGGAATTCGCTCGTCAAGGACAAGCTCATCCGGCTCGGCGGCGTTGTTTGACTCCCCGGACGAATCCATTATAATGAGTTCATCCCCGGGCCCCTGACCCTGTGAAAGGACGGACGCGCCATGCCCCATCGCCGTTTCCGATCCGTCGCGGACATCATCGCCTTCGCCGTCGAGCGGGAAAAAGAGGCGGCCGACGGCTACGGGCGCATGGCCGGCCTGGCCCGGACGCCGGGTCTGCGCGAGTTCCTCCTCTTCCTCCGGCAGGAAGAGGAAGCCCACCGGCGTCTCCTCGAAGGGCTCACCGAAGAGGAGCTCGACGGCCTCGTCCCGGCCTTCGTGCCGGACCTGCGGCTCATCGACTACCTCGCGGAGGAGAAGCTCACCGACGACATGTCCCTCCAGGAACTGCTCATCTTCGCCGCCCAGAAAGAGAAGAAGGCCGCCGAGCTCTACGACACCCTGGCCCGGATGGCCGAGGCTTCGGGCCGCCACCGGGTTTTCGAATTCCTCGCCGGCCAGGAGCGGGCCCACAAGCTCAAGATCGAAGCCGAGTACGAAAAGAACGTCCTGCAGGAGAATTGAAAGGAGGGCACGATGGAGAAGTGGGAATGTCAGGCGTGCGGATACGTTTACGACCCGGCCGTGGGTGATCCGAGCAACGGGGTCGCTCCAGGGGCGAAGTTCGAGGACCTTCCCGACTCCTGGGTTTGCCCCCAGTGCGGGGTCGGCAAGGAACTTTTTTCGAAGGTCGACTGAGCCCGGGCGGGGCGTCGTTTTCCGGCCATGAAGATCGTCATCGTCGGCAATGGGATGGCGGGCACCCTGGCCGCCAAGACCGTTCGTGAGCTCGACCAGGAAGCCGGGATCGAGGTCTTCGGAGAGGAAAAATATGCCTACTACCCCCGGCCGAACCTGATCGAGTTCCTGGCCGGCCGCCTGCCCTACGAGAAGCTCTTCGCCTTTCCGGAGATCTGGAGCACCCGGCAGAGGATCGGCCTCCATTTCGGCGAGAGGGTCGCGAGGATACGGCCGGACGAACGGATCGTCGAGACCGGGACAGGCGGGATCTTTCCCTATGACGCCCTGTTGCTGGCGAGCGGCGCCCGGGCGGCCGTCCCCCCGCTCACGGGCAGCGGACTGAAGGGCGTTTTCGTCCTGAGGACCCTGGACGACGCGCTGGCCATCCTCGACCGTCTCCGGACCCATGCCCGTGTCGCCGTGCTCGGCGGCGGGCTCCTCGGCCTGGAGATCGCCCGGGCCATGCGCGATCGGGGCGCCGAGGTCTCTGTCGTTGAAATCTTCGACCGTCTCCTGCCCCGCCAACTCGACCCGGCGGCGGCCGGGATCCTCAAGCACCAGATCGAAAAAACGGGCATCTCCGTCCGGCTCGGCGCGGTCAGCCGCGAGATCCTCGGCGCGGCGGAGGTCCGCGGCATCCGCTTCGAGTCCGGGGACGAAGTCGAAGCGGATCTCGTCGTCATCGCCGCGGGTGTCAAGCCCGAGCTCGCGCTGGCCAAGGACGCCGGGCTCACCGTCGAGCGGGGCATCGTCGTCGACGACAGTCTGCGCACCAGTCGCCCCGAGATCTTCGCGGCCGGGGACGCCGCTGAGCACCGGGGACGGGTTTACGGGATCATTCCGGCCTCGTTCGAGCAGGCCCGGGCCGCCGCCCACAACATGCTGGGCATGGATATGCCCTACTCGGGGACGGTACCGTCCAACACGCTCAAGGTCGCTGGGCTCTATGTGACCTCGGCCGGCGAAGTCAACCCCGAGGCGCGCGGCCACGAGGTCCTCGTCCGGTCAGTTCCCGAGACCGGGCTTTACAAGAAAATCGTGCTCAAGGAAGGCCGTCTCGTCGGCGCGATCTGGATGGGGACGAAAAAGGGAGCCTCGGAGATCGGTCGCTTCGTCGCCCTGAAGAAGGACGTCGAGATCCGGAAAGGTGACCTGCTCGAGGACACATTCGATTTCGCGGAGATGTCATGAACAAGAAATATGCCGTCATCGCCGTCGCCCTCGCCGTTTTCCTGGTTCTCGCGCCCCCGGTCCGGGGCCAGGGCCAGAGCCAGAGCCAGGTCAAGTACGGGGGTTACCTGTCCATGGAGTATATCACGGGACAGATCGAAAGCGCCTTTCCCAAGGGGGTCATCCAATACCCCCTTGTCGGTTTCCTGGCCGCCGGCCAGGTGGGGCAGAAATTCGGATTCGCCGTCGAAGCCCGCGCCCTCAGCCTATCGTCCTTCGACTTGGCCCAGGCCTGGATCGGGTTCCTGCCGGCCCAAGCATTCACGATCAAAGTCGGGCTTTTTGTCGTGCCCTTCGGGGCCTGGAACCGGTCCAGCCGCCCCCACGAGACGCTCCTCATCCGCACTCCGCTCAACCTGGAATACCTCTATCCCCCGATGTGGCGCGACCTGGGCGTCCTCATCGAAGGCGAGGTCGGCGTCCTGTCCTACGCGGCCTACCTGGGCAACGGCCTGGCAGAGTCCGAGACGCTCGGCGCCGGCCAGCAGTTCCTTGACAACAACGCGGACAAGGCCAAAGGGGGACGTGTCGGGCTCGCCCTCGGCGGGGCGGCCCGGGCGGGGGTCTCGTACTATACGGGCAAGATGGATGACCAGGACATGCGCGACCTGACCCTCGAAGGCGCCGACTTCGCGTGGGTGACGGGCCAGTGGGAGGTCCACGGCGAATACACCAAGGCCATCATCGAGAACCCCCAGCCCTTCGGGAACGGCAAGTCCGAGGGCTATGCCATCTGGGCGTCCATGGGCTTCCGGAGCTTACAGCCCATCGGGAGCTTCCAGAAGGTCAAATACGATGACCCCTACCACGGCGGGGGCATCCTCCGCGACCAGAGCCGCTGGACGCTGGGCCTGCGCTACGTCCTGAGCTCCACGTTCTTCATCAAGGCCGAGTACGACTGGAACAAGGAAAAGGAACCTATCCTCAAGAACAACCAGATCCAGGTCCAGCTGGGCGTGAGCTTCTGAGTCCGGACCTTGAGTCGGCCGCGGCATTTTGATAAAATCGCGGGGCGGCTCGCTTCCGACATCCCGTTCGCGACGGCATTCACGGTCAAAGGATGAGGCATGGCCAATCTGCTCGTTCTCGGAACACAATGGGGCGACGAAGGCAAGGGGAAGATCGTCGACTTGCTCACGCCGGCCTTCGACGTCGTCGCCCGCTACCAGGGCGGTCATAACGCCGGCCACACCGTCTACGTCCGCGGCACTAAGGTTGTCCTCCATCTCATTCCGTCGGGTATCCTCCATCCCGGGACTCTCTGCGTCATCGGGAACGGCCTGGTCATCTCGCCGGCCGCTTTTTTCAAGGAGACAAGCGACCTCGGGAGCCAGGGAGTGCGCGTCGACCCGTCGCGGGTCGCCGTCAGCCGAAGTGCCCACCTGATCATGCCCTGGCATCCGCTGCTCGAGCGGGTGAGCGAGGAGCTGCGCGGCGAGAAAAAGATCGGGACGACCTGTCGCGGCATCGGTCCGGCCTACGAAGACAAGGCGGCCCGTTTCGGGGTCCGGGCGGGAGACCTCCTCGACCTCCGCGTCCTCCGGGAGAAGATCGCGGAAAACGTCACGGCCAAGAACCGGGTCTTCGGGAAATTCGGCCTGCCGCCGCTCGACGTGGAGTCCATATACCGGGAGTACAAGGGCTGGGCTGAGAAACTCGGCCCCTATCTCCGCGACGTCTCGGAGCTTCTCCACGAGCGCATGAAGCGCGGCGAGAACGTGCTCTTCGAGGGCGCCCAGGGGACTCTCCTCGACGTCGACCACGGCACTTATCCCTACGTGACGTCCTCGAACTCGACGGCCGGCGGCGCCTCGACCGGACTGGGCGTCGGTCCGAAGGCGATCCACGGCGTCCTCGGCATCACCAAGGCCTACACGACGCGGGTCGGCGGCGGGCCCTTCCCGACCGAGCTCCATGACGAGAGGGGCAAGACGATCGCCGCCCGCGGCGACGAGTTCGGGGCGACGACAGGACGCCCCCGGCGCTGCGGCTGGTTCGACGCCGTGGCCGTCCGGACCGCCTGCCGGATCAACGGGGTCGACAGGATCGCCCTGACCAAGCCCGACGTCCTGTCCGGGACCGGGGAAATCCCGGTCTGTACGGGCTACCGCTACAAACGAGAGATCCTGAAGAGTTTTCCGACGGAGTCGTGGGTGCTCGACGAGGTCGTCCCCGAATACCGGACGCTCCCGGGCTGGCCGGAGTCCCTCCACGGCGCCGCCGATTTCGACGCCCTGCCGCGGGCGTTCGTCGACTACCTCCGCGTCCTCGAGGACCTCGTCGAAACCCGCGTCGCCGTGGTTTCGACGGGCGTCGAGCGCGGCCAGACGGTCCTCGTCGAACCCGAGCTCAGGGATTTCGTCGACCTGACCAGGGTTCGGGCGGGGCGCGCGGCTTAGGGGAGAGGGGGGATGGCCGGGGCCCTGGTCGAACGCGTCGAGATCAAAAAGTCGGCCCTTGTCCATAATATCCGCGAATTCCGCCGCCTCGTCGGCCGGAAGCGGAAGTTCCTGGCCGTGGTCAAGGCCAACGCCTACGGCCACGGGCTCCTCGAGGTCTCGCGGATCGCCCTCCAGAGCGGCGTCGACTGGCTCGGCGTCAATTCCGTGGAGGAAGGTGCGGCGCTCCGGGAGGCGGGCATCGAGGCCCCGGTCCTCGTTATCGGCTACGTGCCCTTCCTCGGGCTCGAGGAGGCCGTCGCCCGGGACCTGCGACTGACCGTCTACAACCGGGAGACGGTCAGGCGGCTGGCGGCCCTGGCCGTCCGTTTCCGGAAAACGATCCCCTTGCATGTCAAGGTGGAGACCGGGACGTGGCGGCAGGGCGTCGACCTCAAGGACATCGGGGCGTTCGTCCGGGACATTCTGAAGCGCCCCGGGCTCGTCGTCGAGGGACTCTCCTCGCATTTCGCCAACATCGAGGACACGACGAAGCACGATTATCCCCGCCGTCAGCTCGAAAGCTACCGGTCGGCCTGCCGCGAGCTCGAGGCGCGCGGCCTCGAGGTCCCGCTCAAGCACATGTCCTGTACGGCCTCGACCATGCTTTTTCCTGAGCCGGAATTCAACCTGGCCCGGGTCGGCATCGGCCTCTACGGCCTGTGGCCCTCCAAGGAGACCTATCTCTCCTGCATCCTCGAAAAGAAGAAGCCCCTCTCTCTCGAGCCGGTCCTCTCCTGGAAGGCCCGGATCGCCCAAGTCAAGAAAGTCCCGGCCGGGGCCTTCGTCGGCTACGGCTGCACTTACCGCACGACCCGGCCGACGGTCCTGGCGATCGTCCCCGTCGGCTATTTTGACGGCTACGACCGCGGCCTTTCGAACGCCGCGCATGTCCTCGTCAAGGGACGGCGGGCCCCGCTGCGGGGGAGGGTGGCCATGGACTTCTTCACGGCCGACGTCACGGACATCCCCGGCGTCAAACTCGAAGATGAAGTGACGCTCCTCGGCGCCGACGGCCGGGAACGGATATCGGCCGAGGACCTGGCCGCGCTCGCCGGGACGATCAGCTATGAAATATTGTCTCGGATCAACCCTCTCGTGCCGCGCATCGTCGTCTGAAGGGGCCCCGGGTTTAGCGGTCGTCTCCGTTCGCTGCGGTGATACGTTCGCTGCCACCAACCCCCTTTTTTAAAACTGGGTTGGTGACGCTCAGTATTAACCCGGCGCATACCCCCGGGCTTAAAGGCCGGGGAGTCGAATGGGTTTATTCTTAACGCCTTCCCGGTCCGGATCCGATGGGAGGAGTCCGCGAAGTAGGGGGACATGTCCTAAAGGGCCCGGCAAAGGCCCTTTAGGGCGTGTCCCCGTTCTTGAAACACTCGTTTTAGATATTTACCAGAATTGCGGCTTCGGGTACTCCGCCACAATTCTGGTAAATATCTGAAAGAAAAAAATGAACAAATACTACTAATTTAGTAGTATTTGTTGTATGATAGGGGGGTACGAGAGGTGAGAGCATGACCTTCGACGCGAAGACCAATAAGAAGGATTCCCTCGAGGAACAGCCGGCGTCGGGGTACGTCCCCGGCCACCCGCTGCACACCCTGGCCGCGGAGAACAGGGAGCTCGAAAAGATCGTCGCCCGGACGCGGGACCTGCTGGCTCTGCTCCGGGAAGAAGCCGGGGAACGGGCCTGGCCCGCCGACAGGGCCAAGCTGGCCTCGCTCATCGATACGCTCGCCGAAGTCGAGAAACACTACCTCAAGAAGGAGAACCAGCTCTTCCCGCGACTCGAGGAGAAGGGCAAGAGCGGGCCCTCGAAAGTCATGTGGACTATCCACGACGACATCCGGGCGCACTTGAAGGACTTCCGGCGGGCGCTCGAGCTCGGGGACCGCGCCTTGGTGGCCAGGACCGGGACCTGGGTCCTCGAGGAAATCTCGGACATGATTTATAAGGAAGAGAAGATCCTCTTTCCGATGAGCCTGGAGATGCTCGACGAGCGGGACTGGGTCCGGGTCAAGAAAGGGGAGGAGGAAGTCGGCTATGCCTGGGTCACTCCGGGCCGGGAGTGGGCGCCGGCAGACCCTCCGGAAGGCGGCGAGGCCGCCGCGAAGACGGCCGACGGAAACCGGCTGGCCCTCGACACGGGAGGCCTAAGCGCGGAACAGGTCAACCTCCTGCTGACCAACCTGCCCGTGGACATTTCATTCGTCGACGAGAACGACACCGTAGTCTATTACTCGGCGACCCGGGAGAGGATCTTCCCCCGCACGCCCGGGGTCATCGGGCGGAAGGTCCAGAACTGCCACCCGCCCAAGAGCTTCGACGTGGTCACCCAGATCCTGGCCGCCTTCCGGGACGGAAGCCGTGACGCCGCGGAATTCTGGATCGAGTTGAACGGGAAGTTCATCCACATCCGCTATTTCGCCCTGAGGGATGGCGGGGGCAAGTACCGCGGCTCGCTCGAAGTCAGTCAGGACGTGACGGGCATCCGGGCGCTCCGTGGAGAGAAGCGTCTCCTCGACGGGGCCCCGCCGGGGCTGGATGTTTGACTTCCATCCGGCTCGGTGGTATGAATGAAAATCGCAAAGGAGGCCGACATGGCAATCAAGAAAACGACGAAAAGCGCCGCGAAAGTGAAGAAGAACGACGCCTATGAATGCCGGATTTGCGGCTATCGTATCATCATCGACGAGGCCTGCGGCTGCGCCGAGGAACACGTCTTAGTCTGCTGCGACAAACCGATGAAAAAAGCCGCGAAGCCGGCCAAGAAATAAATAGGGAGTTCTCGATGAAAGAAAGAATCGAACAGGCTTTGACCAAGATCCGCCCCGCCCTCCAGGCGGACGGCGGCGACGTGGAACTCGTGGATGTCGGAGCGAACGGCGTCGTCAAGGTCCGGCTCAAAGGCGCCTGCGGCGGCTGTCCGATGTCCCAGCTCACCCTAAAGATGGGGATCGAACGGATCCTGAAGAAAGAGGTTCCCGAGGTTACGTCAGTCGAAGCCGTCTGAGAATTTTTTCGCGCCAGGAGCGGTTCCTTGCCGGTCCTGCCGCGGGGGCATTTGGGAAAGCAGGGGGAGGTCATGAAGAAAGTATATCTCGATCATATCGCGGCCACACCCCTGCACCCTGAGGCCTTGGAGGCCATGCGTCCGTACCTCGGTGAGGCCTTCGGCAATCCCCAGAGCCTCCATTCCGCCGGCCGCGAGGCCCTGGAGGCCGTCGAATCGGCCCGCGAAGACGTCGCCGGGCTCATCGGCGCCGCGAGTTCTGAAATCTATTTCACCTCGAGCGGCGCCGAGGCCAACAATTTTGCCGTCAAGGGACTGGCCCTTGGCCAGCAAGCCCGCGGCAAGCACGTCGTCGTCTCGGCCGTCGAGCACTCCTCGGTCCTCAATTCCGTCAAGGCCCTGGAAAAACAGGGCTTCTCGTCGACGCTCGTCCCCGTCGACCGCTTCGGGAAGATCGACCCGGCCGAGGTCGAGAAGGCCTTGACCAAGGAGACGGTCCTGGTCTCCGTCATGACGGCCAATAGCGAGGTCGGGACAATCGAGCCGGTGGCCGCGATCGCGGCCGTCTGCCGGCCGCGGGGCGTCCTTTTCCACAGCGACGCCGTGGCCGCGGCCGGAAGCGTTCCGCTGGATGTCAAGGCGCTGGGTGTCGACTCCCTGAGCCTGGCGGGCGACCAGTTCTATGGGCCCAAGGGCTCGGCGGCGCTTTTCGTCCGCAAGGGCGCGCGCATCCTGCCGCTCATCGACGGCGGCATCCAGGAAGGCGGACGCCGCGGCGGAACGGAGAACGTCGCCGGTATCGTCGGGATGGGCCGGGCCGCCCGGCTGGCCCGCGTGGAGATGGAGGCGCGGACGGCCGCTCTCCGCCCTCTGAGGGACCGCCTCTTCGAAGAGCTGCCCCGTAGGATCGAGAACGTGGTCGTGACGGGGTCCCGGACCGACCGCCTGCCCCACCACGCCAGCTTCTGCGTCGAATTCGTCGAGGGCGAGGCCATGCTCCTGAGCCTGGACATGAAGGGTGTCGCCGCCTCGAGCGGCTCGGCCTGCACGTCCAAGGCGCTCAAGGCCTCCCACGTCCTCCTGGCCATGGGCCTCGACCACGCCACGGCCCAGGGGTCACTCGTTTTCAGCCTGATCGGGACGACGACGGACGAGGACGTGGATTATCTGCTCGAGGTCTTTCCGCCGATCGTCGAGCGGCTTCGGCTCATGTCTCCGCTCTACACGCAATTCCTGAAAGAGAGAGGCTCATAATGTACAGCGATAAAGTCATGGACCATTTCGCCAACCCCCGCAACGTGGGCGTCCTCGCCGACGCCGACGGAGTCGGGCAGGTGGGCAACCCCGTCTGCGGCGACATGATGACGTTCTACATCAAGGTCGAGGACGACCGGCTGGCCGACGTCAAGTTCCAGACCTTCGGCTGCGGCGCCGCCATCGCCGTCTCCAGCATGGTCAGCGAGATGGCCAAGGGCAAGACGCTCGACGAGGCCATGGCCATCACCAACGACCTCGTGGCCGAAGAGCTCGGCGGTCTGCCCAAGAACAAGATGCACTGCTCGAACCTCGGCGCCGACGCCCTCCACGAAGCCATCAAGAATTTCCAGGATAAGCGGGCGGGCCGCGCGCCCAGCGAACACGGGCCCGTCGACCTCCACGAACACGAAGGCTGCGCCTGCCCCTATTGCGAGAGCTCCCTCGAAGAGGAGGACAAGACCTTCTGCCGCGCCTGCCACATCGAGTTCGAGGAATGCCCCTCCTGCGGCGGGATCACAAAAAAGGGCGACGCGGCCTGCATCCACTGCGGGAAACCGCTCGGGACCAAGGCCTGAGCCGGGAGGACGATTGAAAACGGCGGACATCCTCGAAAGGATCGGCGAGCTCAAGCGGCGGAAAAACGCCGTCATCCTGGCCCATAACTATCAAATCCCCGAGGTCCAGGACGCGGCCGACTTCGTCGGGGACTCCCTCGGGCTCAGCCGCAAGGCCGCCGGGCTCGACGCCGACCTCATCGTCTTTTGCGGCGTCCACTTCATGGCCGAGACGGCCGCTGTCCTCGCTCCCGGCAAGACGGTCCTCCTGCCCGAGGCCGAAGCGGGCTGCCCGATGGCCGACATGATCAACGGCCGCGAGCTCCGCGCCTGGAAAGAGCGCTACCCGGGGCTCAAGGTCGTCTGCTACGTCAACACCAGCGCCGAGGTCAAGGCCGAAAGCGACATCTGCTGCACGTCCAGCAACGCCGTAAACGTAGTCAACTCCCTGGGCGTCGATGAAGCCCTCTTCGTTCCCGATAAGAACCTGGCCGCCTGGGTCGCCCGGGAAACGGGAAAGCGGCTCATCGCCTGGGACGGCTACTGCTACGTCCATCACAGGTTCACCCCACGGGACATCCGGGACGCCCGGGCCCTCCATCCCGGGGCCGAGGTCTGGGTCCACCCGGAGTGCCCCCTCGACGTCATCGACCTCGCCGACAAGGTTCTCTCGACCGGGAAGATGGTCCTTGAGGCGCGGGCAACCTCCTGCCGCGAGGTCATCATCGGCACCGAGAAGGGCATCCTCTACCGCCTGGGCAAGGAGAACCCGGCCGTGAAATTCTATCCGGCCCGGGAGACCGCGCTCTGCGCCCACATGAAGATGACGACCCTGGCCAAGGTCCTGCGGGCCCTCGAGACCGGGACCAGCCGGATCGAGGTCCCCAAAGACATCGGCGACCGGGCCCGGGGCTCGATCCAAGCCATGCTAGAAATCTCCTGAAGGAGAGTCGCGACATGAAAAAGATGACCGAAGAGAACGTCAAGGCCGCTCTCGCCGGCGAGTCCTTCGAGATCGGGGAGATGTACCCGTCCTACATCGCCGTGGCCCAGGCCCAGGGCGAGAAGACGGCCGAGAAATTCTTCAACTTCCACGTCGGGCCCTGACGCGGGAAGGCGGGGAGGGGGCATGGACAGTGCGTCCCGACGCATCGGGCCGGTCATCCGGCTTCTCCGAGAGCGATATCCGCAGCCCCGCACGGCCCTTGAGTTCCAGAATCCGCTCCAGATCCTCGTCGCCACGATCTTGGCCGCCCAGTGCACCGACGAGCGGGTCAACCGGATCACGCCGGGCCTTTTCCGGAAATACCCGACGGCGGTTGCCTTCGCCCGGGCCGACCGGACCGAGCTCGAGCAGGAGATCCGCTCGGCCGGTTTTTTCCGGAACAAGGCCAAGAATATCATCGGCGCGGCCCGCCGGATCGTCGAGGAGTTCGGCGGCGCCGTCCCGGATTCCATGGCCGCGCTCGTGACGCTGCCCGGGGTCGCTCGCAAGACGGCCAACATCGTCCTGTCGGCGGGCTACGGCAAGGCCGAGGGGATCGCCGTCGACACCCACGCTCGGCGTCTGTCCCGGCGGCTCGGCCTAAGCCGGCACGAGGACCCGGAGAAGATCGAGCGCGACCTTCTGGCCGTGGCGCCCAAGGACGACTGGCTGGATTTCAATTTCTTGCTCGTCGAACACGGCCGGGCTCTCTGTCAGGCGCGCAAGCCGAAGTGCCCGGAGTGCTTCCTGCGGCGGTTCTGCCCGTCGACCGAGACCCTTATTTTAGGCGGAAAACTGAAATGACCCGCGAGGCGATGCTCTGGAAGCCGCTCGAAGGCGGCCAGGCCGGCTGCGGCCTCTGCGCCCATCGCTGCGTCATCGCGCCCGGCAAGCAGGGGATATGCGGCGTCCGCGAGAACCGCGGCGGCCGTCTCCAGACGCTCGTCTACGGCGAAGTCGTCGCCGCCCACGTCGACCCCATCGAAAAGAAGCCGCTCTATCATTTTTATCCCGGTTCGAAGGCCCTATCCATCGCGACGCCGGGCTGCAATTTCCGCTGCGGCTTCTGCCAGAACTGGGAGATCTCGCAGGCGCCGCGCCGCAAGGGCGGCGGGATCGCGGGAGAGCCGTTCGCGCCCGAGGACGTCGTCCGGGCCGCCCTCGACCAGGGCTGCCGGAGCATCTCCTACACCTACACCGAGCCGACGATCTTTTTCGAGTACGCTTTCGACACGGCCCGGCTGGCCCGGGAGGCGGGCCTTCTCAACAATTTCGTCACCAACGGCTACATGACGGCCGAGGCCCTGGAGACGATCCGACCTTATCTCGACGCCGCCAACGTCGACCTCAAGGCGTTCAAGGACGAAACCTATAAAAAGATCTGCGGCGCCCGGCTCGAGCCCGTTCTCGAAACCATCCGCCTGATGCGCCGGCTCGGCATCTGGGTCGAGGTCACGACCCTCGTCGTCCCGGACCTCAACGACGGCGGGGAGGAGCTTGCGGCGATCGCCCGGTTCGTCGTCTCCGTGGACCCCGACATCCCCTGGCACCTCAGCCGGTTCCACCCGGACTACGAATATACCCAGGCGCCGCCGACGCCCGCCGCCACCCTCGGAGCCGCGGCCGAAGCGGGCCGGCGGGAGGGCCTCCGGCACATCTACATCGGCAACGTCCCCGGCGAATCGGAAGACACGCTCTGCGCGACGTGCGGCTTCGTTCTCATCCGCCGGCGGGGTTTCTTGGTCGTCGGCAACGCCCTGCGCGAGTCCCGCTGTCCCTCCTGCGGCGCCGTCCTCGCTGGCCTGTTCGACTGATACGTTCGACGGCGCCAAAACCCCCCGGTCCTCTTTTTTTCCGGAGTGATTCCTATATAATGGACTTTTTCCGAGGAGGCCCCCATGAATTTGAAAACACGATTTCAAGCGGTGCTCATCCTTATTATAGTACTGGGAGCGCTGGCTTCGAGCCAGGCCCTCGCCCAGGGCCGGCAAGCCCCTCCTCCCGAGTACAAGGAGCTCGTCGCGGCCTACGAGATCAAGGACGCCGCGGCCCGGATCAGGGAATTCGAAAGGATCAAGGCCGCTTACCCGAACAGCCAGTTCGCGGTAGCGATCGAGGGAAGCATCGTGGAGGCCAAGATCGAGCTGGCCGAAACCTTAGAGTCCGTCCTCTCCCTCCAGAGTGACTTCATGGCCAAGGCACGGGGGCCGGCCCGCCTCCAGAATCCCATCATGGCGGCGGACCAGATCCTCGGCCATCCGAAGCTCGGGGCTTTCGACAAGGCCGCGGTCCTGACCGTCATCCTGAAATACAGGGAGGAAGCCCTCAAGGCCGCCGAGGACCCCGCGGTCTACGAGGGGATTCCGCAGGACCAGCGGGGATTCTTCAAGTCCCAAGTCACCAACGCGTTCGAGCTCCTGGGGGCCAAGGCCTACCTGAATGCCGGGGACGCGGCCAAGGCCACGGGGGCGCTCGATAGTTATAAAAAAGCCGGCGGCCCGACCGGCGGCAACTATCAATACGTGCTGGCCGCGGTCCTCGAAAGGACGGGCAAAGTCGAAGGGGCTTATGACGCCTACCTCACGGCGGCCGTCGAGAACTACGAGGACGCGGCCGACAGGGCCAAGGCGCTCTACGTCAAGATCCACGGCCAGGCCGATGGTTTCGAGGCGGCGCTCGAGGCCAAGTTCAAAGCCCTGCCCTTCCGCCCCGAGCCGTTCAAGGCTCCGGCCGACTGGAAAGGCAAGGCCGTGCTCGCCGAACTCTTCACGGGCTCGGAGTGTCCCCCCTGCGTCGGCGCCGACCTCGCCTTCGACGGACTCGTCGAAGCCGTACCGGCGAAGTACCTGGCCGTCCTCGTCTACCATCTTCCCATCCCCCGGCCCGACCCGATGATGAATCCGGCCACCAAGAACCGGCAGGACGTCTACGGCGTCAACAGTACGCCGACGGTCGTCATCGACGGGACCAACAAGACCCTGGGCGGAGGGAACCGCGGAGCGGCCGAGGGCAAGTTCGCGCAGTACAGGGCTGCGATCGAACCGCTCCTTTCCGCGCCCCCGGCCGTCTCTCCAAAAGTCCGGGCCTCTCTGGCCGGAGACACGGTCAAGGTTTCCTACGATTTCGACAAGACCGTGCCGGGAGCCGAATACCACCTCGTCCTCGTCCAGGACGAGCAGGAGCACAAGGGCTCGAACGGCATCGTCTATCACAAAATGGTCGTCCGCGACCTCCTCACGGTCGACCCGGCGGCGACGAAAGCGGCGACCTTCGACCTGGCCGCCTCGGAAAAGGACGCCGACGCCTACCTGACCGAGTTCGAGAAGACCTACACCCGGGTCCCGGACTTCAAATGGGAGGTCCGGCGCAACGCCATCCCGCGCCAAGGCCTCAAGGTTGTCTTCTTCGTCCAGGAGAGGGAGTCCAGGAAGGTCCTGAACGCCGTCGTTGCCGACGTCAAGTAGGGGAGGGCCGCAACCGACAGGGAAGTCCCCGCCGGAGCCCGCGGTTCAGGGCTTCAGCCAGTTCCCCATCGTCATGATGATGAGGGCATTAGCGAAGTCAATCAGGAACGCGCCTACGATGGGGACGATGAGAAAGGCCCGGGGCGCCGGGCCATATTTCTGGGATATGGCGTTCATGTTGATGAGGGCGTTCGATGTCCCGCCCATCCCGAAGCCGATCATCCCCACGGACAGCATCATGGCCTCGTAATCGCGGCCCATGACCAGGAAGACGCAGAGGTAGCAGAAGAGGACCATGAGAACGATCTGACCGATCAGGATGACGAGCAAGGGGAGAGCCAGGTTGACCAATTCCCAGAGCTTCATCCCGTTAATGGCCATGGTGATGTACATGGCCAGGGAGATCTCCGAGAGGAGGCCGACCGTCCGATCCTCGATCTTGTCGCGGAGCAAGGTCAGGTTCATCCCGTTACGGATGATCACGGCCACGATCATCGCCCCGATGTAGACGGGCAGGGTGAATCCTTTTTTCTGGAAGTGAGCGCTGACGACGACGCCGACGGCCATGGCGACCAGAATGAAGGCCAGGCTCCGCAGGAGGGAATCCGCCGAGATCTCCGAGGACTCCTCGCCGGGCGGGGTTACGTCGAGTTTGGGTTCATGGCGCTCGTGGCCCGGCGTGGGGATGCGGAATTTCCGGATGACGGTTTCTCCGAAGGGCCCGCAGAGGAGGCTGGCGGCGACCATGCCGAACGTGGCGCAGGCGATGGCCGAGACTTCCCCCCCGACGACGCCCCAGGCCTCGAATTCGGGGCCGAAGGCGCCCGCCGTTCCCAGGCCTCCCATCAGCGAGACCGCGCCGGCGAGGATCCCGTAGAGGGGGTTCACTCCCATCGTCTTGGCCAGCACGATGCCGAACACGTTTTGGAGGACGGCCAGAACACAGGCCAGGCCGAAGAAGAGAGCCAGCGCGCCGCCGCCCTTCCTCAGGAGCGTCGCGCTTGCCCCCATGCCGATCGTCGTGAAAAACATGATCATCAGGGCCCTTTGGAGGGTTTCCTCGAACTCGAACCCGATGATGCCGCTCAGGCGCAGGACCGTGGCCAACACGGCGAAAAGGAGGCCGCCGACGACCGGAGCGGGGATGCTGAAGCGCATCAGGAGAGGGACGCGGCGCCGGATGGCCGTGCCGATGAAATAGACGACGACTGCCAGGGCGAGCGACTGGACCGCGTTGAGTTTGACGATGAACATGGGCCCAAAGACTATAACGGAGACCCGGCGACAGTGTCAATGAACAAGGGCCTTCAAACCGGGGGAAGGCTGACTTTTCGGGGCGGTTGGGGTAAGATTCCTTTAGAGATAGCCCCGACCGCTATGGACAAGTACAGGATTCTGCCCCACACCGCCGACGGCAAGTTCCAGGCCTATGGGGCGACGCTCGAGGAGGCGTTCGGGAACGCCGCCCTAGCCATGTCGTCGTTTATGTGGGATTGGTCGAAGGTCGAACCGAGGGTCCGTCATTTCGTCCACGTCAGGGGCATCGACAGGGAGCAACTCCTGGTCAAGTTTCTCGGCGAAACCATCTACCTCTTCGAGACCAAGCAGTTCCTCCTGGCGAAAGTCGACGGGCTCAGGATCCGTCCGGAATTCGAGGGTTACAGCCTCGAGGCCCTCCTCGGCGGCGACACCCTGTCCGACCGCTACGAACTCTTCGGTGACGTGAAGGCCGTGACCTATAACGAACTGAAGATCGAAGAGTGCGGCGGCTTTACCGTCCAGGTCGTCGTGGACATGTGAGGAAAGCCATGGAACTCCGGAAAATCAGCGACAACGTCTGGGAAATTCCGAAACAGGGCGATATGAGGGTCCCGGCCGTCATCTACTCGTCGGCCCGTCTCCTCGACGACATCCGCCGCGACATGACCCTCACGCAAGCCCGGAACGTCGCCTGCCTGCCCGGCATCGAGCGGATGTCCTACGTCATGCCCGACGCCCACCAGGGCTACGGCTTCCCGATCGGCGGCGTGGCCGCCTTCGACCTCGACTCGGGCATCATCTCGCCGGGAGGCGTCGGCTACGACATCAACTGCGGCGTCCGCCTGCTCAAGACCGATTACACGGAGACGGACGTCGCCGGCAAGCGCAAGGAGCTCCTGGCCGAGATCTTCAAGGAGGTTCCCGCAGGCGTGGGGAAGGGGGGCGTCACCAAGCTCAGCCGGAGTATCCTTAAGGAGATCCTGGTCAAAGGTGCCGAGTGGGCCGTTGAGAACGGCTACGGACGGAAAGAGGACCTCGAGCGGACCGAGGAGTACGGCCGGATGAAGGACGCCGCCGTGGACGCCATTTCGGACAGGGCTATGGAGAGAGGCCTTCCCCAGCTCGGGACATTGGGTTCCGGAAACCACTTCCTGGAAATCCAGAAGGTCCACGAGGTCTACGACGAGGTCGCGGCCCGGGTGTTCGGCATCCGCGCGGCCGGCCAGGTCCTGGTCATGATCCACTGCGGCAGCCGGGGGTTCGGCCACCAGGTGGCCACCGATTACATCGAGGTCATGGAAAACGCTTTCGGCGTCAAGGGCCTGCCCGACCGCGAGCTCGTCCACGCCCCCTTCAAGTCCCCCCAGGGTCAGCAGTATTACCGGTCGATGTGCGCGGCGGTCAACTATGCCTTTGCCAACCGCCAGATGATCGCCCACTGGGTCCGCGACGTCTTCGCCCGGGTCCTCGGCAGCTCCAAGGGGATGGACCAGGTCTACGACGTCTGCCACAACGTGGCCAAGGTCGAGACCCACGAAGCGGGCGGACGGTCGAGGCGGCTCGTCGTCCACCGGAAGGGGGCGACGCGGAGCTTCGGCCCGGGCCGCCCCGAGATCCCCGAATGCTACCGCTCCGTTGGCCAGCCGGTCATCATCCCCGGCAGCATGGGGACGGCGTCGTTTATTCTGGCTGGGACGAAGGAGGCCGAGGACCTGAGTTTCAGCTCCACGGCCCACGGCGCCGGCCGGGTCATGTCCCGGCACGAGGCTGTCCGCCGTTTTCGCGGCGAGAGGATCCGGGATGACCTGGCCCGCAAGGGGATCGAGCTCAAAGCGACGAATTGGAAGGGTGTCGCCGAGGAGGCCGCCGAGGCCTACAAGGACGTGGACGAGGTCGTCCGCGTCTCCCACGAGGTCGGGCTCGGCCGCCTCGTCGCCAAGGTCGTCCCCATCGGGGTCATGAAAGGCTAGATCTTTTTCCCAGGAGCGCATCGGCGCCGAGACAATTCAGAATATCGCCCGGCTCGAGCCAGGCCCGCCGGGCGATACCCAGGCCGTACCGCATCATGGCCAGGCCGTCGGCGAAATGGGTGTCCGTGCCGATCGTGATCTTAACGCCCTTCTCTTTCGCTTTCTTGAGATTGAGCTCGTCGAGGTCGAGCCGGTCGTAGTAGGAATTGAGCTCGAGCGCCTTGCCGCAGCGCGCCGCCCCATCGATGACCCTATCGATGTCCACGTCGTAGCCTTCGCGTCCGGAGATCAGTCGGCCCGTCGGATGGGCGATCGTCCGGACATGGGGATTCTCCAAGGCCTTGAGCATCCGCTCGGTGACGTTCTTCTTGAAGCCCGAATGGACGGCGGCGACGACGAAATCCAACCGGCCGAGGAGCTCGTCGGGGAAATCGAGGGAACCATCGGCCAGGATGTCGACCTCGCTTCCCTTGAGGACCCGAAATCCCTTGAGCGTTCTATTGAGCGCCGCGATCTCGTCGATCTCGGCGGCGAGCCGGTCGGCCGCGAGGCCGTGGGCGTATTTAGCCGCCTGGGAGTGGTCGCAGATCGCGACATAAGAATAACCCATTTTGCGGGCGAGATCGACGATTTCGGTCAGCGACAGGTTGCCATCGCTCGCCCGGGTGTGGACATGGAGGTCGCCTTTGATGTTCCCGGTCTCGACGAGGCGGGGCAGGCGGCCTGCCAAGCCGAACTCGACCTCGCCGCGGTCCTCGCGCATTTCCGGCGCGATCCAGGGTATCCTCAGGACCCGGTAACAGTCCTCCTCCTCCCGGGACGCCAGGCGCTTCGTGCCGCGGAAAACCCCGTACTCGGAGATCTTCAGGCCGCGGTCCTTGGCCAGGCCGCGGAGCTTGATGTTGTGGGCTTTGGAGCCCGTGAAGTAGAGGAGGGCGGCGCCGTATTCCGACTCATCGACGATGCGAAGGTCGACCTGACGCTCCATCTCGCCCGCCCGGACGACGATCGAACCTCTGGTATCGCCCTCCGCCAGAATGCGGACCGCGTTCGGGTTGTGAGCGAAGTAGCGGATGATCTCCTTGCCGTTTTTCCCGCAGGCCAGGATATCGATGTCGCCGACGGTCTCTTTCATGCGGCGGAGGGACCCGGCGGCCGAGACGCGGCTGATACCGGGCGCCTTTTCGAGATAGGCGATAACCTCGTCGGCGACGAGGGCCGCTTCGCAGATGGAGATCCGCTCCGCCACGCGCTCCCGCGTTCCGATGCTCTTGCGAATGTTCTCGACTTTTTTCTCGCCCATGCCGTAGAGTTCGGCCAGCGATCCGTCGGCGATCGCGCGCTTGAGGCCGGCGAGGTCCTTGACCCCGAGCTCCTTGTTCATGAGATGGACGGTCTTGCCGCCGAGACCCTGGATCTCGAGCAGGCCGAGGAGGCTCTCCGGGACGCCCGTCATGACCTCACGATATTTCGTCATTGTCCCGGTTTCGAGGTATTCGCCGATCTTCTTGGCCAGCCCCTCGCCGATGCCTGGGATCGTCTCCAGCCGGCCGTCACGGGCGACCGTTTCGACGTCCTCGGTCATGTCCTGGAGGATGCGGGCGGCCTTCCGATAGGCGACGACTTTGAACCCCGTCTCGCCCTTGATCTCGAGGGCGTCGGCGATCCTGTCGAACAGGTCGGCGACTTCCCGGTTCTTCATCGTCCTGTCCCTCTGCTTTCTAGGTTACTCCAAACCTTCCATGCATGGAAGGTTTCCGCGTACGCGAGATTCTTCCTTGTCGACAAGAAGGGGGACACGTACCCAAAGTACATGTCCCCCTTCTTTCTAAGATTCCCTGACCGACCGCCGGGACTGGTTCCCGGGGGCCGGGGGATATGGGTGGTCCCCATCATGGCCAAAAACGGGTGGCGTTCCCGAGGCCCGATTTGACAATTCCTTCAACGCCTTCTAAGGTAGAGGAACGATGAAAGTCGTCCTGGCCGGATACAACGTCGACAGCGCCGTCCTCGACGAGCTCAAGAAGAACTCGCCGCCCCGCGAGGACGTTACGCCCGAGACCTTGGCCGCGGCGTATGCTCGGATCTCGCGCGACCCGCGCCCGGCCGACGAGCTCAGGGCCGCGGCCCGGACCGAGGTCGAGCGGGCCCGGCGCTCCAACCAGTCCATCATCTTCAAGATGGGTCACCACTCGGTCGCCGAGCACGCCGTCTTCAATTTCGACGTCATCGGCGTGAGCCGGCTGGCCATCGAGGAGATCGAGCGCTTCCGGCTCTGCTCGTTTACGGAGAAGTCGCAGAGATACATCACCCTCGGCGCGGACTTCGTCATCCCCGAAGAGGTGCGCCGGGCGGGGAAGGAGGACCTCTTCGTCGGGACGGTCAAGGCCCAGAACGCCCTCTATCACCGGCTCTACGAACGCCTCAAGCCGTTCGTCTTCGAGAAATACGCGGATGCCGCAGCCAACCCGAAAAACCACTCCGTCCTCGACGGCTGGGCCAAGGAAGACGCTCGCTACATCGTCAGCCTGGCTACGGAAGGCCAGCTCGGCCTGACCCTGAACGCCCGCAACCTCGAGCTCCTCGTCCGTCGTTTCGCGGCCAAGGGCCTCGAGGAGCTCCGGGCGTTCAACGCCAAGATCCTTGCCCTGGCCAAGGGCGCCGCCCCGTCCATCATCCTGTTCACCGACCCGAGCGAATTCGACGCGAAGACCTATGCCGACGTGGCCGCCGCGGACGGGTTCGCGCCGCCGGCGCACCGAGGGAAACGGCGGGGAGGCGAGGCCAAAGAAGTCGTTCTGGCCGGCTTTGCGGCCGACGGGGACGCAAGCGTCATCGCCGCCCTTCTCCACACCGTCACGCGCCTCTCTTATAAGGAATGCCTGGACCGGGCCAAGAAGGCCGGCCCGGCCGACCGGAAGGACATCGTCCGCCGGGCTTTCAAGCGGATGGAATTCTACGATTTTCCGCCGCGCGAATTCGAGCACGCCGACCTCGTCTACGATCTCGTCGTCTCCGCCTCGTGTTTCGCCCAGCTCAAAAGGCACCGGATGGCGACGCTGACCTGGCAGCGCTACGACCCCGGACTGGGCGTGACCGTGCCGCCCTCGGTCCTGGAGATCGGCGCCGAGAAAGAATTCCGAGCCATCATCGACCGGACGAACGAGGCCCACGCTGTGCTCGAAAAAGAGATCGGGCCGGCGGCCGACTATGTCCTGACCAACGCCCACCGGCGCCGGGCCCTGCTCAAGGTCAACGTCCGCGAGCTCTACCACATCTCCCGGCTTCGCCAGGACGCCACCGCCCAATGGGAGATCCGACGCGCGGCGGCCGAGATGTCCCGTCTGGCCAAGAAAGTCCTGCCGCTCACTTGCCTCATGCTCGGCGGGAAAGACGCCTACCCGGAGATCTACGCCAGGGTCTTCGGCCGTCCGCCCAAGATGGCTCCGCCAAAAATAATCCAGTAGGCGGAACGAAGGGCGGGTTTATCCGCCCGGAGTTCCCTTTCTCGACCTCTGCGCTGCGACGGCCGAGATGAGCGAGATCAGCGCGCCCATGCCCCTGGCCGTATCCACGGGAGAGACCCCATGCCAGGTCATGCCCCCGACCACGTCGATGGCGTGGAAGGAGAGCACGCTGACGAAGGATACCGAGAGGTAGGCGGCGAGGCCGATCCCGACTCCCCATACGAAGCGGTGGGAACCCGGCTTCCTCATCGCTCGGAGAAAGAGCAAGAAAAGCCCCAGCGCCGCGGCGGCCACGGTGGCCATGGCCGCTTTCTGGTAAGGCTTGCGGAGATCGTAGAGGTTTCCCTCCTCGGCCAGCCGGCGGCCCCACGCGGCCAGGTGCCCGACGACGCCGGAGAGCTCGAGGAAGGCGCTGAAGACGAAGACGGCCGCGAACGCCAGCCAGATCGTCCGCTCCCTCGTCTCTCCCGGGGACACATCCGGCCTCTTGCGGCCGGCCTTCGCCCGGCAGAGGGCTGCCGAAGAGATGAGGATGACGAAAATGATGGGATGGGCCCACGGCGAGGAACCGCGCCGCGGGCCCCGCTCGGCCGCCTTCGCTGCCGCGGACTCTGCGGCGGTCGAATAATGATAGACCCGGGTTTTTTCGAGTCCCAGGTTTTGTGCGGCCGTGCCATCCCTCTTGACCGGCATCAGCTTCGTGCTGACGGCCCGCGTCCCGTCCTGCCATTCGCCCGTCGGACTCAGGAAGATGATGGCGGAAGCGAAGGCCATGTCCTCCCGTTCCGGGACCTTGAAGATGAACGAGAAGGTTCCCCCCCCGGCCGCCTCGCGCGTCGGTCCGGAGGAGGCGAGGTACCCCCGGATCTTCCGGTCGGCTCCCGCTCTATGAAGTGTGCAGACGATTTGGGTTGCTTCGACAGCGGCCGGGGTCCCGGGCTTTGCAGTCCTCATGCGCGAAGCGATGAGGGCGGGCTTGCCCGGGGGGTCCACTTCCGCAGTACTCGCCCGTGGATATAGGCCACGGGCGAGTGGCGAGCCAAAGGCTCGTCCCTTGACGGATTTTTTCAGGGTGACCTTGATTTCGAGCGGCTGCCCGACGACCGCGGCCGCCGGCGCTTCGACGGTGAGCCAGCCGGGACGATGTTCCGTACGGTCGAGGACCACCCAAGTCGCGGCAAAGACGATGACGAGCGCGACGGCCAGGCCGGTCCGCTTGAGTTTTTTCTTGAAGACCATCTTCTTGCCGGACATCGCGCGATGGAGCCGGGCTCAGGCCCCGGGCTCGAGGACGAAGACGCGCCGTCCCCTGACCTCGATGCGGCCCTCGAAGTAGAGTCGGACGGCTTCCGGATAGATCCGGTGTTCTTCGACGAGGATGCGGGCGGCCAGGGTTTCCTCCGTGTCGTCCTGGAGGACGGGGACGACGGCCTGGAGGATGATGGGGCCCATGTCGACCTCGGCGGCCACGAAGTGGACCGTGCAGCCCGAGAAGCGGACGCCCCAGTCGATGGCTTTCTGCTGGACGTGGAGGCCCGGGAATGACGGCAGGAGGGCGGGGTGGACGTTGATCAGCCTGTGTCGGAAGGCGTCGCAGAGCTCCGGCGTGAGGACTTTCATGTAGCCGGCCAGGCAGATGAGGTCGATCCGCCTCTGTTCGAGCTCCCGGATGATGGCCCGGTCGTAGTCCTCCCGGGCGGCAAAGAGCTTGGGGTTGAGAGAGAGGGCCTCAAGGCCCCATTCGCGGGCCTTGACGAGGCCCGGGGCATCCTCTTTATTGCTGAAGACGAGGCCGATGTCCGCGTCGATCGCGCCCTTTCCGACGGCCTCGCGGATGGCCATGAAGTTCGAGCCGCGGCCGGACAGGAAGACGGCGATGCGGCCCCTTTTCCGTTGACTCCGGAAGACGACGTCGTTCATGATCCTCCCCTAAGTCCGGACCTTGAAAAAGTTCGGCAGGGCGTCTTTCCAGGCCCGGTAGGCTTTTTCGACGGGGACGCGGAGGAGCTCCCGGCCTTTTTGCCTGACCGCGATGTCGCGACCGCCCGTCCGGCCGATGGATTTCGCCGGAACGCCGCGGGCCGCGGCCGTTTTCAGGAAGCGGCCGAGGTTCGCCGGGCGGCAGGTGATGACGATGCGGGATTGAGTTTCGCCGAAAAGCAGGGCGTCGGGGCGGAGGGTGTCGGTGAGGTCGACTTCACAACCCGTTTTTCGGGCGCCGTGGAAAGCGCATTCCGCGAGGGCCACGGTCAGGCCGCCCTCGGCGAGGTCGTGGGCGGAGCGGACGAGCCCGGCGCCCATGGCCTCGAGCAGGAATTCCTGGAGCCGCTTCTCCCGTTCGAGGTCCATGGCCGGCGGAGCGCCGGCCTCGAGGTTATGAACGATGCGGATATACTCCGACCCGCCCAGCTCCTCCATGTTCTCGCCGAGGAGGACGACGGCGTCGCCGGCGGCCTTGAAGCCCGGACTCACGGCCTTGCGGATGTCGTCGAGGATGCCGACGATCCCCAGCACGGGCGTGGGGTGGATGGACAGCCCCTCCGTGTCGTTGTAGAAGCTGACGTTGCCGCCCGTGACCGGGATGCCGAAGGCCCGGCAGGCCTCGGCCATGCCGTCGAC
The DNA here is from genome assembly GCA_014894455.1 of Acidobacteriota bacterium. GTDB lineage: Bacteria > Acidobacteriota > Aminicenantia > Aminicenantales > Saccharicenantaceae > RBG-16-66-30. The sequence goes on along the minus strand of JADBLN010000116.1, from coordinate 60,115 downwards.
CGCCTGCTCGAACTGCCACATGACCTCGGGCTTTTCGGGGTTGCCGAAATTCAGGCAGTTGGTGACGCCGACCGGCCGGGCCCCGACGCAGACGAGGTTACGGCAGGCTTCGGCGACCGCGATCTTAGCCCCCGTCTTCGGGTCGAGCCGGGTGTAGAGGGAATTGCCGTCCAAGGACACGGCCAGGGCCTTCTTCGAGCCCTTGATCCGCAGCAGGGCCGCGTCGGCGCCGGGCAGGAAGGCCGTGTTCACCTGGACCATGTGATCATATTGCCGGAAGACCCATTCCTTGTCGGCGATCGTCGGCGAGGCCAGGAGCTTCAGGAACACGTCCCCGTAATCGCCGGGGAGGGGCAGGGGAGGGAGGTCCGCCGGGCTCGGAAGCACGGCCGGCGCCCGGCTCGGCCTATTGTAGGCGGGACAGAGGTTGACGACGGCGTCGACCGGGATGTCGACGACGACCTCGCCCTTGAAGCTGATCCGGGCCCGTCCGCCCTCGACGACCTCGCCGATGACGGGCGCGTCCAGATCCCATTTCGCGAAGATTTCCTGGACCGCCGCGACCTTCTCCGGGGCCGCCACGATGAGCATCCGTTCCTGGGATTCCGAGAGCAGGATCTCGTAGGGGGTCATCCCGGCTTCCCGCTGGGGGACCTTGTCGAGGTCGACGACGATGCCCATGCCGCCCTTGTCCGCCATCTCGGTCGTCGAGCAGGTCAGGCCGGCGGCGCCCATGTCCTGGATGCCGACGATGAGGCCGCGGTCCATGACCTCGAGGCAGGCCTCGAGGAGGAGTTTTTCCTTGAAGGGGTCGCCGACCTGGACGTTCGGCCTCTTGTGCTCGGTCTCCTTGCCGAATTCGGCCGAGGCCATGGTCGCGCCGTGGATGCCGTCCCGGCCCGTCTTGGCCCCGACGTAGAGGACCTTGTTTCCGGCGCCCTCGGCCTTGGCGTAGAAGATCTTGTCCTTGTCGGCCAGGCCCAGGCAGAAGACGTTGACCAGGGGATTGAGATCGTAGCACGGGTTGAAATAGACCTCGCCGCCGACGGTCGGGACGCCGATCGAATTTCCGTAGCCGGCGATGCCGGACACGACGCCCTCCATGACCGACCTGTTCTTAGGGTCGTCGGGAGGGCCGAAGCGCAGGGAGTCAAGGACGGCGATGGGCCGGGCGCCCATGGTGAAAATGTCGCGCAGGATGCCGCCGACGCCCGTGGCCGCACCTTGGTAGGGCTCGATGAAGGAGGGGTGGTTGTGGGATTCGATCTTGAAGACGATGACCTGGCCGTCGCCGATGTCGAGGATGCCGGCGTTCTCACCCGGCCCTTGGACGACGTGCTTCCCTTCGGTCGGCAGCTTCTTGAGATGGACGCGGGAGCTCTTGTAGCCGCAGTGCTCCGACCACATGACCGAAAAGATGCCGAGCTCGGTCAGGTTCGGCTCCCGGCCGATCAGGCCGACGATGAGCCCGTATTCGTCTTCGGTGAGGCCGTGCTGGTCGAGGGTCTTCTTGTCAATCATGGCGGGCCCTTTCCCGGAGGACGGGGCGGCGGGCCGGTTTCCGCCGTTCGAGGCTGAGGATGAGGGAGGCGAAGATCGTCCGGCCGTCCTTGCTCCCGAGGAGGGCCTCCGAGGCCCGCTCCGGGTGGGGCATCAGGCCGAGGACGTTGCCTTCCCGGTTCCGAATGCCGGCGATATTCCCGAGGGAGCCGTTGACGTTGGCCTCCTCGGTGATGTTCCCCTCGGCGTCGCAGTAGCGGAAGACGACTTGCCGGTGTCTCTCGATGTCCTTCAGGACGCGGGCCGCGGCGTAGTAGTTGCCGTCGAAGTGGGCGATGGGGATGCGGAGGACCTGGCCCTTGCGGCCGGCCCGGGTGAAGTCCGTCTTCTCGTTCTCGATCCGGATGTGGACGTGCTGGCAGAGGAACTTGAGGTTCTTGTTCCGGATCATGGCCCCGGGCAGGAGGCCGAGCTCGAGGAGGATCTGGAAACCGTTGCAGATGCCCAGGACGTGGCCGCCGGCGCGGGCGAAGGCCTTGACTTCCTGCATGAGAGGGGAGAAGCGGGCGATGGCCCCCGAGCGGAGGTAGTCGCCGTAGGAGAAACCTCCCGGCAGGACGACGCAGTCGACGCCCTGGAGGTCGTGGTCCTTGTGCCAGAGCAGGGCCGTTTCCCGCTTCATGACGTTCCGCAGAACGTGGAACGTGTCGAAGTCACAGTTGGAACCGGGGAATTGGACGACTCCGAATTTCATGACGGCGGCCCTTACCGGCCCTTGATGATCTGCCAGTCGAACTTCTCGATGATGGGGTTGGCCAGGACCCGTCGGGCGATCTCGGGGACGAGGGCCTCGGCCTCTTTCTTCGTCGCCCCTTCGAGCTCGAGCTCGAAGACCTTGCCCTGACGGACGTCCTTGACGGCGGCGTAGCCCAGGGTGTGAAGCGCGTTCTTCACGGTCTGCCCCTGCGGGTCGAGGACGCTGTCCTTGAATGACACGAGGATTCTAACTTTCATCGCGGAAGACCCTTTCGAAAATGTAGTCGATCTTGTCGAGGTAAGGGGCCAGGGAGAAGCAGCGCTCGATGTCCTTCGGCCCGAGGACGCGCGTGACGTCGGGGTCGGCGGCGACGAGCTCGCGGAAATCGAGGCCGTCCTTCCAGGCCTTGAGGCTGCTACTCTGGACGACCTGGTAGGCCTCCTCGCGGGTCAGGCCCTTCTTGGTCAGGGCCAGGAGGACGCTCTGGGAGAAGATGAGGCCCCGCGTCGCGCCGACGTTGGCCTTCATGCGGTCGGGATGGACGACCCAGTTCCCGATGATGTCGGCGGCGTCGGCCAGAAGGAAATCGGTCAGGATGAACGAATCCGGGAAAACGATCCGCTCGGCCGAGGAGTGGGAAATATCCCGCTCGTGCCAGAGGGCGATGTTCTCCAGGCCGACCTGGGCGTTGGCGCGGACGAGGCGGGCCAGGCCCGAGATCCTTTCGGAGCGGACGGGGTTCTTCTTGTGGGGCATGGACGAAGACCCCTTCTGCCCCTTGGTGAAGGGCTCTTCGACTTCGAGGACTTCGGTCCGCTGGAGGTGGCGGATCTCGACGGCGAACTTTTCGATGGAGGAGGCGAGCAGGGCCAGGACCGAGAGGACTTCGGCGTGGCGGTCGCGCTGGAGGACCTGGGTCGAAACCTTGGCCGGCTCGAGCTTGAGCTTCTTCAGGGCCATGACCTCGACCCTCGGGTCGAGATGGATGTACGTCCCCACCGAACCCGAGATCCGTCCGACGGAGATCGTCCGCAGGGCGTTTTCGAGGCGGCCGATGTGGCGCCCGACCTCCTCGTACCAGACGAGGAGCTTGAAGCCGAAGGTCACGGGCTCGGCGTGGATGCCGTGCGTCCGGCCGATGCAGACGGTCTTGCGGTGTTTGAGCGCCTGTTTTTTCAAGAGCCGCCGGAAGGCGCGGAGGTCGCCAAGGACCGTCTCCAGCGACTCCTTGATGAGCAGGGACAGGGCCGTGTCGACGACGTCGTAGGAGGTCAGGCCGAGGTGGATGTAGCGGGAGTCGGCCCCGACCTTCTCGGCGACCGAGGTCAGGAAGGCGACGATGTCGTGCTTGACGACCTGCTCGATGGCGTCGATCCGCTCGACGGAGAATCCGGCCTTTTCCTTGATGGCCCGGAGGGCGGGCCGGGGGATCTTACCGAGCCCGGCCCAGGCGTCGCAGACGGCCAGTTCGACCTCGAGCCACTTGCGGTACCTGTTCTCTTCGGTCCAGATCGCCCCCATCCCGGGGCGGGTGTAGCGTTCGATCATGGCGCTTCAGCCTTTCGTGTGGAGAAGGAAATCATAGCAGTTGGACGAAGGGCTTGTCAACGAACCTGGCCCGGACTCAAAGGATTTACTATAATATCCGTCTAATCGAGTGAGAACGCGATGGATGAACGTCCGGAAGACGACCTCGTGGAGGACGCGCGGCGGGGCAGCCGGGAAGCCTTCGCCGAGCTCGTCCGGCGCCACGAGCGCAGGGTCTACGGTCTCGTCTTCCGGATGGCCGGGAATCATTCCGATGCCGACGACCTGGCCCAGGAGGTTTTCTTGACGGCTTGGAGGTCGATCGCCTCGTTCAGACGGGGCTCGAGTTTCTACACCTGGCTCTACAGGATCGCCGTCAATACCTCGTTGACGTTCCTGCGGAAGAGAAGCCGCGAGAAGGACAGGGCGGAATTCGACGAGAATCTGGCCGGCGCCGACGCGGCCGGCGGCGCTTCCACGTCCCCTGAAGGGATCTCCGCCCTGAACGAGCTCAAGGGTCGGGTGGACGAGGCCATCGAGTCCCTGCCGGAACATTTCCGGGCCTCTTTCCATTTGGTCGTGAGCCAGGGCCTGAGCCACGCCGAAGCGGCCAGGGCCATCGGCTGTTCGAAAAACACGGTCTCTTGGAGGATGCACAAGACCCGCAAGCTCCTCCAGGCCCGGCTCAAACCCTACCTCGGGGAGGTCCGGTCATGAGATGTGAGAAGACGAAAAAACGGCTTTCGGACGACATCGACGGGGCCCTTGCGCCGGCAAAGAAGGCCCGTCTCGAGGTCCATCTCCGGGGATGCCCCGGTTGCCGGGCCTATCGGGCCGGCCTCGTCCGTCTTCAGTCCGGCGCCGCATCGGCGGCGGACCGTTCTCCGGAATACTGGAGCGGGTTCGAGGAGAGGCTCAGGGCGAAGCTCGCGGGAATCGAGCCGGGTCGCCGAACCGTCTGCGTCCCCTTTTCCGCCCGCCGGAGATGGGCCTGGGTGGCCGCCGGTTTCCTGGCCATCGCCGCGGCCGGGACATATTTCGTGGTCGGCCGCGCCGCCGGGACCGTGGAGACGGCCTGGGTTCCGTACGAGGATTCGCTGGCCCCGCTACTCCAGGCGGCGGAAGCGAACCCGGAGTTCGGGAACCTCGTCAACCGGGAAATCCTGGCTTCGATCGAGGAGCTGACCCCGGTCCCGGAAAAAGATCTCGCCGTTCCCCCCGCCGATGACCCTCTTTTCTGGGAGGGCTTGAGCGAGGACGAACTCCGGTACATCGCCTCGGAATTGGAGAGAGAAACAGGTCGTGGAGGTCCGAAATGAAAAAATACGCGCCCGCCGCCGTCCTCGTTCTTGTCCTGGCCCTGGGGACCTGGGCTCCGGCCCAGGGTGCCCTTCAGGGTGACCCGCAGGCCCGGATGAGGCTGAGGGAGAATATCAGCAACCTTTATCTCCTCAGGCTGACCCGCGCCCTCGAACTCACCGAGGAGCAGACGGCCAAGCTCTATCCCTTCCTGACCCGGGTCGAGAAGGAAAAGGCCGTCATCCAGCGCCAGATGGGCCTGGATCTGCGGGACCTTCGGGCGGAGCTGGCCGCGACTCCGGCGGGGGAGGAGAGGATCCTCGTCCTGGTCGCCCGGATCCGGGAGGCCCGCCGGGCGATCCGGGAGAAAGACGACGCGGTCGAGGACGTCCTCGACGGGGTCCTGACCCCCATCCAGAAGGCCCGGTACCTTATTTTCACAGTGGATTTCCTTCGGAGTATCGGGGAGAACCTGGAGAGGGCCAGGGGCCTGAAGGGGCCGATAAAAAGAACCCCTTGACAAGAATTTCGATTTCCTCTAGGATACCCGTGGTCGTTCTGTATATTTCAGATTAAATCTCTGAAAAAAAGAACACATTCGAGCTCGAGGAGAGAAGCTTTTTCCTTTTTTCATCTATTTTTCCGTATTTCCCCCATATAGTAAGGTATTCGGACAGTCAGGTTGAGGGCACGCCAGCGTAGCTCAGTAGGTAGAGCGGCTGATTTGTAATCAGCGGGTCAGGGGTTCGAGTCCCTTCGCTGGCTTAGAATCGAGGATTGAGCGAGTTTGCAGGCTGCGGATATCCCCGAAGAGGAGGGATCGCCGGCCGGCCGATTGAGGGCGACGAAAATGCATCTTAAGTTGGGCAGGTTCCAGAGTGGCCAAATGGGACGGGCTGTAAACCCGTTGCGGAAACGCTTCGGAGGTTCGAATCCTTCCCTGCCCACTTCCGCGGGAATAGCTCAGTTGGTAGAGCGTCAGCCTTCCAAGCTGAACGTCGCGGGTTCGAATCCCGTTTCCCGCTCTTCTTCGAGGTCGTCGGGCCCAAGTAGCTCAGTTGGTAGAGCACGTCCTTGGTAAGGACGGGGTCACCAGTTCAATTCTGGTCTTGGGCTTTTTCGCGTAGTCGACGTCAGGTCCGCGAGGACCGGGTTCGAGGCGACAAAGCCGAGACGTCCGAGAGGACGTCCGACGGAAGGAAAGGTTGAGCATGCGAGAGATCATCACGCTCCAGTGCGGCGAATGCAAGCGGCGGAACTATTCCACGACGCGGAACAAGAAGAAGCAGACGGACAAGCTCGAGACGCGCAAGTTCTGCCCCTCCTGCCGGAAGCACACGGCCCACAAGGAAGGCAAATAAGCGAACGGCCATGACGGGACGACAGGTGAGTAGCTCAATTGGTAGAGCAGCGGTCTCCAAAACCGCAGGTTGCGGGTTCGAGCCCTGCCTCACCTGCCATCTTCTGCCCGCAAGGCGAGCGGCGACGGGACCGGGACGATCAGGCCGCGCAAGTCGGACAAAGGACATGCCATGAACGACAAGATTCGCTGGTACAAACGGTTCTGGAATTTTATCAAGGACGTCAAGTCGGAACTCAAGAAGGTCACCTGGCCCTCCAAGAACGAGGTCACCAGCACGACGATCGTCGTCATCGCCGCCACGATCTTCTTCGGCTTCTACCTGTTCTTCATGGACGTGATCTTCTCCTGGGTGATCGGCCGGATCAAGTCCCTATTCGGATAAACGCAAGGAATCGGACGATGGCAAAAAACTGGTTTGTCGTTCACACCTACTCCGGCTTCGAGAAGTTCGTCGCCGAATCGATCAAACAGAAGGCGATCGAGCTCCATCTCGAGGACCAGGTCGGGCAGATCATCATCCCGACCGAGGACGTCATCGAGATCCGGGGCGGGAAGAAGGTCGTCTCCACGAAGAGGTCGTACCCGGGGTACATCCTCGTCGAAATGGAGATGAACGACGAGAACTGGCTGATGATCCGCCAGGTCCCCAAGGTGACGGGCTTCGTCGGCTCCGGCCGGACTCCCACCTCCCTGAGCAAGAAAGAGGTCGACCAGATCGTCGAGCACATGCAGACGACCTCGGAAAAGCCCAAGCCCAAGCACTCCTTCGAGAAAGGCGAGGCCGTCCGGATCATCGACGGCCCCTTCTTCAACTTCAGCGGGATCGTCGAAGAGGTCAACACCGAGCGGAGCACCCTCAAGGTCCTGGTCACCATCTTCGGCCGGTCCACCCCCGTGGAGCTCGAATTCCTGCAGGTGGAAAAGCTTTAGGAGGACGAGATGTCGAAAGAAGTCATTGCCAAGATCAAGCTGGAGATCGTCGCGGGACAGGCGAGCCCCGCCCCTCCTGTCGGCCCCGCCCTGGGCCAGCACGGCGTCAACATCATGGGCTTCGTCCGTGAGTTCAACGAACGGACGAAGAAGATGGACGAGGGCACCGTCGTCCCCGTCCTGATCACCGTGTTCAAGGACAAGTCGTTCAATTTCGTGGTCAAGACCCCGCCGGCGTCCTATCTTCTGAAAAAGGCGGCCGGGATCGCCAAGGGGTCCGGGGCGCCGAACAAGGAGAAGGTCGGCACGGTCACCCAGAAGCAGATCGAGGACATCGCCCGGACGAAGCTCCCCGACCTCAACGCCTACGACATCGAGGCCGCGAAGAAGATCATCGAGGGGACCGCGAAAAACATGGGATTGGAGATCATCAGTGAGTAAACACGGCAAGAACACCATCAAGGCCCGGGAGGTCAAGGGGCCGGAGCCCCGGGATTACTCCCTGGAGGAGGCTGTCAGCCTCCTCAAGAAGGCCCACTTCGCCAAGTTCGACGAGTCCGTGGACATGGACATCCGGCTGGGCGTAAACCCCAAGCATTCGGACCAGATGGTCCGCGGCACCGTCGTCCTGCCCCACGGCACCGGCAAGACGAAGAAGATCTGCGTCATCGCCGCCGGGGAGAAGCTCAAGGAGGCCGAAGCGGCCGGCGCCGACTACTTCGGCGGGGACGAGATCATCGAGAAGATCGCCGGCGGCTGGATCGACTTCGACATCGTCATCGCGACGCCCGACGTCATGCGCGGCGTCGGCAAGCTCGGCCGCATCCTGGGCACCAAGGGCCTCATGCCCAACCCCAAGTCGGGGACGGTCACCTTCGATGTCAAGAAGGCCGTCGAGGAGACCAAGGCGGGCAAGGTCGAGTTCCGCGTCGACAAGACGAGCATCGTCCATTCCACCGTCGGGAAGGTCTCCTTCCCGGAGGCCAAGCTCGTCGAGAACCTGCGGACCTTCGTCCAGGCCATCGCCCATGCCAAGCCGCCGGCTGCCAAGGGCAAGTACATCCGGACGATGTTCGTGTCTTCGACCATGGGGCCATCCTTCAAGATTTCCGAGGACATCTTAGAGAGCTAGGAGCGAGCGAAGTGAAAAAGGAAGCCAAGCAACCCATCATCCAGACGCTCGAGCGTCTCTTCGAGACGAACAGCACCTACTACCTGGTGGACTTCAAAAAGATGAAGGTCTCCCAGTCGGTCGAGCTGCGGAAGATCCTGCGGAAGAACGCCTTCACCTACAAGGTCATCAAGAACCGACTGGCCCTGCGGGCCCTGGGCGAACGCTGCCCGGAGCCCCTCCGTCCCTTCTTCCAGAAGCCCACGGCCATCGCCTTCGCCGGCAAGGACCCGATCCAGCTGGCCAAGATCCTCAAGGATTTCTCCAACCAGGGGAAGGTCCTGGCGGTCAAGGGCGGCCAGGTCGAGGGCCAATACCTCGCCCCCGGCCGTTTCGACGAGGTCAGCAAGCTCACCTCCCGCGAGGACCTGGTCGGCAAGATCGCCTATATCATGGCCAACCCGCTCCACCGGCTCATGCGGACCCTCCAAGCGCCGCTGGCCCACGTCGGGATCCTTCTCGGCGAACTCAAGAAGACGAAAAACACCGAAAACTAATAAAAGGAGACTCGTGACATGGAAAAACTCACCAAGGAACAGTTTTTCACCCACCTCGACACCCTGACCATCCTGGAACTCTCGGACTACATCAAGGAGTTCGAGACCCGGTACGGCATCAGCGCCGCCGCGGCCGCTCCCGTCATGGCGGCCGGCGCCGCCACCCCGGCCGACGCCAAGCCCGCCGAGGAGAAGACCGAGTTCAGCGTCATCCTGAAAACCGTGGGCGACAAGAAGATCAACGTCATCAAGGTCGTCCGGGAAGTCACCAGCCTAGGCCTCAAAGAGGCCAAGGACCTCGTCGACAGCGCCCCCAAGGCGGTCAAAGAGGGAGTGACCAAGGAAGAGGCCGAATCCATCAAGGCCAAGTTCGCCGAAGTCGGAGCCGTCATCGAGCTTCAGTAAGTGACCCGGTTGGCTGAGCGTCCGTTTGTCCGGTCTCGGAAACGAGGACACTCCATCTCTGCTTGAGAGTGAGACAGCATGCTCAAAGAACCTAAAAAACCATACCGCGAGAGGGTCGATTTCTCGAAGATCAAGGCAGTCTTCCCCATGCCCGACCTTCTGGACATCCAAACGAAGTCCTACGCCGAATTCCTCCAGATGGAGCTCCTGCCCGAAGAGCGCAAGGACACCGGCCTCCAGGCCGCCTTGAAGGATGTCTTCCCCATCTCCGACTTCAAGGAAACGACGGAGCTGGAGTTCCTCAGCTATTCGATTGGGACCTGGGAATGCAAGTGCGGGCGGCTCAAGGGGGTCGAGAACTCCCGGGCCCGGTGCAGCGCCTGCCAGACCCTCCTCCCGGCGGACATGGAGTTCGCCGCGAAAGAGGTCTGCCCCTTCTGCGGCGCGGCCCGGAAGATCGAGCTTCCCCTGTGCGAGCACTGCGGCGACCGCGTCGGCATCAAGCTCAAGTACACGCCGATGGAGTGCATCCAGAAGGGCTACAGCTACTCCATCCCCCTCAAGCTCAAGATCCAGCTCGTATCCTGGGAAAAGGACGCCGTGACCAAGGCCAAGCGCCTCAAGCACATCAAGCAGCAGGAAGTCTATTTCGGCGACATTCCGCTCATGACCGAGAAGGGGGCCTTCATCTTCAACGGTATCGAGCGGGTCGTCGTCAGCCAGCTCCAGCGCTCGCCGGGAGTGTTCTTCCGCCAAGCGGAGAACAAGGGCTTCTTCATCGCCAAGATCATCCCGTACCGCGGCGCCTGGGTCGAGTTCGAACACGATTCGAAAAGCCTCATCTGGGTCCGGCTGGACAGGAAGAAAAAATTCCTGGCCACGGTTTTCCTGCGGGCCCTCGGCTTCGGGACGGACGAGGAGATCCTCAAGCTCTTCCACAAGACCTACAAGGTCATCCCCGAAGACGGTAAGCTGTACTGGGAAGTCACGGACAGCCTCGTCGGGAAGTCCCCGGCGGACGACGTCACCGACGCCAAGAGCCGCAAGGTCCTCGCCCCCGGCAAGAAGAAGATCGTCCCGGATGTCCTGGCCGCCCTGAAGGCCGCCGGCGTCACCCGGATCCCGCTCCTCAAAAAGGAGCTCCAGGGGGCTTACTCCCTCGTCGGGATCAAGGGCAAGGTCAGGGTCAACGAGGACATCGGCGACGCTCAGCTCGACCTTCTCGTCGGGCGGGGAGAGCCGTTCGAGGTCTTCTTCCCCGAGGAGGACCGGGCCGGGCTCATCCTGAGCACGACCCTGAAGAAGGACCTCCGCAAGGACCAGCCGGCCGCGCTCGGCGAGATCTACCGCAAGCTGCGGCCGGGCGAGCCCCACACCCAGGAGAGCGCCCACAACCTCTTCCGCAGCCTGTTCTTCAATCCCCAGAAGTACAATTTTTCCCGGATCGGCCGGCTCAAGTTCAACATCAAGCTCGGGCTCGAGACCCCTCTCGACGACAAAACGCTGACGCCGCTCGACTACGTGGAAGTCCTCAAGTACCTGCTCAACCTCCGCTTCGGGGAGGGCCTGGTCGACGACATCGACCACCTGGGCAACCGGCGGGTCCGTTCCGTCGGCGAACTGGTCGAGAACGCCTTCCGTATCGGTCTGACCCGGATGGAGCGGACGATCAAGGAAAAGATGACCATTACCGCCGACCTGGCGGCGGCCATGCCCCAGGACCTCATCAACTCCAAGCCGGTCATCGCCGCCCTCAAGGAGTTCTTCGGCAGTTCCCAGCTCTCCCAGTTCATGGACCAGATCAATAGCTTGGCCGAGATCACCCACAAGCGGCGCCTCTCCGCCCTCGGCCCGGGCGGCCTCAGCCGGGAACGGGCCGGCTTCGAGGTCCGCGACATCCAGGCCTCCCACTACGGCCGGATCTGCCCGGTCGAAACCCCGGAAGGCCCGAACATCGGCCTGATCTCCTCCCTCAGCTGTTTCGCCCGGGTCAATGAATACGGTTTCATCGAGACCCCCTACCAGAAGGTCGAGAACTGCCGGATCATCGACTACGTCAAGATCCTCCATCCCGGGACGAGCGACTACAAGATCGGCGAGATCGTCGAGAAGGACAAGATGCTCAAGGCCGTTGAACGGCTCAAAGAGCAGAAGACCCGCCAACTCCCGGTCGTCCAGCCCTTCTGTTTCTACCTCACCGCCTGGGAGGAAGAGAAGTACAACATCGCCCAGGCCAACGCCCCCGTCGACGAGAAAGGCTTTTTCACGAACGACCTCGTCAGCGCCCGGGAACGGGGCAACTTCAAGTTCATCCCCCGCGAGCAGATCCACTACATCGACGTCTCCCCGAAGCAGCTCGTCTCGCTGTCGGCCGCGCTCATCCCGTTCCTCGAGCACGATGACGCCAACCGCGCCCTGATGGGCTCCAACATGCAGCGCCAGGCCGTCCCGCTCATCCGCCCGGAGGCCCCGCTCATCGGGACCGGGATCGAGGGCCTGGTCGCCGTCGGCTCGGGCGACGTCATCGTCTGCCGGCGGGACGGGGTCGTCGAGTTCGTGGACGCCGAACGGATCATCGTCCGGGTGGACGACAAGAAGGCCAGCCGGAGCTACGACGTCGGTACGGACCTCTACACCCTGATCAAGTTCCTCCGGACCAACCAAAACACTTCCACCAACCACCGGCCCATCGTCCGGAAGGGGGACACGGTCGTCCAGGGACAGGTTCTGGCCGACAGCTCCTGCACGGACGGCGGCGAGCTCGCGCTCGGCCGCAACGTCCTCGTCGCCTTCATGCCCTGGCGGGGCTACAACTTCGAGGACGCTATCATCGTCAGCGAGAAGCTGATCAAGGAAGATATTTTCACTTCCCTTCACATCGTCGAGGAGACGATCGAGGCCCGCGATACCAAGCTCGGCCCCGAGGAGATCACCCGCGACATCCCCAACGTTCCCGAGAACCTGCTCCGCAACCTCGACGAGAACGGCATCGTCCGCATCGGCGCCCACGTCAAGTCGGGCGACATCCTCGTCGGAAAGGTGGCCCCGAAAGGGGAGACCCAGCTGTCGCCCGAGGAGAAGCTCCTCAAGGCGATCTTCGGCGAGAAGGCCCTCGACGTCAAGGACGCCTCTCTCTCCTGCTCGCCCGGCGTCGAAGGGACCATCATCGACGTCCGTATCTTCTCGCGCCGGGGCATCGAGAAGGGGCCCCGGGCCAAGGCCATCGAGAAAGACGAGATCGCCACGCTCAAGCGGAACCTCGACGACGAGATCGTCATCATGGAAAACGAGAAATGGGAGAAGGTCCGGGCCCTCCTCAAGGGCTCGGTCGTCGAGAAGACCCAGAAGGCCGGCAGCGAAACGCTCGAAAAAGGGACCAAGCTGACCGAGAAGGTCCTGGAAACTCTGGACTTCGACGGCGCGGCCAAGCTCAAGCTCAACGACGACGCGGACCGCGACCGCGAGATCAAGGACCTCGACAAGAAGGTCAAGCGCCAGATCGAGGCCCTCCGGGCCGTCTTCAAGGAGAAGGTCGACAACCTCAAGAAGGGCGATGAGCTCGCCCCGGGTGTCATCCAGTCGATCAAGGTCTTCATCGCCATGAAGCGGAAGCTGTCCGTGGGCGACAAGGTCTCCGGCCGGCACGGCAACAAGGGCATCGTCGCCAAGATCGTGCCCATGGAGGACATGCCCCGGCTGCTCGACGGGACGCCCGTCGAGATCGTCCTCAATCCGCTCGGCGTCCCCTCCCGCATGAACGTCGGCCAGATCCTGGAGACCCACGCCGGGTGGGCCGCCCGGACCCTCGACATCTGGATGGCCACCCCCGTCTTCGACGGCGCGAGCGAGAACGAGATCAAGCAGCTGCTCAAGAAAGCCGGACTGCCGGAGAGCGGCAAGACCCCGCTCTTCGACGGCATGGGCGGCGAACTCATCGACCAGGAAGTGACCGTGGGCTACATCTACATGATGAAGCTCTACCACCTCGTCGACGACAAGATCCACGCCCGCTCGACCGGGCCGTACTCCCTCATCACCCAGCAGCCGCTCGGCGGCAAGGCCCAGTTCGGCGGCCAGCGGTTTGGCGAGATGGAGGTCTGGGCCCTCGAAGCCTACGGCGCGGCCTACTGCCTCCAGGAGCTCCTGACGGTCAAGTCCGACGACGTCGAAGGACGGGCCAAGATCTACGAGGCCATCGTCAAAGGCGACCTGGAGTTCACGCCCGGTCTCCCCGAATCCGTCAACGTCCTCATCCGGGAGCTCCAGAGCCTCTGCCTGAACGTGGAGCTGGAGAAGGGGGACAAGGAAGAAGTGCTGCCTTGGGGCATCGCCATACCCCCCCAAGCGGGCAAAGGAGAAGCTTAATGGACATCAGGACACCGATCACGACCGCTCCGCGGCCGCGGCTCGAATTCGACCGGGTCCGGATCAGCATCGCCTCCCCGGACAAGATCAAGAGCTGGTCCTGGGGCGAGGTGACCAAGCCCGAGACCATCAACTACAGGACGTTCAAGCCCGAGAAGGACGGCCTGTTCTGCGCCAAGATCTTCGGCCCCATCAACGACTACGAGTGCCTCTGCGGCAAGTACAAGCGGATGAAGTACCGGGGCATCATCTGCGAGCGCTGCGGCGTCGAGGTCACCAAGTCCAAAGTCCGCCGGGAACGGATGGGCCACATCCAGCTGGCGTCTCCCGTCGCCCACATCTGGTTCTTCAAGAGCCCGCCGAGCCGCGTCGGGCTCGTCCTCGACCTGTCCATCAAGGACTTGGAGAAGGTCCTCTATTTCGAGTCCTACATCGTCATCGACCCCGCCGACACGCCGCTCAAGGAAAAGCAGCTCCTCAACGAGGAGGAGTTCAAGGACGCCCAGGAGAAGTATGGCGACAAGTTCGAGGCCTCGATCGGGGCCGAGGCGATCAAGATCCTCCTCTTGAAGATCAACATCCAGAAGGAGTCCGAGCGTCTTCGCAAGCTGATGAAGAAGGATGCCTCCCAGCAGCGCAAGCTCCGCTACGCCAAGCGGCTGCGCGTCTTCAAGGCCCTCAAGCGGTCCGGGAACCGGCCGGAGTGGATGGTCCTCGACGTCATCCCGGTCATCCCTCCCGACCTCCGTCCCCTCGTCCGTCTCGACGGCGGACGCTTCGCCACCTCCGACCTCAACGACCTCTACCGCCGGGTCATCAACCGCAACAACCGGCTCAAGAAGCTCATCGAGCTCAAGGCCCCCGAGCTCATCATCCGCAACGAGAAACGGATGCTCCAGGAGGCCGTCGACGCCCTCTTCGACAACGGCAAGCGCGGCCGCGTCCACCTCGGCGCCAACCGCCGGCCCCTCAAGTCCCTCAGCGAGGCCCTTCGCGGCAAGCAGGGGAGGTTCCGCCAGAACCTCCTCGGCAAGCGCGTCGACTATTCGGGCCGTTCCGTCATCGTCGTCGGCCCCGAGCTCAAGCTGAACCAGTGCGGCCTGCCCAAGAAGATGGCCCTCGAACTGTTCAAGCCCTTCATTTTCAACAAACTGGAAAAGGAAGGCCTCGTCCCGAGCGTCAAGGTCGCCCGGGAATGGCACGAGCAGGAGAGGCCCGAGGTCTGGGACTACCTCGAAGAGGTCGTCAGCGAGCACCCCATCTTCCTCAACCGGGCGCCCACCCTGCACCGCCTGGGCATTCAGGCCTTCGAGCCCATCCTCATCGAGGGCAAGGCCATCCAGATCCATCCGCTCGTCTGCGCCGCCTTCAACGCCGACTTCGACGGCGACCAGATGGCCGTCCACATCCCGCTCTCGGTCGAAGCCCAGATCGAGGCCCGGACCTTGATGCTCTCGACGAACAACATCCTCTCTCCCGCGCACGGCCGGCCGCTGACAATTCCCAGCCAGGACATGGTCCTCGGATGCTACTACCTGACCCTGGCCAAGGCGGGCCTAAAAGGGGAGGGCCGGATCTTCGGCTCGCGTGATGAAGCCCTCCTGGCCGAGGAGAACAAGGAGATCTCGCTCCAGAGCATCATCAAGCTGAGGTTCAGCGGTCCTTTCATGAACCTGGACACTTATGACGACGACCAAGGCGTCATGAACTGTCCCGTCCAGGATTTCAAGAACGAGCTCGTCGAGACGACGCCGGGCCGGATCATCTTCAACAGCGTCCTGCCCAAGAGCTTACCCTACGTCAACGGGATGCTCAGGAAAAAGGGCATGGAGAACCTCGTCTTCTACGCCTATCTCAAGGCGGGGCTCCAGCCGACGGTCCTGATTCTCGACGCCTTGAAGGAACTCGGCTTCACCTACGCGACGCGAGCCGGATTCTCCCTGGCCATCGACGACTTCGTCATCCCCGGGGAAAAGAAGGGGCTCGTCGAAAAGGCCGAGAAGGACGTCCAGGACATCGAGAAACTCTACCGGGCCGGCACGATCTCCTCGGGCGAGCGGTTCAACCGGGTCATCGAGACCTGGGGCACGGCCACGGAAGACGTCTCGAAAGCCATGCTCAAGGAAATGAAAAGGATCAGCCTCGAAGGCAAAGAACTCAATCCGCTCTACGTCATGGCCGACTCCGGGTCCCGGGGCAACAAGCAGCAGATCCGCCAGCTTGCCGGGATGCGCGGCCTCATGTCCAAGCCCTCGGGCGAGATCCTGGAGACGCCCATCGTCTCCAACCTCCGGGAGGGACTGAATGTCCTCCAATACTTCATCTCGACCCACGGCGCCCGCAAGGGCCTGGCCGATACGGCCCTCAAGACGGCCAACTCCGGCTACCTGACGCGGAAACTCGTCGATGTCTGCCAGGAAGTCATCGTCGACGAGCACGACTGCGGCACCCTCAAGGGGATCAACGTCTCCGCCATCGTCGAGAACGGCGAGATCATCGAGCCCTTCATCGACCGCGTCGTCGGCCGCATGGCCCTCGCGCGCGTCGTCAACCCGGATACCGGCGTCACCATCGTCGACACGAACCAGGAGATCACCGAGAAGGTCGCCCAGGAATTCCAGAACCTGGGCATCGAGCGGGTCAAGATCCGCTCGGTCCTGGCCTGCGAAGCCAAGCGCGGCATCTGCCAGCTCTGCTACGGGCGGAGCCCGGCCTCCGGTAAGATGGTCGAGCTCGGCGAGGCCGCAGGCATCGTCGCCGCCCAATCCATCGGCGAGCCCGGCACCCAGCTCACGATGCGGACGTTCCATGTCGGCGGCATCGCCATGGGCGGCGCCGAAAAATCCAAGCTGGAGGCCAAGAACGAGGGTGTGCTCAAGTTTGCCAACCTCAAGGCCGTCGTCAACAAGGACGGGACGTCGATCGTCGTCAACCGCAACGCCAACATCGCCATCCTCGACCACCGGGGCCGCGAGGTGGAACATTACCAAGTCCCCTACGGCGCCAAGATCCTCGTCCCCGATCGCGGGGAGATCAAGGCCCGTCAGGCATTCGCCGAGTGGGACGCCTTCAACACCTTCATCCTGACCGAGGAGACGGGGGTCGTGCGCTACCACGACGTCGTCCTGGAGGTCAGCATGGAGGAGGTCCAGGACGAGTTCACCGGCCTCCGAAAGAAGGTCATCATCGACCCCAAAGACGAGAAGCTCCAGCCCCAGATCGAGATCCTCGACCTCAAGAAGACCGACGACAAGGGGAGGCCGGTCGTCCTGCGGAAGTACTTCCTCCCTTCGGGGGCGAACCTCGTCATCAAGGATGAGGAGAGGGTCTTCGCCGGTGACGTCCTGGCCAAGATCCCCCGCGAGGCGGCCCGCACGAAGGACATCACGGGCGGCCTGCCCCGGGCCGAGGAGCTCTTCGAGGCCCGGCGGCCCAAGTTCCCGGCGGCCATCTCCGAGATCGACGGGATCGTCCAGATCGGCGGCCTCGTCCGCAGCTCCCGCAAGATCTCCGTCCGCAACGAGCGCGGCGGCGAGAAGGAATACCTCGTCCCCAAGGGCGCCCACCTCAGCGTTTCCGACGGGGAGAGGATCCGGGCCGGCGACGCCTTGATGGACGGTCCGGTCAACCCCCACGACATCCTCAGGGTCCTCGGCGAGAAGGAGCTGGCCGAGTACCTCCTGAAGGAGGTCCAGTCCGTTTACCGCCTCCAGGGCGTGTCCATCAACGACAAGCACATCGAGACGATCATCCGGATGATGCTGCGCTGGGTCAAGGTGGAGGAGGTGGGGGACACCGAGTTCCTCGTCGACGAGCAGGTCGACAAGTTCATCTTCCAGGCGGAGAACGAGAAGATCATGAAGAAGGGCGGCAAACCGGCCAAGGCCCGGTCGCTCCTCCTGGGGATCACCAAGAGCGCCCTGAGCACCGACAGCTTCATCTCGGCCGCCTCCTTCCAGGAGACGACCCGGGTCCTGACGGAGGCCAGCCTTTACGGAAAGGTGGATTACCTCAGGCGGCTGAAGGAAAATATCATCATGGGACGGCTCATCCCGGCCGGTACGGGCTACAAGTATTACCGCAACGTGGAACTCAAGGAGGACAAGCCGCCGGTCCTCGCCGAGAAGGAGAAGGAGTTCCTGCCCG
Organism: Acidobacteriota bacterium; assembly: GCA_014894455.1. Classification (GTDB taxonomy): domain Bacteria; phylum Acidobacteriota; class Aminicenantia; order Aminicenantales; family Saccharicenantaceae; genus RBG-16-66-30. Next base: position 42,155 of record JADBLN010000116.1, on the reverse strand, counting down.
GCCTGTGAGGCCGTTCTCGAGGCGGGAATCCCCTTAAATTTCTTGACAGGGAGGCCGAATTTTGTTATTATTTGCCCATTCGTCTCGGGACTATCTTCCTGGGGCTGAATAAAACTCACGTTTGAATTTAATGTAGAGGAGTATTTTTCATTGCCGACCGTAAATCAACTCGTCAGAAAAGGCAGATCGCCCAAAAAATATAAGAGCAAATCCCCGGCCCTCGACGCCTGTCCGCAGAAGAGGGGTGTCTGCACCCGGGTCTTCACGACGACGCCCAAGAAGCCGAATTCGGCCATGCGTAAGGTGGCCCGGGTCAGGCTGACCAACAACATCGAGGTCACGGGATACATCCCCGGCGTCGGCCACAACCTCCAGGAGCACTCGATCGTCATGATCCGGGGAGGCCGCATCAAGGACCTGCCCGGTGTCCGCTACCACATCATCCGCGGCAAACTCGACGCCGAGGGGGTGCAGAACCGCTTCAAGGCGCGTTCCCGGTACGGGGCGAAGAGGCCGAAAGAGAAACGGGCGGCCGCCTAGACAGGAGCATCCCCATGCCGAGACGCGGAATCATCAAGAAGCGCAAGACCCCGGCCGACCCGTTCTACGGAAGCACGGTCGTCGCCCGGTTCATCAACCTCTTCCTTCGCAAGGGGAAGAAGACGATCGCCCAGAAAGTCGTCTATGGGACGATGGACATCCTCAAGGCCAAGACTAAGGAGGACCCCCTCAAGATCCTCGAGAAGGCCCTGGAGAACGTCCGGCCCTTCCTCGAGACGAAATCGCGGCGGGTCGGCGGTGCGAACTACCAGGTCCCCATCGAGGTCTCGTCCGGCCGGTCCTACTCGCTGGGGTTCCGCTGGCTGATCAAGTACGCCAAGGAGCGCGGCGGCAAGAGCATGCAGGAAAAGCTCTCCGCCGAGATCATCGACGCCGTCAACAACCGCGGTGGCGCGGTCAAGAAACGCGAGGACACGCACAAGATGGCGGAGGCCAACCGGGCCTTCGCCCATTATAAATGGTAGTCTCAAGAGAAAGAGCTTATAGAGTGCACCGGGTCGATATGGAGAGACGGAAATATGCGGTCATACCCGATCGAGAAAGTACGGAATATCGGTATCATGGCCCATATCGACGCCGGGAAGACGACCACGACGGAGAGGATCCTCTTTTACACGGGTATGACCTACAAGATGGGCGAGGTGGACGACGGAACGGCCGTGATGGATTGGATGGTCCAGGAGCAGGAGCGCGGGATCACCATCACCTCGGCCGCGACGACGTCCGCCTGGCGTGACCACCGTATCAATATCATCGATACGCCCGGTCACGTGGATTTTACCGCGGAGGTCGAGCGCTCCTTACGAGTGCTCGACGGCGCAATAGCCATACTGTGTGGAGTTGGCGGCGTCGAACCGCAGTCCGAGACAGTGTGGCGCCAGGCCGACAAATATCGGGTGCCCCGCATCGTGTTCATCAACAAGATGGACCGGATCGGGGCCGACCCGGAACGGGCCGTCCTGCAGTTGAGGACCCGGGTTGCGGCCAAGCCCCTGCCGATCCAGATTCCCCTGGGACGGGAAGACGGATTCCGCGGAGTGATCGACCTCATCGAACGCAAGGCGTACGACTGGGGTCAGGACATTCTCGGGACGGATTACGTCGTCCGCGAGGTCGCGGCGGAAAACCGCGAAGACGTCGAAAAGAAGCGACAGGACATGATCGAAATGTTGAGTGAGACCGACGACGGCTTGATGCAGAAGTACCTCGACGGCGTCGAGGTCTCCGCGCCGGAGCTGCGGAACGCCGTCCGCCGGGCGACCCTCGCCTTGGAGGTCGTCCCGGTCCTCTACGGCGCTTCCTTCCGGAACAAGGGCGTCCACCCCCTCCTCGACGCCATCGTCGACTATCTGCCGTCCCCCGCCGACATCCGGCCTGTCACCGGCCACCACCCGCGCACCCTGGCCGAGGAAACCCGGCCCGCCTCGGACGAGGCGCCGTTCTCCGGGCTGGTGTTCAAGATCGTCAACGACCCCTTCCTCGGCAACCTGGCCTACTTCCGGGTTTATTCCGGGAAGGCCAAGGTCGGCCAGGTCGTCTACAATTCGGCCAAGGGCGAGGAGGAGAAGCTCTCCCGGCTCCTCGAGATGCACGCCAACAAGCGCAAGGAGATCAAGGAAGTCTACGCCGGGGACATCGCCGCGATGGGGTCGACGAAGGCCATCTCGACGGGCGATACCCTCTGCCTCAAAAGTCACCCCATCGTCCTCGAGTCCATCCGCTTCCCCGAGCCGGTCATCGCGGCGACGATCGAGCCCAAGAGCAAGGCCGACCACCCCAAGCTCGCCACCGCCCTGGCCAAGCTGACCCGAGAGGACCCCACCCTCAAGGTCACCCAGGACCCGATGACCGGGCAGACCCTGCTCCGGGGGATGGGCGAGCTTCATCTCGAGATCGTCATGGACCGGATGGAACGGGAGTTCGGCGTCCGGGCCAACCTGGGAAAGCCCCAGGTCGCCTACAAGGAGACCATCCAGACCGCCGCCGAGGGCGAGGGCAAGTATCTCCGCGAGGCCGGGGGAAAGGGCTTTTACGGGCACTGCGTGCTTCACCTCGAACCCCTGGGCCGCGGCCGCGGCTTCGAGTTCGTCGACAGGACCCGGGGCGGCGTCATCCCCCGGGAGTTCATCGCCGATGTCGAGAACGGCGTGCGGGAGGCCATGGAGGGGGGCATTGTGGCAGGATACCCGGTCACGGATCTCCGGGCGGCGCTCGTCGGCGGGTCGTACCGCGAGGTCGATTCGACGCCCGTCGCCTACAAGATCGCGGGGACCCTGGCCTTCCGGGAGGCCGCCCGAAAGGCGGGCCCGGTCATCCTCGAGCCGGTCATGGACCTCGAGATCGTCACTCCGGACGATTACCTGGGCAACATCGTCGGCGACATCAACGCCCGGCGGGGGAAGATCGAGGGCATGGAGATGCGCAGCGGCTCCCGGGTCATCAAGATCCACGTCCCCCTGGCTGGGATGTTCGGCTACGCGACGACACTGAGGACGTTGACTCAGGGGCGGGGGGTGTTCGCCATGGAGTTTTCCCAGTACGACCGGACGCCGGCCGGCGTCCAGGAAGAGATTGTCGCCCGGATCGAGGGCAGGACCCCGTTCCGGGCCAGCGCATAAAGCGAGTCTTTTAGCAACGCAAGCCATACAGGAGGTGAGTGATGGCGAAAGAAAAGTATGCGAGGACGAAACCCCATGTCAACGTCGGCACGATCGGACACATCGATCACGGCAAGACGACGCTGACGGCCGCCATAACCAAGGTTCTGGCGACCAAGGGCCTGGCCAAGGCGAAGAGCTACGACGAAGTGGCCAAGGCCGACGCCAAGATGTTCCGCCGGGACGCGACGAAGATCCTGACGGTCGCCTTGAGCCACGTGGAGTACGAGAGCGAAAAACGGCACTACGCCCACATCGACTGCCCCGGTCATGCCGACTACATCAAGAACATGATCTCGGGCGCGGCCCAGATGGACGGCGCCATTCTCGTCGTCTCCGCGGCCGACGGCCCGATGCCCCAGACGCGGGAGCACATCCTGCTGGCCAAACAGGTCAATGTGCCGTCGATCGTCGTCTTCATGAACAAGTGCGACCTCGTCGACGACCCCGAGATCCTGGACCTCGTCGAGCTCGAAGTACGCGAGCTCCTCTCGAAGTACGAGTTCCCCGGGGACAAGCTGCCGGTCATCCGCGGCAGCGCCACGAAGGCCGCGGCAGACGTCAACGGCGAAGGCGCCAAGCCCATTTGGGACCTGGTCAAGGCCCTGGACGATTTCATCCCCGAGCCCTTGCGCGAGATTGACAAGCCCTTCCAGATGGCCATCGAGGACGTCTTCTCGATCACCGGCCGCGGCACGGTCGTGACGGGCCGGGTCGAGCGCGGCGTCGTCAAGGTCGGCGACGAGTGCGAGATCATCGGACTGCGCGAGACGCGGAAGACCGTCGTGACGGGCGTCGAGATGTTCAAAAAGCTCCTCGACCAGGCCCAGGCCGGCGACAACATCGGGGCCCTGCTCCGCGGCATCGGCAAGGACGAGGTCGAACGCGGCCAGGTCCTGGCCAAGCCGGGGTCGATCACCCCGCACCGGAAGTTCCGGGCCCAGATCGTCGCCCTGACCAAGGAAGAGGGCGGCCGGCACACGCCGTTCTTCAAGGGCTACCGGCCCCAGTTCTACTTCCGGACGACCGACGTGACGGGTTCCGTGAAGATGCCCGACAACGTCGAGATGGTCATGCCCGGCGACTCCATCAACCTCGAGATCGAGCTGATCACCGACGTCGCCATGGAGAAGGCCTTGCGTTTCGCCATCCGCGAAGGCGGCCGGACGGTCGGCGCCGGAACGGTGACCGAGATCATCCAGTAGCGGCGGCCGCCGCCGAGGGTCCGCCGGGCTCGACGGCCCGGGAGAGGAATTCGGAGAACAGAGGAACGAACGATGGAAAAAATAAGAATCCGCTTAAAGTCCTTTGACCACCGCCTGCTGGATCAATCCGTGAAGGAGATCGTCGTCAAGGCGAAACGCACGGGCGCCCATGTCGCGGGCCCCATCCCCCTGCCGACGCGCATCCATAAGTTCTGCGTCCTCCGTTCTCCGCACGTCGACAAGAAGTCGCGTGAGCAATTCGAGATGCGGATCCACAAACGGCTCATCGACATCAGCGAGTATAACAACGAGACGATCGAGGAGCTCCAGAAGCTGGACCTGCCGGCCGGGATCGACGTCGAGATCCAGGCCTACGGAGCGGGAGAGTAACCATGGTCGAAGGATTGATCGGCAAGAAAATCGGCATGACCCAGCAGTTCGACGACGCCGGCAACGTCATCCCCATCACCATCCTCAAGGCCGGGCCGTGCACGGTCATCCAGATGAAGACCGTCGAGAAGGACGGCTACGTCGCGGTCCAGCTCGGGTTCGTCGAGGAGCGGGGCGTCCGTAAACCGCGGAAGCCCCAGATCGGCCATTTCAAGAGATCCGGCGTCCCCGTCGTCAGGAAGCTCCAGGAAGTCGGCTGCAGCGACCCCGCCGCGGTCAAGGAAGGCGACCAGGTCCTCGTCGACATCTTCGAGGTCGGCGAGACGATCCACGTCGTCGGGACGAGCAAGGGCAAGGGCTTCGCCGGCGTCGTCAAGAGGCACCATTTCGCCGGCGGCGGCGCCTCCCACGGCTCCATGTTCCACCGGGCGCCCGGTTCGATCGGCGCCTCGTCCTACCCCTCGCGCGTCGTCAAGGGCATGCGCATGGGCGGCCACATGGGCGATGACCGGGTCACCGTCCGGAAGCTCAAGGTCGTGGCCACGGACAAGGACAACAATCTCCTCCTGGTCAAGGGCGCGGTGCCCGGAGCCAAAGGGGGATACGTCCTGATCAAGAAAGGGACGTTCGTTTCCCCGCGGGCGAAGTGAACGGAGAAGAGGGCACCATGGAGAAACTCGACATCATCGACCGAAGCGGCCAGGCGGCGGCCCAGGTGGACCTGCCGGAGAGCATCTTCTCCCAAGCCGCGAACGACCACCTGATCTACGAGGCCGTCATCAACTACCGGGCCAACCAGCGCCAGGGGACGGCGGCGACGAAAACCCGGGCCTTCGTCCGCGGCGGCGGCAAGAAGCCCTGGCGGCAGAAAGGGACGGGTCGGGCCCGTGTCGGCAGCACGCGCTCACCTCTCTGGAGAAAGGGCGGCACGGTCTTCGGCCCCCAGCCCCGCGATTATTCCTACGAGCTGCCGAAGAAGGCCAAACGGAGCGCCCTCCGCGCGGCCCTGGCCGGGAAGCATGCGTCCGGGGAGCTCGTCGTCGTCAGCGAGTTCGAGGTCAAGGAACCCAAGACCCGGGAGGCCGTCGCCCTGCTCAAGGCGTTCAAGCTCGACTCGGCCCTGCTCGTCGACCTTCACGACAACGCGAACCTGTTCCTCGCGGTCCGGAACCTGCCCCGGGTCAAGGCGGTCGATGTCTCCGGCCTCAACATCTACGACGTCCTCGCCTACAAGCGGCTGGCCTTCAGCCGCAGGGCGTTCGAGGCCGTCCTGGAGAAATTGAAGTGATCAAAGACCCCCATAAAATCATCATCCGTCCGGTCATCACGGAAAAGACGACCCAGCTCAAGGCAACGAGCGGGGTCATCTGCTTCGAGGTCGCCAGGCGCGCCAACAAGATCGAGATCAAGAATGCCATCGAACTGCTGTTCAAGACCAAGGTCGCCGAAGTCCGGACCCAGATGAAGACGGGCAAGGTCCGCCGCGTCGGCCGGAACGTGGGCAGGACGAAGGACTGGAAGAAGGCCTACGTCCGGCTCCAGGAAGGCGAGAAACCGATCGAATACTTCGAGGCGGTATAACCATGGGCATCAAAACATACAGGCCAAGAACGCCCGGCTTGCGTCACAGGACGGGCAACCGGTTCGAAGAGCTGAGCGGAGACGGCCCCTATAAGCCCCTGCTCGTGTTCCTGCCCAAGTCCGGCGGGCGCGACAGCCGCGGGCACCTGTCCATGCGGAACAGGGGAGGCGGTCACAAGAGGCTCTACCGGGTCATCGATTTCAAGAGGGACAAGATCGACATCCCGGGCACCGTGGAGACCGTCGAATACGACCCCAACCGTTCGTCCTTCATCTCCCTCGTGAAGTACCGGGACGGCGAGAGGCGCTACATCATCTACCCCGTCGGGCTGCAGGTCGGGCAGGCGATCGTTTCGACCGACCGCCAGGCCGACATCCTGCCGGGCAACGCCATGCCCCTGCGCTTCATCCCGCTCGGAACGGTCATCCACAATATCGAGCTCCGGAAGGACAAGGGCGGCCAGGTCGCCAAGTCCGCCGGGGCCGGCGCCCAGATCCTGGCCAAGGAAGGGGACTACGCCCAGGTCCGGATGCCGTCGTCCGAGATCCGGAAGGTCCACCTCGACTGCCGGGCGACGATCGGCCAGATCGGCAACCTCGACCACTCCAACATCAGTGTCGGCAAGGCCGGCCGAAGCCGCTGGAAGGGCATCCGTCCCCATGTCCGCGGCACGGCCATGAACCCGGTCGACCATCCGCACGGCGGCGGAGAAGGCCGCTCCAAGGGCGGCCGCCATCCGGTGAGCCCGGAGGGCATCCCGACCAAGGGCTTCAAGACGCGGCGGAATAAGCGGACGCAGTCCTTCATCATGCGGCGGAGGAGCAAGTAACCATGAGCAGATCATTGAAGAAGGGCCCGTTCATCGACGGCCACCTCCTGGAGAAGGTCCAGGCCCTGGCGACGCCCGCGGGCAAGCGCCAGGTCATCAAGACCTGGTCCCGCCGGTCCACGATCATCCCCGAGATGGTCGGCATGACCATCGGCGTCCACAACGGCCGGAAGTTCATCCCGGTCTTCGTCACCGAGAACATGGTCGGGCACAAGCTTGGGGAGTTCTCCCCGACCCGGTATTTCAAGGGGCACACGTCCAAGACCGCCAAGCAGCTCAAGGTAGGGAAGACATGAACGGGCCAAAACCCCTGTCCCATGCCGTCGCCCGGTACATCCGGATGAGCCCCCAGAAGGGCCGCCTCGTGGCCGACCTCATCCGGGACAGGCTCGCCGGGGAGGCCCTGACGATCCTGCGCTTCAGCGACAAGAAAAAGATCGCCGCCATCCTGCAGAAGGTCCTCCGCTCGGCCATCGCCAACGCCCAGCAGAAGTCGCCGAACGTCGACGTCGACAAGCTCTATGTCTCGCGGATCCAGATCAACGGAGGCCCCGTGGCCAAGCGGATCCGCCCGGCGCCCATGGGTCGGGCCTACCGCGTCCAGAAGCGGACGAGCCATGTGCATATCTTTCTCGACGAAAAAGGGAGATGAGACGTGGGACAAAAAACGCATCCATACGGGTTTCGGCTCGGCTTCAACAAGCAGTGGACGTCCCGCTGGTTCGCCAAGGGCCCGGACTACCCCCGGCTCATCCATGAGGACCTGCGGATGAAAAAGGCCATCAAGGAGAAGTATTTCCACGCCGGCATTGCCGAGGTCGACGTCGAGCGCATCGGCCCGAAGATCCGGGTCATCATCCACACGGCCCGGCCGGGGATCATCATCGGCCGCGGCGGCAAGGAGATCGAGAGCCTCAAGGCCTTACTGGAGACGATCGCCAAGAGGGATGTCTACGTCGACATCCGCGAAGTTGACCGGCCCGAGCTCAACGCCCTCCTCATCGGCGAGAGCATCGCCGTCCAGCTCGAGAAGCGCATCGCCTACCGCCGGGCCATGCGGAAGGCCGTGGAATTCGCCCTCAAGATGGGGGCCAAGGGCATCAAGGTCATGTGCGCCGGCCGTCTCGGCGGCGTGGAGATCGCCCGCTCGGAGTGGTACCTGAGGGGGCGGCTCCCCTTGCAAACGCTGCGGGCGGACATCGACTTCGCCCGCACCGAGGCCTTTACAACCTACGGCCAGATCGGCATCAAGGTTTGGGTCTACCGGGGCGACGTCGAGAAGCCCAAGATGACCTCCCAGGTGGCCGAAGTCGAGGAGATTTAGCCATGTTGATGCCCGCGAAAGTCAAGTATCGCAAGCAGCAGCGCGGCCGCATGCGGGGCAAGGCCCTGCGGGGCGGCACGCTGACGTTCGGCGAGTTCGGCCTGCAGGCCCTCGAACCCGGCTGGCTGACCTCGCGTCAGATCGAGGCCGGCCGCATCACCATTTCCCGGCACATGAAGAGAAAGGGCAAGTTGTGGATCCGGACCTTCCCCTGGAAGTCGGTCACCAAAAAGCCGACCGAGGTCCGCATGGGCAAGGGCAAGGGCGACCCCGAATTCTGGGTCGACGTCATCCGCCCGGGCAAGATCCTCTTCGAGCTCGAAGGGGTCAGTCTCGAGGAGGCCCGGGAGGCCATGCGCCTGGCCGGCCACAAGCTGCCCATCAAGACGCGTTTCATCTCCCGGGAAGCGAGAGAACTCAGATGAAGATCAAAGAACTGAAAGAGATGTCGGCGGACGAGCTGAAGCACAGGGAGGCGGAGCTCGTCGACCAGCTCTTCAAGCTCCGGTTCCAGAAGTCCCTGGGGCAGTTGGAGAGCCCGATGAAGATCAAGAACATCAGGAGGGACATCGCCCGCATCAAGACGCTCTTGAACCAAACGCCGAAGGCAACGGAGTAGCGCATGGACACCACAGGACAGAAACGGAAGACGACCAAGGTCGGGAAGGTCGTCGCCAAGAAGATGAAGAAGACGGTCACGGTCCAGGTGGAACGGCAGATCCGTCACCCGCTCTACAAGAAGACCATCCGGAGGAAGCAGACGTTCCTCGTCCACGATGAGACTGAGAAGTGCAAGCTCGGCGACGTCGTCCGGATCATCGAGACGCGGCCGATCAGCAAGATGAAGCGCTGGCGCGTCCTCGAGATCGTCGGCCTGACGCCGGCAGCGACGGCGTCCGAGATCGATAGCGGAGAGTTGAAATGATCCAGATGAACACGATGCTCAAGGTCGCCGACAACTCCGGCGCCCGGCGGATCATGGCCATCACGCCGCTTGGCGGCAGCGTCGGCCGGATCGCCCGGATCGGGGACGTCATCTCCGCGACCGTCAAGGAAGCCGCCCCGGAGAGCAAGGTCAAGAAGGGCACGGTCATCCGGGCGGTCGTCGTCCGCACCCGCAAGGAGATGCGCCGCAAGGACGGGTCCTACATCCGGTTCGAGGACAACGCCGCGGTGATCATCGACAAGGCGGGAGAACCCGTGGGGACGCGCGTGTTCGGCCCGGTGGGGCGCGAACTCCGGGAACGGAAGTTCATGAAGATCATCTCCCTCGCCCCGGAGGTCCTGTGATGCACAAGATCCAGCTCAAGAAGAACGACATCGTCTTCGTCATCCGCGGCAAAGACAAGGGGAAGACGGGTAAGGTCCTGAAGCTCTTCCCCGAGACCAACCGGGTCATCGTCGAGAGGATCAATTTCAGCAAGCACTTCGTCAAGGCCGACCGCAGCCGGAACGTCCAGGGCGGGGTCATGGAGAAGGAGACTCCGATCGCCGTGGCCAACGTCATGCTCTACTGCCCGGAGTGCGGGCAGGGCGTGCGCGCCCGGAGCCGGAGGCTCGAGGACGGCAGCAAGATCCGGCTCTGCCACCGGTGCGAGACGATGATCGAGAAGCAGAAGTGAGGATGCCCCAATGAGCCGCTTATTAGACAGGTACCGGAAAGACGTGGTTCCCGAGCTCCAGAAGGAGCTCGGCATCACGAATATCATGGCCGTGCCCCGCCTGGACAAGATCATCGTCAACGTCGGCGTCGGCGACGCCATCCAGAACAGCAAGCTCCTGGACACGGCCAAGGCCGAGCTGGCCCTGATCACCGGCCAGCTCCCCGGCATCGGGCGGGCCAAGAAGTCGATTTCGTCCTTCAAGCTGAGGAAGGGCCAGCCCATCGCCTGCTACGTCACCCTCCGGAACCGGAGGATGTACGAGTTCTTCGACCGGTTGGTCAACATCGTCCTGCCGCGGGTCCGGGACTTCCGCGGCGTTCCGGCCACGTCCTTCGACAGCCGGGGCAACTACACCCTGGGGATGCGCGACCAGCTCGTGTTCCCCGAGATCGATTACACCAAGGTCGAGCGGCCGCGGGGGATGAACATCACCATCGTCACGACGGCCCGGACGGACAAGGAAGCCCTGGCTCTCCTCAAGAAGCTGGGCATGCCTTTCCGGGAATCCTGAGAAGCGAGGTAAACGTGGCAACTTCAGCGCGCATGGCCAAAATGGTCAGGAAACCGAAATACGCGATACGGATCCGCCACCGCTGCCGGCTCTGCGGCCGCCCCCGGGCCTATTACCGGAAGTTCGACCTCTGCCGCCTGTGCTTCCGCGAGCTCGCCCTCAAGGGGGAGATCCCGGGCGTCACGAAGTCGTCCTGGTGACATCGGAGAAAGGATCAAACCATGGATTCCATTTCAGATCTGCTTACCCGGATTCGTAACGGCGCGAAGTCCAAGAAGAGGGAAGTCAACATCCCCTCCTGCCGGCTGGGGGTCGAGGTCGTCAAAATCCTCAGGGAGGAGGGGTACGTCAAGAACTACAAGGTCATCGAGGACAGCAAGCAGGGGATCCTCAACGTGACGCTCAAGTACACCGAGGACAACAAGAGCGTCATCAGCGGCATCAAGCGGGTCAGCAAGCCGGGCTGCCGGATCTACTGCACCAAGGATTCCGTTCCCAAGGTCCTGGACGGCCTGGGCCTCGTCATCGTCTCCACCTCCCGGGGCGTGCTGACGGGGCGGTCGTGCGAGGAGCTGGGGGCGGGCGGCGAAGTCCTCTGCAGCATCTGGTAAGCGCAAGGAGAGGGTACCATGTCAAGAGTCGGGAAAAAGCCCATCACGATACCGGCGGGCGTGACCGTCACGCCCCATCCGGACAGGATCGATTTCGAGGGGCCGAAGGGGAAGCTCTCCTCGCCGCTCCAGCCGGGCATCTCCGCCGCCCTGGAAGGGACGAACCTCGTCCTGGTCCGGGCAGAAGAGACCCAGACCGCCCGGGCCAACCACGGCCTCTGCCGGGCCCTGGCCCGGAACGCCGTCGCCGGGGTGTCCGAAGGATTCTTCAAGAAGCTGGAGATCGTCGGCGTCGGCTACAAGGCCAAGGTCGACAAGAACAAGGTTGAGCTCAACCTGGGCTATTCTCGGCCGATCATCTACGCCGTCCCCGAGGGCGTCGAGGTCGTCGCCGAGAAACCCACGCTGCTCACCATCCGGGGCATCGACCGGCAGAAAGTGGGCCAGGTCGCCGACGACATCAAGAGACTCCGCATCCCGGATCCCTACAAGCAGAAGGGCGTCCGCTACCTCGGCGAGAAGCTCATTAAAAAAGAACGAAAGGCGGGGGTGACCGGTGCTTAAAGACAAGACGATCGAAAAAAAGGTGCGGGACGACCGTCTCCGGAAACGGATCCGGGAGAAGGTCAAGGGGACGCCCGAGCGGCCCCGGGTCCACGTGTTCAAGAGCAACACCTATATCTATACCCAAGTGATCGACGACCTGGCGGGCTCGGTCCTCCTGACCGCTTCGACCCTGGAGAAGGAGTTCCGCGAAAAAGCCAAGAGCACCAAGAACAAGGACGCCTGCGGCCTTCTCGGCGAACTCCTGGGCAAGCGGCTCAAGGCGGCCAAGATCGAGCGGGTCGTTTTCGACCGGGGGGTCCACCCCTATCACGGAGGCATCAAGACCCTGGCGGACGCCATCCGGAAAGAAGGCATCCAGTTCTGAGCGGACGGCCGAATTAAGGAGAGACAAGCGTGGACGATCGTAAACACAGGAAAGTCGGAGTTCTCGATGAAGACGGCATGGAGCTCAAGGACCAGGTCATTTCCATCCGCCGGGTCACCAAGGTCGTCAAGGGCGGCAAGAACATGAGCTTTTCGGCCCTCGTCGCCGTCGGCGACGAACGGGGCCGGGTCGGCATCGGCAAGGGCAAGGCCCGCGAAGTCCCGCAGGCCATCGCCAAGGGCATCGAAGCGGCGCGGAAGAGCATGATCCGGGTGCCCCTGGCCGACACGACCATCCCCCATCTCGTCAAGGGGGTGGACGGGGCCGGGCTGGTCGTCTTGCGTCCGGCCTCGAAGGGCACGGGCGTCATCGCCGGCGGCGCGGTCCGCGTCATCATGCAGCTCGCCGGCATCCGGGACATCCTGACCAAGTCCATCCGCAGCAACAACCCCCTCAGTGTCGCCAACGCGACCTTGGACGCCCTGCGGCAGATCCGGAACCCCGAGGACGTGGCCAAGATGCGCGGAAAGGCGAAAGGTGCGCTATGACGGACAAAGAAACCAAACCCAAGAAGACGCCGAAGCGCGCGGAAAAAGCAGCGGCCGCCACGAAGTACGTGAAGGTCACTCTCGTCCGGAGTCTCATTGGCTACCCCCGCGTCCAGTGGGAGACGGCCAAGGGCCTCGGCCTGCGTAAGCTCAACTCCCACGCGGTGCTCAAGGAGACTCCCGAGACGCTCGGGATGGTCCACAAGATCATCCACGTCCTCAAGGTGGAAACGGTGGAGAAGCCATGAACCTCAGCAACCTGAAACCGGCCCAAGGATCGAGGAAGGACCGAAAGCGGGTGGGGCGGGGCCCCGGCTCCGGCTGGGGGAAGACCGCTGGGCGGGGCAGCAAGGGCCAGAAATCCGGCAGCGGCTATTCCCGCAAACGCGGGTTCGAGGGCGGCCAGATGCCCCTCACCCGGCGCATCCCCAAGCGCGGCTTCACCAACATCCACCGGACCGAGTTGACGGTCGTCAACCTGGACCGCCTGGCCAAGCTCCGGAAAGAAGAGATCCGGCCCAAGGACATGGCCGACCACGGCCTGATCAAGAAGGAATCCGAGCGGGTGAAGGTCCTCGGGCGGGGCGACCTCACCTCGGCCAAGACCATCCACGCCCACCAATTCTCAGAGTCGGCCGTGAAGAAGATCGAGGCCAGGGGCGGCCAGGCCGTCGTCATCGGGAAAGACCCATGTTAGACAGCGTCCGCAATATCTTCAGCATTCCCGAGCTGCGGAAGAGGGTCATCTTCACCCTCCTCCTCCTCGCGGTCTACCGGATCGGCGGGGTGATCCCCAACCCCGGTCTGAGCGCGACGGCTCTGGCCGAGTTCTGGCAGTCCCAGAAGGGGTCCCTGCTGGGATTCATCGACCTGTTCTCCGGTCGGAACATGTCCCGGATGACCATCTTCGCTCTGGGCATCATGCCCTACATCAGCGCGTCCATCATCCTGCAGCTGCTGACGGTCGTCTGGCCGTACCTCGAGCGCCTGTCCAAGGAAGGCGAGCTCGGCCGGAAGAAGATCACCCAGTACACGCGCTACGGGACGATCATCATCTGCCTCATCCAGGCGATCGGGATCGCCTTCTTCCTCCAGAACCTCAAGACCCCGGCCGGGGCGAGCGTCGTCATTCACCCGGGCTGGGGCTTCATGCTGCTGACAATCCTGACCCTGACGACGGGGACCGTCTTCGTCATGTGGCTCGGCGAACAGATCTCGGAGCGCGGCATCGGCAACGGCATCTCGCTCATCATCTTCGCCGGCATCGTCGTCAACTTCCCGGCCGGGTTAAACCAGATGGTCTCCGGCCTGCGGACCGGCGCCATGGACCCCCTCAAGATGATCTTCCTGGGCGCCATCATGGTCGCGGTCATCGCCTTCATCGTCTTCGTCGAACGGGGTCAGCGCCGCATCCCCGTCTCGTACGCGAAACGGGTCGTCGGCCGGAAGGTCTACGGCGGCCAGAGCACCCACCTGCCTCTCCGCGTCAACACGGGCGGCGTCATCCCGATCATCTTCGCCGCCTCGGTCATCACCATCCCGGCCACGGCGGCCAACCTCATCAAGGTCCCCGTCATCCAGGCGGTCGCCGCCCAGTTCGGGCTGGGCATGCCCCTCTACAACCTGGTCTATATCGGGGCCATCATCTTCTTCACCTATTTCTACATCTCGATCATCTTCAACCCGGTCGACGTCGCCGACAACCTCCGCAAATACGGCGGCTTCATCCCGGGCATCCGGCCGGGGAAGACCACCTCGGACTACATCGACGACGTCCTCAGCCGGATCACCCTCGCCGGCGCGATCTACCTCGCCGCAGTGGCCATCCTGCCCGAGTTCATGATCACGGGCTTCAAGGCCCAGGCCCTGCCCTGGATCGGCCCCTTCCTCGAGGCCAACCTGCCCAAGTTCATCACCCAGGGCCTCGGCGTCGAATTTATGTTCGGCGGCACCTCCATCCTCATTGTCGTGGGCGTGGCCATGGACACCATGCAGCAGATCGAGGCCCAGCTCGTCATGCGCCACTACGACGGTTTCATGCGCCGCAGCCGGATCCGGGGGAGAAGGGGATGAGGATCATCCTCCTGGGCGCGCCCGGAAGCGGGAAGGGGACCGTGGCCGAAGACCTTCGTTCTGCCTACGGCTTCCCCAAGATCTCCACGGGAGACCTGCTTCGCGCCGCCGTCCGGGAGCGGACCCCCCTCGGCCTGAAGGCCGAAGCCCAGATGGGCAAGGGCGGCCTCGTCGACGACGCGACCGTCCTGGCACTCCTCGGCGAGCGGTTGGCCCGCGAGGATTGCCGCGACGGGTACACCCTCGACGGGTTCCCGCGCAACATCGCCCAGGCCGAGAGCCTGGAGGCGCTCGGCGCGCCCGGGCCGGAGGTCGTCTTCGACCTCCAGGTCGGAGAGGATGTCATCCTCCGCCGGCTGACCAACCGGAGGACCTGCCCTTCGTGCGAGGCGATCTACCACGTCATCAATAAGCCGCCGAAAAAGGACGACGTCTGCGACGTCTGCGGGACCGCGCTCGTCCAGAGGGCCGACGACAGGCCCGAGGTCATCGCGGAGCGGCTCAAGACCCATCGCGAGAAAACCGAGCCCCTGATCGCCCGTTACGCGGCCAAGGGGACTCTCCACAGGATCGATGGCGGCCTGACGCCCGCGGCGATCTTCGCCGAGGTCAAGAAGATCCTGGACGCCGTCATGGGCGAGATCGGGTCGTCACGAGGTCGAGGATGATCATCTACAAGTCGGCCGCCGAACTCGAGGCCATGCGGCAGAGCAGCCGCATCGTGGCCGCGGTCCTCGGGGAGCTCGAACCGCTCATCCGGCCCGGGATCCGGACGCGCGACCTCGACCTCTACGCCGAGAAGAGGACCCGCGAACTCGGGGCCGTCCCGGCGTTCAAGGGCTACCGGGGCTACCCGGCCTCGGTCTGCATCTCGGTCAACGAGGAGATCATCCACGGCATTCCTTCGGGCCGGATCCTCCAAGAGGGCGACATCGTCAGCCTCGATTTCGGCGTCCTCTACGAGGGCTTCTTCAGCGACTCGGCCCTGACCGTCCCCGTCGGCCGGACGAGCCCGGAGGCCCTGAAGCTCGTCGCCGCGGCCGAACGGTCGTTCTTCAAGGGCCTCGAGCAGATGAAAGAGGGGAACCGCCTATCCGACATCTCGGCCGCCGTCCAGCAGTCGGTCGAGAGCGAGGGTTTTTCCGTCATCCGCCAGTTCATCGGCCACGGCATCGGCCGGGCCCTCCACGAGGAACCCCAAGTGCCGAATTTCGGGGCGCCGGGGCGCGGGCCGAAGCTCCGGCCGGGGATGACCCTGGCCATCGAGCCCATGATCGCCGCCGGCGGCTACGAGGTCGAGATCCTGGAGGACGGCTGGACGGCCGTGACACGGGACCGGAGCCTCTCGGCCCATTTCGAGCACACGGTGGCCATGACCGAGAACGGGCCGGAGATTCTGAGCGCGAGGACGCCGGCCGCCGCCCGGCCGCGGCCATCCCTCCTCAAGGAGAGCCCCCATGCCTAGACAGGACATGTTCGAAGCCGAAGGCGTGGTCCGGGAAACTCTCCCGAACGCCATGTTCCGGGTGGAGCTCTCCAACAAGCACGTCATCCTGGCCCACATCTCCGGGAAGATGCGCAAGCATTTCATCCGCATCCTGCCCGGCGACCGTGTCCTCCTGGAGCTCTCGCCCTACGACCTGACCAAGGGACGCATCACCTATCGATTCAAATAAAAGGACGGGACGATGAAAGTCAAAGCATCCGTGAAGAAAATCTGCCGGAACTGCAAGATCGTCCGGCGCAAGGGCGTGGTGCGGGTCATCTGCTCCAACCCGAGGCATAAACAAAAACAGGGATAAACGAGGTCAACATGGCAAGAATCGCAGGCATTACGCTCCCCCCCGAAAAGCGGATCGAGGTCGGGCTGACCTACATCTATGGGATCGGCAGCTCCAAGTCCCGCAAGATCCTGGACGAAGCCAAGATCGACCGGAACAAGAAGGTCAAGGCCCTGTCCGAGGACGAGGTCAACAAGATCCGCCAGATCATCGAAAAGCGGGAGAAGATCGAAGGCGACCTCCGCCAGGAAGTCGCCATGAACATCAAGCGGCTCGTGGACATCGGCTGCTACCGGGGCCTCCGGCACAAGAAGAAACTTCCCGTTCGGGGCCAGCGGACGAAGACTAACGCCCGGACCCGCAAGGGCGCCCGCGGTCAGCGGATCAAGAAACTCAAAGACAAGAAAGCGTAAGGAGGGCCAGCGGACATGCCTAAATCAAACGTCAAGAAGAAAAAGACCCGAAGGGAAATCGGATTCGGGGTGGCCCACATCCAGTCTACCTTCAACAATACGATCATCACCATCACCGACCACGTGGGCGCGACCCTCGTCTGGGCCAGCGCCGGCACGTCCGGTTTCAAGGGGGCCCGCAAGGGGACGCCCTTCGCCGCCCAGCTCGCGGCCAAGGACGTGGCCACCAAGGCCCGGGAGTTCGGCCTCCGCTACGTCGACGTCCGACTCAAGGGACCGGGCGCGGGACGGGAGTCCAGCATCCGCGCCATGCAGGCGGCCGGCATCGAGATCAAATCCATCAAGGACGTGACGCCCATCCCGCACAACGGCTGCCGGGTCCGCCGCCGGCGGCGGGTCTGAGGGCCGGAAGGAGAGCACCATGGCGAAATACGAAGGAGCCGATTGCCGGCTCTGCCGCGTCGAGAAGACCAAGCTGTTCATCAAGGGCCACAAGTGCCTGACGGAGAAGTGCCCCCTCGAACGGCGAGCCTACCCTCCGGGACAGCACGGGCGTTCAAGGAAGAGGGTGCTGGGCTACGCCATCCAGCTCCGCGAGAAGCAGAAGCTCAAAAGGTTCTACGGTATGTCCGAGGAGCAGTTCCGGTTCTTCTTCGAACGGGCCGAGCGGCAGAAGGGGATCACCGGCGAGAACCTTCTATCCATGCTCGAACGGAGGCTGGACAACGTCGTTTACCTGATGGGATTTTCCCTGTCCCGGGGGCACGCCCGCCAGCTCATCGGCCACGGGCACTTCCGGCTCAATAACCACAGGGCCGACATCCCGTCCGCCCTGGTCAAGACGGGGGACGTCGTCGCCTTCAGGCCGCGGTCGGCCAAGAGCGAGGACGTCAAGGCCGTCGTCGCCTCGAACCGGTCGAAGACCGTTCCCGGCTGGCTCGAGGTGGATTGGGAGAACTTGAAGGGGAAGGTCCGCGCGCTTCCTACGCGCCAGGACGTCACCCTTCCGGTCGAGGAACACCTGGTCGTCGAGCTGTACTCCAAGTAAGGTCCCCGGACCGATTGGAGGACATCTCCCAAAGGAGGTCACATGACAGAAATGAATTTCCAGAGACCCAAGAACTTGGAGTGCGATTTCGACACGCTGACCGGGCAGTACGGGCGCTTCCAAGCCCAGCCGTTCGAGCGGGGATACGGGGTGACCGTGGGCAACGCCCTGCGGCGGATCCTCCTTTCGTCGGTCACCGGAGCCGCTATCACGGCCGTCCGCCTCCAAGGCGTTCTCCACGAGTTCTCGACCATTCCCGGGGTCGTGGAAGACGTCACCGACATCATCCTCAACCTCAAGAGCATCCCCCTGAAGCTCCAGGGGAACGAGCCGAAGCGGATGACCCTCAAGAAGACCGGCCCCGTCCTGGTCAAATCGTCCGACATCGCCCGCGATTCCGACATCGAGATCCTCGACGAGAACGTCAGCATCGCCTCCCTCGACACCGACGGGACGCTCGAGGTCGAGATGGTCGTCAAGAACGGCCGCGGCTACATCCCGGCCGACCAGAATTTCGACGAGGAGCAGAGCCTCGATTACATCCCCCTCGACTCCTCCCATTCGCCCGTCCTCAAAGTCAACTACAAGGTCGAGCCGGCCCGCGTCGGCAAGAGGATCGACTACGAGAGCCTGACCCTGGAGATCTGGACGACCGGTGCCCTCCGGCCCATGGACGCCCTGTCCCAGGCGGCCAAGATCATGCGCGACCACCTGGGGATCTTCCTGAACATCGTCGACGAGCCCCTCGAACGGGAGACGGCCACGTCGAAGAAGGAGATCCCGTACCTGCTCCAGGCCGACATCCTGGCTAAGACGATCGACCACCTGGAGCTGTCGGTCCGGTCCAACAACTGCCTCCGCTCGGCCGGCATCGAGAGGATCTACGAGCTCGTGCTGAAGACCGAGGACGAGCTCCTCAAGACCAAGAACTTCGGCCGCAAGTCTCTGGCCGAGATCAAGGAGACTCTGATCAATATGAACCTCGGGCTGAACCTCGAGCTCCACCCCCGGCTCGTCGAGAGGATCCAGGCGGACATCAAAGAAGGCATGCCCGAGAAGGAGACGGAGGCATGAGGCACCAGGTCAAGAAGGGAAAACTCGGGAGGGACACCGCCCACCGCCGGGCGCTCTTGCGCAACATGGTGACGTCGTTCCTCGAGTGCGAGCGGATACGGACGACCTTGGCCAAGGCCCGCGCGGCCCGCCCCGTCGCTGAAAAGATGATCACGCTGGCCAAGCGGGGCACCCTGCATGCCCGCCGCCAGGCCCTGGCTTATATGACCAAGGAGGCGGCCGTGCAGAAGCTCTTCACGGAGCTCGGGCCGCGCTTTGCCGAGAGGCCGGGCGGCTACACCCGGATCGTCAAGCTCGACAAACGGGCCGGGGACGGCGCCTCGATGGCCATGCTCGAGCTCGTCGGCGCGGAATTCAAAAAGAAGACCAAGAAGAAAGCCAAGGACGGCAAGAAGCCGGCCGCGAAGTAGGCTACCCGAACTAGACATACCGGGCCCGGCGCTTGCCGGGCCCTTTTTTTGTTCTCGTTTAAGATATTTCCTAGAAGTGCGGCTTCGAGTCGCTCAGCCGCACTTCTATCGGTCGCTTCGAAGACTCCGCTCCCTGCCGTACCTCCGGTACGTGTCCCTTTTTTTTTAAATAGCGTTACTGCTTGGGACGCCGCGCGCCCTGGTAGATCTTCTGCCAGTAGGCGTCCTTGAGACGCGAGATCTGGACGATGGGCTTCTCGTGAACCGTGGCGTTGATGAATTCCTCGGAGTTGATCATCATGCCGACGTGGCCGATGTTCTTGCCGAAAAATACGAGGTCTCCCGCCGTTTCCTCCCCGGCCGCGACCGCAACGAGCCCGCTTCCCTCGAACTGGATATCCGCGTCCCTGAGGATCGGGAGGCCGCCCATCTTGTAGACGAGCTGGACGAAGCCCGAGCAGTCGAGGCCGAGGGGGGACGTCCCGCCCCAGAAGTAGGGGAGCCCGATGAAGCGCTTCGATAGGGCGACCATGTCTTCGCAAGACGTCCGCGGCCAGACCATGGGCGCCTCGCGGACCTCGCCGTCGCCCCGCTGGATCCAGACCTTCGTCCCGCAGGGGAGGTTGACCTCGAGCCAGCGCGTGTCTCGTTCTCCGACGACCTCGAGGACCGCGCTGATCGGGGCGACCTTGACGGGCTTGTGCTTGGTGACGTCCGGCTCGCGATAGGTGTTGGCCAGGAGGGCGGTGACGACGAAGATCTTTCCTGAGGAGGCGTAGGGCTTTTCGCCCGGCTTGAGGAATCTCAGGGCCGAAGAGACGACCCAGCCCTTATAGGTATCGGGCGTTTCGACCTGGTACCAGTCTTCGCCGTCGGCGTTCCTCTCTTTCTTGAGGATCCGGACGTTGTCGCCGAGCAGGGCCTGGCTGACCACGTCGGACGACGAGGTCGAGCGGCTGTGCATGTTCTCGGCGGTGTTGATCACGACAGCCGCGGCCGGACCGGCGGGCTGCTGGACCGCCGGGAAGGCCAGACCGGCAAGAACGACGAGCAGGACGATGACAGTCGGCGATTTCTTCATTTTCGGACCTCCTTGCGAGTCCTTATCATACCAAAATCGGCTTGCCATGATAACCCGAAAGTTCCAGATTTTCTATTTATCGGCGATTTCGGGTTATAATGCCGGCGAGAGGTGACGCCATGAAACGGAAAGAATTCCTGACTCTGGCTGGGGCCGCCGCGGCGGGCTCTCTCTTCGCCCCCGGCGCGGCCGTCCGCGACGCCTGGGCCGGCGCGGCGGGGAAGACGCGGGTCACGGTCAAGCTTTACGAGCTCAAGCTCCGGCAGGCCTGGGGTCTGTCGCGGGGGACCTGGACGACGCGGCGCAACTGCTACGTTCGTATCGAGCGCGACGGCGTCGCCGGGCTGGGCGAAGCGGCCCCGATCGCCCGCTACAACGAAACCGCGGAGAGCGCCGCGGCTTTCATCGACAAGGCCCGCCCCGTCCTCGAAAGGGACCTGGGGGACTACGCCGTCCGCTTCGGCGAGGTTGACGCCGTCGGGCCGGGAGAGCACGCGGCCAAAGCCGCTCTGGACATGGCCATCCTGGACTGGGTCGGCAGGCGGCTCAAGGTCCCGCTGTGGAAGTTCCTCGGCCTCGGCCGGGAGAAGACCGTCACGACGACCTACTCCATCGGCATCGACGAAGTGCCGGTCATGCAGCAGAAGGTCCGGGACGCGGGGGATTTCGGCGTCTACAAGATCAAGGTCGGCACCGCAGACGACAGGAAGATCCTTGAGGGCATCCGGGCTGTCACCTCCAAGCCGCTGCGGGCCGACGCCAACGAGGGCTGGAAAACGAAAGAGGAGGCCCTGGAGATGATCGACTGGATGGCCGGCTTGGGCGTCGAGCTCGTCGAACAGCCCCTGCCAGCCTCCCAACTCCAGGATTACGCCTGGCTCAAGGAGAGGGTCAAGATCCCTGTCTTCGCCGACGAGAGTCTCATCCAAGCTTCCGACCTGCCGCGGATCGCCCCCTATTTCCACGGCATCAACATCAAGCTCATGAAGTGCGGCGGCGTCCAGGAGGCCGTCCGGCTGGCGGCCATGGCCAAGTCCCTGGGGCTGAAACTCATGATCGGGTGCATGATCGAGAGCTCGCTGGGCATTTCGGCCGGAGCGGCCGTGGCCTCGCTCTTCGACTACGCCGACCTCGACGGGAATCTGCTCATCTCGAACGACCCGTTCCGCGGCGTCCGGACGGTCAAGGACAGGCTCGTCCTCGACGACAAGCCGGGACTCGGCGTCGAGGGCGACCTCTTCTGACCGAAGCCCGGGGCTACTTGTCGGACACGACCCGGCCGATCTCGCTCGAGCGCTCGAGCCGCGCGAAGTGCTCGAAAGCGAGCCGGGATATTTTGGCTATGACCGGATTGCCGTCGGTGTCCCGCTTAAGGTAGGTCGTCATGACGCAGATGACGTAGGGGCGGCCGGGGAGCATGACGATGCCAGAGTCGCACCTGACGGCCTCGAGCTCGCCCGGTTTCTCGGCGACGTCGACCCCTTCGGGGACGCCGGAGCGGAGCGGGCTGTCCTTGGGGATGGCCAGGATGTCGAGGAAGTCCTTGCGGAAGGGCTCCTTGAGAATGTCGCCCTTCCAGACCGTCTCGAGGAGCGTCAGCATCTCGAGGGGTGTCGAAACATTCTCCCGGCCCTCGGCAGCGGCTTTGAGGTCCATCATTTTACGGCGAAGGCGGGTTTTGGGAAGGCCCAGGCCGTCGAGCCTCTTGTTGACGGCCTCCATCCCGACCTTGTCGATAAGCAGGTTCGTCGCGGTGTTGTCGGAGAGGACGACCATCAGGACGGCGATGTCCCGGATGGAGAGGGAAAGGCTGGGCTGTCCAAGGTAGAAGAGGACTCCCGAGCCGGCGACCTTCCGGCTCTCTTCGAGAGCGATGAACTCGTCGAGCTTGAGCCGTCCCTCCTCCGCCTGTTTGAAGGCCTCGAGGAGGATGGCGATCTTGATCGAGCTCGCCTGGGGAAAGACTTCGCGCTCGTTGATGAGGAAGGTTTTCCCCGTCTTGAGGTCTTTCAGAGCGAGCCCGAGGACGCCGTCGAGGCCCGTTTCGGCGTCGCGGACCGCCGCCTGGAACTTCGCGTCGAGGACGGCCGGGAAACGGCTCTGGGCCGGGGCCGGCAAGGCCGCGAACGCTCCCCAGCAAAGGACGAGTGCTGCCGCTTTTCGCATGCGCATTGAACCTCCTTCTCTTTCCGCTAACATTAGCTCAAGGTCGTCGGGGATGTCAAACAGGGCCGCGTGGGGAAGGGGAGGAGGGGATTTCGGAAGCTTCGAGCTACTGGGCGCGGCCGGTCTGGATGACGAGCTTCTGGCCGACGACGAGGATGTCCGAGACGAGGCCGTTGGCGGCCTTGACCTTGTCCACGGTCATGTTGAAGGTCTTGGCGATCTGGAACAACGTGTCTCCGTTCTGGACGATATAGGTGACGGTTTCCCCCGGTTTCGCTTGCGGCGCAACGGCCGCCGTTTCGACGCCTCCCCGCGAAGGGACGCGGAGCACCTGGCGCGGATAGATCATGGTCCGGCTCCGGAGGCCGTTGAGGCGGACGAGAGCGTCGATGGATGTGCGGTGGCGCTGGGCGATGGCGCCCAGGGTGTCGCCTTTACGGACGGTGTAGCGGTCGGTGACGACGTCGGGAGGGATGAACTGGGGCAGGGAGGCGATGCAAGCCAGGCATTGTCCCCCATAGCCCGCCGGGACGCGGAGGTCATAGGGGTAGTTTGGCGTCGAATCGTGCCGCAGCTCGGAGTTGAGGGTGACCAGGAACGCTGGGTCGAGGGCCAGGTTCTGGGAGAGCGTTGCCAGCTTGACGGCGGCGTTGACCCGGATCGTTTCGTACTGGAGGGCCGGGTCCGGGACGGGCAGGGAGAAGCCGTACTTGTCGGGGTCACCGACGATGAGGAGGGTGGCGATGAAGCGCGGGACATGGCGCGCCGTCTCGTACGGGAGGTTGACGAAAAGGTCCCAGAAGCTGTCGAAATAACCGACCTTTTGAGCCCGGATGACCCGCTGGACCTGGCCCTCGCCGCAGTTGTAGGCGGCGATGGCGGTCGTCCAGTCCCCGAAGAGGTCGTGGAGTTCGATCATGTATCGGATGGCCGCGCGGGTGGCTTTGACCGGGTCCATGCGCTCGTCGACGTACTTGTCCTGCTTGAGGCCGTAGCGGTAGCCCGTCGAACGGATGAACTGCCACATGCCCAGGGCCCGGGCGCGGGACAGGGCGCGCGGCCGGAAGGCACTCTCGATGAGGGGGATCCAGGCGAGCTGCTCGGGGAGCCTTTCCTTGCGGAGCTCTCCGAGGATCATCTCCATGTAGAGGCCCGAACGCTTGAAGGATTCCTCGAAGGCCCTCCTCTCGACCGTCTGGAAGGACTTGATCTCCTTCATGACCCACTGGTTTTCAAGGAGGGGGATCGAGCCGTTGACGGAGGAGGCAAGGGTCGTCCGGGAGACCGAAATTTTCTGGATGCGCTGGGCGACGAGGATGCGGAGGTCGTTCTTTTCCTGGAGGAGGGGGGATTCGGCCGCAAGGGACATCTTCAGGAGGAGGCCGTAGGCCTGGTCGAGCTTGGCCAGGGCGCCGTCCATGTCTTCCCGCGCGATGGCCGCCTGGGCTTCCTCGTAGGCCCCGAAGGCGTCCTCGAGAAGGGCCGAGGCGTCCTTTTCGGATTCCTCGCCCTTGTCGACATCGGCCTGGACGATTACGCCGGCCCCTACTCTGGCGACGACGGGTTTTTCGGAGACTTTGGATTGTTCTTGGGCGGCGGGTTGGGCCGGCTTGGGCGCCGGTTTGGCGACGGTTTTAGCCGGCTTGGGCGTCGAGGAGCAAGCCGTCAGGAAGAAGATCAGGGAGAGAATGGAGAATAATGACAAGATGCGTCGTTGATACGTCATGTCGGGACTTCTTTTATAGCACAGACAGGGGGAATCGTCAACCAGGCTTCTCCGGCTATCCCCTCCTAACGGGCCTTGCCGTGCCAGTTCCAGGCTGTTTCGATGATCGTCTCGAGTGAGGACAGGCGGGGTTTCCAGCCGAGAGACTTTTCTGCTTTCTCCTTGGAGGCGAGAAGAACGGCCACGTCGCCCTGCCGTCTTGGGCCGATATCGTAGGGAACCGCTCGGCCGGTCACCTTCTCGGCCGCCCGAATGACCTCGAGGACGGAGTGTCCCGATTCGGTGCCGAGGTTGATGACGTCGCTCGGCCGGCCGGCGAGGAGGGCCCTCAAGGCGAGGATGTGGGCCGCAGCCAGGTCGGTGACGTGAATGTAATCCCTGATGGCCGTGCCGTCGGGGGTCGCGAAGTCGTCCCCGAAGACCCCGAGCCGGGGCCGCTTCCTGAGGAGGCTGAGCAGGATGTTGGGCACGAGGTGGGTTTCCGGGTCGTGGCATTCGCCCGTCTCCCCGTCGGGGTCCGCCCCGGCGGCGTTGAAGTAGCGGAGCGAGATCGAGCGTAGGCCGTAGGCCCGGTCGTAATCCCGAAGGATCTCCTCGACCATGAGCTTGGTCCGGCCGTAGGGGTTGACCGGATTGGTCGGATGGGTTTCGCCGATGGGCGTCTCGAGAGGGTCGCCGTAAACCGCCGCTGTCGAGGAGAAAATGAGCGTCTTGACTCCGGCCTCGAGCATGGCGTCGAGCAGGTTGAGGCTCGTCGTCAGGTTATGGGCGTAGTATTTTCGGGGGTCGGCGTAGGATTCGCCGACCTGGATGAGGGAAGCGAAGTGAAAGACGGCCCCGATTTTCCGGGTCCGGAAAACCTGCCGCAGGGCCTCCCGGTCGAGGAGGTCGCCCCGGACGCAGGGCCTGGTCCCGACGAGCTCCGGCTTTCCGCTCGAGAAATTGTCGAAGACGAGAACGTCGAATCCCTCCCTATGGAGCTCCTTCACGGTGTGCGAGCCGATGTACCCGGCGCCGCCGGCGACGAGGATGGTCATGGCGCTTTCCTTTCGACGAGCCGGCGGGCCCGTTCGAGCCCCCGGGCTTTCGTCTCGAAGCCGTTATCGAGCTGGACCTTGTAGAGCTTCTTCAGGAGCTTGCCCATTTCCGGGCCGGGCGGGACGCCCAGCTTGATGAGGTCCCGGCCCATGACCAGGGGCTTGATCGTCTCCCGGTTGACGCGGAGGTCGTCGAACTTCTTGAAAAGCCAACGCGCCTGCCGGTCGAGCCCCCGGACGAGGCGCGTCCCCCGTCCGGCCCGGTCGGCGGCGTCGAGATAGACGAGGAGCTCGATCTCCCCGTCGACGTCGGCCGCGAGGCGGTTGAAGGCCTTTTTCGTCACGTCCTCCCGGTTCTGCCAGAGCTCCCCGGCCCGGTGGTGCGTCCGGATGAGGAGAGGGACCATGCGGCCGATGGCGAACCCGTTCCAGGTTTGGACCTTGAACCGGGCCAGGACGCGTCGGGCGGCCCGCTCGCTCTGGATGTCATGGCCGCAGGAGGTCACGGCCATCCGGCCCCGCTTGTATTCCCAGCGCGTCGTCGAGACCTTGCCCAGGTCGTGGTAGAGCGCGGCGAGCATCAGGGCCAGCTTTTTCGGCGCCGAAAGCCCGGCCAGCCCGGCCAGGGCGGCCGCCTGGTCGACGGAGAGCTTGGTGTGGGCCCAGACCGTGTGGTGGCCGAAAGCGTCCTTCTCCGGGTGGAAAACCGAATCCTGGATGACCAGGGCCAGGGCCTGAAGCTCAGGGAACCACTGGTCGAGGACGCCGAGGCGGAACATCTCCTCCAGCCCGACCGACGGCCGCGGCGACCCGAGGAGGACCTTGAACATCTCTTCGTTGACCCGCTCGACGCTGAGGCCGGAGAGGTCGACGGCCCGCGCGGCGGGGTAGATCGCCGGGTCGACCTTGAAGCCCAGGACGGAGGCGAAGCGGGCGACGCGGACGACGCGCAGGGGGTCCTCGGGGAAGGCGGCCGGGTTGGTCAGGCGGATCTTCCCGGCCAGGGTGTCGGCGCGCCCTTCGAACGGGTCGATGAGCGTCCCGTCCTTGAGCCGGAGGGCCATGCTGTTCGTCCGGAAATCGCGCCTCTCCAGGTCTTTCTCGACGGGCAGGCCGGGGTCCGCGGAGACGAGGATGTCCTTGTGGCCACGGACGCCTTCGCCCCGGGCCCGGTCGGTCCGGGGCAGGGCGACATCGTAGGTCTTCCCCCGGACCGTGAACTTGACGATCCCGAAGCTCTTCCCGACGAGGTCGACGCGGCCGTGCTTTTCGAGCTTGCGGACGATCGCCGCGAGCTCGTGCCGGGCGACGAGGATGTCGACGTCGGGGGAGGGGTGGCCGCGGATGAAGTCGCGGACGAAGCCCCCGACGGCGTAGACGTCGCCGCCGAAAAGTCGGACGAAGAGAGTCCGGTCGGCGAAGTCGAAGTCGAGCTTCCTCATGAGGTCCTTTATTCTAACAGGTTTCGCCTCTCCCGGGAAAGGCCCCACCGCGGGGCGGTGGGGTCACCGGACCGCGGCGAATTTGTCGAGGACCTCCTTGACGGCGTCCTTGTGGACGAGGAGCATCAGGCACTTCAGCCGCGTGTAATCCTCCTGGTAGAAAAAATAGCCCTTGGCTTTCCCCCAGTAGGCGTTCTCCCAGGAATCCTTGATCAGGAACCAGTTGCCCTTGGCGGATTCCAGGTAGCCGACGCAGTGGACGGCGTGGTCGTCGGTGGAACTGCCGTTCGTGAACCGGTATTCCCGGCTGGACTGGTCGATATAGCTCGAGGGGATGTCGAAGGTGGGCACCACGGCGATGTCGTTCGCGCCGCTGTAGCCGGGCTCGGAGAAATCGACGGCCAGAGCGGCCGTGTACCCCCGACGCAGGGCTCGCAGGAGAGCCGTGGAGAACTCGTAGAGGGGCAGGTTATGGAACTCCCGGCTGTGCCACCAATTATCGGGGACCCGGAACTCGCCCTTGGTGTAGAAGGGGAGGTACATGAAGCTGACGAAGGCCACATAATCGCCCGGGACGAGTCCCAGATTCTTGAGGTATTCCAGGGGCGTGAGCGACCGCCCGTCGATGGATATCCTGTCGGGAGGCCGGCCCAGGTGCTTGTCGAGGATGGCCCGGACCCCGGCCAGGACCCCGGCTTCGTCCCATTCATTCTTGGCGGCGAGGCCGGAGAGGTAGTTCCGGAACTCGCGGAAGAGCGGGCCGTGGTCATGGGACGTCTTCCCGTCGAGAAGACCCGTGAAATCGGAGGCGCGGACGAGGCCGTACTGCCCGATCCGCTCCATGGCCGAGTTGGGCTCGGAGCCCTGGCCGAGGAAGGAATCGCCCTTTTCCCGGACGAATCGGCGGGCCTTTTCGACGTATTCCCAGTAGACGGTGAACATCTCGGACAGCTTGACCTCCGCTTTTCCCTGCCGCCTCAGTTCGGATTCGAGAAGGGAGGTCGCGGCGAACGACCAGCACGTCCCCGTGTTGTCCTGGCGCACGGGGGGAAGATGGAAGTACTTGGTGAACTCGGCCGGGTCGGTCGGTTTTTCGAAGCCCGTGAGGTCGGCCGATAGGACCGTCCGGGTTTTCCCTTCGGACGGCTCCTCGGTGTAGAGGGCCTGGTCGTGCTTGACCTGCCCGGCGGCCGGCCCGCCTCCCGCCGGCTTCCGAGGGCCGCAGGAAACGGCCAGACCGGCGGCGAGCAGGAGAACGAGGCCGAGGCTGACTTGTGAGCGATTGTTCATGAATGTCCCTCCTTCCCGGGGATTCCACCGGGATTGTCCATTATAAGAAACGGGGCCGATAACTGCAACGCAGGCTTGTCTGGGCACCGCGTTTCAGGTATTCTGAAAGAAAGACATGAGAAAGCGAACGAATCTTATCCGGCAGATGCCCGGAGTCGTCTGTCTGGTGCTTTTCTCGGGGGGGCTCGCGGCATGGGCTGCCGGCGAGCCGGCCGCCAAGGACGACATCGTCGTGGCCCTGAGGGACAAGGTCATCCGGGACCTCAGCTCCTCGGGGCTGACACTGGCCTTCCACATCGGCCTGACGAATCCGTCCTCGGCGCCCCGAGAGCTCGTCCGCTACCGTTACCGGGTGACCATCAACCAGAGGGAATTCCTCAATATGACGGTGTCTCTCGACGAACCCCTGCCGGTCCCGCCGGACGGGGAAACGCTCATCGCTCTGCCGGTCAAGATTTCCTACGACCTGCTCCGCGCCGCCGTCGGCCCGGTCGAGGGCAAGGCCCTCTGCGACATCGTCGGGGACATGTTTTTCCAGAACGAGCGGAAAAAGGAGCAGCGGGCCCCGTTCGCCTTCAGCGGGGAGTTCCCCATCTTTCTGGACCCCGAGATCGAGATCCTTCCCCTCAAGATAAACGACCTGACCGTGGGCGGGGCCGACGTCGTCTTCCACCCCAGGTTCAAGAACCCCAACGGCTACGAGCTCCTCGTCGACAAGATCAGCTTCGCCCTTTTCTTCGGCGACCGGGAAGTCCTCTCCGGGCCGATCCCGGGGGACAAGAGCCTCCCTCGGGAGGGGGAGAAGACGTTCTCCCTGCCCTTCCTCCTCGATTTTTTCGAGACCGGGGAGAAGATGCGAGAGGATTTCCAGAAAGACGGGGTCGCCTGCCGCTTTGCCGGCGAGATCGAGGTCATCTCGGTCTGGGGCCGGCTTCTCATCCGTTTCGACAAGGCCCAGGGCCTCCGCTTCGATAAGGTCTCTTGAAAAACGGGGCAAAAAAAGGACCGTCCGCGAGGACGGCCCGAAAGCGGCGGATGATGGGTCTCAGAACCAGTAATTGAACCCGACGGTCAAAGCCAGGCCGCCGATGTCGAAGTCTTCGAATCCCTGGAACCACTCGGTGAACTTGGCCGTGGCCCAGTGATAGCGGGCCTCGGCTTCGAGGGTCGCCCGGAAGCCGATGGGGATCTGGAAACCGGCGAAGGCGTGGTAACCGAAAACGGATCCTTTCTCCCTGCCGTTGACACCTTCGACGGGGTAGATGTCGATGTCGCCCAGGTCGGGGTCGGTGTAGACCCAGGGGTCGGAAAAATTGACCATCTGGCCGTACATCCGGACGCTCCAGAAATAGAGTCCGGCGCCGCCGCCCACGAAGGGGATGAGCCGCGTCTTCCGGCCGAGGGGGGTTATTTTGAGGGAAACCTGGAGGGGCGTGCTCGAAACGCTGAAGGCGTGGTCGATGATGTCTCCGTCGTAGAATTCATACGGGAAGGCGAAGTCGCCTTCGTCGAGCGCGAACTGGACGAAATCGACGTAGTAGCCCGGCCTGTTCTTGCTGTACGAGTCGAGCGTGAAGGCGAGGCTGAGATTTTTGCCGACGAAATACTCGTAGCCGATGCCCATCATCGTCCCGCGGTATTTTTCCATGGTGAAGCTCATCTGGTCGAATTCGATGGCCCAGAGGCTGTCGGGATGGAGGACGATATCGGTCGAGGCGCGCGGCATGAAGTACCCGAGCCGCAGGGATAAAGAATCCGGGAAAGCGAGAGCAGGGACAAGGAGAAGAAGTCCGGCGGCGAGAACGGTCAGTTTTTTCATGTCATTCCTCCTATACACCCGTCATTATAGCAAAAAATATGCCAGGCCGTGCGGGGCCCCTTTCCAGGGAGGGGGCGCCCCGGCGGCTGTTCCCAAAACAGGTCAGGTGTCCTCCGGAAGCCGGCCCGGGGAGTCTAGGGTTTGACTTTTGGACGGGGGCCGGATACCATCCCGGACAGGGAGGACAGGCTTGACCAAAACCCGCATTATCGGGATAGACCCGGCGGGGGAGAACGCCGATCCGGTCCGGGCGATCGCCGCGGCCCTCCTCGAAGACGCCGTCGCCGCCTATCCGACGGAGACTTTCTACGCCCTCGGCGCCGCGGCTTTTTCGAGGGGGGCCGTGGAAAAGGTCTATCGCCTGAAAAGAAGGGATATGGGAAAGCCCCTGTCGGTCGTCGTTTCTGACCTCGATATGGTCAGAGAAATCTCCGCTCCTCTTCCCCCCTCCTTCCGGGCTTTGGCCGGGGAGTTCTGGCCGGGTCCGCTGACTCTCGTTCTCCTGGCCGCGGCACGCCTCCCCGATTTCATGCTCGGGCCTGGACGGACGATCGCCGTCCGGATTCCGCCCCTGCCGTGGCTGCGGGCGCTCGTCCGGGAGATCGGCGAGCCTTTGACCGCGACGAGCGCCAACTTGTCCGGGGAAAAAGAGCTGGCCGACCCGGCCGAGGTGGCCGCCGTTTTTCGGGGGAAAGTCGATGTCATCGTCGACGGCGGTCCGGCGCCGGGCGGCGCCCCCTCGACGATCGTGGATTTGACCTCGCCCGAGCCCCGGATCCTCAGGCCGGGAAAGATCTCCGAAGCCCGGATCCGGGCGGTACTTGAATCCTGAGACCGTTACCGACAAGGGGGTCCACTTCCGCCGCGAAGGCTCGTCCCTTGACCGCCTTTTCCGACCCTCCCCGCGGGCGCCTTACTTCACGACCGCGCCAGCCGCGATATCCCGGTCGAAGAAGGGGATGAGGGCCTTGTTGTCCGGGGTGATGGCCGCGAGGAGCATGGCTTGGGATTCGATGCCGCGGATGACGGCGGGCTTGAGGTTGACGATGACGATGAGCTTCTTGCCGACGAGTTCCTCGGGCGTGTAGGTTTCGGCGATCCCGGCCACCATCTGCCGCTTCTCTGTCCCGATGTCGACCTGGAGCTTGAGGATCTTCGTTGCGCCGGGGAGGCGTTCGGCCGCGAGGATGTGGGCGACCCGGAGGTCCATTCTCTTGAATTCGTCGTAGGTGATGATGTCCATCGCTTCTTTTCCCTCCTTCGTCGGTTCCGGCCGGGGGGCCGGCGGGGTCTCGGGCGCGGCGGCCTCCTCTCCGAGAAAATCCTTCAAGGCGACTCTCGGGAAGAGCGCCTGGGGCATTCCGACTTTCCGGCCGGGGCCGAAGCCGTCGAACTCGATCTCCTCGTAGGGGACTTCCGAGGGTTTCTTCCCTTCACCGAGGAAGCCCCAGATCTTCTCCGCCGACCCGGGCATGACAGGGAAGACGAGGTAGCTAATGCCGCGGATGGCCGCCGCGGCCTGGAGAAGCACTCGGGCCAACCTCGGTCTCCGGGCCGGGTCCTTGGCCATGATCCAGGGCTCGTTCGCCGCAAGATACTTGTTGACCTGGCCGATGTAGGCCCAGATCTCTTCGAGGGCCTTGTTGAGAGCGCAGGCGTCGTAGTGGTCGAAAACCCGGGTCTTGAGATCCTCGAAATCGGTCCGGACTTTCAGGTCCGCGGCCGTCTCCTCTTCGGGGTCGATGATCCCGCCGTCGAAATAGTTCCGGATCATGGTCAGCGTCCGCTGGACGAGGTTGCCGAGGTCGTTGGCCAGGTCGGAGTTGACCCGGTGGAGGAAGCCCTCGTGGGAGAAGTTGCCGTCCTGGCCGATGGGGATCTCCCGGAGCAGGAAATAGCGCAGGGGGTCGGGACCGAAGACCTTCAGGATGGCCTGGGGGTCGAGGACGTTGCCCTTGGACTTGGACATCTTGGTGTCGTCCTTGAGCCACCAGCCGTGGCCGTAGACCGTCCGCGGCAGGGGGAAGCCCTCGGCCATGAGGAAGGCCGGCCAGTAGACAGCGTGGAATCTGAGGATGTCCTTCCCGACGAGATGGATGTCGGCCGGCCAGAATTTCTTGAAGAGTTCCGGGTTCCAGTCGTAGCCGATGCCCGTGACGTAGTTGTGGAGGGCGTCGAACCAGACGTAGATCGTGTGCTTGGGGTCGCCCGGCACGGGGACACCCCACTTGACCGTCGTCCGGGTGATGCTCAGGTCCTTGAGTCCGCCGCGGACGAAGCTCGTGACTTCGTTGAGGCGGCTCTGCGGCCGGACGAATTCGGGGTGCTCGGCGTAGAGGGTAAGGAGCTTGTCCTGGTAGGCCGAAAGACGGAAGAAGTAGGTTTCTTCGGAGACGCCGTAGGCCTTTTTGCCGCAATCCGGACAGGTCTTGCACCCTTCCGCCTCGAGCGGCACGTCGTCGGGAAGGAAATTCTCGTCGGAGACGCAGTACCAGCCCTTGTATTCGCCCTTGTAGATGTCGCCCTTGTCGACCAGCATCTGGAAGAGCTTCTGGACGCCCTTCTCGTGGAAGTCCATTGTCGTCCGGATGAAGAAGTCGTGCGAGATGTCGAGGGATCTCCACAGGTCCTGGGCCCGGCCGACGACCGAGTCGGCCAGGGCTTTGGGGGTCAAACCCCGCTCGGCGGCCGCTTTCTCTATCTTCTGGCCGTGTTCGTCGGTCCCGGTCATGAAGAAGACGTCCTTCCCGGCCAGCTTCTGGAACCGGGCCAGGGTGTCGGCGATGATCGTCGTGTAGGCGTGCCCGATGTGGGGCACGTCGTTGACGTAGTAGATCGGCGTCGTGATGTAAAACGTTTTCTTAGTATTCTTTTCCACTGATCGGTCCTCCTCGGATGAGCATCATGGCTTCGGCGCGCGTGGCCGGGTTCTTCCGGAACGAGCCGCGGACGGCCGAAGTCACGGTGATGGACTTGGGCTTTTTCGCCCCGCGCATGGACATGCACATGTGCTCGGCCTCGATGACGACCATGACGCCCAGGGGCTTGAGGTGCTCGTCGAGCAGGTCGGCGATCTGTTTCGTCAACCGCTCCTGGATCTGAAGCCGCCTGGACAGGGTCTCCACCACCCGGGCGATCTTGCTCAGACCGACGATCCGCCCGGATTTCGGGATATAGGCCACGTGGGCCACTCCCGCGAAAGGGAGAAGATGGTGCTCGCACATCGAATAGAGGGGGATGTTCTTGATGAGGACCATTTCGTCATGCTTCTCGTCCTCGATGACGCGGAGGTTGCGCGTCGCTTCGCGCTCCGTGCCGCCGAGGATGTCGGTGAGCATCCGGGCCACCCGGCGGGGCGTCGCCCGGATGCCCGGACGGCGGGGGTCCTCGCCCACGCCCTCGAGGACGAGCCTCACGCCCTTTTCGATCTTCTTGATGTCCATGATGGTTCCTCCGCCCTCGCGCCGTCCCGCCGCTAGCGCTTCTTGGCGAACTCGCTGACGGCCAGGTGGGCGATCTCCTTGAGCGGCCGCTTTGTTTTCCGGGCGGCCTTCAAGAGGTCCTCGTATTCCGGCTGGACGTTGACCGGCCGACCGCCGAGCGTGGCGACCTTGATGCCGACCTTTTCGCCGCCGACCCGGACGGTCCGGAATTCCCGCTCGAGGACGCGCCGCCCGACGGGGTAGTAGCGGACGCCGATCGACGTCGTTTCCCTGAAGACGGCCTCGATGAGAGCGTCCATTCTATCGACGCCCGCGAGCAGGGTCAGCTTCGTGCCCAGGCGATTTTTCTTCATGACCACGGGGGAGAGGGTGGCGTCCATGGCTCCCTCTTCGAAAGCCCTCTCCAGGAAGTGGGCCAGCAGCTGAGGCGAAGCGTCGTCCAGTGTCGCCTCGATGATGTAGACGTGTTCCGCCTCGTCGAAACTCCGGGCTTCGCCGTAAAAAGCCCTCAGGACATTCGGGATCTCGGGGAATTCCTTCGTCCCCGCGCCGCAGCCGATCCTCTCGTAGACGAGCTCGGGGAGCTTGGTGAAGCGCTTGGTCAGGGTCGAAACGATGGCCGCTCCGGTCGGCGTGACGAGCTCGGACTCGACCCAGGCCGAGTAGACCGGCGCGTTTTTCAGGAGCTCGGCCACGGCCGGAGGGGGGACGGAGAGGACGCCGTGAGATGTCTTGACCCACCCGGAGCCGACGTTGAGGGGCGAGCAATAAACGTCGCCGATGCCCAGCTCGTCGAGGAGGAACGCGGCCCCGACGACGTCGACGAGGGCGTCGTCGGCCCCGGCCTCGTGGAGGTGGGCCTCCTTGAGCCTGCGGCCGTGGACCTTGGCCTCGGCCACGAAGAGCCGCTCGAAAATGGCGAGCGCCTTGTCCTTGACGGAAGGGGAGAATCGGGAGCGGCGGATGACGCGCTCGACGTCGGCCAAGGTCCGTTCGATGTGCTCGCGCCCCTTGACGAGAACATCGACCTTGACCGCCCCGAAGCCGCCGCGGCGGACTCGCCGGACGGAGATCTCCACGGGCAGACGGAGCCCGGCCATCTTCTCCTTGAAGTGAGCGGCGTCGACGCCCAGGTCGAGGAGGGCGCCAAGGATCATGTCGCCGCTCGCCCCCGAGGAGGCGTCGAGATAAACGTACTTCATGGTTTCCCTAGGATATCGTTTTCCCCGTTAAAATGCAAAGGCGCGGGGAGTCCAGGGGTTGACTCGGACTCGCGGAAAAGGGTATATCAAATCGAGGAGAACTCATGGCCGGGAAGAAAACCACCGAGAAACCGCATGCCTCGATCGGCATCCTGGGCGGGACGGGGCTCTACGAGATCGACGGCATCAAGAACACCCGCGAAGTCCGCGTCCGAACGCCCTTCGGCGAGCCCTCCGACCCGTACGTCATCGGGACGCTCGAAGGCTGGCGGGTGGCCTTCCTGGCCCGCCACGGCAAGGGGCATCGGCTTCTTCCCGCCGAGGTCAACTACCGTGCCAACATATTCGGATTCAAGAAGTTAGGCGTCGAACGGATCATCTCCGTCAACTCCGTCGGCTCTCTCCGCGAGGACATCCGGCCCCGGGACATCGTTCTCGCCGACCAGTTCTTCGACCGGACGCGCCGGCCGAACACGTTCTTCGGCCAGGGCATCGTCGCCCACGTCAGCTTCGGCCAGCCCGTCTGCCCGGAACTCGTCAAGGTCCTTTATGAAACTGCGGTGGGGCAGGGGATGAGGGCGCACCGCGGCGGCACCTACATCTCGATCGACGGCCCCGCGTTCTCCAGCAAGGCCGAGTCGCTCGCCTACCGGTCATGGGGAGCGGACGTCATCGGCATGACCAGCGCCACGGAAGCCCGGCTCTGCCGCGAAGCGGAAATCTGCTACGCCACGCTGAGCCTGGCTACGGACTATGACGTCTGGCACGAAACCGAGGAGC
This sequence comes from Acidobacteriota bacterium, assembly GCA_014894455.1. Taxonomy (GTDB): domain Bacteria; phylum Acidobacteriota; class Aminicenantia; order Aminicenantales; family Saccharicenantaceae; genus RBG-16-66-30. The sequence goes on along the minus strand of JADBLN010000116.1, from coordinate 6,557 downwards.
CGGTCACGGTCGAGCTCATCCTCCAGAACCTGTCGCAAAACATCGGCAACGCTAAAACCGTGATCAAGAAAGCGCTGGCGGCGCTCGGCGGCGAAGGCGTCCGCGCCTGCGACTGCGGTTCGTCCCTGCGGAACACCATCGTGACCGATCCGGCCGCGATCCCGGCCGCGACGCGGCGGAAGCTCGGCATCCTCGTCGATAAATACCTGCGTTAGGTTTGGGGAATACCATGAGTCTCGTCATCGTCGGTTCGGTCGCCTTCGACACTATCCGGACGCCGTGGGGTGATCGCGAGAGGATCGTCGGCGGCTCGGGGACATACTGCTCGCTCGCGGCGAGCTACTTCACCCGGCCCCGCATCGTCGGCGTCGTCGGCCGGGACTTCCCGCGAAAGACCCTGGCTTTCCTCAAGTCCCGCGGTATCGACCTCGAAGGCCTGAAGATCAAGGCGGGAAAGACATTCCACTGGGAAGGGAAGTACGAAGAGGACCCCAACAAGCGGACAACTGTCCGGACGGAGCTCAACGTCTTCGCCGACTTCCGGCCGCAGATCCCCGCGCGCTACAAGGGCTCACGCATCGTCTACCTGGCCAACCTCAACCCGGAACACCACGATCTTATACTCGGCCAGTTCAAAAAGCCGGCCCTGCTGGCCATGGACACGATCCGGCTCTGGATCGACACCAAGAGGGATGTCCTCCTCAAGGAGCTCGGCCGGGTCGACATCTTCTTCGCCAACGACGAGGAGGCCCGGCTCATCACCGGGGAGACGAACCTCATCAGCGCCGGCAAGGCCCTCGTCGGGCTCGGCCCGTCGCTCGTCCTACTGAAGAAGGGGGAGCATGGCGCCCTCGTCTTCGGCCGGGACTTCGTCTTCGGCGTCCTGGCCCATCCGTGCGAGCAGGTCATCGACCCGACCGGGGCCGGCGACAGCTTCGCCGGGGGCTTCCTGGGCTACCTCGATAAGACGCCCGGGCTGGCCGGAAAGGACGTCCGCCGGGCGGCCGTCTATGGCAGCGTCATGGCTTCCTTCGCCATAGAGGATTTCGGAATCGGGAGATTTCTGACCCTCGACCAAGGCCAGGTCGAGGGGCGATTCAAGCAATTCCGCAAGCTGTCGACATTCTAGAATGCGCTGGGCCCCTGGGATCGCCGGGGGCGGCCAGGGAGGAAAGAAATGGCTGACATCAAGGTCCCCATGGAGCCTTTCCGTATCAAGGTCGTGGAGCCTATCCGCCCGGTAGCGCGCCGGGAGCGCGAGGTCCTGCTCGGACAATCCGGGTTCAACATCTTCGGCATCCCGGCCGAGAAGGTCACCATAGACCTTCTGACGGATTCCGGGACTTCGGCCATGAGCGACGACCAGTGGGCCGGCATCATGTCCGGGGACGAGTCTTACGCCGGGTCGCGAAATTTCTTCCATCTCGAAGATTCGGTCCGCTCGATCTTCGGCTTCCGCCACGTCATCCCCACTCACCAGGGGAGGGCGGCGGAAAGGATCCTCTTCGGTTCTGCCGTCAAGAAGGGTGACAGCGTACCCAACAACATCCATTTCGATACGACCCGGGCCAACGTCGAGATCCTCGGGGCGCGGGCCGAGAACCTGGTTGCCGCCGAGGCCTATGATCCCGATTCGAGCCACCCGTTCAAGGGCGACATGGACGTCGAAAAGCTCAAAAAATTCATCGACAGGCGCGGCGTCGAAAGGATCCCGCTGGTCATGATGACGGTCACCAACAACAGCGGCGGCGGACAGCCCGTCTCCCTGAAGAATATCAAGCAGGTGAGCGAGGTCTGCGCCCACCACGGCATCCCCTTCTTCTTCGACGCCTGCCGCTTCGCCGAGAACGCCTTCTTCATCAAGAAGCGCGAGAAAGCCTACGCCAAGAAGAGCGTCCTCGAGATCGCCCAGGAGATGTTCTCCTACGCCGACGGGGCGACGATGAGCGGCAAGAAAGACGCCCTGGTCAACATCGGCGGGTTCATCACCCTCGACGACGACGCCCTGGCAGAAAAGATCAAGAACCTCCTCATCATCAGCGAAGGGTTCCCGACCTACGGCGGCCTGGCCGGACGCGACCTCGAGGCCATGGCCCGGGGCCTCAAGGAAGGTCTCGACGAGGACTACCTGGAGCACCGAACCGCCCAGGTCGCTTATCTCGGCGCCCTGCTCGACCAGGCCGGAGTGCCGGTGTTCAAGCCGTTCGGGGGACACGCCGTCTACATCCTGGCCGACCGCTTCCTGCCCCATATCCCGCGCGCCCAATACCCGGGCTGGGCCTTGACGGTCGCCCTCTACAGGGAGTTCGGCATCCGGGCCGTCGAGATCGGCGGGGTGATGTTCGGCCAGAAGACGGGCAAGGGAAAAGCGGAGGTCTATCCGGAACTGGAGATGGTCCGGCTGGCCATCCCGCGCCGGGTCTACACGGCCTCACACCTGAGGTTTGTCGCCGATTCCCTGATCGAGCTCCACAAGAACCGGGACAAGGTCAGGGGCCTGCGCATCGTCCGCGAGTCGCCGTTCCTGCGGCACTTCACGGCCCAGCTCGAAGAAATATAAAAAAAAGAGGGACTGTCCCCATCCGAAAGGCAGTTCGCTCGGATGGCGGCTGTCCCTCTTGTTTTATATCTTAACCGGCGACTCGACCCGAAGGTCGAGACTTCCGATACCGGCGTTGATGTCCACTTCGATGACGACGGCGCTCTTTCCGTAAGCGTCGTTGACGTAGAAGCCGCCCTGCTTGGTCAGGCCGTGGGCATCGACCGAGCCGATGCCGCCGTCCACCTTGACCCGCACGCCGGCCTCTGAGGGCAGGGTGATCTTACCGCTGCCGACGCCGCCGTCGATCTTAACGTTGAAACTCTCCTGGTGCGGGCCCTGGAGGTCGAGGGTCATCTCGCCGACGCCCATGTCGATCTCGACCCGCTGGAGCTTGAGGCCCCGGAGGTCGATGTCGCTCTGCCCGGCCCCGAGGTCGATATCGAGCTCCATGGGAACGGCCCTGGTCAGGCGAAGGTCCCAGCGGTTACGGATCCGGCCGAAGGGCACGCTGTTCCGGCGGGCGCGCCGGACCTCGAGGGTGCCCTTGTCGCCGAAGCGGCGATAATCGACGACCGGACGGTCCCTGTCCCGGCTATATTCGAACGATGCTTCGAGGAGGGCCTCCTGGTCGGCGCCGCGGACCCGGAGCTCGCCCGCATTCATGTGCAGGCCGACTTCAGCGCGGGTCGCCCCTTCGAGCGCGACCATTTGGGTATCCTTCATGACGTCGCGGGGCTCGTCGCAGGCGGCCACGAGAGCCGCGATGGCAAGGATGACCAACCCTATTCTCATGCGGGAAGAGTTCATCGATAAGCCTCCTGTCATTCTTTTTCGTCCTATCCCTGTATACGAAAAAGCCGGGCCCGGAGTTCCCCGGCTCAAAACGAGCCGGCCTTGCCGTTGTAGGCGCTGATATCCAGGAAGCCGTGCCC
>JADBLN010000116.1:0-2983 GCA_014894455.1 Acidobacteriota bacterium | reverse complement strand
CTCAAAACGAGCCGGCCTTGCCGTTGTAGGCGCTGATATCCAGGAAGCCGTGCCCGGACAGGTTGAAGAGGATCACGCGCTCCTTTCCCTCGGCCTTGGCCTTCAGGGCTTCGTCGATGGCCACGGCGATGGCGTGGGACGATTCGGGGGCAGGGAGGATGCCCTCTGTTTTCATGAAGAGGACCGCTGCGTCGAAGACCGTCTTCTGGTCGATGGCCCGGGGTTCGACGATGCCCATCGCCGTGAGGTGGCTGACGAGAGGGGCCATGCCGTGATAGCGGAGCCCGCCGGCATGAAGCGGCGGAGGCACGAATTCCATCCCCAGCGTGTGCATGTAGAGGAGAGGCGTCATGCCGACGCTGTCCCCGAAGTCGTAGCGCAGCTCGCCCCGCGTCAGGGAGGGGCAGGCATCCGGCTCGACGGCGATGAAGCGTGTTCGGCGGGAGCCGCCGAGGTTGTGCCGGACGAAGGGGAAGGCCAGACCGGCGAAGTTCGAGCCGCCGCCGACGCAGCCGATGACCGTGTCCGGGACCGCGCCCATCTCCTCCATCTGTTTTTCGGCTTCGAGCCCGATCACAGTCTGGTGCATGAGAACGCTGTCCAGAACCGAGCCGAGGGCATACTTGATGCCGGGGTTCTTGACGGTAAGCTCGACGGCTTCCGAGATAGCGATGCCGAGACTGCCCGGGTGTTCGGGGTCCTTTTCGAAGAATTTCCGCCCGGCCTCGGTCGTCGGGCTCGGACTCTCGAGGACGGTGCCGCCGAACATCTCTATTAGGACACGCCTCCCCGGTTTCTGGCGGAAACTCGACCGGACCATGAAGACCTTGGTTTCGATCCCGAAACGGGAGCCCGCATAGGCGAGTGCGGAGCCCCATTGGCCGGCTCCGGTCTCGGTCGCGAGGGTGGTCACTCCCTCCTCCGCGGCCAGGTAAGCCTGCATGATGGCCGTGTTCGTCTTGTGACTGCCGACGGGCCCGACGCCTTCATACTTGTAGAAAATGCGGGCCGGCGTGTCGAGGTGTTTCCTGAGGGCCGTCGCCTCGACGAGCGGCGTCGGCCGGAAGACCGAATAGGCCTCGAGCACGGGACCGGGAATGGGGACCTCGCGGGCGGTCACTCCCTCCTGGCGGATGAAGCCTTTCGGGAAAATGACCTCGAGGTCTTCCGGCTTGATGGGTTCCTTCGTCCCCGGGTGAAGGGGCGGCTTGGGAGGAGACGGCAGGTCCGCCTTGATATTGTAAAAGGCCTTCGGTAGATAATCCGTATTCCGCGAAGCGTAGCGCATGATGGTCAATGTCCTTTCACGACGTCTTTCCCGTCGTGTCCGATGGGGCTCCGGCTCAGGGGACGCGCGCGATAAACGGCAGGATTCGCACACTCGTCCCCGGGAAGGGGAATGGACGGGGGGGAACGGACTTATCGGGCGGCTGGGACCGCCCACCAGTTCCAGGAAAGAAGGGAGGACAGCGCGTCGGCCAGGATGCGGAGATCGTTCAGGCTGTCCATGATTCGCGGATTATAGGGAACCGCAGGCGCCCTGTCAACAAGAAATAGCGTCCCTATCCAAATTCTATAAGAATAATGATAACATCGGGACAGTCGGATGAAAAAAACCTTACCTTTCATCATCTTCCTGATGGGACTGGCCGTCCTTGGTACTTTCGGCCGGGCAGAGGTCATCCTTGACCATAAGCTCCCCGCCGGCTGGAAATACAAGAGTTGGGCGATGTCCCGTTCCGGCTTCAAGGCCATCTTTCTTCTCCCGGACCTTCCGGATATGATGCTCTTAACCAGGGATTTTCCGAAAAGATTACAGGTCTTTGACAAAGTCGGCAACTTGGTCAACGATATGATCCTCGAAGAGAATTATTGGCTGAGCGGTTTCACCAGGGACAACAAGATCATCCTTACCCGCGGGGATGAGAATGGTTGCTATCGGATCAAGGTCGTGGAGACCGATGGGAGAGTGTGTTTTATCGCAGACGCTGGAGGAAGGTGGCCGTCGACGGCGCTGTTCGGCCGCGAGATCGCCCTTGTTCCGGGAGTCTCAAGTGATTTCGCCCCTTGTTCGATCATCGATGCGGAGACCGGGAAGGAGAAGTTCAGGATCGGCCCGCTTTCAATGAAAAGGCCCGACGCCTGCTTTTTGCCGGTCGGGGAGGACGGCCTGTACATCGTGGGCATCAATGAGGCGCTCTTTCTTAGGAGCTACCTGCACAAGGGGATGGACTTCTGGAAGATCGAGAACATCGGGGGGTCCATTGAACATTACGGTTTCCTTGATGAAAAATACTTAGCCATTCAGTACCGTATCGATGATTTCGACGCAGACAGGTTCATGGTCGGGAACGCCGTGATCGAGTGGAGGTCCGGAAAGGTCGTGTTTGACAAGCGGGGTTTCCAGGTCGATCAAAAACAGGACGATTGGTATCGGAGGCTTGGCGCTTTCAGTCTTTACCTCGACCGCGGCGACCTCGTTTTTCTAATTGGCGACGGCCTGGGAGTCCGCATCCCTAGGAAGTTCCCGCCCGGAGAGGGATGGGATGAACGTCGGCTCAGTAAGCTCAAATGGCCGCCGGACCGAATCTGGCGGCGATCTCCGAACGGGAAGTCGGTCCGCGCCGATGAGAGAGGCCGGTACCTCATCTGGGACTTTGGGGATGCCGTCCGGATCGAAAAAACGGAGTTCATGGAAGATAGCGATTAAGAACGTTTCACGCGGCCGACAGGCTAGGTGAGGAAGGGAGAAATCCGATGATCCAATACTGCCTAAAAAGATCAATGGTGATCGTTGTTGCCATGCTTTTATTCGGGGCATCCAGTTTGGTTTCGGCCCAGGACCTCGACGGGCTGATGAAGCTCAAGCCGGGACGGTCGAGGGCCGTGACCTCGACCGACCCGAGCTTCACCGGGAATGCCGACCGGATCAAGTACATCGCGCCGGGCGAGACCCGGGTCCTGGCCGACCTCAAGGGGCCGG
>JADBLN010000115.1 GCA_014894455.1 Acidobacteriota bacterium | reverse complement strand
TAAGGGGTATTCCTGCAGTCGGCCGCAGAGGGGCCTCGGGGATCGCCTCCGTCCGCTGGAGTGATGCTTTCTTAATGACCACACACTCTATTACTACGGGGAGCAGCAAATAGATTACCTAATCCTTTCTGCTCCCCGAGTACTAGCCGGGCAATAAGGGAATCTGAAGTCAACTATATTCTGCCCGGCTTAGTAAGATAATTCCTAAAAGCGCGACTCCGAGTTGCTCCATCGCGCTTTTATCGGTCGCTTCGAAGACTCCGCTCCCTGCCGCTCCCCTCCGGCGATTCCCTCGGCCCCCCGGCCCGCCTCCGCTGGGAACATCCCTGCGCGTTTTGCATGGGTTCAATTGTCTACGAACGAAGACGATACCCGAGGCCGAACCTAATTAGTCCAGTTGGGGAGCTTGTTCTCGCCGCGGTCGGTCAGCCGCCTCAGGTTGGCCCCGTCGTAGTCGACCGTGTAGAGCTGGATCGAGCCCGAAAGGTTCGAGGAGAAGACGACGTGGCGGCCGTCGGGCGACCAGCTCGGCGATTCGTTGCGGACGTTGTTCTCGGTGAGCTTCGTGATCTGGTTGGTCCTGAGGTTGAGGATGTAGATGTCGAAGGCGTTGTCGACCCGGGAGACGAAGGCGATCCGCTCGCTCGTCGGCGCCCAGGCGGGCGAGTCGTGGTAGTTTCCGCCGAAGCTGGCCTTACGGACGTTGGAACCTTCGGCGTCCATGATGTAGATCTGGGGGCTGCCGACGCCGAGGCGGTCGGTCGTGAAAGCGATCTCGCGGCCTGTCGGCGACCACGACGGGGCGGTCTCCGTGGCGCTGTTGAAGGTCAGCCGCTTCGTCTTCATGCTCTCCAGGTCGAGGATGTATATCTCCGCGTTGCCCTCCTCGGTCATCGTCGAGCAGAAGGCCAGCTTCTTGCCGTCGGGCGAGAAGGCCGCGGAATAGTTGGTCCCCTTCGTGGAGACCGGCGTCTCCTTGCCCTCGTAGATGTTGCGGAGGTAGAGCCCCGCGGTGCCGCCGCGGTAGGAGGTGAAGGCGATCGTCCTCTGGTCGGGGGACCAGGCCGGCATGTAGTCCTTGATCTTGTTGAAGGTGACCCGCGTCTGGCTGGCCCCGTCGTAGTCCATCATGGTGATCTCGTCGTTGCCGTCGCGGTTGGAGACGAAGGCGATCTTGGTCGTGAAGATCGGCTTCTCGCCGTGGAGCTTCAGGAGCTCGTCGGCCATCTTGTGGGCGACGAGGCGCAGGCCGTTTTTCTCGGCCTGGTAGCGCTTGCCGACGATGAAGCGCTCGCTCTTGACGTCGTAGATCTTGCCGTCGAAGACGACGCGGCCGCCGTCCTCCCGGACCTCGCCGACGACGAGGAGCCGGGCCTGGACGGAATCCCAGTCCTTGAAGAAGATCTTGTCCGGGTTGAGGGGCCGGATGTAGCCGTAGTAATCCTTGGGCAGGAGCTGGAAGATCCGGCTGTACTTGACGTCGTCGGACAGGGTCTGGCGGATCTCCTGGGCGGCGGCGAGGGCTAGGGGCGAGGCCGAGCGGACGACGAATTCGGGCAGGGCGAGGAGGATCATGGGCATCCCTTCGCTGATCTTCAGGACGACTTCCTGCTGGGCGAAGACCCCGGAAGCCGCGAGGAATACGAGGAGTCCGATAAGCGTTTTTTTGTTGGTCATTTGGCGTGCTCGAAGACTAGGGTGATGCCGAGGTACTGGCCGTCGTACTCGTTCGGGAGCGCCGCGAACGGCGCCGAGGTCTGGATCGCCCGGCGGGCCGAGAGGTCGAACGTCTCTATGCCGCTCGAGACGTCGATGCGGATGTCGGAGATCTGACCGTTCTTGTAGATGCGGAAATAGACCTGAGTCTGGAGAAGGCCGCCGACGCCGGGGTCGACGAGGGACTGGAACCAGTTGGCGGTGATCTTGTCCGAGATCATCTGGAGGTAGAACTGGAACGGGAAGCCGGCGACGCCGAAGGGGTCGCCCGCGCCGGACCCGGTGCCGCCGCCCGTCCCGCCGCCGCCTCCGCCCGTGCCGATGCGCAGACCGAAGCCAGAGCCCGAACCGCCTGGCTGGCCGGAGGCGGCCGCGGCGTTGTCCGTCCCGACCCTCGTCGGGGTCGAGGGTTCGGGTTTGGTGATGGCCGTTTTTTTATCAGCGGCCTTCTTGTCCGTTTTCGGCTTGTCGACGGGGTGGCGCAACGCGCTCTTCGCCTCGGGCTGTATTTTCGCAGGGACGGTCAGGTCGCGGAGGGTCTGTTTCTTCGGCGGCGGCAGGGGCTCGGTCTTGGCGACGACGGTCGCGCCTCCCGGTCCGCCCCCCGGCCCGCCGCCGCTTCCGCCCCCGCCCATGAAATTGACGTACTGGACAAGGCCTTTCTGGGGTGACTTCGAAAAGGAAGGCGAGGCCGCGATGAGGATGATCAGGCCGACGTGAAGGAACGCGGAAATCAACAGGGCCCTCTTGAACGCTCGCGGCAGGGCCAGCTTCGTGGCGGTCATTTCTTCTTGTCTTTGACGTCGATGGGTTCGGTTATGACCCCGATGAGCTCGATGCCCGCCTTCTTGGTGATGTCCATGACGCGGACGCCGACACCCCAGGGCACGTCCTTGTCGATTTGGAGGTAGACGACCTTCTTCGGCTTGTTCATGAAGTATTCGGTCAGGCGGCGTTCGAGGAGGTTGATGTTGATCGTCGAGTCGCCGATGTGGACGTACTGGTCCTTGGTGACGGTCAGCGTCAGCCCTTCCTCGGCCGGCTTGGAGTCGGTCTCCGCCTGGGGCAGGTTGATGCCGATCCCCGACTGCATCATCGGCGCCGTGACCATGAAGATGACCAGGAGGACGAGCATGACGTCGACGAAGGGGGTGACGTTGATCTCGGAGAGGTGGGTTCCGACCTGCCTTTTGCGCGAGGCAGATGGCCGGGATTGTGTGCTAAGACCCATGGAGTCTCTCGGCGATGCTCAGGAATTCGAGGGAGAAGTCCTCCATGTCCGCGATGAGGTCTTTGATCCGGCCGAGGAAGTAGTTGTAGGCGATGACGGCCGGCACGGCGGCGAAGAGGCCGACGGCGGTGGCGATGAGGGCCTCGGAAATCCCCGGGGCGACCGTCGCCAGGCTGGCCGAACGCATGGCCCCGATGCGGAAGAAGGAGATCATGATCCCCCAGACCGTCCCGAAGAGACCGATGAACGGCGAGACGCTCCCGGTCGTGGCCAGGAAGAACATCATCTTCTCGAGGCGCGACGCTTCGGCGTTGGAGGCCTTGAGCAGGGCTCGGTTGAGGCTGTCCGTCTTGGCGGCGCTCCAGCCGTTCTCGGCCGAGGACTTCGACTGGTAGGCCAGCTCCCTGTTCCCGGCCAGAAAGATGACCGCGAGGGGGCTCCCCCGGAGCTTCTTGGCGGCCTCGCTGACGTCGGCCAGACTCTTGCTCCGGCGGAAGGCGTCCAGAAATTTCGCGGACTGCTTGAAGCCCGCCTTGAGCGTCTTGTACTTGAAGAAGATGATGGCCCACGAGAACACGGAGAAGAACACGAGCAGAAGCAGGATGAACTTGACGATGATATCGGCGTCGGCGATGATCTTGAAAATGTTGATATTCATGATGATCCATTAAAAAAAGTAGCACACGCCCCGGGTTCTGTCAAATGAGCGTCTTGATACGTTCGACACCACCCACTTAAAAATACGGGTGGGTGGTGCTCAGTATTAACCCTGAGCATACCCCGGGCTTCAGACCGGGGAGTCGAATGGGTTGATGGCGGGCGGCGTTTCGTTATATATTTCCGCCATGGTTCATTCGGAGCACACGACCGGGGCGGGGGCATGGCCATAAGACCCTGGGACCGGGTGAAGAAGATCCTCCTCGGCGGGGAGAAGAACGTCAAGGACCCGGGCATTTTTCACAAGATGGCGCTCATCGCCTTCTTCGCCTGGGTCGGCCTCGGCGCGGACGGGCTGAGCTCGTCGAACTACGGGCCCCAGGAGGCCTTCCTGTCGCTCGGCGACCACAGGCACCTGGCGCTCTACCTGGCCGTCATGACCGCGATCACGGTCATCACCATCTCCCTGAGCTACTCGCAGATCATCGAGCTTTTCCCGACGGGCGGCGGCGGCTACGTCGTCGCCACCAAACTCCTCGGGCCCATCTTCGGGCTCGTCTCGGGCTGCGCCCTCATCGTCGACTACATGCTGACGATAAGCATCTCCATTTCGAGCGGCGTCGAGGCCGTCTTGAGCTTCCTGCCGCCGGCTTATTTCCAGCACAAACTGACGTTCATCCTCCTCATCACCTCCCTCCTCATCCTGCTCAACCTGAGGGGCGTCAAGGAATCGGTGGCCACCCTGACCCCGATTTTCCTCCTCTTCTTTATCTCCCATGTCGGCGTCATTCTTTATGGCATTTTTTCGCATATCTCGGCGACGCCGAGCCTGTTCATCGACACCATCCGGGAGACGCGTCAGGGCATCCAACAGCTCGGCTTCGGGACCATGGCTTTCATCCTCCTCCGCGGCTACAGCCTGGGGGCCGGAACGTACACGGGCATCGAGGCCGTCTCCAACGGGCTCCAGATCCTGCGCCCGCCCCAGGTGAAGACGGGGAAAAAGACGATGATCTATATGGCCGCCTCCCTGGCCTTCACGGCGGGGGGGCTGCTCATCTGCTATCTGCTGACCAATGTCCAGCACGTCGCCGGCAAGACCCTGAACGCGTCGCTCATCGAAACGCTCATCGGGACCTGGAAGATCGGCGGATTCCCACTGGGCGTATGGCTCCTGGGGATCATCCTGGTGTCCGAGGGGGCCATCCTCTTCGTCGCCGCCCAGACGGGCTTCATCGACGGCCCGCGGGTTCTCGGCAACATGGCCATCGATTCCTGGGTCCCCAACCGGTTCATGCACCTCTCCGAGCGCCTCGTCGTCCAGAACGGCATCCTGTTCATGGGCATCGCCTCGATCCTGATCCTTATCTTCACCCGGGGCTCGGTCCAGGTCCTCATCGTCATGTACAGCATCAACGTCTTCATCACCTTCTCCCTGTCCCAGTTGGGCATGTGCCTGCACTGGCTGAAGACGCCGGCCCCCCACCGCGGCAAGAAGCTGGCCATCAACCTCATCGGACTGCTCATGTCGCTGTCGATCCTGACCGTGACGATCGCGATCAAGTTCAAGGAGGGCGGCTGGATCACGCTGGTAATCACCCTCTCTTTCGTCGCCGTCTGTGTCCTCGTCCGGCAACACTACAACCGGGTCAAGGACATGATGAAACGTCTGGACGACATCCTGGCGCAGGTCCAGCAGATGGCGGGCAAGCACGCGGCCCCGGTCTGGGACAAGACGGCCCCGACGGCCGTCCTCTTCGTCCGCAACTTCGGCGGCCTGGGCATCCACTCGTTCCTCAACATCCACCGCATCTTCCCCAACTACTTCAAGAACTTCGTCTTCATCTCCGTCGGGGTCGTGGACTGGAAGAATTTCAAGGGCGCCGAAGAGGTCAAGAACCTGGAAAGCCATATCTCCGGGGAGCTCGATAAATACGTCCGGCTGTCCAACAACTTCGGCTTCCACGCCGAGTCCATCCACTCCGTCGAGGTCGACACCCTGGCCGAAGTCGAGGCCCGCTGCGAGGAGATTCAGAGGAAATACAACAAGGCCGTCTTCTTCGTCGGCAAGCTGGTGTTCGAGGAGGAGAACATCTTTACGCGGCTCCTCCACAACCAGACGGCCTTCAGCATTCAGCGGATCCTCCAGTTCAAGGGCATCCCCTCGATCGTCCTCCCCATCCGCGTCATCAAGACCGTTAAATAAGAGGGGGTCAAACCTACCTTTTACACTCTTTTTGGCCCGAAAAGTGTAAAAGGTAGGTTTGACCCCTTCTTGAAAACCCCGCCAGCCTTGCCCCCTGGGTTTGACCCCATCCACAAAGCCGCGCAGGTAGTCGGTTTGACCCCTTCTTAATTCACGCGGGGGGAGCGGGGCTCCTCAAGGCCGAGGAGGCCCTGGAGGATGACCCGGGCGACCCGTTTCGCGTCCTTGCCGCTTTCGTTGGTCGCGCCGACGCACGAGGGACAGCCGTCCCGGCAGGGGCAGGCCTCGAGCGTCTTCAGGCCGTGTTCGAGGAGACGGGACTCGAGGGTGAAGAGCGACGGGCTGAGCCCGATCCCACCCGGGTAATTGTCGTAGATGAAGATGTTCGGCTCGAAGTCCGGGTCCATGGCGATAGGCATTTCCTCCTGCCCCTGGACCGCCGGCCGGGCCGGCAGGGATCGCGGCGGCAGGGACTCGCCGGAGGTGTTGTCGCCGATCGACACGCCGACGTCGTGGATATCGCACATCATGAACAGCGGCGAGACGTGGTGGAGGAGGTAGGCCAGCCCGAAGAGCCCGTTGACCCTCTGCTCGGCCGGGAAGGGGATCGCCTGCATGAGCGCCGACGGCACGGTCAGCCAATAGGCCGTCGTATGCATCTCGTTCTGGGGCAGGGTCAGTTCGCCGGCCCCGACGTTCTCCATGGTGTGGAACTTGATCTTCTTGAACCCGACGACCTGGGTCGCGACGTGGACCTCGCCGTGGGAAACGCGCCCCGCCTCGAGGCCCTTCTTGTCGAAGATGTCCAGGATGGTGATCTTGGTGTAGTCGATGGCGTCCGTGTAGTAGTCGATGTCCGTTCTCTTGACGTAGGCCTTGCGCTCCTCGAAGTCGAGCTTCTCGACGAAGTACTGCTCGCCCTCGACGATGTAGATGGCCTTGGGGTGGAGGGCCGTCAGGGCCGAGGTGAAGTCGACCTCGGCGATGACCCGGGCCTCTCCCGTGATGTCGACGACGACGAAGTTGTCCGAGCTGATGCTGCGCAGGCTGATGGCAGCGGCCGGGTAGGCCTCCGAGGTCCAGAACCACTTGTCCTTGGAGTGGTGGAGGAGCTTGTCCTCCTCGAGGAAATTGAGGATCTCGCCGATCTCGGCCCGGCCGAACTTCTCGCCGTCCTCGAAGGGCAGCTCGAAGGCGGCGCACTCGATGTGGCTGACGAGGATCGACAGGTTGTCCGGATTGATGAGGGCCATCTCGGGCGACTTGGAGAAGAAGTACTCCGGGTTGTTGACGATGAACTGGTCGAGGGGTGAGCTCGTGGCCACGAGGACGGCGGCGGACAGGCCCGTCTTGCGCCCGGCCCGGCCGGCCCTCTGCCAGGTGCTGGCGATCGTCCCCGGGTAGCCGGCCAGCACGGCGACGTCGAGCGTCCCGATGTCGATGCCGAGCTCGAGTGCGTTGGTCGAGACGACGCCCAGGATCTCGCCCGACCGGAGGCCCTTCTCGATCTCCCGCCTTTTCAGCGGCAGGTAACCGCCCCGGTAGCCGCGGACGAGGCCCTCCTTCTGGATCGACGTCTCGATGTCGGCCTTGAGGTAGGTCAGCAGGACCTCGGTGATGAGCCGGCTCCCGGCGAAGACGATGGTCTGGAGGCCGTTCTTGAGGAAGATCGAGGCGATGCGCCGCGACTCGTTGACGTAGGAGCGGCGGATACCCAGGGCCGCGTTGACCACGGGCGGCGTGTAGAAGACGAAATACTTCCCGCCCCGCGGCGCGCCGTTGTCGTCGACGAGCACGACCGGCGCTTCGATCATCTTCTCGGCCATCTCGGCCGGGTTGGCGATCGTGGCCGTGCACAGGATGAACTGCGGGTCGGAGCCGTAGAAGCGGGCGATCCGCCGCAGGCGTCTCAGGACGTTGGCCAGGTGGCTGCCGAAGATGCCGCGGTAGTTGTGGAGCTCGTCGATGACGATGTACTTGAGGTTCTCGAAGAGCTTGATCCACTTCGTGTGGTGGGGCAGAATGCCGGCGTGGAGCATGTCGGGGTTGGTCAGGACGATGTGGCCGCGGGCCCGGATGGCCTTGCGCGCGTCCTGGGGCGTGTCGCCGTCGTAAGTGAAGACGCGGATCTCCTCGGGGAGCCGGCCGTTGATGTCGTCGAGCTCGGCCTGCTGGTCCTGGGACAGGGCCTTCGTCGGGAAGAGGTAGAGGGCCCGCGCCGAGGGGTTCTTGAGGATGGCGTCGAGGACCGGCAGGTTGTAGCAGAGCGTCTTGCCGGAGGCCGTCGGCGTGACGACGACGATATTCTTGCCCTCGCGGAGCGCTTCCCAGCTCGAGCGCTGATGGGAGAAAAGCGACGTATATCCCTTGGCCACGAGGGCTTCGCGGAGCGCCGGGTGGACGTCGTCGGGGTAGTCCCGGTACTTGCCCTCCTGGGCCGGGAGGTGCTTGATGGCCCGGATGGAATCGCTCTTGTAGCCGATGTCCTTGAGGAGCTCGAGCGACCTGAGGATCTTCTCTTCGTTGGACATGGGGCTATCCCATCCTAGCCAAATCGCGCCTGCCGGTCAACAAAGAGAGGCTTGAAAACTTCGAAGCCGAGGACCGGATCATTTGTAACCTGAAGTTAACGTTCGCTGCCGAGAAGCTGCCGCCCGCCCATGTCTTCGAGGAGGAAGTCCTGATGACGGCCGGGGAGAGCGGAGAGTACGAATATTAGAACGAAGCCTTGACCTTTCCCTCGGCGTATTGATGGAGGATCGAGCCGATAAGAGTCTGATACGGCAGACCTAGCTCGAGAGCTTTGGCCCGTAGCCGCATCAGGTCCTTCTCCGACAGGCGGATGCTGATATGCCGGTTTTTCGCGATCGTCGCGCGGGCCGCCCGGACGAGCATCTCTTTCGCTACTTCCTCATTGGGAACCGGTACCAGCTCATTCTTCTCGATGGCGGCCTGAATGTCCCGTTCCTGTTCATCCAGAGGCTCGAAAAAGTGCTTGCGACGGGAATTAGCCTTCATTTATCCCTCGTGATTTTCTGTACGCCCGGGTCGCCCGCCGGCTGGGGCAGATGGTTTTAAGGAGGATCTTTTCATCTTTCTCCTTGAATGGGATGATGAAGGGAAATTATCACATAATATATACAATGTCAAAGTTCAAGGGAGTGCCAAGGCTAGGCAAGCGGGCATGGATGAAGAAGGGGGACACGTACCGCTTCTCTCGAAGCGGTTACATGTCCCCGAATCGAGCGTCATGAAAAGGGGGTCAAACCTACGGCAGGGAGCGAGCTCCTGCGAGCGACCGATAGAATTGCGGCGGAGCAGCTCGACGCCGCGATTCTAGGAAATATCTTGATAGAGGCGTTTTTTAGGAACTAACGATCGTTTGACCCCTTCTGATGTGATAAAATAGATCGGTTATGCTCAACGAAATACGCATCAAGGGGGCGGCCCAGCACAATTTGAAGCACATCGACGTGTCGCTGCCCCGGAATAAACTGATCGTCGTCACCGGCCCGTCCGGCTCGGGCAAGTCCTCCCTCGCCTTCGACACCATCTTCGCCGAGGGCCAGCGCCGCTACATCGAGTGCCTCTCGGCCTACGCCCGGCAGTTCATCGACCAGATGGAAAAGCCCGATGTCGAGTCCGTCGAGGGCATCTCGCCGGCCATCTCGATCGACCAGAAGACGATCTCGGCCAATCCGCGCTCGACCGTGGGCACCATCACCGAGGTCTACGACCTCTTCCGTCTCCTCTTCGCCCGCGTCGGGACGCCCCACTGCCCGAGCTGCGGCCGGGTCGTCAGCTCCCAAACCCCCGAGGAGATCCTGAAGAGGATCGCCGAGAGCGCCTCCGGCGAGAAGGTCCGCATCCTGGCCCCCGTGATCAAGGGGCGCAAGGGCGAATACCAGCGCCTCTTCGAGCGCCTCCGGAAAAAGGGCTTCCTCAGGGCCCGCGTCAACGGCACTCTCCGCGACCTCGAAGACGACATCCCGCTCGAGAAGAACCGCAAGCACACGATCGAGGTCCTCGTCGACACGATCAAGGTCAGCCCCGACTCCGAGCGGCGCCTCCGCGAGGCCGTCGCAAAAGCCCTCGAGGTGTCGGAGGGGGAGGTCCTCGTCGTTGTCGACGCCGGCCGGGAGCGCTTCTTTTCCCTGACGCTGCTCTGCCCCTACTGCGAGGTCAGCCTGGCCGAGCTCGAGCCCCGCAACTTCTCCTTCAACAGCCCGTACGGCGCCTGCCCGAAATGCCACGGGCTCGGCCACGAGACAACGCGCAACGAATGGGGAGAGGTCGAGCTGACCGATGCCGTCTGCCCCGATTGCGGCGGCGCCCGCCTTAAAAAGGAGAGCCTGTCGGTCCGGGTCGGCGACCGGAACATCCACGAGATCGGCGAGCTCTCCATCCGCGACCTCCTCGCCGCGTGCGCCAAGCTCGAGTTCCCGGTCGCGGAAACCCTCATCGCCGGGAAGATCCTCAAGGAGATCTCCTCCCGCCTGGCCATCATGGAGGAGCTGGGGATGTCCTACCTCCAGCTCAACCGGACGACTTCCTCCCTCTCCGGCGGCGAGGCCCAGCGCGTTCGCCTCGCGGCCCAGGTCGGGGCCCGCCTCCGCGGCGTCCTCTACGTCCTCGACGAGCCCACGATCGGGCTCCACCAACGGGACAACGGCCGCCTCATCGGCCTCCTCCGGAGCCTCCGCGACGAGGGCAACTCGATCATCGTCGTCGAGCACGACGAGCAGACCATCCGGGCCGCCGATTACATCCTCGACCTGGGGCCCGGGGCCGGCGAGGCCGGCGGTTTCAAGGTCGCCGAAGGCCCGCTCGCGGCCATCCTCGACTCCCCCGATTCGCTGACGGCCCAGTATCTCCGCGGCGAGAAGAGCGTGCCCGTCCCGGCCGCACGGCGCCGGCCCGCCGGCTGGCTCGTCGTCCACAAGGCCCGCGAGCACAACCTCAAGGGCATCGACGTCCGCATCCCCCTTGGCGTGATGACGGCCGTGACCGGCGTTTCCGGCTCCGGCAAGAGCACCCTCGTCTACGACATCCTCTACAAGGCGCTCGAAAACCGGCTTTACAAGGCCCGTCAGCGTGTCGGAGCCCACGAGAAGATGGAAGGCATCGACGGCATCGACAAGGTCGTCGCCGTCAACCAGAAACCGATCGGGCGCACCCCCCGCTCGAACCCGGCGACCTACACGGGGCTCTTCACCGCTCTCCGCGACCTCCTGGCCAGGACCCCGGAGGCCCGGGCACGCGGCTACTCGTCCGGCCGGTTCAGCTTCAACATCGCCGGCGGACGGTGCGAGGACTGCGAGGGCGCCGGCGTCAGGAAGATCGAGATGCACTTCCTCCCCGACGTCTTCGTCACCTGCGACCGCTGCGGCGGGAAGCGCTACAACAAGGAGACCCTGGCCGTCACCTACAAAGGGAAGACGATCGCCGACTACCTGGCCATGACGGTCGACGACGCCTACGAGCTCCTCAGGGCCTACCCCCAGCTCAAGCGGAAGCTGGCCACCCTGAAAAGGGTCGGCCTGGGCTACATCCGCCTGGGCCAGCCCGCGCCGACGCTCTCGGGCGGCGAAGCCCAGCGCATCAAGCTGACGAAGGAGCTCGGGCGGCGGGCGACCGGCCGAACCCTCTATCTTCTCGACGAGCCCACGACCGGCCTCCACTTCGACGACGTCCGCAAGCTCCTCGAGGTCCTTTCCGAGCTCGTGTCGCTCGGCAACACGGTCATCATCATCGAGCACAACCTTGAAGTCATAAAATATTGCGACTATATTATTGACCTGGGCCCGGAAGGGGGAGAAGATGGAGGCCGGATCGTGGCCCAGGGAACGCCGGAAGAGGTCGCCGCGGCGGCCGGCTCCTACACGGGACGATACCTCGAAAAAGTCCTCGGCGGCAAGCCGCCGAGGAGTAAGGACGGTTGAGGACATGGCCTTCAAGGATGTCGTGGGCAACGAGCGGATCAAGAGGATCCTCAAGCTGGCCCTCGAGCGCACTCGCGTCCCGAACTCGCTCCTTTTCTGCGGCCCCGAAGGCGTCGGCAAGAAGGCCATGGCCCTGACCCTGGCCAAGACGCTCAACTGCCTGAACCTGACCACCGATTCCTGCGATGAGTGCCCCTCCTGCGAGGCGATCGACAAGGGGGTCCATCCCGATGTCATGGTCATCGCCGCGGAGAAGCAGGAGATCAAGATCGAGCAGACGCGCTTCCTCAAGCAAATGGCCTACCTCAGGCCCATGACGGGGAAAAAAAGAGTTTTCATCGTTGTTGACGCCGCCGAGATGAGCGACCCCGCTGCCAACTCCCTGCTCAAGGTCCTCGAAGAGCCGCCCCCCTATTCGCATCTCGTCCTGGTGACGGCGAGCCCCTTCCTCCTCTTCCCGACCATCCTCTCCCGCTGCCAGACGCTGGCCTTTTCGGCGATCGGCCGCGAGGAGATCGAGAAGATCCTCCTCGAGCGGAATTTCGGCCCGGAGCAGGCCCGGATCCTCGCCCTCCTCGTCGACGGGAACCTCGACTGGGCCCTGGACCTCGAATGGGAGGAAGTGCAGAGCCTCAAGGAGGAGTCCTGGGCCCTCTTCGAGGCCCTCGCTTCTGGCGACCGCTCGGCCTTGTTCCTGGAGAGGTTCGGGACCCTCGCCAAGGCCGTCCAGGAGGAGTTCGGCCGGACGCTCGAGGTCTTCTCGTCTTTCGTGAGAGACATCCTGCTCCTCAGGCTCGGCGGCGACCCGCAGTTCCTGCTCAACCCGGATTTCGAACCGAGGCTCCGCGAGGCCTCGGCGGCCTGGACCGTCCGCCGCGTCCTCGGCGTCCTCGAAGAGCTCGATTTCGTGCTGGCCGAGCTCCCGAAGAACCTGAACAAGGGCCTTCTGGCGACGACCTTCTTTTCCAATTTCGGAGAACTGAGACATGTCTGACATCATCTGCGCTAAATCGGAAACATCGGGCCGGCTCGTCCGCGTCCGCGTCGGGGAGCTGGCCCTCCACGTGGGGGACCGCTGCATCATCGAATCCGAGCTCGGCGGGGACCTGGCCGTCGTCGTCGACGAGACGAGCACGTACTGCCACAATCCCAAGGCGGCCAAGATGGCCGTTTCGGTCATCCGCAAGGCCGCTCCGGACGATATCCGCAAGTTCGAGTGGCTGCGGGAGAAGGAGGCCGAGGCCTACGACCTCTGCCTCAAGCGGATCACCGCCCACAACCTGCCCATGAAGCTCGTCGCGGTGCGCTATTTCTTCAATGAGAAAAAGGGGATCTTCTACTATACCGCCGACGGCCGGATCGATTTCCGCGAGCTGGTCAAGGAGCTGGCCAAGGAGCTCCGGATGCGGATCGAGATGCGCCAGGTCGGCGTCCGGGACGAAGCCAAGATGATCGGCGGGCTCGGCGTCTGCGGCCGCTGTCTCTGCTGTTCGAGCTTCATGACGACTTTCGCGCCGGTGACCATCCAGAAGGCCCGCAAACAGCAGATCGTCATCAACCCGACCAAGATCTCGGGGCAGTGCGGCCGGCTGATGTGCTGTCTGGGGTTCGAAGAGCAGACGGAGGGGCGGATGTATTCCCAGTCCGACGATCGCCTGATCGAGGACTAGCGGCGCCGCATCAGCCGGGCCAGGAGCCGGCGCCACCAGGGCGCGGGCCGGTGGTGGTGGTGTTCACAGCCCTCCTCGGGCGTCGCGAGGACCCCTTCCTTCCGCAAGATCTGGACGATCTCGCTCTGCTGGTCGAGCTTCTCGAAGCAGTGCGGGCAAATGAAATAATGCTCCTCGAAATCGGCCTGGTCCTCGGGCTTGAGCTTATCGAGGAGGTATTCGTCGATGTAATGCTCGTACTCGCACTTTTTCATGGCCGCAGCCTTCGGGGACTTCATGGGTTTAGTCGTTCAACGCGGAGAGAAACGGACATCCTTATTTCCTGACGGCCTTCTGGATGAGCTTGAGGGAGTAGTTGACCCGTTCGCTGACCCGGCGCGGCGAGATGTCCAGGGCCCGGGCCACCTCGTCCCGGGACAACTCCCGGTAATAATAGAGGTAGAGGACGTCCCGAAACTTGGGCTTGAGGCCGGCCACGACCTGCTCGACCTGCTTCGCCCTCTCCCGGCGCTCCATCTCGTCGTGGGGGTCGGGATAGGGGGCGGGCTCGGGGGCGTGCCTGAGGACGCGCGTCTTCTGGCGGATGTAGTCGATGATGCGCCGGCTGGTGATGATGTAGAGGAAGGTCCCGATCGAGGAATCCCCCCGGAACTCCCCGCTCTTGATCTTGGCCACCGCCTGGGTCAGGATCTCGTTGACCACGTCCTCCCAGTCGGGGTTGGAGCCGCCGAGCGCTTTCCTGACCCGGAAGGAGATGACCGCCCGATATTTGAGGACAGAATCCTCGGGCGGCGGTATCTTGTCCCGGGTGACCATCCGCGCCATTATACCGGCAGGCGCCGGGATTCCGCAAGCCGCCGGGCTCAGCCGCCCTCGTCCCGGTCCTGCTTCCGGGCTTTTTCGCGCGCCTGCTCCTTGAAGAACTCCTTGCGGTCGACGAGGATCTCGCGGGGCTTGCTCCCCTCCGAAGGCCCGATGATGCCCTCGCCCTCCATCTGATCGACGATGCGGGCCGCCCGGGCGTAGCCGAGCTTCAGCCGCCGCTGGAGGTAGGAGGACGAGGCCTGGCCGCTGTTGAGGATGGTCTCGACGGCCTTCTGGTAGAGCTCGTCCTTCTCGCCCGAGTCCTCGAGCAGGTGGTCGGCGTCGCCGCGCACGACCTGGAGGATGCGCGTGTCGTAGGTCGGCGTGCCCTGGCTCTTGACGTGCTTGACCAGGCGCCGCACCTCCGGGATGGAGATGAAGGCGCAGTGGAGGCGGACCAGGCGCGGGAAGTTGGGCGGCAGGAAGAGCATGTCGCCCATGCCCAGGAGCTTGTCGGCGCCCATGGTGTCGATGATGATGCGCGAGTCGACCTTGGACGGGACGCGGAAGGCGATGCGGCAGGAGAAGTTGTTCTTGATCGTCCCGGTGATGACGTCGATCGACGGCCGCTGAGTGGCCATGACCAGGTGGATGCCGACGGCCCGGGCCAGCTGGGCCAGCCGGCCGATGAAGAACTCGACTTCCTGGGCCCCGACCATCATCAGCTCGGCCAGCTCGTCGATGATGATGACGATGTAGGGGAGGGGCTGGAGGTGCTCCTTCTCCTCGTCCGTGAGCTGGCCCTTGCGCTCGGCGATGAGCTGTTTCATCTGCGTGTTGTACTGGTCGATGTTGCGGACCTTGATACCCTGCAGCTTCTTGTAGCGCTCCTCCATCTTGCGGACGATGTCCATGAGGACGACGTGGGCCTTCTTCGGGTCGTTGATGATCGGGCAGAGGAGGTGCGGGATGTCCTCGTAGAGGGAGAACTCGAGCCGTTTGGGGTCGATGAGGACGAGCTTGACCTCTTCCGGCGTGGCCTTGTACAGAAGGCTGGCGATGAGGGCGTTGAGGGCGACGCTTTTCCCCGTCCCCGTCGACCCGGCGATGAGAAGGTGGGGCATGACGGCGAGGTCGGTGATGGTCACGCCGCCGTGGACGTCCTTGCCCAGGGCGAAGGTCAGCTTGGACGGCGCGCTCTGGAACTTCTCCGACTCGATGATGTCCCGGAGCTTGATGATCTCGCGCTTGTAGTTCGGGATCTCGATGCCCAGGGAGGACTTGCCCGGGATGCGCTGGATGCGGACGGACTCGGCCTCCAGGGCGAGCGACAGGTCTTCGGTCAGGTTGGCGACCTGGGCGACCTTGATCCCCGGGGCGGGGAAATATTCGAAGGTCGTGATGACCGGGCCCGGATGGTATTCGCGGACCTCGCCCTCGATGCCGAATTCCCTGAGCTTCTCCTCGATCCGCCGCTTCTTGTCGAAGAGCTCGTTCTTGTCGACCTTCTCGGCGGGTTTGCCCGGTTCGAGAAGCGTGAACGGCGGATAGTGGTACTCGCCCTTCTTGCCGAGGTCGGGGAAGAGGAGCGGTTCCGGCGGCGGCGGCGCGGCGGGCTTGGCGGCCTGCGGCTCGCTCTTGAACGGCTTGCGGTCCTCTTTATCGCGGCGCCGGCGTTCCCGCTCGGCCTCCCGCTCGGCCTTGCGGTCGGGTTTCGCCCCGGCCGGTCCGGAGTCGGCGGGATCGGCCGGCGGGGCGTATTTCTGACGGACCTGCTCCCGCATCTTGTCCTTGGCCTTCGATTTCTGATAGTCCGTGACCTTGATCCGGACTTCCTTGGCGGTCGAATCGAAGGCCCCCTTGGCGAAGCGGAGGGTCTTGGCCAGGGACCAGCGCGTGGAGAAGAGGAGAAAGAGGGCGGAGGCGGCGAGCAGGAATACGAACGAGCCGATCGTGCTGAGGTAGCGTACGAGAAAATTCAGGAGGAGGTCGCCGGTAATCCCGCCGGCCGGGATGATGTCGCCCCGATAGGGAAACCTCTGGAAGATGAGGGCGAAGAACGGGCAGACGATGAGGAGGGCCAGGGTGATGGTGCCCAGCCGGCGGAGGAGATGCGACGACGTCCCCCGCAGCACGGCCCGGACGGCGGCGTAGCCGAGTACCCACGGGAAAAAGAACGCGGCCAGGCCCAGGCACCACAGGAGCGCCTGGGAGAAATAGGCGCCCACGCTGCCGGCGAAGTTCCGGATCCGGTGGCCGGGAGGCGGGATGTTGGCGAAGGACGGGTCCTTGGCGTTGTAGCTGACGACGCTGATGAGGGCGAACAGGGCCAGGAAAATGAGGACGACCCCCGTTATCTCGACGGCCAGACCGTGCTTTTTCGGCTGGGCCTTGCCGTTCTTGCCGTTCGCGCCCTTCGATTTCCGCTTTTTCACGGCGGAATTATAGCACATTTCGAGTCGCTTGGATTATTCGCCCGTTGCCTTGGCGCCGGGGCAGATCTAGAATCAAGTCGGTCCTCCAATTCGAATGCTATTACGCTTTTCTCAAGGGCTTCAGTATGAGATAATATCTCCATGAAGCAGGCGTCCAAGGTCGTGAAAATATTCAAGAACTTTGAGGATCAGGAAGCTTGGGACATCCAGTATTACATCAACTTGAGGCCCGAAGAGCGCCAGCGCATCGCCCGAGAGCTGCGTCTGAGATATTACGGGAAAAATCCTCCGCGAATCCGGGACGCCCAGGCCGTTAAATGACGGCCTCGAATTTCCCCCAAGATTTTCTGGATATGTTCGTCCTTCTCCAAAAACACGGGGTTCGTTTTCTCGTCGTCGGGGCGGAAGCGGTTATCTACCATGGCTTTGCCCGGCTTACAGGCGACATCGACCTATTCTATGAACGGTCTCTCAAGAACTGCAGAGCCCTGTACGCTGCTCTTAGGGGATTTTGGTCAGGAGAGGTGCCCGGGATCGGATCCGTGGAGGACCTCGCCCGAAAGGGGATGATCATTCAGTTCGGATATCCCCCAAATCGCATCGACTTGCTCAACACGATTTCCGGCGTCACTTTCGTCGAGGCTTGGAAGGACAGGATCTCAGAAAAATTGCTGATCCAGGGAAAAAAAATCGACATTCGCTACATAGGCTTGGCCGCCTTAATCAAGAATAAGAAGGCCTGCGGGCGGCCCAAGGATCTGGAAGACTTAAAGTACCTCCGGGAAGCGGCCAAAAAGGGATAATCGCCCCTGGCCTCGCTCGAACAGGCGACACACCGCCTTCGGCAGTGCTGCCGGTTGCCAGCACCGGCACTGCAAAGCCGGTGGCAAAGCCGGCATGAATTAGGAGGGAACGTCATGTTAGACTGGCTCACCTGTTCATGCCGATCTTCTTGAGCAGGGCGGACAAACGGGGGTCGTTGCGGACGTCGTTCGTCAGAAAATCGACTTTCAGACTCATCAGCCAGCCATCGTGCTCTTCATAGCCCTTTTCCAACCACTGGAAACCCAGATCGTTTTTTCCAAGGGCAAAGCATAGCATGGCTATGTAGTAGGGCGACACGAATTCCTTTTCAGAGCGCCCCAGCCAATCGTTCAATATCCGGAGAGCCTCTTCCCGTTTTCCCATGCGGGCATATACGATTCCAATATTGAGATCCGGCACGCTCCCTTTCAGAGAATCTTTGCCCATCGCCGTCACGGCCTCTTCGTATCGGAATTGTCTCAAGAGAACGTAGCCAAGAAAAATCCAGGTCATGGGTAGAAGGGGATCGATATCAATGGAATCCCTGAACATTTCCTCGGCTTCCTTCAGTCGGTCGAAACGCAGATAGCATTCGCCGAGATTTCGCGTAAAGCCAACATTGAGGGGGTCGAGGAAATGAATTTTTCGGAAGATTTCGATGGCCTCGCCCAATCTCCCTTGAGACAGACGAATATTCGCAAGATGAAAATGGCCCCAGATATATCCAGGGTTCAGATCAAGCGTCCTCAGCAATTCTCTCTCGGCGCCCTCCCAGTCCCACTCCCAATAGGCTTTGACAATCCCCATAGCCTCATGGGCCTCGGGTAGCCCGTCATCGAGCTCCAACGCCCTGAGGGCCGCCTGTCGGGCCTTGAGAAAAAGGTCTTTAGGCGGAGTCGGGGAATAAAAAGACTGGACTAGATAAGCATAAGCCAGACCCGCAAAGGCCAGGGCGTAGCCGGGGTCTTTTTCGATGGCCCGGTTGAAAAAATCGATGCTTTTGGAAACCCGGTCCACGGTCAGCATCCGTCGCCAGTAGATTCCTTTCAAATAGAGGTTGTAAGCCTCGATGTTTTCGGTGTATCTCTTGGCGACGCCTTCGATTCTATCGTCCTGGAGGCCCGCCTTCATCTTGGCCGAAACGGCTTGGGCGATCTCGTCCTGGATGGCGAAGACGTCGGACATCTCCCGGTCGAAACGTTCCGACCAGAGATGGTAGCCGTCGGCGACGTTGATGAGCTGGGCGGTGATCCTTAGCTTTTGGCCGGCTTTCCGGACGCTTCCCTCCAGCACGTTTTCAACGTTGAGCTTCTTCCCGATCTCGCGGATATCCGCATCTTTGCCCTGAAAGGAAAAAGCCGACGTCCGGGCGACCACCCGGAGATTTCCGACCCGGGTCAGAACGTTAATGAGCTCCTCGGCGAGCCCCTCGCAGAAATAGTCCTGCTCCGGATCGGCACTTATGTTTTTAAAGGGAAGCACGGCGATGGATTTTTCGGCGTGTGTCGAGGCTGGGGTCGGAGATTCGGTAGGATTCTGGGTTAGTCCCGAGGACGTCTCGGGCGAGGCGGCCGCCCATTGGAGGGATTTTAGGATTATCCAGGCGATCCCAAGGCAAACGGCGACGGCGGCTATCACCAAAGCTTTGCCACCGTTGCCAATGATCTCCAGGAAGATGATCAGGTCTATGCAGAGCGTGGCCAATATGATCAAGGGGACGAGAAGCACTTCGACCTTGATGTTCCCGGGGCGCTTTTCGGTGCCGCCGAACCAGCGCCCTACAAGGGTTGCGAGAAAAGCGCCGATGATGGAGATGACCGTTAGGTCGATCATTTCTTCGGGGAACTTGTAATGGCTGACGAGCAGCCGCTCGACGACCTCGACGAGCAGCCAGCCGCCGCCGATGAAAGCAGCAAGGGTTTCGATGATTCGACGCTTTCTGAGCTTGGTGAACAGGGCCTTGAACCCGGCCTCCCCTTTCTTCGCAGGTTCGTCAGCAATCTTCGGCAGCAGTTTCTTAGCGCCTTCTGACATTCCCGGTATCCCTTTTCTGCTCAGGGGCCTTTCGTCGTAAGCTTTGGCTGAACTATAGCGAAACGCTGGTTCCTTTTCAATAAGATATTGATTGGGGGTACAAGCGAAAGGATCAGTGAACTCAATGAGAAGCCCCCGGGCCTTTCTCGGCTTAACGATACACCGCCTTCGGCAGTGCTGCCGGTTGCCAGCACCGGCACTGCAAAGCCGGTGGCGATTCTGGCAGAGATTAGGAATGTAGGGATCGGAAGAGAGCGAAAAGCAAGTCCGCTGAGAGTTCCTCGGCGCGGACGTTGCGGGCAAGACTAAGTGAGCTGTATGCTTCGGCGAGCGCTGCCGGCGTCGAACCGTGGGCCAGGTTATTCCAGAGCATCTTGCGCCGTTCGGCGAAGGCGGCCCTGAGGAAGGCGCGGAAAGGCGCATCGGCCGCGCCGGCGTGGAGCGGGGCCGGCCTCTTGCGGAGCGTTAGCAAGGCCGACTGGACCTTGGGTGGAGGGGAAAAGGAGCCGGGGGCCACGGTTAAGGCCACCTTGGCCTCGAACTCGTTCTGAAGAAGAATGCCGAGGGGAGCGTAGCTTTTCGAGCCCGGCCCGGCCGTGACCCGTTCGGCCACCTCTTTTTGGAGAAGGAAAATGCAGTCTGAGAAGACCTCCCGGTCGTCGAGGACACGGAAGAGGAGCGGCGAGGAGATGGCATAGGGGATATTCCCGGCGACCCGGAGCGCGGGGACGCCGGCTTTGCGGAGGATCCCACGGAAATCCACGGTCAGGACGTCGGCGTGGACGACCTCGACGTTGGGCGGCATGTCACGCGTGAGCCCGGGGACGAGCCGGTCGTCCTTTTCGATGGCGATGACCCGTCCCGCGGTCTCGGCCAGCGCGGCCGTCAGGCCGCCGCGGCCGGCGCCGATTTCGACGAGGACGTCACCAGGCTTGGGGTCGATGACGGCGACGATATTGCGCAGGACGGCCGGGCTGGCCAGAAAATGCTGCCCGAGGGCATGGCGCCGGGATTTATTCTTGAACACGGAGTTCATCATAGCGTTTTTCGGCCCGGCGATAAAGCGCAGCGGCCCTGATCGCTGGACGGGGCGCTGGCTTGTTGACGGGCCGGGGGCCGAAAGGGTATAATTTCCGTTGGATTTCACCTGAGGATGGGGAACGATGCGTCTCAAAAAAATTCTCCTTTTCTTGCTGGGAGCCGCCGCTGTCGTGGCGGCCTTCCTGGCCCTTAAAAAGCGGCATAAATAGGCCTTTTCAGCCAGGGATCACGCCCCGGACCAGGAACGGGGACACGTACCTGAGGAACATGTCCCCTCTGGGAGGCCCCCCGGGGCTGGGGGGTTTGACCCGTTCGCCAGCGGCCCAAGTGACCGGGTAGCTCAGGGTCAACCCCGAACAGCCCCGGTCTTGCCGGTCTCCAGCACCGGCACTGCAAAGCCGGTGCCAGGACCGGGAAGCGTGGGGTTTGACAAGGGCGGGGCATTGCCGTACAATTTCGGGGCATCCGAGCCATGGCCGAAAAGAAAATCCTCATTGTCGACTACGATGCGGCGAGCCTCGAAAAGCTCTCCAAATTATTGAAATCACACAAATTTCACGTCATTAAGGCCTCCGACGGGCAGTCCGGCTATGACAAGTTCGGCGCGGAACAGCCCGACCTCGTCGTCATCGAGGCCATCCTGCCGAAAATACACGGATTCGACCTGACCAAAAGGATCACCCAGGAGTCCGAGGGCCGGGTCCCCGTGGTCATGATTACGGGCCTTTACAAGGGGCCCCAGTTCCGGCGGGAGGCGCTCGGCCCGCTCGGCGCGGCGGAGTTCTTCGAGAAGCCGGTGGACCCCGAGACATTCGTCGGCGCCATCAAGCGGCTCCTCCACGACGAGGACGAGCTCGATGAGGCGCTCCCGGACTCCAACGCGGTCATCGAAGCCCTGAGCCGCCGCGGCCTGGGACAAACCTCTCCGCGCGGGGAGGCAAAATCGGCGCACAAAGGAAAACGCCCATGACAAGCCTCTGGACCCGTTGTAACAACTGCCAGCGGATCCTATACAAACAGGATATCCTGGACAACCTCGCCGTCTGTCCCTCCTGCGCTTTCCATTTCCGGATCTCGGCCGAGGAACGGCTGCGGATGCTGTTCGACGACGGCGCCTACGAGGTCCTCGACGACAACCTCCACGCCGTCGACGCCCTGAATTTCGTCGACACGAAGCGCTACGTCGACCGGATCGCCGAGAACGAGAAGCGGACCGGCCTCGCCGAGGCCATCATCACGGCCCGGGGGACGATCGGCGGCGTTCCCGCCTACATCCTGGCCATGGAATTCGGATTCCTCGGCGGCAGCGTGGCCTCGGTCGTCGGCGAGAAGATCGCCCGGGCCTGCGAGCGGGCCCTCGAAGACGGCCTGCCCGTGATCATCGTTTCTTGCTCCGGCGGTATGCGCATGCAGGAAGGCATGCTCTCGCTCATGCAGATGGCCAAGTCGAGCGCGGCCATCGCCCGCCTCGGGCAAGCCAAGATCCCCTTCATCTCCGTCCTGGCCGACCCGACGACGGGGGGCACGACGGCCAGCTTCGCCATGCTCGGCGACATCAACGTCGCCGAGCCCCAGGCCCTCATCGGCTTCGCCGGTCCCCGCGTCATCGAGCAGACGATCAAGGAGAAGCTGCCCAAAGGCTTCCAGCGGTCCGAGTTTCTGCTCAGTCACGGCATGATCGACGACATCGTCGAGCGGAAGAACCTGAAGCCCTACCTCGTCAAGGCTCTCCGCCTCTTCCTCAACCGGCCTCAATGACCTCGTCCGAGTGCCGGGGCTACCTCGGCCGCCTCCAGCATTTCGGCATCAAGCTCGGCCTCGAGAACATCGCGACGCTCTGCCGGGCCCTCGGGAACCCCCAGGGCCGTTTCCCGTCCGTCCACGTCGCCGGGACGAACGGTAAGGGCTCGGTTTCGGCCATGCTCGCCGAGGCCCTGAGGTCGCAGGGGTTCAGAACGGGCCTCTACACCTCGCCGCACCTCGCCCGGGTCGAAGAGCGGATCCGCATCGACGGCGCGGCCATTCCGCCGCGGCGGTTCCGCGAACGGCTGGCGCGGCTCCGGGCGACGATCGACGGTTTGATGGCCGAGGAAGAGCTGGCCTACCATCCGACCTATTTCGAGGTCCTCACGGCCCTCGCTTTCCTCGAGTTCGCCGAAAGAAACGTGGACGTCGCAGTTCTCGAGGTGGGGATGGGCGGCCGGTTCGACGCGACCAACGTCGTCCGCCCCCTCGTTTCGGTCATCACAACGATCGCCAAGGACCACGAGAAGCACCTCGGCTCGAGCCTCGAGAAGATCGCTTTCGAGAAGGCCGGGATCATCAAGCCCGGCGTCCCGGTCGTCTGCGGCGTCCGGGGAGGGGTGGCCCTTCGGAAGATCCGTCGGGTCGCCCGCGAGCGCGAAGCGCCCTTGATCGAAGTGTTCGGCCCGGGAAGGACGCTCGAGACCCGGCCCGTCGCCGGGGGCTACCGGTTTCTCTACGCGGGAGAGCGCGGCCGCTACGCTTTTTCCCCCGCCCTTGCCGGCCGGCATCAGGGACACAATGCCGCCGTGGCCATCGCCACCGCGGAGGTCCTTTCCCGGACTTGGAAGCTCCTCGACAAGGGCAAGATCGTCAAGGCCGTCCGCGAGACGCGCTGGGAAGGCCGCCTCGAAACCGTCTGCCGGCGCCCGCTCGTCCTTCTCGACGGGGCCCATAACGTCGAGGGGGCCGAGGCCCTCGCCGCTTACGTCCGGGATACCGTCGGCCGTCCCGTCGTCCTCGTCTTCGCGGCCATGCAGGATAAGGACATCCGCTCCATGACCAGGCTCCTCTTCCCCCTCTGCGAGACGGTCATCCTGACCCGCGTCCCCTATAAGCGGTCGGCCACGCCGGAAGAGCTCGCCGCAGCCGCCCCACCCTTCGAGGGCCGCGTTCTCCTCGAACCGGACACGCGCAAGGCCGTCCGCCTGGCCCTGGCCGAATCGCGCGGCCGGACGCCGGTCGTTATCGCCGGCTCGCTCTTCCTCATCGGCGAGGTCAAGCGCCTCCGGCTCTTTGCTTAAAACGGGCCGAGGGGATTATCGGAGTGAGCATAAGCGGTGATTTAGCTGGTCAGAAGCCGGACGAGAGCAGTTTCAGGGGAAACCGCCAAAACGTGTTTGAGCGAGGCGTAGCGTACGCCGAGCGAGTTGTTTTGGCGCCGCTGGGGCCTGGGATCCACTCGCCCCAGCGGTGTGAAAAATCACCGCAGCGAACGATGATGATCCCGGAGGCCCCTCCGGCGATTGAAATTTCGCGGCGGACGTGTTACAGTTTCCTTTACTTTTCCGCCTGGGAAAGTCGCCTCATGCTGTCCATTAACGCCACGGCCATCGTCGTCTTCCTCATCGTCTGGGTCCTCGTCCTCGCCCTGACCCGCGTCTTCTTCAAGCCCATCCTGCGTATCCTTGACGAGCGCTCCGGCCGGATCGCCAGGGACAAGGCGGCGGCGGCCGAGGCCTTGGGTTCCTACGAGAACGACCTGCGCCGGGTCGAGGAAGGACTGAAGGAGGCCCGGGCGGCCGCCGATGCCATCCGAAGCGCGGCGGAAACCGAGGCCCTCAAGGAAAAGAGCCGGCTCGTCCGCGAGATCCAGGCAGAGGGTCGGGCCGAAGTCGAGAAGGCCAAGGAGGAGCTCCTCCGCGAGATGGAGACGCTCAAGAAAGAGCTCGATGCGCGGACCGCGGAAATCGCCGAGACCATCGAAAAAAGGATCCTTGGGGAATGAGCGGCCAAATCTCGGCGACCATGGACTTTCTCGGCAAGCTGGTCAATTTCCTGATCCTCTTCGGGGGCCTGGCCTTCGTCCTCCGCAAGCCGGTCAAGGCCATGCTCGCCAAAAGGTCGGCCGACATCGGTGGGGCCATCCGCCAGGCGGAGGAGGACAGGGCCGGGGCCGAGACCAAGGCCGGAGAGTCCCGGGCCAAGATGTCGGGCCTCGAAGAGGAGGTCCGGCGGCTCAAGATCGCCGCCGAGGAGGAAGGACGGCGGGAAACCGAGCGTATCTCCCGGGCGGCGGAGGGGGAGGCCGAGAGGCTCAAGAAGCTCGCCCGGCAGGAGGTCGAGGAGCAGGTCAGGCGGGGCGTCCGCGAGCTCAAGACCTACGCCGCGGCCCGCGCCACCGACCTCGCCCGGGAGAAGATCCGGAAACGCCTCACGCCCGAGGTCCAGGCCGCCCTCATCGACAAATCCATCGACAGGCTGTCCGATATTCATGAAAAATCAGACTCTCGTTAGAAAATACGCCGAAGGCCTCGCCCAGGCCCTCAAGGACGAGCGGGAGTTCGAGTCCGTCGGGGCCGAAGTCCGGGTCTTTCTCGATCTATTCGTTTCGCGCGAGGACTTGCGCAAGGCCCTGGTCAGCCCGTTCGTCAACGCCCGGAAAAAGGCGGCGGTCCTCAAGGACGTGCTCGCCGGCTCCGGGACCGGCCCGAAGGCATCGCGCTTCCTGTCCCTGCTCCTCCAGCACAAGCGCCTGGACCTCCTGCCCGCCGTGGTGGACCTTCTCCCCGAGGCCTGGAGCGACAAGCACGGCGTCGTGTCCTTCGAGGTCACCTCGGCCGCCCCGTTGACGGCCGGGCAGAAAGAGAGGCTCGAGAAGGGCCTCGAGGCCTCGGAGAAAAAACCCGTCCGCCTCGTCTTCAAAACCGATGCCGCGATCGTCGGGGGCCTGGCCGTGAGGAAGGGCAACATCGTCTACGACGCGTCCGTCGAAGGACAGCTCGCCGCGCTCAAAGAGCGACTCGGACAAGGATAGAGGTCGTCATGAACATCAAAGCCGATGAAATCACCAAGATCATTCAGCAGCAGATCGAAGGCTACGACACGGGCGTCGATATCCGCGAGGTCGGGACCGTCACCTCGGTCGGGGACGGCATCGCCCGCGTCTACGGCCTCGACCGGGTCATGTCCAACGAGCTCCTGGAGTTCCCCCGGGGCGTCTTCGGCCTGGCCCTGAACCTCGAGGAGGAGAACGTCGGGGTCGTCCTCCTCGGCGAGAGCCACCTCGTCCGCGAAGGGGACGTCGTCAAGCGGACCCGCCGGATCATGCAGGTCCCGGCCGGACCGGCCATGATCGGCCGCGTCGTCAACCCCCTGGGCCAGCCCCTCGACGGCAAGGGCCCGGTGACGACGGACACCTTCATGTTCGTCGAGCGTCTGGCCCCCGGCGTCGTCGACCGCCAGCCCGTCCGCGAGCCCCTGCAGACGGGGATCAAGGCCATCGACACCATGATCCCCATCGGCCGCGGCCAGCGCGAGCTCATCATCGGCGACCGCCAGACCGGCAAGACCGTCATCGTCATCGACACCATCCTCAACCTGAAGAATTCCGACGTCGTCTGCATCTACGTCGCCATCGGCCAGAAGAACTCGACGGTCGCCCAGATCGTCAAGACGCTCGAGGACTTCGGGGCCATGGACTATACCATCGTCGTCGTCTCGTCGGCCAGCGACCCGTCGCCTCTCCAGTTTCTGGCGCCCTATGCCGGCTGCGCCATCGGAGAGTATTTCCGGGACAGCGGGCGCCACGCCCTGATCATCTACGACGACCTGTCCAAGCACGCCGCGGCTTACCGTGAGATCTCGCTCCTCCTGCGCCGGCCGCCGGGACGCGAGGCCTACCCGGGCGACGTCTTCTACCTCCACTCGAGGCTCCTCGAGCGGGCGGCCAAGCTCAACGACGAGCTCGGCGGCGGATCCCTCACGGCCCTGCCCATCATCGAGACCCAGGCGGGGGACGTCTCGGGGTACATCCCGACCAACGTCATCTCCATCACCGACGGCCAGATCTACCTCCAGCCCGAGCTTTTCAACGCCGGCGTCCGGCCGGCCATCAACGTCGGGATCTCCGTGTCCCGGGTCGGCGGCAACGCCCAGATCAAGGCCATGAAGCAGGTCGCCGGAAAGCTCAAGCTCGACCTGGCCCAGTACCGCGAGCTCGTCACCTTCGCCCAGTTCGGGACCGAGCTCGACAAGACGAGCCAGGCCCAGATCGACCGCGGTGAGCGACTGACCGAGATCCTCAAGCAGGGCCAGTACTCGCCGGTCCCCGTCGAGAAACAGGTCCTCATCATCTACGCGGGCAACCGCGGCTACCTCGACGAGTTCCCGGTCGCCGAGATCGGCAACTACGAGAAGAAGCTCTACGAGCATTTCGAGAAGGACCACGCCGACATCCTGACGAAGATCCGCGAGAAGAAGCACATCGACACGGCCCTCGACGGCGAGATCAGCGCCGCTATCAAGGCCTTCAACGGTGTCTTCCGGGAGGGGCTGAAGTAGCATGCCGACCCTCATCGACCTCCGCCGGCGGATCCGCAGCGTCCAGAACAGCGAACAGATCACGCAGGCGATGAAGACCGTCTCGATGGCCAAGTTCCGCAAGGCCCAGCGGACGGTCCAGGAGGCGCGGCCGTTCTGGCACCTTTTCCCCGAGCTCATGAACCGGTTGGCCTACTGGGCCGCGTCCGGCTCGCACCCCCTGCTACTCCGCAGGGACGAGAAGAGGATCGAGGTCATCGTCGTCACCTCGGACAAGGGCCTGGCCGGGGCTTACAACTCCAACCTCTTGGCGGCGGCCGAGGCATTCGTCCGGGAAAAAGAAAAGACGGCCGAGGTCCGGCTCGTCCTCATCGGCAAGAAGGCCGTCAACTTCTTCCGCAAGCACCCCCACCCGATCGACCGGACGTTCGGCGACCGGACCGATCGTTTGGGCCGGGAGGAGCTCCGAGACCTTTCGGAATTCCTCATGAGGCAATACGCCTTCCAGAAAATCGATGCCGTCTACATCGTCACCAACGAGTTCAAGTCCATCCTGGCACCCCGGATCATGACCCATAAAGTGCTTCCCCTGGAGCCGGACGCGGGGAAGGAAGCTTCGGCGGCCCTGCTCCCCGACTGGGAGCCGGGGGAGCGGCGGCTGGCCGGTTTCCTCCTGCCGCTCTACGTCGAGAGCCAGATCCATCACGCCTTCCACGAGTCGCAAGCCGCCGAGCAGGCGGCCCGGATGATGGCCATGGACAACGCGACCCAGAACGCCAAGGAGCTCATCGACGACCTCGTCCTCCAGCTCAACAAGATCCGCCAGGCAGGGATCACCAAGGAGCTCCTGGAGATCATGACCGCCGTCGAAGCGCTCAGACAGAAAGACTAGGGAGAGAACCTATGGATCAAAAAGACGCGAAATTCGGAACCGTGGTCCAGGTCATTGGACCCGTCGTCGACGTCAAGTTCGAGGGGGGAACTCTCCCCGAGATCTACACCGCTCTCCGGATCACGAGCGAGGGCTTCGACAGCTCCGAGCTCCTTTGCATCATCGTCGAAGTCGAACAGCACATCGGCGAGGACCGGGTCCGCTGCGTTTCCATGCACCCGACCGAGGGCCTGTCCCGGGGCATGAAGGCGGAGAGCCTCGGCGGACCGATCGAAGTGCCCGTGGGCGAAGGCACGCTCGGCCGGATCATGAACGTCATCGGCGAGCCCATCGACAAGCTGGGGCCGATCGTCACCGATAAGAAATACCCCATCCACCGCGTCCCGCCGTCGCTCGACCAGCAGAGCACCAAGCTTGAGATGTTCGAGACGGGCATCAAGGTTATCGACCTCATCCAGCCCTTCCTCAAGGGCGGCAAGATCGGCCTGTTCGGCGGGGCCGGCGTCGGCAAGACGGTCATCATCCAGGAGCTCATCCACAACGTCGCCCTGAAGCACGGCGGCTATTCGGTCTTTGCCGGCGTCGGCGAGCGGACGCGCGAGGGCAACGACCTCTGGCTCGAGATGAAGGGGTCGGGGGTCATCGGCAAGACCGCCCTCATCTACGGCCAGATGACCGAGCCGCCGGGCGCACGCCTGCGGGTCGGCCTTTCGGCGCTTTCCGTCGCCGAGTACTTCCGCGACGAGATGGGCCAGGACATCCTCCTCTTCATCGACAACATCTTCCGCTTCACCCAGGCGGGGTCGGAGGTCTCGGCCCTGCTCGGCCGGATGCCCTCGGCCGTCGGCTACCAGCCGAACCTGGCCACGGAGCTGGGCGAGCTCGAGGAGCGGATCACGTCGACCAAGAAGGGGTCGATCACGTCCGTTCAGGCGATCTACGTCCCGGCCGACGACTTCACCGACCCGGCCCCGGCGACGACATTCTCCCACCTCGACGCGACGACCAACCTGTCGCGGGCCCTGACCGACATCGGCATCTACCCGGCCGTCGACCCACTGGCCTCGTTCTCGCGCATCCTCGACCCGCGGATCGTCGGCGAGGAGCACTACCGGATCGCCCGCAAGGTCAAAGAGATCCTCCAGAGGTACCGCGACCTCCAGGACATCATCGCCATCCTGGGCATCGAGGAGCTCTCGGACGAGGACAAGGTCGTCGTTTCCCGGGCCCGGAAGATCCAGCGCTTCCTGTCCCAGCCCTTCCACGTCGCCGAGGAGTTCACGGGCCGCCCCGGCAAGTACGTGACCATCGAGGAGACCGTGCGCGGTTTCAAGGAGATCGCCGAGGGCCTCCACGACGACAAGCCGGAGCAGGCTTTCTACATGATGGGCGCGATCGAGGACGTCGCCCAGCGGACCGAGGAGCTGAGGGCGGCATGAGCGACGGCATTCCGGCCAGGATCCACCTGAAGGTGGTCACGCCGCGGCGCCTGCTCGTCGAAGCCGACGTCGATGCCGTGTCCCTGCCGAGCCTCGAGGGCGAGATCGGGGTGCTTCCCGGCCACCGGCCCCTTTTCGTCGGCATCGGCCGGGGGAAGCTGACCTACCGGGCGGGCCGCGACGAGGAATCATTCGCGATCCAGGGCGGCTACGCCCAAGTCCAACCGGAAAAGGTCGTGGTCATGACGGAGGTCGGCGAGGATGACGACTCCGGAAACTCTCCGGCGTGACGGCGAGACCTTGGACGCGTTCTATCACGGGCGGGTCCGCGTCCTCCAGAAAAAGAAGGGCTACCGGTTTTCCGTCGACGCGCCCCTGCTCGCGGATTTCATCCGGACGAGGGCGGACGACGAGGCCCTCGAATTAGGAACCGGAAGCGGGGTCATCTCTCTTCTCCTGAGCGTCAAGCCCTTCCGGCGGATCGTCGGGCTCGAGATCCAGGAGGGCCTGGCCGACCTGGCCCGGCGCAACGTCGAGCTCAACGGACTGGGGGATAGGATCGAGGTCGTTCGCGCGGACCTGCGAACATACGAGCCGGGACGCCGGTTCGACCTTATCTTCTCGAACCCGCCCTACATCCGGAAAGCAACGGGATTCCTGAGCCGGTCGGAAGAGAAGTCCTCGGCCAAGCACGAGCTCCACGGCGACATCCGAGACGTCCTGAAAAAGACGGCGGAGTGGCTCGAGCCGGATGGCCGGGCCTGCTTCATCTACACCGAGAAAAGGCGGGCGGACTTTCTAGCGGCGGCGGGGGAGAGCGGCTTGAGCCTCCGGCGGACGAGGTTCGTCCACCCGCGCGCCGGTGAGCCGGCCAACCTCTTCCTGACCGAGCTGGGTCTCGCAGCGGGAGCGGGAACTGAGGCGGTCGAGCCGGAGGTCATGCCCCGGCTCGTCCTCTTCGCCCCGGACGGAAAGTATACCGAAGAAGCCGAAGCGATCTTCTCCGGCCGTTAATCGCCCCACTCAGGCGGCAGGCAAGCGAGGATTCTGTCGGCCCGGGGCAAGTCGGGATAAAGCAGCGAAAGAAATCGACTTGCGTGCGCGCGCGGCGTCTCCAGGGGGAACCGCTCTTGAATCCCCTGCCAGCTCAGCCGGCGTGCCGTCTTGATGAGCGAAGATACGATTTCAATGTGTTTGTAAACGGGGGCCTCGCGGAGAAGCCGGATCAGGATCTTTTCCGCCTGGATATGCGTGTCACGCGAAAGAGCTTTCATGTTATTATCGACAGCCCCGCCATCTAGGATACGTTTTTCCCGAAGAAGACGTCAAGCCGCTTCAAGGCTGTCATTTGACCATGATCCTTTTATCCCAGGAGCGCCCGGAGCTTCCCCAGTGCTTCTTCGACGACCGCGGGGGGGAGAGAACAGATCGGCTCGGCTCGGTGCGCGCGCCAGTCGAGGCTATCGGTCTGATCGGCCAGAATCGCTCCCGATATAGGCAGACCGGGGGGGATTAACACCTCGAAAGGGTATCCCTTGATGTGCGCGGCGATGGGGCAGACGACGGCCAGGCCGACCTTGGAGTTGTAGGCTTGCGGCGATAGGACGACCGCAGGGCGGCGTCCGGGCTGCTCTTGGCCGGCCTGAGCGGCGATCGAGATCCAGACAACATCGCCGCGTTCAGGGGTGTAGAAAACCTGTTTCATCGGCATTCCTAATCCGCCTCAGCCGAGTATTTTTCCGACCCTTCCGCTTCCCATTCCGGGTGGATGTTCTCGTCGGTCACTTCGGTCAGGAGGGCGTCGAGGCTCCACGCCCGCTCCCTGTCCGGCTTTATGACCAGGCCGCCTTCTTCGAGCGACATCCCGACAGGGGCTTTGTTCCCGATTCCCATCTCATCGGCGAAGGATTTAGGGATGCGGACGGCTAAACTGTTCCCCCATTTCTGGACGTGAGTTTTCATAGTATTAAAAAAAGTATCTACAATGAAGATACATTTTTATGGTTCGAATGTCAAGACCTGCTTGGGCAGATCGGAAAGAGGGCTAATTCGGAATTGAGTATTGTGTCCCCG
>JADBLN010000003.1:2284-6333 GCA_014894455.1 Acidobacteriota bacterium | reverse complement strand
GACGCGGAACACGGCCTCTGGATGAAATCCTCCGTGTACCCCACCACGACGTCCACACCCGAGGGGCATCGCATTTTCGTCCACCTGTCGGAGGATGTAACCGAACTACAAGGGGTCAAGGAGGAGTTGGTACGGAACGCCAACATTCAGACCGCTCTTAATGACCTGC
Source organism: Acidobacteriota bacterium (assembly GCA_014894455.1). Taxonomy (GTDB): domain Bacteria; phylum Acidobacteriota; class Aminicenantia; order Aminicenantales; family Saccharicenantaceae; genus RBG-16-66-30. The sequence continues at coordinate 6,164 of JADBLN010000003.1, read as the reverse complement.
TGCGCTTGTCCATCACCAACGCGCCCATAGATGACCTCCTGCAGCAGGTGTTGGAGCGCATCGTCACGCTGCCGTGGCTGGCGGTGGAGCGAAAGGGCGCCATCTTCCTGGCCGATGAGAAGTCCAAGACGCTGTCCATGCACGCACAGACCTCCCTCCATCAGGCTCTGCTGACCGCGTGTCGCGAAATACCCTTCGGATGGTGCATGTGCGGGCGGGCGGCGGCCACACGCACGATACAGTTTGCGGACTCCGTGGATGAACGCCATGACGTTCGATACGATGGGATCAAGCCACACGGTCATTATTGCGTACCGTTGTTGAAGGGCGACCACGTATTGGGCGTCCTGAACGTCTATTTAGTGCCGGGGCACGTGTGTGACGCGCATGAAGAGTCCTTCCTCCGCGCAGCGGCAGAAGTCCTGGTGGGATTGATCGAGAAGCAGCGGGCGCTCGATACCCTGGTCGAGACCCTGGCGCGGCTGCGAAAGATCCTGGGCGGCATCATTGACCTGATGGCGTCCGTTGTGGAATCCAGAGATCCCTACACCGCGGGCCACCAGCGCCGCGTATCGGACTTGGCGCGGTCCATCGCAACCGAAATGGGGTTGGCGAGTGACGTCGTGGAGGGGATCCGCACGGCCGGGCTGATCCATGATCTGGGCAAGATCGCGATCCCGGCGGAAATCCTCAGCAAACCAGGGCGCTTGACCGCATTGGAATACCAGATAATCCAGACCCATGTGAGCGTGGCGTATGAACTCCTGAAACCCATCCAGTTTCCATGGCCCATCGCCAATGCCGTGGCTCAGCACCATGAACGCCTGGACGGCTCCGGGTACCCGGCTCGCTTGGCGGGCGACGCAATCGGGGTGCATGGACGGGTCCTGGCCGTGGCGGACGTGGTGGAGTCCATGGCGTCCCATCGCCCGTACCGCCCGGCGCTGGGCATGGATCGCGCGTTGGAAGAAATCCAGCGCGGACGCGGAACTCAATACGACCCGAACGCGGTGGACGCGTGCTTGCGGTTGTTCCGGGAGAAAGCTTACAGTCTGAGAGGGTCCATTAACGAGCCGAGCGTCGTGTAAGATCTTGGGTAAGATGACCTTCGGGGCGTCTGGGATGAGCCAAATTGAAACTGTAGCTCGAGGTCGGATAGATTCAAGGCTGTCTGCCTGGTAGGCAGAAAAACCGAATCCTGACCCAAGCTCCATACAATCCTGACCCGGCAGGATATAATCTTAGGAATCGATGCCGTTTGCGAGGCAACCCATGGGATTAGCCCTTTGGCTCCGGCCGCCCGGTCGCACCCTGGCAGTCTTTCTCTGTCTCATGCTTGTCCTTGGCGGCGCCCTGGGCTGGCTCGGCTGGAAATTTGTGAAACAGGATCGTGCGCTCGAAGGACAGCGCATGCAGGAACGTCTGGAACTAGCGGCGGACCACATGGCCGCCGCGCTTCAGCAAAGCCTCGCGGACGTTGAAAGCTATCTGAGCTTCGTCCCAAGCCCTGACGCGAAAGAACCGCCGGACGGCGTGATGGTCCTGCAGGTGACGAAACGCACCGTCAACGCTTACCCACCCGGCTGCCTGCTCTACTATCCCGTGATTCCGGACGGCGAAGAACCGCCGGCTGCGACCTTCGCCGCCGGCGAGACCCTGGAGTATCAGCGCAACGATCCGGCCAAAGCGGCCGAGGTCTTCCGGAAACTTGCGCGATCATCGGATCCCGGGGTGCGCGCCGGCGCTTTGCTGCGCTTGGGGCGAACCCTCCGCAAAACCGGCCGCCATGAGGAGGCCCTCCAAGCCTATGACAAACTCGCCCAACTTGGCCGAACCCCCGTCCTGGGGCTGCCGGCGGAACTGATGGCGCTCGAAGCGCGCGGCACCGCGCTGGAAGCGATCGGAAAGCGCGAAGAACTGCGGAAAGAAGCGTCGCTCCTGCATTCGGCCCTTTGGAGCGGCCGCTGGAACTTGCTCCGGCCCGCCTGGGAGTTTCATGTGGAAGAGGCGCAGCGCTGGTCGGGGGCCAGTCCCTTGAAGGAGCGCGAGCAGAACGCACTCGCGCTCTCGATCGCCGCGGAATCGATGTACGGCCAGTGGATCGCCGAGCCGGAATCGAAAGGGCGCCGGATTCTGAAAATTGAAGGCCGGCCGGTGCTGATATCCTGGGCGGGGACTTTGGATCGGCTGGCCGCTGTGTTGGCGGGGCCCGGTTACCTTGGTTCGAAGTGGACAGAGGCTTTGCAAAGCCGGCGTGTCCAAGGCGCCTTGATCGACGCGGACGGGCAGGTGATGATCGGCTCGTTCGACAAGAGCGGCCCGCAGGCCGTACGGACGGCGCCTGCCACCAGACTGCCCGGGACTCTGCACGTAACCAGTACCGATCCCGGCGCCGACGAAGCAGGCTTTGCCGGGCGCCGCCGCCTGCTGCTTTCAGGATTCGCGGTGCTGGCGCTGGTGCTTCTAGTGGGCTCCTATTTCATCATGCGCGCCATCGACCGCGAGCAGGCCGTGGCCAGGCTCCAGTCCGAGTTCGTGTCGGCGGTGTCGCATGAATTCCGGACCCCGCTCACCTCGCTGCGCCAGCTTTCGGAGATGCTGTCCAAAGGGAGGGTTCCCACGGAAGACCTGCGGCAGAAATCCTATGACATTCTGTCCCGCGAAAGCGAGCGGCTGCAGAGGCTCGTCGAGTCGCTGCTGGATTTCGGCCGCATCGAAGCACGCGCGTTCCGCTATCACCATGAGCATCTCGATCCCGTAACGCTGGTGGGTGACCTGGTAGCCGAATTCCAGGAGAAGGCCACTGCCCAAGGCTACCGCGTCGAACTGGAGCTCGCCGGGGAGTATCCGTTCATCCACGCCGATCGCGAAGCGCTCGGCCTGGCGCTGAGGAATCTGCTCGACAACGCGGTCAAGTATTCGCCGGACTGCCGCACCGTCTGGGTCGAGATAGCGCGCGAACGAGGCCGCCTGGCCATCCGTGTCCGGGACCAGGGCATGGGAATTCCGGCTTTGGAGCAAAAAGAGATCTTCAAGAGATTCGTCCGGGGGACCGGCTCCAGGGCAGCCAATATCCAAGGGACCGGCATCGGCCTGGCCATGGCGCGCCACATCATCGAAGCTCATGACGGCGAGATCCGCCTAGAGAGCGAACCCGGCAGGGGCAGCACGTTTACCATCCTGCTGCCGATGGAGAAGAAGGCATGAAGCGCATCCTAGTGGTTGAAGACGAACCCGCAATCGCGTTTGGTCTGCAGCTGGACCTGAAGAACGAGGGATACGACGTGGAGATAGAATCGGACGGAGAAAGTGCCCTGCAGCGGGCGCGGAAAGAAGCCTTCGACCTGATCCTGCTCGATGTCATGCTGCCGCGCAAGGACGGCTTCGAGGTCTGCCGCGAACTGCGCCGGGGCGGATCGAAAACGCCTGTCATCATGCTGACCGCCAAGACCCAGGAGACGGAGAAGGTGCTGGGGCTGGAGATCGGCGCCGACGACTACGTGACAAAACCATTCAGCCCGCGCGAACTGCGTGCCCGGGTCAAGGCGGCGCTCCGCCGCACCGCGGAAGACGATTTGCCGATATACCGGTTCGGCGACGCGGAAGTGGATTTTGGGCGTTGTGAGCTGCGGCGCGCCGGCAAACCGGTGGAGCTGACGGCCCTCGAGTTCAAGCTGCTCACCGCTTTCATCCGCAACGGCGGCAAAGTGCTGAGCCGGGATCAACTGCTGGATCTCGTCTGGGGGCACGGCACGTTCGTCACCGATCGTGTGGTCGACAACCACGTCGTCACCCTGAGAAAAAAGGTCGAGCCGGAACCTTCAGAGCCGCGTTACATCGTGAGCGTCCGCGGCCTGGGATACCGTTTCGATGGCTGAAT
>JADBLN010000003.1:0-2184 GCA_014894455.1 Acidobacteriota bacterium | reverse complement strand
ATAAGATCCAATCCTGACAATAGCGCGGATACTCTCCTGACAATGGAACCGTAACATGATGGGCAGGAGGAAATCAGAATGAAACCAGCAAAGTCAGTTCTTTTGACCGGGCTGCTCTGCGCGACCCTGTCCGCCGGGTACCTGGCGAGCCAGGCGAAGGACAATAAGGCGGAGGTGGCGCTCCAGGCCGCCATTAAAACGGAAACCGTCGATGGAAATCTGAAAGGGGCGATCGAGCAGTACAAGACGATCGCCGCGCAGCCCGGCGCCGGCCGGGCCACGGTCGCGACCGCCCTGCTGCGGATGGGCCAGTGCCACGAAAAGCTGGGTAATGCAGAGGCCCGCACAGCCTACGAGCGCCTGGTGCGCGACTATGCCGACCAGCCGGAGCCCACCAAGATGGCACGAGAGCGGCTGAGCGCCCTCACCGCTGGGGGAGGCGGAGCCACCGGCCGCACCGAGGTGGCCATGCGCCGGGTTTGGGTTGCGGGGACGGACGAGCCGGCCGGCATCTCCCCGGACGGCCGGTACGTCGTTTTTACTCCGTCCGATATCCGCGATCTTTGGCTTCGCGACCTCCAGTCCGGCGAGAAAAGGCGAATCACCCGGGAGGCTTCGTGGGTGAAATGGTCGTTCGCTTCGGGTTCGGCCCTGATCTCGCCGGACGGCAAACGGATCGCCTATGACTGGTGGGTCGGGAGCTACGGAGAGCTTCGCCTCTCGGCGCTCGATGGATCGTCCATGCGAGTGCTCCACCGCGGTCAGGACGGGAGAAACATGAGCCTTCGTGCCTGGATGCCGGACAGCCGCCGACTCCTGGCTGTTTCATACGATCTCAAGGACGGGACTTACCGGCGGCACATGATTTCTCTGCCGGACGACGCCATTCGCGATATCGGGCAGCCCGAGCCGGGAGACGTGAATTGGGGATACCCCTCTCCAGACGGGCGGCACATCGCTTACGGCCTGAAGGGCGACATCTTCGTCTACGATACCGCGACAGAGCAAGACTCGGTTCTCGTTCAGAACCCGGCGGCCGATTCCGTGACTGGTTGGACCCGGGACGGGTCCGGTATTGTGTTCGTGAGCGATCGGTCGGGAACCCGCGATCTTTACCTGCTGGGGATCGAGAATGGCCGGCCCTGGGGAGACCCGCAGATGCTGCGGCGGGACCTCGGCACCAACACGAATTTCGACTTGACTCGCGACGGACGGCTCTTCCGGATCGAGAACACGGGGACCGAAAATTCGTTCGTCGTCCCGGTGGACGAGCAAACCGGGAAACTGACGGGCACGCCCTCGCCGGTGGACGCGGACTATCCCGAGGCGTCGTGGCCCAAATGGTCGCCTGACGGGAAGCTGCTCTATTACGAGATCTACAAAGGGCCGCCCAACGACCAATCCGGCGTGCTGTTCATCCGCTCGGAAGAAACCGGCCAGAGGCGCGAGATCACTCCGAAACCAAAACTGAGCTACTGGTACAACCCAATCCTGTCCCCGGACGGGCGCCGGTTCGCGATCACCGGGATAGGCCAGAACAGGAACTTCGGCGTTTTCGCAATCGATTCGGAGAGCGGCGACGTGAGCCAGCTTGCGAAGATCCCTACCGAGACTACGCCGGCACAGCCGTCTCAGAACTGGTCTCCTGACGGCAAAGCGATCTTCTACAATGTCCGGGCCCTTGAAAAGATTCAAGGCAAAGGGATCATTATCCGGCGCAAAGACCTCGCCACCGCCGAAGAGAAAGAAGTCTGCCGCGGCCACCACATTGACATGAAGATCTCGCCCGACGGAACCCGGTTTGTCTATGTCCGGACTGACGGACCGACCAAATCACACGTGCTGGGCATTCTGGATATTCAATCCGGCAAGGAACTGGAGTTGTGGCGCGTTCCGGAAGCCGATTCCCCTCGCATTTCAACCCCCACATGGGTGCCGGACGGAAAGCACGTGCTGGTGGCCAGGGACCTCAAGCAAGGCAGCGATCTTTGGCGGTTCCCGGCGGCGGGCGGCCCGGGCGAAAAACTCCACTTTTTCCCTGAATCGACCTGGGGATTCGTTATGCACCCGAGCGGCAAGCGCATGGCGTTCACGCAAAGCCGGACGAATTTCGAGGTCTGGGTGCTGGAGAACTTCCTGCCACCGCTGAAAGTCGCCAAGTAGCCGGTCAAGGACGAGCCTTCG
>JADBLN010000066.1:11906-31349 GCA_014894455.1 Acidobacteriota bacterium | reverse complement strand
GCTCCGGGGATGACCAAGAGGTCGAACACTTTGTTCGCCTTGATCAAAGCGTTGACGACGTGCATGGTCGAGGCCGGGTCGACGTTCGTGTCCATCTCGCCGACGATGAGTAGGAGCTGTCCCTGGAGCCGCCCGGCGTTGTCGACGTTCGACGAAGCGGCGTATTCAGGGCCGAGGGGCCAGCCCATCCACTGCTCGTTCCACCACATCTTGTCCATGCGGTTGTCGTGGCAGCCGCAGGAGGCGACGCCGGCCTTGTAGAAGTCGGGCTGGAATAGGAGCCCGCCGAGGGCGTTCTGCCCGCCGGCCGAATTCCCGTAGATGCCGACCCGGGTGATGTCGTAGTACGGGTACTTCGCGGCCGCAGCCTTGTGCCAGAGGACCCGGTCCGGGAACCCGGCGTCGCCCAGGTTCTTCCAGCAGACGTCGTGGAAGGCCTTGGAGCGGTTGCTCGTCCCGAGGCCGTCGCATTGGCTGACGATGAAGCCCAGCTCGGCCAGGGCGCGCATGGAGTTGTAGGCCCCGAAGGATTTGGGGACGAACGAGCCCTGCGGCCCGGCGTAGATGTACTCGATGACGGGGTATTTCTTTTTGGGGTCGAAGTTCGAGGGCCGGATGATGATGCCCCAGATATCGGTTTTCCCGTCCCGGGCCTTGGCCACGAAGACCTCGGGCGCCTTCCAGCCGGTCTTCAGAAGCCCGGAGATGTCGCCCTTTTCCACGGTCATCACGGTCGTTTTATCGGCGACGCGGCGGATCTCGACCGTCGGGGGAAGGTCGACGCGCGACCACGTGTCGACGAAATACGACATGTCGGACGAGTAGGTAACGGAATGATTCCCCTCCCCTTCCGTCAGCCGGACGAGTCCCGTTCCGTCGAAGTTCGTCCGGAACGCGTGGACAAAGTAGGGATCCTGGCCGGCGACCGTGTCGCTCGCCTGAAAGTAGACCTGGCGCTTCTCCTCGTCGACCTTGTCGACGGAGCGGACGACCCACTCCCCTTTCGTGATCTGGTTCTTGACCACGCCGGTCATGCCGTCGTAGAGGTAGAGGTGGTTCCAGCCGTCGCGCTCCGACATCCAGATGACCTCTTTCCCGTCGTCGATGTCGTAACGGTATTTCTTCCCGCTGTAGCAGAAGAAGGTCTTCGCCTCTTCGTCGACGACGGCCCGGGCCATGCCTGTCGTCCCGTCGGCCTCGACGACGCGGTAGACCTGGTGGCCGCGCTGGTTGTACTCGAAAGTGAAAGCGCGACCGTCCTTGCGCCAGGCCATTTCCTCGAGCTCGTAAGGATTCGGGAAGAGCGCGTTGTCGACCTCGACCCTCGCCTTCGTGTCGACGAGGAAGAGAACCGGCCGCTCGATGTCGAGGGCATCGCCCGGCTTGGCGTACTCCATGGTGTGGTACTTCGGCTGGAGCTGGTCGGACGGCGACGATTCGACGTAATGGACGAGACGGTGGTACCCGCGGCGCAGGCGAAAGGCGACGAATTTTTTCGAGTCGGGCGACCAGGACAGGGATTCGAAGGTGTAGTAATCGCCCTCCGAGCCGTCGCGGCTGAGGATCGTCTCCTCCTTCTTCTCCTTGTCCCGGAGACTGACGTTGTAGTTCCTTATGAAAACCTCCCATTTTCCGTCGGGAGAGGTCTTCGTCTCCTTGGAGGCGGCCTCGGGGGCCGGGCCCCGCTCCCACATGGTCATCCCGCCGCCCCGGCCGCCGCGCGGCTCGACCGGCCCGAGCTTCTTGCAGGCATAAGTCGCGAGGTCACAGGAATAGCGGAAACCCGCCGCGGCGAATTCGACGGACTTCCCGTCCTCGGCGTATGTGATCGTGTTGAACGGCAGGTTGAGCGCCTCGACCTTCTCGCCTGAGGCCGCGGCTAGGGCCGCCGCCAACTTGGCATGGTCGAAGGCCGCTTTTTTTTCGCGGCCGGCCGCGTCGACGACCCAGAATTCGTTGCCGCCCACGACGGATTTCCTGTACCAGTAGCGGGAGGTCTTACCGATCCAGCCGCCCCGGTCGACGATGTCGAGGGCCAGGGGCTGGAGCTTCGCCCTCAAACCGGCCGCCCTCGCATAGTCGGCCCGGGTGGCCTGCGCGAAAACCGAAGCGGGGCTCAGCGCAACGATCAATAAGAGTGCACCGATAATCGTCCGGCAGGCGTGTTTCATCTTGCCTCCTCGATGGTTCGTTTGCCTTATCTTATTAGAGGCGGACCCATCTAGCAAGGCGGAAAGGGGGGAGAAGAATGGGGACACGCACCGGAGGTACGGCAGGGAGCGGATTCCGAGGAGCGACCGGCAGAAATACGGCGGAGCGGCACGGAGCCGTATTTCTGGTAAATATCTGAAATAAGTCTTGAGTCTAACTCCTCAATAACTACGCTTTAGCTATTCACCGCCCGGGCGGCGCCAAGACAGGCCAAGCTCAGGGATGCCGGTTAAAATAAGTGGGATTGCGGAAAGTGAAGAAGGGGGACACGAAAGTGAAGAAGGGGGACACGAAAGTGAAGAAGGGGGACACGTACCAGAGGTACATGTCCCCTTGAACAACAAGGACGACCTCCGAGGAGATCGGCGTTAGGTGAGCGTCAGATGAGCATGCGCCAGGCACAGAAGCGTCTGGACAGGGACGCCGTAGGGGCAGGCCGTCTCGCAGAACCCGGCGCACGTCCGGCAGGCGTCGGCCTTGGCCGTCTCGAGGGCGGCGTATTTTTCCATGGCGAACTTCTCGCTGCCCTGGGCCTCGAAATAGTGGTTGTAGCGCATGATCGTGTTTGCCGGGACGCCGCTCGGGCACGCGGATTCGCAGACGCCGCAGGCGTGGCGGCAGTAGAGAGCGCCGCACTCCCGCTCGAACGAGGCCAGCAGGCCCTTCTCTTCGCGGTTCATTCCGGAACCGGAGAGCGGCAGGAAATTCTGGACGTCCTCGAAGGTGTTGAAGGCCAGGTTGAGCGTGTGCACCCGCGGGTCGGCCAGGACGAACTTGAGGGCGGCCGCCTTGATCTCCGCGGGCGTCTTCAGGCCGTTCTTCTGGATGAACGACTCGGCCTGTTTCGCCGTCTCTTCCATCTGTTCCATGGATTTCTGCATCCGCTCGTCGATCGGCTGGCCGTCCTTTTTCATCTGCTCGATGCGGTTCTTCGTGTCGTAGTAGCGGCCGAGCGGGTTCGACTTCATGATCGTCGTAGCCAGATTCTTCTTGGCCGCCGCCTCGAGCACCTTCTCCCCCGGCTCCCTCTGCAGGAAGTTATAGACGACGAGGACGACGTCGAAACGGCCGTCGTCGACCGCGGCGAGGAGAACGTTCTCCATCGGCTCGCCCTGACCCGGCTGGCGGCTGCCGTGGCTGGAGATGCCGGAGAACCTGACCTTGCCCTGTTTCTTCAGCTCTTCGATGGCCTTGTGGTAGACCTCGCTCTTGACGGATTCGGCGGTCGGGGGACCCGGCATCATGACGCAGTCGACGTAATCGGTCTGGAGCCGCTCCAGGCATTGCTGGACTTTCTCGGCGACCTCGGCCGTGCCGGCGAGCCCGTCGGTCCGGACCTTGGTCGTGATGAACAGGGACTTGCGGTCCCGACCCTTGATGGCCTCGCCGATGCTCCGCTCGGCCGCGCCCCGTCCGTAGCCCTCAGACGTGTCGAAGTAGTTGACGCCGGCATCGAGGGCGGCGCTGATGACGGGAGTCGGAAAAGTCTGGGACGTCCCGATGCCGATGTCGGACACCTTGAACCCTGTCCGGCCGAGCGTCCGGTAGGACTTGATCTTGGGCGTTTCCCCGGGGCTCGCCTGTCCGGCCAAGGCCGGCTTCGCCGCGAGCGTCGTGCCGACGCCGGCCAGGCCGAGGGCCGATGCTTTGATGAAGTCCCTGCGGTCCATGCTGTTCCGTTTGCTCATCATTGGTCCCTCCTAATTGGCGATACTGAAGCTCCACAAACAATGGGCAAAAAATGGGGCATGAATGGGGACACGTACCGAAGCGGTACATGTCCCCATTCATGCCCCATTCCTGTCTTCTGCGTTTTTTGGCTTAAAAAGCGCAATTTCCAGGACCCGGCAAACTGATTTCGAGATGCTGAGGTCCGACCCCAAATTTACTTCTTCTTCGCGGTCCACTCGACCTCTTGGTCCATCCTCATAGTGGTGCCCTTCATGGTGTTGCCGTCGACGGTCCCCTTGTAGGTCATGACCATCTCGCCCTGAGGGCCCTGGCGGACGATTTTCCACTCGATGGCGTTGCCCTCGAGCGTGCCTTCGCCCGTGATCGGGTCGCCGCCCGGGCGGCCCGGCATGGTGACCTTGATCTTGTTTCCTTCTTGGACGATGGTGATGTCCCGGGTCATCATTGCGCCGTCACGGCCCGGGGAGCTCATTTCCCAGGTGCCGGAAATGTCGACGGCCCAGGCGGCGAGGGACAGGACGGCCAGGATGGCGAGTGCGCCAAGTGCGGCTTTCTTCATAAAGTGTTCTCCTTTTTTTTATAGAGATAGCCTTCATAGGATTAGACTGCGTGGCGTCATTTTTCTTCCACTATTTCCATAAGGCAAACAGCCCTATTTCCCCTGATAAATCATGGCCAGGACGGTTTCGCCAACGGCCTTCAGGGTGTTGACGTCGATCTTGTCCAGGGTGTCCCCGGCGGTGTGCCAGCTCGCAGGAAAACCCTGCTTTTCGGTGTCGTAATGGATGATGTCGACGGTCGGGATGCCCGCTATCGCGTTGATATAGAGGTGGTCGTCGATGAGGGAGTCCGCTTCCCGGGCCAGGAAGTACTTGGCGAGGCCGAGCCCGCGGGCCGTTTCCCAGACCTTTTTCGTGACCGCCGGGGCGTAGGACATGGACGTCCCCTCCATGGGAAAGACGGCGTCGGACGCCCCGACCATGTCGAGCAGGATGCCGAAACGGGCTTTGTAGCCGGGGCGGTGGGGATTCCGGGCCCAGTACTGGGAGCCCAGGGCCCAGTTGTCTTTGGCGGCGCCGCGCCAGTTCCTGTGTTCGCCGAAATCCTCGAGGTCGAGGAGCAAGATGTCGACGCCGGCCGCGGGCTTCCTGAGCGAGAGTTGGCGGGCGACCTCGAGCAGGACGCCGACGCCGCTCGCCCCATCGTTGGCCCCCATGACCGGCTTGAAATGATTGGCCGGGTCCGGGTCGTGGTCGGCGAATGGCCGCGAATCCCAGTGGGCGCAGAGGAGGATCCTGTCCTTAGCCTCGGCGTTGAACGAGGCAATGATGTTCTTCCCGTCGAGCACTCTTCCGTCATAGGCCTTGGCTTGGAAGGCCTGCACGACGACGTCGGGCGTCCACTGCTTGAGGGTCTTGACGAGCCAATCGGCGCAGGCGGCGTGGGCCGGGGTGTTGGGCACGCGCGGCCCGAACTCGACCTGCTTCTTGACGAAGCCGTAGGCCGATGAAGCATCGAACGCGATGCCCGTCACCGCCGCCGGTCCCGCCTGGCCATCGCAAGCATAAAGACAAAGGAAGAGGGCAAGAAAAGGGACGAGCGTAATAAACCTTCGTTCGCTGCGAATCCGTTTATTCATCATAAGCTCGAAACCTCCGGGAACGGCTAGGGCGACAGCGTGTTTTCGATCGAACGCCAGATCTCCAGAAGCCCGAGTTTCTCCGCCCAGGAGACCAAGTACGTCCGGTCGATTTGCGAACCCGAGATCTTGATCATTCCGGCGATATCCCGGAGGTGTTTATCCGATCCTCCCTGTCGATAATATTCCATTTTTTTAAGGATGATATCCTCGGGAGCGGCGAAGTTCGCGGTTCGTGTTTCGGATACATGAAGCTGTCTGGCGCGGCCAAACCGGGAAACGTCGAAAGCATCTTTATGGTGAATGATGATGTCGATTTTCAACCCCGAAGAAGGATGGATGATATTGAACTGTTTCCGGCGAACAATGGCCTTTTTCATGGATTCGGTCTCGAGATAGAAATCGTCCTCGGGAAAGCAGGCTTTCATGGCCTCGATTTGATCCGGTCGGACGTCAGCCACGATGTCGATATCATTGGTGAAACGAGGCTCCCCATAGGCCATGGAGGCCATGGAGCCGGTGATCAAGTAGGGGATATCGAGTTTGTCCAAACAGTCGACGGCAAAGAGCAACAATTCATGTTGCTCCATGCGACATCCTCCGGGAGACTTCCCGCTGTAACGTATTTTCGTCCCAATCGGGATGGAGTCCGCGCAGGATGGTAACCAGCTGATACCTGGCCGAACGCCACAGGCCGAACGCGATCTCGAGCCTCTCCAAGGGCGATTTTCGCCTGAGGATGTCCCCCATGAGGTCATCGACGACTTCCATCCGGGATATATCCATGACTGTCTTTTCCTCTCTTTTATAGGCTACAAGGGGGGGGAAGTCAAGACGGCCGGCGTGACGTTGAATGGGGACAGCGGTTCTTGTATAATCCGCCCTTATCGTCCCCCTTTACAAGGAGAGCTTCATGAAAAACAGATTCAAGACGGCGCTCCGTGTCTGCGCCCTTCTCCTCCTGGTCATGGCCTTCGCCGGCCCGTTCGCGGGCCAACAGGCCGGGCCCGGACCGGAAAGCCAGGTCCTGACCAGATACCTTCGCTGGCGGAACATCGGCCCGGCCAACATGGTCGGCCGCATCTCCGACTTCGAAGCCCTGGACAACGACTTCACCCAGGTCCTCGTGGCTTCGGCCTCGGGCGGCGTTTTCAAATCCATCAACGCCGGGACGACCTGGGACCCCATCTTCGACAAGTACGGCTCGGCCTCCATCGGCGACGTCGCCTTCTTCCAGAAGGACCCGAACATCATCTGGGTCGGGACGGGCGAGGAGTGCGTCCGCAACAGCATCGCCTGGGGCGACGGCGTCTATAAATCGACCGACGGCGGAAAAACCTTCGCCAGGATGGGCCTCGAGACGACTCAAACGATCGCCCGCGTCATCACCCATCCGTCCGACCCCGACACCGTCTACGTCGGCGCCTCGGGCCACCCCTGGGGCGCCACCGGCGACCGGGGCCTCTTCAAGACGACAGACGGCGGGAAGACGTGGACGAAGCTCGCCGGCGGGCTCCCGAACGACGGCAAGACCGGGGTCATCGACCTGGTCATGCACCCGACGGATCCCGAGACGCTCTACGTCTCTTTCTGGCAGCGCCTCCGCCAGCCCTGGCGCTTCGACTCCGGCGGCCCGAACGGTGGTATCTTCAAGACGACCGACGGCGGCAAGACCTGGACGAAGCTCACCCAGGGCCTGCCGGCCGGAGAGCTCGGCCGCATCGGCCTGGCGATCTCCCGCTCTAAGCCCGACGTCCTCATGGCCGTCGTCGAGCACGGCTACCAGCCGCCGCAGACCATCCGCTCGGGGAACGAGCAGAAGCCCAACCCCGAATACGCCGACATGACCAAGCTCGGCACGGGCATCTACCGGTCCGAGGACGGCGGCGCGTCCTGGCAGTACATGAACCGGATGAACAACCGGCCGTTCTACTACAGCCACATCTATATCAACCCGCTCGAGGACAAGTGGGTCTACTTCCTGGCCACGAACATGAGCTTCTCGGCGGACGGCGGCAAGACCTGGAACCAGGTCGGCGGCCTCCACCCCGACTTCCACGCCATGTGGATCGACCCCACGAACAAGAACCGCTTCTACGTCGGGCAGGACGGCGGCGCGTCCGTCACCTACGACCACGGCCGCACTTGGGTCTTCTTCGACAACCTCAGCGTCGCCCAGTTCTACGCCGTGAGCGTCGACATGCGCGACCCCTATTACGTCTACGGAGGGCTCCAGGACAACGGCACCTGGGGCGGCCCGTCGATGAGCCGCGAAGGGCAGATCCTGACCGATTTTTGGTACAACATCGGCGGCGGCGACGGCTTCCACACTCAGAACGACCCGCAGGACTGGCGGACCGTCTACGTCGAAAGCCAGGGCGGCTCCCTCCAGCGGGTCAACGTTGAGACGCGCGAGGCGAAGAGCATCCGGCCGAACCCGACGAACATCGCCAACTACAAGGGCTACTTCCCTCCAGCGCCGCCCGAAAAGAAAGCCCCCGCCGCCAAAGCCGAGACCAAGCCCGAGGCCAAGCCGGCCGCCCCCGAGGCGGCCATGCAGGCCAGGACGCAGCAGGACCGCGGCCCCTTCCGCTTCAACTGGAGCTCGCCGATCGTCATGTCCCCCCACAACCCGGAGACGATCCTCTTCGGCGGCAACCACCTTTTCAAGTCCGCCGACCGGGGCGACCACTGGATGCTCCTCAGCCCCGACCTGACGACGAACGACAAGACGAAGTACGCCCCCGCCAAGCCCACCGGCGGCATCACGCCCGACGTCACCGGCGCCGAGACCTACTGCACCATTATCACCATCTCGGAATCTCCCCGCCTCCCCGGCCTGATCTGGGTCGGGACAGACGACGGCAACGTCCAGGTCACCCGCAACGGCGGCGTCACCTGGACCAACGTCCGGCCGAACATCAACGGCGTTCCCCCCGGCATCTGGTGCAGCCGGGTCGAGGCCTCGCGTTTCGACGAGGCGACCTGCTACGTGACCTTCGACGGGCACCGCTCCGACGATTTCCACCCCTACGTGTTCAAGACAACCGACTTCGGCAAGACCTGGCAAGCGGCAGCAGCCGGTATCCCGGACGGCCAGCCCGTCTACGTCGTCCGGGAGGACCCGGTCAACAAGAACCTCCTCTTCCTGGGCACGGAATTCGGGGTCTACTTCAGCCGCGACGCCGCCGCGACATGGTCCCGGCTGAACATCAACCTGCCTACGGTCGCCGTCCACGACCTCCTCATCCACCCCCGGGACAACGACCTCATCGCCGCGACGCACGGCCGGGGTTTCTGGATCCTCGACGACATCACGGCCCTGCGCCAGGCGACCGACGAGGTCCTCGGCCAGGACGCCGTCCTCTTCGAACCGGGCAAGGCCGGCACGCGCTGGCTCCGGATCCAGCGGGGCGGCTACGGCCGGGGCGATCTCTTCTTCAAGGGCGAGAACCCGCCCGACGGCGCCCTGCTCAACTTCTACCTCAAGACGAAGCCCGAAGCGCCGGCCACTCTCGAGGTCGCCGACTTCTCTGGCACTCTGAAGACGACCTATCTCCTCGATACCGCCGATGCGGGCATCAACCGCGTCGCCTGGGACCTCCGCTTCGACCCGCCGGCGGCGACCGTCCAGAATCTCGCGGCCAACCTCAAGAGGCAGATCGACCCGGCGCTCGCGCGGACCGATCTCAAGGACGATCAGATGGCCGCGCTGAAAAAGGCCGCGGCGGACCTCGACAAAGTCGGGACGAACTACCGCAAGATCGCCGAGATCCAGAGGGCGGTCTTCTCCATCATCCGGGGCGGGATGCCCTTCGGGATGGGCGGCGGAGGGCGCGGCGGGATGGGCGGCGGCCAGGCCGCCGAGCCCGGCGTTTACGCCGTCAAGCTGACCGTCGGCGGCAAGACGCTCACGACCAAGGTCGCCGTCCGTCTCGACCCCATCCAGTCGGGTAAATAGCCTCCGATTACTTGAACATCGGGTCGGGGCTGAGCTTCGCCGTCTTGGTGGCGATGTCCTTCCCGTCCACGTTCAGGGTCACCTTGTAGGTACCGTAGTCCGCCTGATTGGCCCGGCCGCCGCGGCCGCCGGGCCGCGTGCCCGCCGCGGGCTGCTGCGCGGGGTCGACGCGCTTGGTCAGGTTCCAGGTTGCTTTCTGGAGGCCCTTCTTTGCGTTGCCGCCCAGCTCCTGGATGAGATTGCCCTCGAGGTCCTTGACGACGAGCTTGACGGACTTGGGCTCCGCCTTGAGATAGTAGTAGATGGTCGAAGCGATCTCGGGGTTCGTCACCTTGGCGAACTCGCCGTACTGCTCGCCCCGCCGCTCGAGCCTGTTCCAGCGGATGACCTCTTCGATGTCGAAGAGGTAGGCATCCTTGGCCAGGTTCTCAGCCGTGAATTCCTTGATGGGGGCGATGTCGGCGATGTAGATACCCCGGCCGTAGGTGCCGATGACGAGGTCCCGGTCCCGTTTCTGGATGGCCATGTCGCGGACGATGACGTTCGGCGCCGTGGTCGAGAAAGCCGTCCAGGTCTTGCCCTTATCGATGGTCACGTGGATGCCGTATTCGCCGGCGAGGTAGAGGACGTTGGGGTTGTCCGGGTCCTCCTCGACGTCGAAGATCGGGTTCATTAGGCCGCCGGAGATATCTTCCCAGGTCTTGCCCAGGTCGTTGGTGACGAAGAGCCAGGTCTTGTCTTCGTTGTGGGTCCGGTAGCCGCTGAAGCCCACATAGCAGGTCTTCTCGTCGTGCCGGGAGGGCACGACCCTCTTGACCCAGCGGTCGAACGGAATGAGGGCTCCCTTGATCCCGGGCTTGGTCTTGCCCGTCTTCATGTCGTAGAAATTGGCCGTGATGTTGGTCCAGGCGACACCGCCGTCGGGCGACATCTGGACGTTCCCGTCGTCGGTCCCGGCCCAGTAGAGGCCGGGCTTCTTGGCCGACTCGGCGAAGGAGTAGATCGTCGCGTACTGGAGGTTGGTCTTCTTCGACTCCTCGAGGCGCGCCTTGTCGGCCCGGGTCAGGTCGGGGCTGATCGTGACGAAGGTGTCGCGGTCGCCGCGGTTGAGGGAGCGGTGGACGAACTGGGAGCAGATGTAGACGATACTCGGGTTGTAAGGGGAAAGGACGATCGGGGCGTTCCACTGGTAGCGTTGGGCCGGGACGCCCTTGGCCGCTTCCTCGGGGGTCGTCCGCTTGACCAACTGCGAGATCTCGCCCGTCTTGAGGTTCTGCCGGCTGGAGGCGCCGAACTGGCTCTCGTAATAGATGTATTCGGGATTCCACCAGTCGCGGACGACGTAGTAGGCGTCGCCCGTCGGCAGGTAGTTCCAGTCGGCGGCATAGACGCCGTTCTGGTTGCGGTTCTGCGAGGGGCCGATCCAGGCGCCGTTGTCCTGGGTGCCGCCCATGACGTTGTAGGGCTGTTCGTAGTCCGCCGAAACGTCGTAGAACTGCTGGGCGCTGATCGTCGCCTTCTGGCTCCAATGCTTGCCGCCGTCCCAGCTCTCCCCCGACCCGCCGTCGTTGGCGCTCATAATGTGATTTGAATTCTGGGGATCGACCCACATGCCGCGGTGGTCGACGTGGAGCTTGAACGCGCCGGCGTCCCAGCCCGCGGCCTTGAACGATTTGCCGCCGTCGGTCGAGACCGTGGCGTTGGTGTCGACACAGTAGAGCGTCTGGTCGTTCTGGGGGTCGATGTAGATGCGGCCGTAGTAGCCGCCCTCGGTCTGGTTGACGAGGCCGCTGCCTCCGGACTGCTTGTACTCGGTCATCTTCTTCCAGGTCTCGCCCTGGTCGTCGGAACGGTAGACGACCCCGTCCCGCTTGAGCGGCTGCTGGTTGCGGAAGACGCCGGCGTAGAGGACCTCGAGGACGTGGCGGTTGACGATCTGAGCGCGGCCCTTGGCCTCGGTCGAATCCGCCTTCGGGGCCTCCCGCTTCAGGAGCGCCTCGACCTCGCCGATCGCGGCGACGAGATCCTTGTTCTTGGCCTGGACCTTACGGGCCGCGGCGTTAAGCTTGGCCAGGTCGACGCCGGACTTGGTCAGGAACTCCTTGTCGGCGACGAGCTCGTTGAGCTTCTTGACGAGCTCGGCCTCGTTCGCCGCCGTGACCGGGACGAACTTGGGGGCCAGCTTGGCCAGCTCGGGGTCGATCTTGGCGGTCTTGAACTTGTCGAAGGTGTATTGGTCCTTGAACAGGCCGCCGCCTCCGAACCCCCCGCCGGCCCGGAAATTGGCCACGCCGTCGCGCTCGGCGAGGCCGAGGTTGATCTGCTCGTCGATGCGGGCGTAGACGATGTTCGGGTTCTTCTCGTAGATGTCGAGGCCGGTACGGCCGACCTCGGCGTCGAGAGGCAGGCCCTGGGTCAGCTTCTTCCACGTCTTGCCGCCGTCGGTCGTCTTGTAGAGGTGGTTCCCCGGCTGGCGGTCGATGTAGGTCCAGGCCCGCCGGTAGGTCTTGTAGGCCGCGGCGATGACGACGTCGGCGTTGCGCGGGTCGACGACGAAGTCGCCGACGCCCCGGTCGTCGAGCGGCCACAGCCGTTCCCAGGTCTTGCCGCCGTCAATCGTCTTGTAGAAGCCGCGTTCGCAGTCCATGGCGTTGTCGTAGAGCTTCCCCTCGGCGGCGACGTAGACGACGTCCGGGTTCTTGGGGTCGACGGCGACCTTGGGGATGAAGAAGCTCTTCTCCAAGCCGATCTTCGTCCAGGTCTTGCCGGCGTCGGTCGATTTCCACATCCCGTTGCCGCGCGAGCTAGACCGGGCGTGCATCGGCTCGCCCGTGCCCAAGTAGAGGACGTTGGGGTTGGACGGGGCGATGGCCAGGAAGCCCATGCTCATGTTGCCGTACTTGTCGAAAATGGACTCGAAATGCGTGCCCGCGTCCTCGGTCTTCCATAGCCCGCCGCTCGCGGTCAGAACGTAGTAGACCTGGGTTTGTCCCGGAGGCACGGCGAATTCGGTGATCCGGCCCGAAAAGTTGACCGGGCCGACCCAGCGCCAGCCGAACTGGTTGAAATCTTCGGCCGTGACCTGCGCTTGGGCCAGGACCGTCGCCCCGGCGCCCAGGACGAAGCCCAGGGCCAGAAGGGTCAAAAAGAAACGAGGGATGCGGAAATGCATGAAGTCTTCTCCTGTGGGATTTTCTAAATTCCCCCCATTTTTAGCTCAAATCGGCCCGAAAAGCAACCGTCACGCCGCCGGCCGAAGTCGCTTGTGGAACCAGGGCCGGAGGGCCTTCATTTTCTCGAGTTGGGAGGCGGGGGCATGGCGGCGAGCGGTCGAGCGCTCCTCGCTCCCCTCGGGGGCCCCCCAGCGGACCTCCACGCTGTCGTTCGGGTTGTAGCCCATCTCGAAGGCGTCCCGCCGGGCGAAGATATCCTCGAGTGTCAGGACCCGGGAGGTCCCGTCCGACCTCCGGTACGTGATGGAGAGGCCGGCCGCCAATTTTTCCTGGAGGGCGAGGAGTCCGCGCCGGACCTCGTCGGGCGTCCTCTTCCCGGAGACCTCGTAGGCTTGGGGGTTCCCAACGACCTTGTCCGGGAAGCCGAGGATGGTGTCGATGGCGATGAGCAGGCGCAGGTCGCGGTTGGGCGTCGAGAAATCCTCCCACCGCCCCAGGGTCTGGTAAACGGCCGGGCCCGAAGGCATGGGGATGACCGTGCCGGGGTGGGTCCTCATGAACTCCTCGCCGTTCGCCACCGAGTCGACGCGGACGATGAGCTGTTCATGGAGGGCCCGGAAGAGATCCTCGAAGGCGGCCGCGGCATCGAGGGGCTCGGGGTTGATGAGCTTCTCCATCGCCGGGTAAAAAGCGTCGCCCGTCATCTTCTCCTGCTCGAGCGAAAAATCGCCGTAATCCGGGTCCGCGGCGATCTCGCGGTTCGTCAGGAGACGCGGGCGCCCGTTTTCGAGAGCGATCGGACGGAAGGCCTTGAATCCCGGTTCGCCGACGACATCTTCCGTCGTGAACAGGAAATTCCCTTTCCAGAACCTCTTGACCCCGATCGTCCCATCGGGCTGGGCGTCGACGGCCAGGAGCAGGCCCGGGCGCTTCGCCGTCTGGGGGACCCAGCGGACGATCGTCAAGGTGTGTCCGTACGGATCGGCGTAAACCGTGCCCGGTTTGAGGGCCTTTCTGGTGAGAGGGAGCGGGTAATAGTCGGTTTCGTCCGCCCGGAGCGCGGTCCTGCCGTTCCCGGCGTGGACGGTGTTCTTGACCAGGGCGAGCAAAAGCCCGAACTTCCGGACGGGGCTTCCCGCCTCCGTTCCGGCTGAAAGTCCGTCCGTCCTGAAGCGCAGGCCGCGCGGCGCCTGCTCCCGACTCCCCCAACTCGTTTCGTGGAAGCCGAAGGGCAGGCCGAGCTTCCAGGCGAAATAAGCCCGCAGGAAATAGGGGTTATCGGCGCAGTCCGGGGTCATGACGAGCGCGTTCGGGCCGGAGGCCTCGTCCTCGCCGAGGCCGAGATGGTCGTGGAGGACGTTGCGTGCCGGGTCGCGCATGATCTCGTGGAGGGCTTTCCAGGACGAGCGCTCGTCCGCCTCGGCGAAAAGCGCCTCGATCCAGGCGGCGTAAAGGCTTTCTTCGGCCCGCGACCAGCCCTTCGCGCCGAGCGCGTCCCCGGCCGGACCGGCCTTCGGGACGCCGCCCGCCGAAACTTCGATGGTCAGCGCTTGCCATTCGTCCCGGCCCTCTTTGAGCGTCAAGGCGTAAGACCCCGCCGAACCGGCCGAAAATTCGGTCGCGACCCAGAACGGAGGCCCCCCTCCCCTCTTCGTCTTGAGGGGTTCGAGGGCGCCCGCCGGCCCGCGGAGAAAGGCCTGGACCTTGGCGGCGTCGGCTTCGAAGGCGACCAGGACGCGCAGGCGCCCGCCCGGACGAGGGACTTTCGGGGAAACGAGAAAGGCGCGCGGACCGGAGAGGGCCGGACTGGCCGCTGCCGCGGTGCCGGCCAGAATAACCGTGAAGGCTATGAGCCTAAAAAATCCTCTGCGGCTTTTCGAACGCCCGGGGGATTCAATGAGCAGGAAAGCCGTTTGTGACCAGCCCTCGAGAGATGATCATCAGAAATAATAGCGGAAGCCGGCGCCGCCGCCGACCCCTACCTCGGTGGCCGGGATGAGGTCGAGCATGGGGACGACTTCGAGGAAAATCTCGATCGCCGTCTTCTCGAACTGGTAGGAGATGCCGATCGGGACGCGGACGCTGACGATCGTTTGGTCGGCCATTTTCACCCGGCCGCCGAAACCGTAGTAGAGGGCCATCTTGCCCGTGTCCACCTTGAAGAGGTCGAAGTTGTGGAAGAGGAAATCGCCGTGGATCTGGAAGAAGGTCCCGCCGTTAACGAACGACCAGGCGGCCCCGGCGTCGAAGGCCGTGGTCTTGCCGGTCCACCACTTGGCGCTGAGGCCTGTCGGCTCGCCGAGGATGATGCCCAGCCCGATGTCGCCGTTTTGTCCGAAGGATAATCCGGCGAGACAGCCGAGAATAATCAACATGAGAGCTGTTTTTTTCATGAAAACGACTCCTTTTTAATACTCTACTATTAAAGCAGAAATAAGAGTAAGCGTCAACAGACTCTGACTTCGACGCTTGAAAGAGGCGGCGATGTTCTTCGGCCGGGGCCGCGGCTCAGGCGCATTTACTCCAGCCGCAGTTGATGCAGACGGGGCACTTTTCGTCGGGCAGGAGGGCCCCGCAGATCTTGCAGCGGACGGTGTAGAAGTCCTTGGCGTTTTGCTTGACCTCGCCGAAGTGCTTTTCCAGGACCTTGGCGATGGCGTCGGGGATGGATTGGATGAGGCCGCCCTCGGTGAAAATGGGCTCGGAGCCGCCGATGCCCTTGAGCTGCTGGATGACCTCCTCGGCCTCGACGCCGCTCCGGAGGGCCATCGAGATGAGCCGGCCGAGGGCCTCCGCGTCGGCCATGGTCGAGTAGCCGCTCTTGCCGATCGAGGCGAAGACCTCGAAGGGCTTCTGGTTATAGAAGGAGATGGTCACGTAGAGGTTGCCGAAGCCGGTCTTGATCTTGTCGGTGACCGAAGGGAGCGAGGTCGGCCGCCCCTGAGGATGGAGGATCTCCGTCCCGTTCTTGTAGAGGACCTGGCTCTCGCGGCAGCCGTCGCGGTAGATGGTGATCCCCTTGGTCCCCATGTTCCAAGCCAGCATGTAGGCCTTCTCGACGTCGTCGACCGAGGCCTCGTGGGGGAAGTTGATCGTCTTGGAGACGGAGTTGTCGACGTGCTTCTGGAAGGCGGCCTGGGTCCGGACGTGCCACTCGGGCGGGATCTCGTGCGCGGCCCGGAAATAGTCCGGGAGCGGCTTCCCCGGGTTCTTCTCCTTCCACTCGGCGTAGATGGGGTGGACGTCCTTGAGCTCGGAGTCGATGATCTTCGAGGTCACCTCGAAGGCGAAGACGGGCTCGATCGAGGACGAACAGCCGGCGATGCGCGAGATGGTGCCGGTCGGGGCGATGGTGAAGACCGTGGCGTTGCGCATCTTCGTGCCCTTGTAGACCGACAGGCCGATGGCCGGGAAGCTCCCCCGCTCCGCGGCCAGCTCGCGCGACGCGGCCGTGGCCTCGGCGCGCAGGAACGCCCCGACCTTGTCGGCCAGGGCCAGGGCCTTGGCCGAGTCGTACCTGACCTTCATCAGGAGGAGCAGGTCGGCCCAGCCCATGACCCCGAGCCCGATGCGGCGCGAGGCCCGCGTCGTCTTGTCGATCTGGGGCAGGGGGTACTTGTTGACGTCGATGACGTTGTCGAGGAAGCGGACGCCGAGGCGGACGACCTTGGCGAAGCGGTCCCAGTCGAAGCGGTCCTTTTTCCTGGCATCGAAGAAGTTGGCCAGGTTGATGGAGCCGAGGTTGCAAGACTCGTAGTCGTGGAGGGGCTGTTCGCCGCAGGGGTTGGTCGCCCGGATGGGGCCGAGGCCGGCCGTCGGGTTGCCGGCGTTGACGCGGTCGATGAAGATGAGGCCGGGGTCGCCGACCGCCCAGGCCGACTCGACGATGAGCGCGAAAACCTTGCGGGCGTCCTTCTTGCCGGCGGGCGTCCCCTGGTGCGGGTCGACGAGGTCGTATTCGGAGCCGGCCTTGAGGGCGGCCATGAAGGCGTCCGTGACGGCAACGGAGATGTTGAAGTTCGCGGCGCTCGTCCCGTCGAGCTTCATCTGGATGAACTCCTCGACGTCGGGGTGGTCGACCCGGAGGATGCCCATGTTGGCGCCGCGGCGGGTGCCGCCCTGCTTGACGGCCTCGGTCGCGGCGTCGATGACCTTGAGGAAGGAGACGGGGCCGGAGGCGACGCCCTGGGTCTTGCGGACGAAACTGCCCTTGGGCCGGAGAAGGCTGAAGTCGAAGCCCGTGCCGCCCCCTTCTTTATGGACGAGGGCCGCGTTCTTTACGGTCTCGAAGATGGAATCGAGCGAGTCCTCGATGGGCAGGACGAAGCAGGCGCTCAGGCACATGCCCCGGCCGGCGCCGGTCAGAGTGGGGCTATTGGGCAGGAAGTCGCGGGCCGCCATGACCCGCAGGAACTCCTCGGCGTATTTTTTCCGGTCGCCCTTGTTCTTTTCGGCCGAGGCGACGTAGGTCGCCACGCGGCGGAAGAGGTCCTCGGGGGACTTGTCGACGGGCTCGCCTGTCTCGTTCTTCAAGAAGTAGCGGGCCTTCAGGATCTTCAGGGCGTTCTCGTTGAAACCTCCGTTCGCAGCCATTCTATCCTCCAACCTATCGATGAATTTTCGCCCGAAAAAAATCCCTAGTGGATTACTAAAAATTATAGGCCTCCCACCCGCCGAATGCAACAGGAAGGGGTCAAACCTACTTTTTTCGAAAAAAAGTAGGTTTGACCCCCTCTGATTCCGTCCTATGGTAAAATCATTGCTCTTGCGGAAGGAGAAATGAGCATGGACGATTTCGGCGTTCCGAAAAAATTGAGCGAGCCCGAGATAGACCCGGAGGCCTGGGTCGCGCCCGGGGCGGTCCTCGTCGGGAAGGTCATCGTCCGCCGCGGGGCGAGCGTCTGGTACGGCTGTGTCCTCCGTTCCGACATGGAGGGCGCCGTGATCGACATCGGCGAGGACGCCAACATCCAGGACGGGGCGGTCGTTCACGTGGACCGGGACATGTCCTGCTTGGTGGGGGCGCGAGTGACGGTGGGCCACGGCGCCGTCCTGCACGCGGCCCTGATCGAAGATGATGCCCTGATCGGCATGGGCGCCACGGTCCTCTCCGGGGCTAAGGTCGGGAAGGGCTCGGTCGTCGCGGCCGGCGCCGTCGTCCCCGAGGGGATGGAGATACCACCGAGCGTCCTTGCCGCCGGAGTCCCGGCCAAGATCAGGCGGGAGCTCACCGGCGAGGACCGGGCCCGCCTCGAGAACGCCTGGAAGACCTACGCCCGCCTCCGCGACCTCCATAAATCCGGAAAATAGGAAATGGGTATTGTGTCCCCGAATTATCAGGCTGTGATTTTCGACCTCGACGGGACGCTTCTCGACACCATCGAGGACATCGCCGGAGCCACGAACCGTGTCCTCGAAGCCCGCGGCCTGGCTCCCTTCAGCGTCGAGGAAACGAAGCTTCTCGTCGGCGACGGCATCGAAGAGATGGTCCGGCGGACCTTCGCCCTGCGCGGCATCGGCACGCTCTCCGACGCCGACGTCGCCGTCATCATCCAGGACTACCGCCGTGAATATCAATCGTGCTGGCGCTCTCACAGCCGCCCCTACCCCGAGGTCCCCGAGCTTCTCGCCGAGCTCGCCCGACGCCGCGTCAAAACGGCCATCCTCTCGAACAAGTCCCACCCCTTCACGACCCTGATGACGGCCGAACTTCTTGCTGATTCCCGCTTCGACTCCGTCCGCGGCGCCCTTCCCGGCGTCCCGCTCAAGCCCGACCCCGCTTCGGCCCTTTCAATCGCCGGCGAGCTGGGCGTCGAACCGGCAGCCTGCATTTTTCTCGGCGACACGAGCGTCGACATGACGACGGCCCGCGCCGCCGGCATGTTCCCCGTCGGGGCGCTCTGGGGCTTCCGCACGGTCGAGGAGCTCCGCGAAAGCGGCGCCGCCGCCCTGATTGCATCGCCCCTCGACCTGCTCGAGTGCTTCTAGGCCGGAGGTCATCAATGAAAAAAATCACACTCCTGCTCGTCGGCGTGTTCGCGGCCGGGTTGTTTCTCGGCCGGACGACCGCGCCTCACCCGTCCGGCCTGGCGCCGCTGCCCATCGCCTCGGCCCCCTTCGTCTCCTCCGCTTCCCCCTCCTCCCTCCCCTCGCTGCTCGAAGGCGTCCCCGACGTCCGCCAGAGCACCGGCTACACCTGCGGCGCTTCCGCGCTTCAGGCCGTCCTGGCCTACTGGGGGACGGAGGAACGCGAGGACCGTCTCGCCGCCCGCCTCCGCAGCACCCCCGAGGCCGGGACGCATCCGCTCGATATCGTCCGCGTCGCCCGCGAGTTCGGCCTCACCGCCGACCTCCGCGAGGGCCTCGAGATCTCCGACCTCGAAGCTGCCCTCGCCGCCGGGACGACGGTCATCGTCGACCTCCAGGCCTGGCGCGACCGCGCCGATCTTCCCTGGACCGCGACCTGGGACGACGGCCACTACATGGTCCTCCTGGGCATGGACGGCGAGAATCTCTATTTCGAGGACCCGTCCCTCCTCGGTTCGCGCGGCACGATCCCCCGCTCCGAATTCGTCGACCGCTGGCACGACTACGAGGGTGACCCGCCCCTCGACCCGACGGACCGGAAATACGTCCGCATGGCCATATTCCTCCGCGGCAGCCGGCCGGCGCCCACCGCCCCCTCCCCCTTCTCGAGGGTGTACTTCCCCTGATACGTTCGCAGGCGCCAACCCCGTTTTAATAACATGGGTTGGCGGTGCTCAGTA
>JADBLN010000066.1:0-11896 GCA_014894455.1 Acidobacteriota bacterium | reverse complement strand
ATACGTTCGCAGGCGCCAACCCCGTTTTAATAACATGGGTTGGCGGTGCTCAGTATTAACCCTGAGCAGACCCCGGGCAGAAACCCGGGGAAGCGAGCGGGTTGATACGTTCGCAGGCGCCAACCCCGTTTTAATAACATGGGTTGGCGGTGCTCAGTATTACCCTGAGCCGTCCCCGGGCAGAAACCCGGGGAAGCGAATGGGTTGATCTCCCCGACCCTCCGACCGCTCGCCGAGGGGGGCCCTCTTTTGGGGGCCGAGGGGGGGGATGGATAATCCCCCCCTGTTTCACCCCCAACGGCGATGGACTCGATTTTTGGGCGGTTTATTATCGTTGCAGAGAACGGAATTGCCGACCGCAATGGAGCGCATAGTCCGGAAAGAGAGCGCGTGATGCGCGAAAACAGAAAAGACAAGAGACTCACAGAGGAAAACAGGGTCGCCATCGAGCTCCCCGGTGCGCCCACCTCTCCCGACGCCCGCGTCATCAACGCACTGACCAAGGACCTCTCCTTGGGCGGCGCGCGGATCGTCACGGACAGGCTTTTCGAGGTCGGTTCCTCTCTCCGGATGACGCTTTACCTGTCCAAGTCGAAACAGATCACCAAGGTCCGGGCCGATGTCCGCTGGGTTCGGATGATCGAAGACGGCCTCTACGAGATCGGGGTCGAATTCGAACACGGCATCCCCACCGGCGTCCTGGTTCTCATCAACCATCTCTACGGAAAAGGCCAGAACGTCCCGACGACCGTCCAGGCCTAAAGTAAGGAGTCCCCATGAATCACATCGCCGATCGCCGCACCGAGCCGACAGCCTTCCTCGACGACATCGAACAACGCGTCAGCGAGATCTTCTCGGCCCAGAAAACCGAGGTGGAACAGGGCCTCATCGAAAAGATCACCCGCGAAAAGGAAGAGGCGCTCAGAAAGATCGAGGCCGTCAACCAGAAATTCGCCCAGGTCCGGGGCTTCCTCGAAGAGCACAAGTCGGTCATGGCCGAGCTCCAGGGGGCAGAGGAGAACATCCGGGGCCAGATCCGGGGGCACCTCGACCGCGCCGTGAATTACCAGAAGATGATGGAGAAGGCGGCCGGCCTGGCCGGGGACGAGCTCGAAAGGATCGCCGGCCTCAACCAGGACCTCGAAAAGATCCGCCTGCGGGCCGAGGATGAATACAAGAACATCAAGAAGAACCTCGCCGGATACGCCGGCATCGCCGCCCGGATCCCCGCGCCCGCAGAGAGCGCGGCGAGCGGCGTGGACTGGAACGAAGAGCTGCTCAAGCTGAAAAAGGTCCGCGACCTCCTGTCGACGCTCCGCCAGGCCGAATTCGCCCCGGTGCCCGAGGCCGTGACACCCGAACCGCCCGCCGTCCCCGAAACCTTCGCGTCCCCCGTGTCCGTGGAAGACGATGGGGTCCGGGACGACGTCGAGTTCGCCGACTCCGACCCCGCCTGGGGCGACATCCCCAGCGGCCGGGCCGCAAACGTCACGGTCTCACCGGTTCTCGCCGAAGAGCTTTACGAGGAAGCCGCCGTCCTGGCCGCCGAGCCCCAGCCCGAGGTCGAGCCGGCCGCGGCCGTGCCGGCTCCGGACGCGGAACGCGAATTCTGCCTCGCCGCCCTGGCCCGTTACCGCCGGACCGAGCCCGTGAACAACGGCATCGAGCTCGGCTTTTTCGCGGCCGAAGCCGGCGCCGTCCTCGACGCCGAATCCTTCATGACGGCGGTCGGCAAGATCGTCGAAGGCGCCGGCCAGCTCCATTCCCAGCTCGACAAGACCGGGTCGGTGAAGGACCTTTTCCTGCTCAAGCAGGAGATCCTCAACCAACAGGAAGTCCTGCGCAAGGTCTTCTTCCGCGTCGTCCGCTTCTGCGACAAGGAGAACGGCAAGCTGCCCGAGACCTTCGCCGAAGTCGTCAGCGCCCTGGGCATGAAGGAAATTATCGAGCGGCTGACGATGGCCAACTGGAGCGACCCCTCCGACTTCCGGCCCTTCCTGAAAGAGCTGATGGCCCTGAAGAACGCCTTCGAAGTCCGGATGGTCGCCTCCGGGAACTACCACAAGGCCGTCCTCGACCAGGTCGAAGGCCGCGACAACTGAGCCGCCCGATGAGCGGGGACTCCGGGCTGAAAGCTAGATGATCTCCAGGTAATCCTTGTCCGGGAGCTTGGGGAATTTGGCGTGGGGCTCCTGCTGGTACCAGAACGCGACGGAGGCGATGTCGTCCTGGAGCGGCAGGTAGCGCCCGCCCGTCCGCCAGCCGAGCGCTTGGATCGTCACCTTGAGGTCCTTCTCGAAGCGGATGGGGTCGGTGATGTGCCATCGGTACAGTCCGAACCTCTGCTGGACCTGGTAATGACCGTCGCCGCGGATGACCTGGGACAGGCCCGTGTACGGCGTCGTGAACTCGCGGTACTGGATCGAGCCGTCCGGGGCCTTGGCGTCGAAGTCGTAGGAGCCGCAGAAATAATCCTCGGTGCCCGTGCCGGCGATCGTCGGGAATTTCGTGTCGCCGTCGAGGAAGAACTTGATCTCGCCCTCGCCCCACCAGCCGTTGTTGTTGACGCCCCAGGCCATGTAAGTGCCGACGTAGTGGCCCCAGCCCTTGACGCCGTCGAGAACGGTGTAGACGTCCTTATAAGGAAGCGGGTTGACGCGCCGGAACTGGGCGTGGAAATAGGCCGCATCGTCGGGGACGCTGGTCAGGGCGTAGTTGATCTGGTAGTACACCGTGAAGACGTCATCGGCGAGGTTCTCGATCGTCACTTTAAAGCCCTTGCGGAAGGGCATCTCCCAGTACGAATTGAAGGCGCTGCCCGGGTTGACGCAGACGGGGAGCGACGAGATCTGGGCGTACTGGCCCCAGCCGCTGGCGAAGAAGTCGCCGACGGGGCACTCGACCGAGGGCTCGGTCTCGCCGTCCCAGTAAAAGCGGAGGATGGCGAAGCGCCAGTTGCCGGCCGGCGTCAGCCAGATCTGCTGGATGGCGCCCTCGCCCTTGACGTCGGCCATGACGAAGGTCTCCTTGGGCGGGACGCAGACGTAGGGCGACACCTTCCAGCCCTGGCCGAGGTCGCGGGCCGGTTTCATGGCCGGGCCGTCGGTCGACATGCCGGCCTTGCCCTTCTCGCCGGTGAAGTTCTCCGGGCTGATGGACCGCGTCTGGGCCTTCGATAGGCGCGACAGGTTGCCGAGGTCCGTGCCGATGCCGTTGAATTTCTTCTCGTCCTGGGCCGGGCTTCCCACCGGATTTGCAGTGCCGGCGCTGGAGACCGGCAAGGCCGGGGCCCCGGCCGAGACGAAGACGGCCAATGCGAGCAGCGCCAGGCCGGCCTTGAGGAAGTGTCGTTTGTTCATGCGTGTCCTCCTTCGAGCTCATTCTATGCCAGCCGACTCGCCGGGGTCAATTCCAAAATGTCGCTTGACAGGCGCCGTCCTATAGAATATTCTATTAACAATGCTATTGGTCACGTGACCAATAGCATTGTTAATAGAGCCAGCGGAGGCCGAGATACTCGAACCTCTCTTCGAATCGGAGCCCAAAGAAAAGGCGCTCCTCTATCTTTACACTCACGGCGAATCATACTCCCGTGAGATCGCGCGGGCATTCGGCCTCTATGGGAACACGGTTCAATATCAGCTCTTAAAGCTCGAAAACGGCGGCGTCCTCTACAGCAAACTGAAGGGGCGCATCCGACTCTTCGGAATCAACCCCCGCTATCCTTTCAAAAAAGAGCTCGAGGCCTTGCTGGAAAAATCGCTATCCTTCGTGCCGGAAGAGGAAAGGCAAAGGCTCTATATGCCCCGGCTGAGACCGCGGCGGACGGGAAAACCCCTGTCATGATCAACAAAAGCCTCCCCCTCCCCGACCTCGCGGCCGTCATCTGCGACGCGTGCAAGAGGAGCGGGATCGATATCGTCCTATCCGGAGGGGCATGTGTCTCGATTTACACGAAGAACAAGTTCGAATCCTTCGACCTCGATTTCGTCCTACAATCCCACGTCAGCAGAACCAAGATCAAACCCGTCGTAGAAGCGTTAGGCTTCAAGAAGGACGGCCGGCATTTCCGACATCCGGAAAGCCCATACATCGTAGAATTCCTGTCTCCTCCTCTTTCCGTCGGGGAGGAATCGGTTCGCGAGATACGCGAGATGCGCCGCGGCAAAATGACGCTGAAGCTCCTCTCCCCAACGGATTGCGTCAAAGACAGGCTGGCCGCGTTCTATCATTGGAACGACAGGCCATCGCTCGACCAGGCCATCATGGTCTGTAAGGACACCCAAGTTGACCTCCGCGAGGTCAAACGCTGGTCCACGAACGAGGGAATGAGGGATAGGTTCGACCTATTCAAGAAAACCCTGGCCAAGGCGGAGAAGCATTAATCCGGCGTGAGGGATTATTTTTATGGGCCGGGTGTATTAAGCGATGAGGCCGATGCCCATCAACGTTCGAGATGACGGCGGGCCGACCGCCGGGAGGAACGCATGCGAAGCCAAGAACCCGACAAGAAATCCCCGATGAAAGATCGCTCCCGGAGGTTCGGTCCGGTCGTCGCCGCGGCGACGGTCCTGGCCGCCGTCCTGGCCGCCGGTCTCTTCGCG
Organism: Acidobacteriota bacterium; assembly: GCA_014894455.1. Lineage (GTDB taxonomy): Bacteria > Acidobacteriota > Aminicenantia > Aminicenantales > Saccharicenantaceae > RBG-16-66-30. Next base: position 7,292 of record JADBLN010000066.1, on the reverse strand, counting down.
GTCATCGCCGACCACCCCTGCCCGCTCGTCGCGGGGCGCGTGGCTAGTTCTTCGTTGACCCCTCTTTCGGCGTCGAGCGATGCCCGGTCTGCCGATGATGCCGCGGATGCATCCATGGCCAGCGATCCCCAATCGAAGCTCAAGGCCGCCCGCCAAGCCGTCGAAAAACTCGTCGCGGAACAGAAGTTCGAAGCCGCCGCCGAGGAAGCCGCCCGCGTCCGCGAAGATGCCCGCCGTCTCGGCGACAATCCCCTCTGGACGTGGGCCCTGATCAAAGAGGGCCAACTCCGGTCCGCCCTCCACGGCTACGAAACGGCGGTCCGGTTCTTCAAAGAACAGCCGTGGCCCGACTCCCCTCTCGAGCGCGACATGCTCGACCTCTTCTACGCCCAGTCGCTCGTCACCTACTACCACGCTTATTCGTGGGACATCGGCAGCCGCGAGCGCGTCGAGGCCAAAGGCCCCATCGACCTCAAATCATGGACGAGCGACCAGATCTTCGACGAGGCCTGGCAGTCGGCCCTTCGCGTCTGGAAGGACCGCGAGCGCCTGGCCGCCCGCAAGGCCGCTGAATTCCCCGACTTCTGGACGCCCGGCACCTACCCGGCCGGCGTGCGCGACACCCTGCGCGACGGCGTCGTCTACCTCATGGCCCGGCTTCTCGCCGACACGTCCTTCTGGACGCCGCGCCAGTCGAACGAGACCTGGCTCCTCGACCTCGATAAGCTCCTGGCGCAAGCCGGGAAAGCCGGCTCCGGCGCGGCCTCCGGCGTCACAAGCGCCGCCGAAGCCGCCGCCCGCACTCTCGAATCGCCCGCCAACCACCCGGTCGAAAAAATCAGCGCCCTCCTCGGTGAGCACGAATCCTTCAGCCGCCGCGCCTCCCGCCCCGAAGCCGCCCTCGAAGCCCGCTTCGAGCTCGTCCGGGCATTCTACGCCGCGTTCGACTCCGACAAAAACCGCGCCGCCATCCGCGCGCACCTGGCCGAATTCCTGCCCTCCCAACGCAAGCACGCCTGGTGGGCCGTCGGGCAGGCGCTCCTCGCCGAATACACGCGCGAAGAGGCCGCCCCCGACGCCCTTGTCCGCGCCCACAAACTCGCCGCCGAAGGCGTCGAGCGCTTCCCCTCCTCTCCCGGCGGCCTGCACTGCCTGCACATCCTCAAATCGATCGAGGCGCCCGAGTACTCGATCGAATCGATGCGCGCCGACGCCCCGGGCCGCCGCTCCGTCCGCGTCAGCCACCGCAACCTCGACCGGGTCTTCCTCCGCGCCTACGCCCTCGACATCGAAGCGCTGGTCAAGACGGCCCGGGGCTACAGCATCTTCCCGGAGGGCGACGAAGCCCGCAACACCGTCGACGCCCACCGCCCCGACGCCGCCTGGGCCGTCGACCTGCCCAAGAGCGCGGACTTCCTGGACCACAGCACTTTCTCCGTCCTGCCGCAATCACTCGCGCCCGGCCTCTATCTTATCGCCGCGTCCGCGCGCGAGGATTTCGCCGCGGTCGGCAACCGGACGATCGGCCTCAGCGTCATCCTCGGCGACCTGGTCATGATCAAGCGCGACGGCGGCGGCCGGGCCCGCGTCCGGAACGCCGACATCGCCGGCGGCAAGGAAGTCCTCGTCCTCTCCGGCGCGACGGGCCGGCCCATCTCCGATGTGACGGTCGACCTCTACGCCTTCGAATGGCGAAAGGGCCACACCCGGGTCGAGTCGAAAACGACCGACGCCCAGGGCCGCGTCTGGTTCGCTCCCCGCGAAGAATCCCGCGCCTATTTTCTCTTCGCGAAAAAGGGCCGGGACGCCGCCTTCGACCCCGACTACCTCCATCTCTCCGGCGGCCCCGAGCCGCCCGACTCACGGGCCGCGCTCATCTACACCGACCGCAGCATCTATCGCCCCGGACAGAAGATCTTCTGGAAGATCCTCGCCTACAAGGGCCGCCCCGACCTCGGCCGGCTCAGCCCCGACGCGGGAACCGGCGTCTCGGTCTGGCTCGAGGACATCAACAACCAGCGCGTCGCCGAAGCGACCGCCTCGACCAACGCCTTCGGCACGGCCAGCGGCGAGTTCGTCGTCCCGGCGGCCGGCCGCCCCCTTGGCGGCTGGCGCCTCCGCTCCTCTCCCGAGGGCCAGGCCTCGGTGCGCGTCGAGGAGTACAAGCGGCCGACCTTCGAGGTCACCGTCGCAGATCCGAAAAAGCCGCTGCGCCTGAACCGGCCCGCGACGCTCAAAGGCGAAGCTCGTTATTACTTCGGACTTCCCGTCACGGGCGGCGAGGCCGTATGGCAAGTCAAACGCCAGCCGGTCTACCCGCGCTGGTGGTGGTGGGAGAGCGGCGGCGGCCGCAGTCAGACCGTCGCCGGCGGACGGGCGAAGATCGGCGCGGACGGCGCGTTCGACGTCGCCTTCACGCCCCGTGCCGATGAAACAAAGGACGGGTCGGAATCGGGCTTGTCCTACCGCTACACGCTCTCGGTCGACGTCACCGACGAGGGCGGCGAGACGCGCTCCGCATCCCGTTTGTTCCGGCTCGGCTTCGTCAGCGTCGAGGCCCGGCTCGAAGCGGCGAGCGAGTTCGTCCGCGCCGACGCAAAGGGCGTCTTCACGGTCACGCGGGGCGACCTCGACGGAACGCCGAAGGCCGGGAAGGGCGCGTGGCGCGTCGTCCGGCTCGTCCAGCCCGAGGCGACGCTCCTGCCGGCCGACCAGCCCCTCCTCGAGCCGCCGGGGACGGAAGATCCGATGTTCCCGCCGACGCCGGGCGACCGCCTGCGGGCCCGGTGGGATCCATGTTCTCCGGATACCGTCCTTCGCCTGTGGAAAGAAGGACGCGACGCAGCCAAGGGAGCGGCCGAGCACGACGCCAAGGGCATGGCGAAGGTCGCCGTCCCGGCGCTCGGGCCGGGCGCCTATCGCCTGCTCTACGAGACGAAGGACGATTTCGGGGCCGTCTGCCGCGACAGCCTGGATTTCCTGGTCGTGGGCGGCGGCAGCGTGGGCGGCGGCAGCGTGGGCGGCGGCGCGAAGCCCGCCCTCAATCTGCCTCTCGTCCTGCGGGCCGAAAAATCGTCCGTGCCGGTCGGCGGCACCGCGCGCCTCTTCGTCGACTGCGGCTGGAACGGCCAGCCGGTCCTCCTCGAAACGTTCCGCGGCGGCGAGCTCTGGGAGCGCCGCTGGATCGAGGCCGGAAAAGACAGCGGCATCATCGACATGCCCGTCACGGAGGAAATGCGAGGCGGATTCGGGGCCCGCGTAACGGCTGTGCGCGACCACCAGTTCATGAGCGAAGAAGCCTCGGTCTTCGTGCCCTGGGACAACAAGGAGCTCGGGATCTCTTTTTCCACGTTCCGCGACAAGCTCACTCCCGGCGGCCGCGAGACCTGGCGCGTGACGGTCAAGACGCCGGCGGGAAAACCGGCGGAAAATGGCGCGGCCGAACTCCTGGCTTACATGTACGACCGGAGCCTCGACCTCTTCACGCCGCATCAGCCGCCGCGCCTGCTGGGCCTCTATCCCGGACGGACGGGCACGGCCTGGTGGGACGCCACGCTCGGGACGGCACCGACGTCGTTCGCCTTCGATCACGACTGGAACCGCATCCCCAGCTACCCCACGTTCAATCCGGACGAGCTCTTCGCGCTCAACAGCTATGGGATCGGGGGCCCGGGCAGCCGGAGATACGGAGACGTCCTCGGCGACGTCGTCGGCGGAGTTCTCGGCGGCGTCCCGGAGGGCGTCGTCGAGGCAGCGGCTCCCGTGGTAGACGCTAAGATGACGCAGAGGGCGAATCTATCGGCGGAGGAGGCCGAAGAAAAAGACAAGGAGGGCGGCAAGCCCGACCAAGAAGCGGAGGCCGGAGCGGAAGGAGCGCCGCAGCTCCGCTCGAATTTCGCCGAGACGGCCTTCTGGCAGCCCCACCTGCTCACGGGGGCGGACGGGACGGCGACGATCGAGTTCACCGTGCCCGATTCCGTGACGGGCTGGCGCGTGTTCGTGCATGGCGTCACGCGGGACCTCATGGGCGGCACGCTCGAGACAGAAGCCCGAACGGTCAAGGACCTCATGGTCCGGCCGTACCTGCCGCGCTTCTTCAGAGAGGGCGACAGGGCCGAGCTTCGGGTGATGGTCAATAACGCGGGGCAGGCGGCGCTCGCGGGCAACGTTTCTCTCGAAATTTACGACCCGCTGACGAACGAGAACCTGGCCCCGGCCTTCGGACTGCCGGCGAGCGTTCCGGTCCGAGCGTTCAGCGTCGCGGCGGGCGGCGGGGCGGCGGTCGTCTTCCCGCTCCTCGCACCGGCGCGCGTCGGGACGGTCGCTTTCAAGGTCGTGGCGAAATCCGGCGCCCTGTCCGACGGCGAGCTCAGGCCGCTCCCGGTCCTCCCGGGGCGGATGCACCTCGTCCAGTCGCGGTTCGTGACGCTCAAGGAGGGCAAGCCGCGCGAGCTCCGGTTCGACGACCTGGCCAAGACCGACGACCCGACGCGCATCAACGAACAGCTCGTGGTCACCGTGGACGCCCAGCTTTTCTACGGGCTCCTCGAAGCCCTCCCCTATCTCATCAACTATCCCTACGAGTGCACGGAGCAGACGCTCAACCGCTTCCTGTCGACGGGCATCCTGACGAGCCTCTACGATAAATATCCGCAGGTCGCGCGGATGGCCCAGGCCCTGAGCAAGCGAGAAACCGTTTACGAGACGTTCGACTCCGCCGACCCGAACCGGAAGATGGCCCTCGAGGAAACGCCGTGGCTCGAAACGGCGCAGGGCGGCAAGGACGCGGGTTTGGGCGCGGAGAAGGTGCTCGACCCGCGAGTGGCCAAAGCCCAGCGCGAATCGTCGCTGGCCAAGCTCCTCAAGGCCCAGACGTCGCTAGGGGCTTTCCCGTGGTGGCCGGGCGGGCCGCCGTCGCCCTACATGACCCTCTACATCGTCCAAGGCTTCTCCAAGGCGCTCGAATTCGGCGTCGACGTGCCCAAGGAGGCGGTGGCCAGGGCTTTCGCCTACCTGCACCGGCATTATCTCGACGAGATCGTATCGACGATGATGGCCCACGATACGGGCTGGGAATTCGTCTCGTTCCTCAATTACACGATCAGCAATTTCCCAGACGCGTCGTGGACGGGCGGCGTCTTCACGGACGCGGACAGAAAGCGGATGCTCGACTTCTCGTTCAAGCACTGGAAGGACCACGCGCCGTACGCCAAGGGATATTTGGCGCTCACGCTCAAGCGGGCCGGGCGGGGGAAGGACGCGACGCTCGTGTGGGCGAGCGTCATGGACAGCGCCAAGACGACGGTCGACGGGGGGACGAGCTGGGCCCCGGAGGACCGCGGCTGGCTTTGGTACAACGACACGATCGAGACGCACGCTTTCGCCCTGCGGACGCTCATGGAGCTCAAGCCGGCGGACACGCGGAGCGAGGGGCTCGTCCAGTGGCTCTTCCTCAACAAGAAGCTCAACCACTGGAAGTCGACGCGAGCCACGTCCGAAGTCATCTACTCGGTGGCTTATTTCCTGAAGAAAACGGGCGCTCTGGGCGTCCGGGAGTCGGTGATCGCCGAGGCCTGCGGCACGAAGACGACGTTCACCTTCGAGCCGGACAAGTACACCGGCAAGAAAAACCAGCTCGTCATCCCGGGCGAAAAAATGGGGATGGGACCGGAGTGCGCCACGGTCCGCGTCTCGAAAGAAGGGAAAGGCATGGCCTTCGCCAGCGCGACCTGGCACTTCAGCACCGAGAAGATGCCCGAGAAGGGCGACGGCGACCTGTTCGCGGTCGAACGGACCTATTTCAAGCGCGAGAAGAAAGGCGAGGAGGTCGTGCTCAAGCTGCTCGCGGACGGCGCGGCGCTCGCCGTGGGCGACGAGATCGAGGTCCATCTTTCGATCCGGGCCCGCCACCAGGCCGAATACGTCCACTTGAGGGACCCGCGGCCGTCGGGGTGCGAACCGGCGACGCTCACGTCGGGCTACAAGTGGGACCTAGGGCTCGTCCGCTACGAGGAGATCCGCGACAGCGGGACGAACTTCTTCGTCGAATGGCTGCCGGAGGGCGAGTACACGCTCAAGCACCGGATGCGCTGCGCCATGGCCGGGACGTTCAAGGCCGCGCCGGCGACGCTCCAATCGATGTACGCCCCCGAGTTCGCCGCCTATTCGGCGGGGGCCCTGATCACGATCAAGTGAGAGAAGGCGGGGCGCCTAAATAAGGGGACATGTCCTAAAGGGCCCGGTAAAGGCCCTTTAGGGCGTGTCCCCCTTCTTTCCCGTTCTTTTTGTTTATTTGCTTTTATTTACGCCGGCCAAAGCCCCTAATTCGGTCTTGATCTGGGTCGTCGAGATGCCCTCGGTTCGGGGCAGGTAGATAACCTCGCAGTAGGGCGTGAGGAAGTCGAACTTCCCCTTCCAATCTTCGCCGATGACGAAGACCGAGACGCCGTTCTTGACGACATCGTCGATCTTCTGCTCCCAGCGCGTCTCCGGGATGACCTCGTCGACGTACTTGATGGCCTCGAGGATCTGCTTGCGCTCCTCGTAGGTGTAGTAGACCTCTTTGCCCTTGCCGGCGTTGAACTCGTCGGTCGACAGGGCCACGATGAGGTAGTCGCCCATGGCCTTGGCCCGGCGCAGGATATTGATGTGCCCGCGGTGGATCAGGTCGAACGTGCCGTAGGTGATGACCTTTTTCATGCGCTTATCATAGCCCTTATCGCGATTTGTTGACAAGCCCACGTCGGTAACATGGTTATATGAGTTGACACGGCCCGCGTCCGACGAACGTCGCCAGTTAACTTTGCTTGGCTTTCCAATCAGTTAACGTTGCTTGGCCTTGTAAGGGGACATGTTCCTCCGGTACGTGTCCCCCTTCATGTTCGGTGTCCCCCTTCATGTCCCCCTTCTTTCCCCCTTCTTTCCCGCTAAATTGCGAAAACCTGTTCTTAAAGCCGTATTTTTTGGGCAAGAAAGATCGCAACCAATTTCATTGCATCGGCAAAGGCAATTAGGTTATCCTCCGGTCATGAGAAAACGAACCGTCCGTTTCGACGTCTTGGCGCTTGTGGCGATCGCCGCGCTTCTGACCGCGTTTGCCGACGCGGGCACGCCGTCCCAGACCACGCCTAAGGCCGCCTCGCGCGGGACCGCGGCCCCCGCCCTCCTCTCCCCCGCTACCGCCGCTATCGCTACCGCCGCCGTCCTCCCGCCCGGTTTCGACGCCCTCGTCGCCCGGGCGATGAAGACCTTCGCCGTTCCCGGCATGGGTATCGCCGTGGTCAAGGACGGCC
>JADBLN010000008.1 GCA_014894455.1 Acidobacteriota bacterium | reverse complement strand
GGGGACATGTACCAAAGGTACGTGTCCCCCTTCTTTTATTTTTCTTAATAGCGGATACTGGTCCCAGCCCGGGATGTTCGGGGCCCAAACCTTGCCGCTCGCGGAGTAGGCGATGCCGGGGACGCAAATCCCGACCGCGGCGAGACGGCCTCCGGCCGCGCGGGCGGCCTTCTCGAGCGCTTCGATCCTGTCCCTCGCCTGTCCGGCTGCGGCGTCGCCGCCGGACGTGTTGATGGGGATTTTTTCCTTGGCAGAGATCTCACCCGCCCGCGTGAACAGGGCCGAAGAGATCTTCGTCCCGCCGACGTCGACCCCTCCACAGAACACCATCGTGCTTTTCTTGGCGGCCGCAGATTTTTTTTTCATCGCAAGCCACCCCGGCTGGGCGTCCGGACGGGGACATGGACCTCGGGTACGTATCCCCTTTCTTTCGGGATTCTTAGTTCTTTTCCCATTCTCCGCCTCGCGGCGCGTTCAGCGTTGGTCGATGCGGACGACCCAGACCTCACCCGGCTTGAGGGTTTTCTCGACGACCGCCCGGTCGCCGTCCCTGGCGATCGTCACGGCCTCGTCCGTTTCCAGGTTGACCGCGGCCGCGCGGACGCCGTCCGTCTTGACGGCGAATTTCGCCCTGATCTCCTTATCGCCCCGGTTGAACCCGAAAAGGAGGGCGTAGCCGTCGCCCTGGAGGAGCCGTCCTTCGACGATGGCCTCGGGAACGGACACGGTCACCCGGACCGGCGGCACGATCTTCAACCATTCGGCCAGGCCGGCGAAGAATTTTCCGTTGTTGGGATTCTTGAAATGATGATAGGCCGAACCGAGGAAGGACCCGACGATAATGGCCCGGCCCTTGCCGTAGGGCGCGGCGACGACGGCCGGACGGCCGTCCGGGAATGTCGCCACGACCCGGCTCGCCTTGCCGAAGACGTCCAGGCTCTCCTCGAAAAAGAGGCTGTCGAGCTTGTCGCCGGGCTTGAGCAGGGGAAAGGCCTCATCAGCGACCTTGATCTCGATGACGCCCGTCTTGGCGAGAGGCGTGAGCTCGATCTCCCGGCAGCCGAGGACCTCATGGAGCCCGCCGCCGGGGATGACCGGGCTCGAATAGCCCTTCTCGTCCACCCAGCCGCAGCGGGCTTCCGTCAGGAGCGTCCCGCCGTCGCGGACGTATTCGGCTAGGGCCCGGACGTGGGGCTGGGACATCATGACCGGGTAGGGCGCGATGATGAGCTTGTAGCCGGCCGCCCGCGCCGTCGCGAGGTCCCGGACGTGGAGGAAGTCGACCGGGATGTTCCGTTCGAAGAAGGCCCGGTGGACGCCCTGGAGCGACTCGCTCAGATTGTTGACGCCGACGGTCTGGCCTTCGCCGGTGAACGATTGCTGGCCGCCGACCATATGCGAGAGCGGGTTGTAGAGGATGGCGATCTCCGCCCGTGCCGGAAGGGCCTTGAGAAAGAGGTCCTTGTTGGCCGTGATGACCCGGGCGACCTTCCCGCCGGCCTCGGCCCGCTCGGTGACCTTGCCGTCGAGCTCGACCAGTCCGTAGCCGCCGGCCTCGTAGCCCGTGCTCATGGGATAGTAGGCGTAGATGTTGACCGCCCGCGTCCCGTAGGCGACCACGCTCCACATCCAATCGCGAATGTCCGTGCCGACGACCGGATAACTCATCTTCATCCCGAAAACACCGTAGCCGGCCTGGAGCTCGCCGATATAGAAGCCGCCGTTGACGATGCCCATGGACCGGACGAAGTCGAGGCCCGAGGACCGGTAGTAGGGCGACCAGGGCTTGATCGTCCAGGCGTGCTTGGGGTAGATCGAGGCGCCGTAGAAATCGACGCTGTCCGACATCTTCCGGTCGTCGGGCGTGCCCGACCAGTCCGGCCGGGTGAAGATGCCCGGACCGGCCGAGTGGCTGGTGACGACCGTGTCCGGCAGGACCGACTTGACGGCCGCGGCCTTGAGGGCCAGGTCCTCGGCCAGCTTGTCGGAGATGAATTCCTTCCAGTCGATAAAGTCCGTGAAGGTCAGGATGGTCCCGAAGCGCGGCGGCTCGACCTCGTCCCAGGCACGGAACGTGCGATACCAGGCCTTGTTCAGGGCGTCGATCGTCACATATTTTTTCTTGAGCCATTCCCGGAAGCGGACCTGGGTCGAATGACAGTAGCAGAACTGGACGCTCGAGAGGTCGCCGATGTAGTAGACCTCGGCCCAGTTGATGATGTGCGGCTCGCTCCAGAGGTCCCAGCCGTAGAAAGCGGGTTTCCCCTTGACGGCCCGGGCCGCCGCCTTGAAGAAACGGAGGATCTTGTCCTGGACACCGGCGTGGTCGAAGCAGAAGCCGGGCGCGGCCTGCGATTCCACGGCGACGCCGTTCGAAGAGACGAATTTGGAGTCCGGGTAACGGGCCTCGACCCAGTCCGGCGCCGAGTCGATGTAGACCTGGACGATGACCCGCAGGTCCGCCTCGCCGGCCAGGTTGGTCAGGAGCTCGAGCGCCGAGAAATCGTATTTCCCCTCGGTCCTCTCGCAGGCGGTCCACTCGATCCACGTCCGGACGGTGTTGAAGCCAAGGCGCTTGATCTGGTCGATGTCCTTTTTCCAGGTTTCGCGGGACTCCGGCATCACGGTCTCGAGCATCGGAGCGCGGGCTTTGCCGCCGGGGTACCACACGGAAACGGGAAAGAAACCCTTGGTCTTGTCCGGCGGGGCGCCCTGCGACAAGGGGACCCGGAGAAAACCCAGGGTCAAGGCGAAGGCCAGTATGACGGCTCTCGCTGAGCTGCTGGTTCTGTGCATCTCGATCACCTCTAAGAATAATCTCGAAATCGGACTGTCAGCGGACGCCGAACGATTTCCCGACGACCTCGAGGAGTTCGGAGGTCCCCGCGCGGTAATCCTCGCTCAGCTCCCAGATGATGACGCCCGCCGACTGCTTGTCCTTGACGTACTGGCACTTGAGCGAGATCGAGCTCATGTTGTCGAAGGAAATGATCTTCGTCCCGTCCGGACGGCGCATGTAAGGGACCTGGGCGGTGTCGTCCCAGACGAGCGTCCACTCGGTCACGGGGAGGTCCGCGACGTCCTTGTAGGACCACCCTTCGCTCGTCGTGAACGGCAGGCCCAAGCCGGCGCAATCGAAGGACCGGCCGAAAAACGGCAGGCCAACGAGGAGCTTGCCGGGCGGCACCTGGCGGCTGCGGCCGTAAGCGAAGGTTTCGTCGAGCGAGCCGCAGGTGTCCCCGCCCCAGGGGTAGAGCGGGGCGTTGTGGCCGGAGTGGTCGGACCAGTCGCCGTGATAATCGTAGGTCATGAAGCCGATGAAGTCGAAATCGTCGGCCAGGCGCTCGTAGTCGATCCAGCGCCCGTAGTAATTTCCTGAGGTTGCGGCCATGGTCAGGAGCAGGGCCGGCGTCTGGGCCTTGAGGGCTGCCCCGAGCGCTTCGACGAACAGGACGAAGTTCGCTTCCTCCTCGGCGTTGGAGACGAACTCCCAGTCGATATCGACGCCGTCGTAGGCGTTCGTCTTGCAAAAATCGACGAGCTGTCCGATGAACCGAGCCCGGTTGGCCGCGGTCGAGCTCATGCCCGGAAAGCCCGCGCAGTTGCCCCAGCCGCCGAGGCTGAGGATCATCTTGACGCCGCTCGCGTGGGCGGCGGTGTTTAGCTCAGGATAGAGATAGTCGGCGGGCACGACGAGGTTCCCGGATGAGTCCGGCCAAGCGAAGGCGTTGGCGATGTGGGTCAGGTATTGATAGCCGACCTTGGTGTGGTCGAACTCCGCTTTCTTCCAGGAGGCGTAATAACCCATGACGACCTTGTTCGGCCTCGACGGCTCGGGTGGGACGTGGGCGACCTCGCAGGCGGAGAAGGAGAGAGCCAGCGCGGCGAGGGCAAGGATGGACGGAGGGCCTGATTTCGCGAAAATCTGGCGTTTGGGATGCTCCATGGTCACTCTCCAGACGCCTATTTTTACCCTATCAGTGCTTTTTTTTCAAATGGACCATCGTTCTCAGGATGTCCCTTTTCTCCGGCGATTTGGCCAGCGCGTCCCAGGACCAGAGGACGACGCCGATCGACGGCGGCTTCAACGCCTCTTCGAGCGCGGCCCGGAATTCGTCGGGGGCGAGCGTTTTTTCGACATAGGCCTCCGAAACCTGAGTGCTGGCCAGGATGGCCACGCGGGTCTGGGCGGAAAGGTCCGCCACGACGTCGTGGATCCAGGCCGGGGTTTGGAGGACCATGTGTTGATAACACATCGGCGAGATGAAATCGGCGTAGGGAGCGAGACGGGCCAGGTCCTGGCCGGCGATCGACCGGACGGCCCCGCCGAAATCGTCTTTCCTCCAGGGGACGGCGTGGATGTTGACCTTGACCCCGGGTTTGGCCTGACGGGCGGCCCCGGCCAAGCGTTCCACCGCACGGGCGATGACCCGGCATTTCCACTCGGTCCATTCGGCGGCGTGGGTCTCGAGGATCCACTTTGCTTTTTCGGCCGTGGCGGCGAGCTCGGAGGGGATGCGAGCGCCCATCTCCTTCTCGAAACCGGCCAGGCAGACCGGGCAGAAGCACGTCTGGGGCAGAGACTCCGGCGCCCGGTCAGGTGCGACCTTTTCCCAGAAGACGAAGTAGCGGATGAAATCGAGGCTGACCACGTCCGGGCCGAATTCGGCGATGACGTCCCTCAGGTGGCCGGCCCGCCGGCTCAAGTAGTCCTCTCGCGCCGGGCAGACGAATTCCACCCACTCCTCGCGGGCCGGAGCGCCGGCGGCGGTCACGGCGGCCAGCCCCGGATCTTCCTTCAAGGCCTCGGGGTTCTGGAAGACGGGGAAGATGAGGAAAAGCGTCATCCCGTTCGTCCGGGCCAGCCCCCTGAAGTCGGCATTCTTGAGCAGCGCTTCGCTCACGAAAAGGGTGTTGGCGCCGAGGTCGCGCCATTGCCGGAAGAGAGGATCGAAAGGAGCGGCCGCCTCGTAGATCTTGACCCCGATGACGGGCCGGACGGATGCGGGCGCACCCGTCTTCCCGGAGCGGCAGGCATAAAACATGAGGATGAGGCCGGCGGCGGCCAGAAGCACCCAGACAGAGAGATGCCTGTGTCTGATTTTCATGATAGCTCCTCATGGCGGGAAATCATGCCGAAAGGCGCGTTCATGGGCGTTTAGCCCATCTCCGGGAGGCAGAAGGAGATCGTGCGCTTGTCGCCGCACGCACCGCAGCAGAGCGAGGCCTCGAGCCTCTCGCACTTGAGTCCTTTTTCCGTCCGGAGATCGGCCTCCCACTTGCCGCCGCAGGCGCCGCAGGAAACGGGTAAGGCGAGCGAGATCCTGGCCCGCCCGGCACGGGCGCCCGGCCTTCGGACGTCGGCCGTCCGGATGCGGAAGTCCGTGCCGTGCGCGTCCTTGAGCTCGTCGAGGAAAGCCCGGTAGAAGCGCAGGGTGTCGGCCGACTTCTTGGCGGCGAGCCGTCTAGCCGCGGCCGTGCGCATGTTCGCCGGCAGGACGGCCGCGTAGGTCAGCTCCTTGCCCAAATACTCCATCACGGCGGACTCGAGGTTCCGACCGCGGAGCGTGGACTTGACGAAGAAATTGGCCACGCCGAGGTAGCCGAACTTGGACAGGAAGTCGGCGTCGTGGACGATGTCGGCCAGGCGGTTGCGGCGCGCGCCGGGATTGTAGAGCGAGCGGAGGGCCCGGACGACGTGGCCGATGCCGGCCATTTTCAGTCCCGCCTCTTCGAGGAGCTCCCGGGCCAGGCGGGCCGCCTCTTCCTCTTCCGGCTTGTCGTCGGCATGGTAGCGCCCGCCGGCGAACTTGCCCGAGTCATGGAAAAGTGCCGTCAGGGCGGCCAGATCCGCGCTCTCTTTCTCCACCGTGGCCAGGCGGAACGACTGCGCGGCGACGAGGACGGAGTGCTCCCAGAGGAAGCCGCCCCCGCTTTCCTTCTTTCCCGAGAATTTTTTTTCGGCGTCCTCGATCGTCCGACGAATGCGCTCGACGAGCCCGGGAGAAAGCGCGGTCAGCGAGCGGTAGAATTCCTGCTGTTTGAGGAGCATGGGGAACCCGCTCATTATCGCGACCGGCTTCATCGATGTCAAGTTAGCGTTTGGGAGGGCCGCCGCGGAATCCAATTGTTATCGCACGTGTTGTCCCCGCCGTCGGCCGCGGAGGGGCCTCGGGGATCGTCTCCGTCCGCTGCGGTGATACGTTCGCCGGCGCCAAGCGCCGCTCAGTATTAACCCTGCGCATACCCCCGGACTTAAGGCCGGGGAGTCGAATGGGTTTATTCTTCACGCCTTCCCGGGCCGGATTCGATGGGAGGAGCGGCAGGGAGCGGACTCTGGGGAGCGACCGATAGAA
>JADBLN010000026.1:3358-31766 GCA_014894455.1 Acidobacteriota bacterium | reverse complement strand
ACGGCCCCGTGCCCTCGCGGCGCCTGGGCTTCTCCCTGGGCGTGGACATCATCCCCTTCAAGACCTGCACCCTGGACTGCACGTACTGCCAGCTCGGGTCGACGCGGAAAACCGTCTGCCGCCGGGGGAGCTGGTTTCCGCCCGGGGAAATCCTGGCCCAGGTCAAGGAGGCCGTGGAGTCGGGGCAGGAGATCGACGCCATCACCTTCTCCGGCTCCGGCGAGCCGACCCTCAACCGGGACATCGGCCGCATCATCCGGGCCATCAAGAAGATGACCCGGATCCCCGTCGTCGTCCTGACCAACGGCACCCTGCTCACCCGGAAAGAGGTGCGGCAGGACCTCGCCGCCGCCGACATCGTCGTGCCCTCGCTCGACGCCGTTCCCGGGAACTTGTTCCGCCGCGTCAACCGGCCCAACAGGGCCCTCGATCCCGAAAAGATCATCGACGGCCTGGTCCGCTTCCGCGAAGGATTCCGGGGCGAGATCTGGCTGGAGGTCATGCTCATCAGGGGCGTCAACGATTCCCCGGCCCACGTCAAAGCCCTCCGGGCGGCCGCGGACAGGATCCGCCCGGAGCGCATCCAGCTGAACACGGTCGTCCGTCCGCCCGCCGACGTCAAAGCGAAGCCGTTGAGCCCCGGAGCGATGGGGAAGATCCGCGATGCCCTCGGCCCCCGGGCGGAGATCATCGCCTCGTTCGAAAAACGGAAGCAGGCGCCGGCCGCCGGCGACTTCGAAACGGCCCTCCTGACCGCAGTCGGGCGCAGGCCCATGACCGCCGAGGATATTTCTCTCTCCCTGGGCCGTCACCGGGACGAGGTCCTCAAGGCCCTTTCCTCACTCCGCGGCCGGCGAAAAGTCCGGAAGGCCGTCCACGGGGGAAAAACGTACTTCGCCCGGGCGCGCGGCTAGCTTTACTCGGGCCGTTCGGCTGTGATAGCATGGATTTTCTGCGAGGTAGTGTCTTCTACAAGCACGAACTGGCTCTCTCCGGACTGACCGGTTCTCTATGCCTGATAATTCCCACAATCTATCCTCCCGTATTCCGTAAAGGAGTCGTCCATGTTTCTTAACACCCATTTTCCCAAGGCCGAGAAATACTGGTATATGGGGAAGCTCCTCGACTGGTCCGAGGCGGGTTGCCACCCCATGATGCACGCCCTCCACTACGGAACGTCGGTCTTCGAAGGGATCCGGGCCTACAGCACGGCGCGGGGACCCGCGATCTTCCGCCTGCCGGAGCACGTCGACCGGCTTCTCCTGTCGGCGGGCGTGGCCAAGATGAAGTCTCCCTACAACAAGGACGAGATCACAGACTTCATCAAGCTGACCGTCCGCGAGAACAAGCTCGAGAGTTGTTACATCCGGCCCCTGCTCTTCTTCTCCTACGGCAACCTCGGGCTCGTACCCAAGGCCTGCCCGGTGGAGCTGGCCATCAGCGCCTGGGAATGGGGCGCCTACCTCGGAGAGAACGCGGCCCGCGGCGTCAACACCTTCATCGTCCCCTGGCGCCGTGTCCACCACACCCAGTTCAACATGTCCGCCAAGCTCGGAGGCGTCTACGTCCAGTCGACGATCTGCGGCCTCGAGGCCCGCGAGGAGGGCTTCGACGAGGCCGTCTTCCTGAACTTCGAGGGCCGCATCGCCGAAGGGCCCGGCCAGAACATCTATATCGTCAAGGACGGGACGCTCGTGACCAACGACCGGAAGGAATCCGCCCTCGAAGGGATCACCCGGACGAGTCTCCTCGAGATCGCCCGCGACCTCGGGTTCAAGACGGTCGTCGGGCCCATCACCAAGGAGGACCTCTTCGGGGCCGACGAGGCCTTTTTCTGCGGGACGGCATCCGAAGTCATCCCAATCATCTCCGTCACGGACGGGTCCGACCCGGCTGGCCCGAGAAAACGATTCGCCGTCGGCAAGGGCGTGCCGGGGCCGATCGCGTTGAAGATGGTGGAAGCCTACAAGGAGGCCGTGACCGGCCGCTCCCCCCGCTATGAGAAATGGCTGACGTACGTCAACGGCTGACGCACGCCGTCCGGCGCGATAGATCGCACTCAACCCGGAATAGGCCGGAGGTTCAGGTCTTCAGGACCTCCCCGGCCGCGGCGGAGATGATATCCCAAGCGCCCCGGACGTGGCGCTCCCCGGTCGTCCTCTGGCCCACGACCAACCGAATGGTGTATTTCCCCCGGAGCATCGTGTGGGTCAGGAAGACGCGTCCCGAGGCGTTGACCCGTTCGAGCAGCCTGCGGTTGAGCTCGTTGAGCCCGCTTTCCTCCCGGCCGTCGTCGAGACGGAAGCAGACGAGGCCCAGGTCGACCGGGGCCAGGAGCTCGAAGCGGTCGTCCCCCTCAACCCATTCCTTGACGAGCGCCGCCAGGCGGAGGTGTTCACGGACCATGGTCTGGAGCCCCTCGACGCCGTAGGAGCGGATGACGAACCAGAGCTTGAGGGCCCGGAAGCGCCGGCCCAGCTGGATGCCCCAGTCCCGGTAGTTCTTGACCCTGGCGTCGACGCCGGTCTTGAGGTACTCGGGATGGATCTCGAAAGTCCGGACGAGCGTCGCCGGGTCCTTGACGAAATAGGCCGAGCAGTCGAAGTTGGTCACCATCCACTTGTGGGGGTTGAAGACGAAGGAATCGGCCAGCTCGACCCCGTCGAGGATCCAGCGCTTTTCGGGGAGCAGGGCGGCCGTCCCGGCCCAGGCCGCGTCGACGTGGAACCAGGCGCCGTGCTTCCTGCAGATCTCGCCGACCGCCCTCAAGGGGTCGATGGCCCCGGACGACGTCGTGCCGACCGTGGCCACGACGCAAGCCGGAACGAACCCGGCGTCCCGGTCCCTGGTCATGGCCTCGTCGAGCTTCTCCGGGATGACGGCGAACCGCTCGTCCGTCGGGAGACGGCGGAAGTTCTTGCTCCCGAATCCGGCGATCTTGACGCCCTTGTCGACGCTCGAATGGGCCTCCTCGGAGGCGTAGACGGTCAGGGGAGCCCGGAGGCCGGCGTCGTTCGATTCGAACCCGGTCGCCCTTTCCCTCGCCGAAAGCAGGGCGCACAGGGTGGCCGTCGAGGCCGTGTCCTGGATGACGCCGGAGAAGTTCTCGGGGAGACCGGTCATCTGCCGCAGCCAATCGAGGACAACCTCCTCCAGTTCGGCCGCCGCCGGAGAGGTCTGCCAGACCATGCACTGGGCGCCGAGGCCGGCGGTGAGGAATTCCCCCAGGACCGAGGCGGGACTGTTGTTGGCCGGGAAGTAGGCGAACCAGCCGGGGTGCTGCCAGTGGCTGATACCGGGCAGGAGGATCCTCTCGAAATCCCGGAAGATCCCCTCCATGGCCTCGCCCCTGGCGGGCGGGACGGCGGGGATATTTTTCTTGACGTCGCCCGGCTCGAGAGTGGAAAGGACGGGAAATTTCTCGATATTCTCGAAATAATCGGCGATCCAGTCCACGAAATGGTGCCCGGCGAGCCGAAAATCATCGTTTTTCATGCCTTTCTCCTCTATGAAGGCCCATTTGTCCCTCTTGAAGGCGCCCCCACTATACTATTTTTCAGGGGGAATCTCAAAATGAGGGCCTCTGGCCGGGTCATTTCTTGAAAAACCGTATGAAAGGGCGGCTTTAGAGATAAAAATCGGTCGTTAATCCGGCCATCGCTGTATTTTCAAAAAGATCCTAAAAAGTCCTTGCTTTCCCGTCCGCCTTTGTGATATAATTAATATTGGTCGTCGGGGGGGAATCGAAAAACTTCGAAAAATAGCCCTCCGGTTTTTTCTGCCCTACCCCGCTCCGAATGCAACCCTCTCACGGTGCCGGTCGTACTACATGATGGAAGACAGCGCTGGACAACAAAGACCTCCTTTTTGGCCTCCCTTAACCCATTCCCTGGAAGGGGCTGCCCTGCTCTGGACCCCGGGTCAGGGCAGCCCCCGTCAAGATGGGGTCAAACCTACCTTTCATTACTTTCGGCATGCATCCGTGATGCGTCCCAGATGACCGCCGAGAAAGTAATGAAAGGTAGGTTTGACCCCATCCTTTTTTTATATTAAAATCCTCATGGCTTATTCGAAGGGAAGTCCGTCGGATGCGGACACAGCCCCCGCTACTGTAACCGGGGACGAATCCCAAGAGACGCCACGGCCGCGAGGCTGGAAGGCTTGGGAGGAGAGCGATCCGGGAGTCAGGAGACCTTCCGTGAGCCAGGGTCGACCGGTCTTCGGGCGGAAGACGGGAAACTAAAAGCGGCGGGGGCGGCTGCGGAGCTCCTGCCATGGACAGACGAACGCTCGCCCTCGCCGGCCTGCTCGCCTTCGTTCCGGCCGTCCTTCACGCCGACGACGCCCAGGATAAGGCCGCCGTCCCGCGGCACGACATCGTCGTCACGGCCACGCGCCTGGAGACGCCGGAGAAAAAAGTCGGAAGTTCCCTGACGGTCATCTCGGGCGAGGAGCTGGCCCGGACCCACAAGACCTTCGTCCTCGAAGCCCTGGAGTCCGTGCTCGGCCTGTCGACGACCCGGAACGGCGGTCCGGGCGCGACGGCGTCCGTTTCGGTCCGCGGGGCCGGCAGCGAGCACACGCTTTTCCTTCTCGACGGCCTCGAGCTCAACGACCCGATCAACCCTTCCCGCTCCTACGACCTGACCCACCTGTCCCTCAGCCAGGTCGAGCGGGTCGAGATCCTCCGCGGCCCCCAGGGTCTCCTCTACGGCTCGGACGCGCTCGGCGGCGTCGTCAACATCATCACCCGGGCCGGCCACGGCAAGCCCCGCCTGACCCTCGCCTCGTCGGCGGGCACGCTCCAAACGCTCACCTCCGACCTTGGGCTCTCGGGTTCGGGCCGGAAGACGGATTACTCGCTCGCCCTTTTCCACGAGCGGACGGCCGGCATATCCGCGGCCTCCTCCGCCTATCCCGGTAACGCCGAAAAGGACGGCTACAGGAATCTGTCCCTCGCCGCCCGGTTCGGCTACACGCCACGGCCGGGGACGGGGCTGACGCTGACGGTCAGGGCCGCGAAGGCCCGGACGGAGCTCGACAACTTCGGCGGCCCGGGAGGAGACGATCAGAACAACGTCCAGGATTACGCGACCCTGCTCGTCCGGGGGCAATATCGCGGCCTGTCCGCGAACGGACGCTGGGAGCAGGCCCTGTCCCTGTCCTGGCTAGGCGCCAAGCGCGAAAACAGAAACCCGGTCGACGACACCCATCCCCAGGACCGGGACGAGGGCCTTTACCGGAGCGACCTATTCAAGCTCGACTGGCAGAACAATTTTTTCCTTCACCCGGCGCACACCCTCACGGCCGGCCTCGAACTCGAAGAGGAGATGGGCCGGTCCGAATACGTCTCGGAAAGCGTCTGGGGAACGGTCGAGTCCCGCTTCCCGTCCACCAGGGCGAGCTCGGCCGGCGTCTATCTCCTTGACCGTTGGGAATACCGGGAGCGCTTTTTCGTCACGGCCGGAATCCGCGCCGACCGCCACAGCCTGGCCGGACCGGCCCTGACCTTCCGCGTCGCGCCCGCCTTTCTCGTCGCCGCGACGGGGACCAGGATCAAGGCGACGCTCGGCACGGGCTTCAAGTCGCCGTCCCTCTACCAGCTCTTCGCCCCCAGCACTTCGTGGGGGCCGGTCGGGAATACCGCCCTGCGGCCGGAGCGGGCCACGGGTTGGGACGCGGGGTTCGAACAGAGCTTCATGAAGGATCGCGTCATCATCGGTCTCGCCTACTTCGAGAACGCCTTCCGCGACCTCGTCGACTTCGACTTCGCGGCCGGCTACATCAACATCGGCCGGGCCCGGACGAAAGGCCTCGAGGCTTCGGCCAAAACACGGCTTGGCGGCGGAGTCCGTCTGGGGGCCTCCTACACCCGGCTTGCGGCCCGGGACGAGGACGCCGGGACGGACCTCCTCCGGCGGCCCCGCGACAAGTTCTCCGCCGACATCGGCGCGCGCCTCGCCGGCCGGTTCGACCTGACGGTGACGGCCCTCTACGTCGGCCGCCGGCTCGACCGGGACTTCAGCGCGTATCCCTATCAGACGGTCGGACTCCCCGGCTATGTCCTCCTCGGCGCCGTCCTGTCGACGGCTGTCAGCCCCCGGCTCGAATTGTTCCTCCGTCTCGACAACATCCTCGGCGCCCGCTACGAGCAGGTCTGGGGCTACGGCGCCCTGGGCTTCTCACTAACAACGGGCATCCGGTGCGTTCTTTAGGCACGTGCCGCCCGGGCGCTCAGGCTGGACGATCCGGCGCCGCGGCACTTGAAAAGGGCGCGCCCTTCTAGGACAATAGGACGTTCAGAAGATCCCAGGGAGACAGCCATGGAATTCGAAACGCTCGAAAAGATCTTCAAGCCCCAGCGGATCGCGTTGCTCGGCGCGTCGCCGAACCCGAAGAGCGTCAGTGGGAAGATCCTGGCGAACCTCATCGGGAGCGGCTTCCGGGGAGTCGTCTACCCCGTCAGCCCGACGAGCGAGGCGGTCATGGGCATCCCCTGCTATCCCGACGTCGGCAGCCTGCCGCGGACCCCCGACCTGGCCATCATCTGCTCCCCGGCTGTCCAGGTCCCGGCCCTGGTCGGCGCCTGCGGCGAGGCGGACGTCTTCGGCCTGATCATCGTCTCCGCCGGCTTCAAGGAGGTCGGACCCGAGGGCCAGGCGCTCGAAGACCGCGTCCTTCTCGAGGCCCAACGCTTCGAGAAGATGCGCATCATCGGGCCCAACTGCCTGGGCCTCATCTCGCCCGCCTCGAACCTCAACGCCAGCTTCGCCGGCGCCACCCCGCGGCCGGGCCACGTCGCGTTCATCTCCCAGTCCGGGGCCCTCTGCACCTCGGTCCTCGACTGGGCCAATGAGGAGAAGATCGGCTTCTCCCACTTCGTCTCGATCGGCAACTCCATGGACGTCGATTTCGGCGATCTCATCGACTACCTGGGCGAGGACGAGCGGACCCAGTCGATCATCCTCTACATCGAATCCATCCGCGACGCCCGCCGATTCATGACCGCGGCCCGGGCCTTCGCCCGGACCAAACCCATCGTCGTCTACAAGGCCGGGCGCTTCCCCGAATCCGCCGCCGCGGCCGCCTCCCACACGGGGGCCCTGGCCGGCGAGGACGCCGTCTACGACGCGGCGTTCCAGAGGATGGGCCTGGCCCGGGTCTTCGACATCGGCCGCATCTTCGACTGCGCGGAGCTCGTCGGCCGCCACAAGATCCCCAAGGGCCCACGCCTGGCCGTCATCACCAACGCCGGCGGCCCGGGGGTGATGGCCACCGACGCGCTCATCGCCTCGGACGGCGTCCTGGCCCGGCTCGCGGACGGAACGATGCGCCGGCTCGACGAGTGCCTCCCGGCCCAGTGGTCGCGCCGCAACCCGGTCGACGTCCTCGGCGACGCCAAATCGAAGCTCGTCGCCAAGGCCGCCGAGGCCGTCCTCCAGGACCCCGGGGTCGACGCCCTCCTCGTCATCGTCACGCCCCAGGCCATGACCAACCCTACGGCCATCGCCAAGGAGGTCTGCGCCCAGGCCGCTGCGACCCCCAAACCCGTCCTGGCCGCCTGGCTCGGCGGGGCCAGCATGCGCGAGGGGACCGCGCTCCTGAACGAGGCCGGCATCCCCACCTACGCGACACCCGAGCAGGCCGTCAACGCCTTCATGACCTTGGTGGCCTATGCCAGGAACCTCGACATCCTCTACGAAACCCCCAAGGATATCTCGGTCGAGTTCCCCGTCGACCACGACGAGATCCGGGGACGTTTCTCCCGACTCCTCGTAGCGGGCGCGGACGTCCTCTCCGAGAACGATTCCAAGGATCTTCTGGCTTCCTACGGCATCCCCGTCACCCGGCCCGAGTCGGCCCGGTCCGCCGAGGAGGCCGTCGAGCGCGCCGGGCGCATGGGCTATCCCGTCGTCCTCAAGATCCTTTCGCCCGATATCACCCACAAGACCGACGCCGGCGGGGTCGCCCTCGACCTCGAGGACGCCGGGATGGTCCGGGCGGCTTTCCAGGCCATGATGCGGACCGTCGCCGAGCGCGCGCCCGGCGCCCGTATCGAAGGCGTGACCGTCCAGAAAATGGTCCGGACGAAGGACGGGGTCGAGATGATCCTCGGGATCAAGAAAGACCCGACGTTCGGGACGGTCGTCATGGTCGGCATGGGCGGGACGGCGGCCGAGATCTACAAGGACCGGACCCTCGGCTTCCCGCCGCTCAACGAACGCCTGGCCCGGCGGATGCTCGAAAGCCTCAAGATGTGGCCCCTCCTTCAGGGTTTCCGCGGCCGGCCGGCGCTCGACGTCGGCAAGCTCGTCGAGAGCCTGGTCCGCCTGTCCTACCTGGCTGCGGACTTTCCGGAGGTCAAGGAGCTCGACATCAACCCCCTCCTCGCGACACCCGAGGGGGTCGTGGTTCTCGACGCCCGCGTTGTCGTCGACAAGGGCGCCGCCGCCGACACGGGGAGGCCATACGCGCATTTGGCCCTGCGTCCCTACCCCGAGGAGTTCGTCCGCAGGACCCGGATGCGGGACGGCACCGAGATCCTCCTCCGCCCGATCAAGCCCGAGGACGAACCGCTGTGGCTGGGCCTCCTCGGAAGCTGCTCTAAGGAGTCGATCTACTCGCGCTTCCGCTACTTTTTTTTCTGGCAGTCGCATGACGTGGCCAGCCGCTACTGCTATATCGACTACGACCGGGAGCTGGCCATCGTCGCCGAAACCGGGCAGGGCGAAGCGCGCCGGCTCGTCGGCGTCGGGCGGCTCGTCGCCGAGCCGGGCCGGACTTCGGCCGAGTACGCCGTCCTCGTCCAGGATGAATGGCAGAATAGGGGGCTCGGCGGCCTGTTGACGGACTATTGCACGGAGATCGCCCGGCAGTGGGGCATCCGCAGGCTGACGGCCATCACCACGTCCGACAATCCCCGCATGGTCGGCGTCTTCGAGAGGCGGGGCTTCCGCGTCACCAACGACCTCGAAAGCTCCCTCGTTGAGGTGTCGAAGGAACTACTCTAAAGTCGTGAAGCCGCGGACGGGCGCCGGCCGAAGGACGTGCAGGTCGAAAACGATGACCTCGTTCCTGCCCCTTTTCAGGAACGGCGCCGGGCAATAGAGCCGCTTCTGCGGCCCGATCTCCCAGTAGCGGCCGAGGTTGTGTCCGTTGACCCAGACGACCCCTTTTTTCCAGCCGGTCATGTCCAGGTAGGTGTCGCCCGTCTCCTGGAGCTCGAAGCGGCCGCGGAAGAAGTTGGCCGGCCGGTCGGCCGGCCTCCCGCCGAACTTTAACAGGCGCAAGTCGTCTTCGCCCATGGGCAGGCAGTAGACGTCCCAGGTCATCAGCGTCATGTTGTTCAGGGTCACCCGCTCGGTGATGCCCTTGCGGTCGATGAGGCGGGGACCGAAGTTGATCCGGCCCATCGCCTCGACGAGGATGTCGAGGGACTCGTTGGCCGGCTCCCCCTTGGCGATATCGACGGCCGTTTCTTTTTTTGTCCGGTCGATCGTCCCGAGGAACTTCCCGTCCACGTAGACGCTGGCGTAGTCGTGGACGTCCGTGACCGTCAGCTTGCCACCCCTGTGGCCGAGGAGTTTCGTCCGGTAGAGGATGAAGCCGTGATTCTGGCCGTAGGATTCCATGGGCCCGGGCTGGGGACTGCGGACGGCCGGCGGGAGGTTGTCGAAAAGCGAGGCGCTTTCGTCGAGCGAGATCGCCGGGATCTCGATCGTCGGGACCGGCCGGGGAAGCTTCGGGAGCTCCGTCCCTTTCGGCTGGTGGCGGACGAGGAGGTCCCGGATGGCGAAGTACTTCGGCGTCGGCTGCCCCATTTCGTTCAGGGGCGCGTCGTAGTCGTAGCTCGTCACGTCGGGTTCGTACTTGTCGCTGAAGTTGGCCCCGGCCCAGAAACCGAAATTCGTCCCGCCGTGGAACATGTAGAGGCTGAAGGATTTCCCGTGGTCGAGGAGCCAGCGCAGGTCGGCGACGACGTCCTCGGTCTTGACCCGAGCCCACTCCTCGCCCCAGTGGGTCAGCCAGCCCGGATAGAGCTCGCTGCAGAAGACGGGCACGCCGCGCTCGAGCCGGGCTGCCTCGGCGAAATCTTTTTCGTTCGTCCCCGGGTCGAGGCCGATGGCCGTCCCGGGCAGGCTTCCGGCCTCGAGCATGTACGGCGTCGCGCCGTCGGCCGTATACAGAGGGACTTCGATCCCGGCCTTCTCCCAAAATCCCTTGAGGGCGAGCATGTAATCCCGGTCATTGCCGAAGCTGCCGTACTCGTTCTCGACCTGGACCATCAGCACCGGCCCGCCGCGATGGACCTGGAGGTCGCGGATGACCTCGGCGATCTTCAGGATGTACGACTCGCAGGCGGCGAGGTAGCGCGGGTCCGAACAGCGCACCTTGATGTCCGGCGTTCGCAGGAGCCAGATGGGCTGGCCGCCGAAATCCCACTCAGCGCAGGCGTAGGGACCGGGACGGACGATGACCCAGAGCCCAAGCCGCTCCGCCGTCCGGATGAACGCGGCCAGGTCGTTCCCGCCGGAAAAATCCCATTGTCCCGGCTCGGGCTCGAGGGCGTTCCAGAAGACGTACGTCCCGACCGTATTGAGGCCCGCGGCTTTGATTTTCATCAGCCGGTCGGCCCAGTATTCCCGCGGGATGCGCTGGAAATGGATCTCGCCGGCCATGATCCGGAACGGCTTGCCGCCGAGGAGGAAATCGTTCTCCCCCAGCCGGAAATTACGGGCCTGGCCGAAAAGCCCCGGAAAAAGGGAGACGACGGCCAGAGCGACGATAGTCCGCCTGACGATTCTCATGCGGTCCTCTCCTATCGGATGTTTCAATGGGCGACAGCGATTTTATCACAGATTTGACATTCCATCCCCGGCCGCTATAATCCTCTCCGGACAGGGGCCACCCCCGGACCCGAACAGCCGGGACGACCGGTCCCCGCCCGGGAGGATGACTTGAAAAAAACGACCCTCGTGGCGACGGCCCTCGGCCTCGCCCTCTTCGCGGCCATGACGGCGCCGCCGGCCGCGGCCCAGTCCGAAAAAAGCCAGCCTGCCTTCGGCATCTCCCTTTCCGGGTTCGTCAAGACGGACATTTTCTATGATTCCCGCCAGACGGTCAGCATCAGGGAGGGGCATTATCTGCTTTTCCCCAAGGGCCCTCTCCTCGACCCCGAAGGCGGCGACCTCAACGGCCGGGCCAACTTCAACATCCTCTCCGTCCAGACGCGGCTCGTCGGCAAGATCACCGGGCCGGACGCCCTCGGCGCCAAGACGTCGGCCTACATCGAGGCCGAGTTCTTCGGCACCTCCGACGCCGACGTCAACGGCTTCCGCCTCCGCCACGGCTACCTCAAGCTCAACTGGGCGAAGTCGGAGCTCATGGTCGGTCAGTTTTGGCACCCGATGTTCATCACCGAAAGCTTCCCCGACGTCGTATCCTTCGATACCGGCGCGCCCTTCCAGCCCTTCAACAGGAGCCCCCAGGTCCGATACACCCGGATGTTCGGCAAGGTCAGCCTGGTCGCCACCGCTCTCGCCCAGCGGGACTTCGCCAGCAACGGGCCGGATGGGACGAGCTCTGTCTATCTCCGCAACGCCGCCCTGCCCGAGTTCAACCTCAAGCTCCAGGTCGCCTCGAAAAACGATTCCCGGAAGACGGAAACCGTGGCCGGCGTCGGCGCAGACGTCATGAAGCTCGCCCCTCGGATCGTGACCGCCGCCGGCTACGGAACGGACGAGTCGGTGACGGGACTGGCCGCCATGGCCTTCTTCAAGCAGAAGTGGCCGAAATGGACCTGGAAAGCCGAGGCCGTCTGGGGACAGAACCTCCACCACCTGACCATGCTCGGCGGCTACGCCGTCCGGGGCGTCGTCGACGAGGTCCGGCTCGACTGGAACTACACGCCCATCGACACGCTCTCCTGCTGGACGGAGGTCCAGACGAACGGCGCCCCGTGGCAGACCGGTCTTTTCGCCGGATACTCCAAGAACCTGGGCTCCCGCCACACCATCTCCGGCGCCAACTACGCCCGCGGCTTCAACATCGACGAGCTCTACCGCCTCTCGCCGCGGCTCGTCTACAACATCGGGAAAATGCGCTTCGCCGGCGAAGCGGAGCTGACGGCCGCTTCCTACGGGACGCCCGACGTCTTCGGCAAGGTCCGGGACGCCCGGTTCGTCCGGAACCTCAGGCTTCTTTTCGCGGCCTACTATTTCTTTTAATATCCCCATCCGGGCAACGGCTAGGGACAGGGCCGAGGTTTCCTCCCAAAGAACACCGACCGTCCGGGAGCTGAATCCAAACCGTCCCCCGCGTCGTTTACTTATTGCTGCGTGTAAATATTTGTTACGTCCCGACGTATATACCTATGCCGCCCGGGTCAGGTCCGTCCCGAGGGACCGCCCCGAGGGGCCGTTTTATTATGGCATGAGAATTGCTGCATCCCTGAGAAGAAGGATCGAATCAGCGCGGGCCGGCAAGAGCCCCAAAGGAGCGAGTGTATGCGAAAAACCCTCGGAGCCCTTCTCGGCCTGGCCTTCTGCCTGACGGCCCTGATCGTCACCGCCCAGGAAGGCCAACCTGGTATCGACGAACTGAAGCAGAGCGCCCTCAAAGTTTACCTGGACTGCGATAGCTGCGACCTCGCCTATATTAAGACGGAGATCACTTTCGTCAACTACGTCCGCGACCGCCTCGAGGCCCAGGTCCACATCCTGATCACGACCCAGGCGACGGGAGGGGGTGGACGGGAATACACGCTGACCTTCATGGGCCAGAACAACTGCCGGGACCTCACCGACGTCCAGAAGTACTTTTCGATAAAGACGGACACCGAGGACGACGTCAGGCGCGGCCTGGTCAAAGCCCTCAAATTAGGGCTGATGAGCTTCGTCGGCCGGACACCGATCTCCTGCCGCATCGCCATCGATTATACCCGGCCGGAAAACGCCGGGCCCGGCCGCGACCGCTGGAACTCCTGGGTCTTCAGCCTGACCGGAAGCGGCTATTTCTCGGGCGAGGAATCCTATATGAGCCGGATGGCCAACGCCTCCTTCACGGCCAACCGCGTCACCCCGAAGTCGAAAGTTCGGTTGGGCTTTTCCGTCGACACCGAAAAGCAGAAATACGACATCGACGGCGCGATCATCACCGGCACCCGGTCGAGTTGGGACGGAAGCGGTCTCTTCGTCAAGAGCCTGGGCGAGCACTGGTCGGCGGGTGTCTTCTTCGAGGCCGAGTCCTCCCTCTACAGCAACATCGACCTCGGCGTAACCGCCGCGCCCGCCCTCGAATACAATGTTTTCCCCTATTCCCAGTCGACGCGCCGCCAGCTCCGGCTCCTCTATACGCTGGCGCTGAACCCGGTCAAGTACAGGGAAATGACGGGCACCGGCAAGACCCGGGAAACGCTCTTCAAGGAGTCCCTGGAGGCCACGCTGGACCTCCGCGAAAAGTGGGGCACGATCAGCGTCAGCGCCGAGGGCTCCCATCATTTCCACGATATCAGCAAGTACCGCGTGGACACCTTCGGCATCGTCAACCTGCGTCTCTACAAGGGATTTAGCGTCTTCGTCCTGGGCGGGTACTCCTGGATCCACGACCAGCTCTCTCTGCTCGGCCGTGAGCCGACCTTTGATGAGTTGCTCCTCCGTCTGCGCGAGTTGCCGATGAACAGCAACTATTTCGTTTCCTTCGGCTTCCAATTCACCTTCGGCTCCATTTTCACCAACGTCATCAACCCCCGCTTCGGGTCGTCCGGAGGAAGCGGCATGAGCATCAGCATCAATTAGCCGACATGAGCGGCAAGGATAAGACCATGAAAAACTCGAACGTAAAGATCGCAGCCCTCCTCGTGGCGCTTGTCGGCTCCTTCGTCTCCACCGCGGGGGCGCAGGTTCCTCCGCCCAAGCCTCCCGGTCCGCCGCCCGTGCTCAGGGTTTTCCTTGATTGGCCCGGCGCGGACATGGCGTTTTTTCGCGCCGAGATCCCCTTCGTCGAATTAGTCCCCCGTCTTGAGGACGCCCAGGTCCACGTCGTCATCAAGCCGGAGAGGGTCGGCGACAAGGATGGATTCACCTTGTCGTTCGCCGGCTTGCGCGAGTTCCAGGGCGAGAACAACGCGCTGACCTATATCCCGCTTCCCTTGGTCAAGCCCGAGGACGTCAACAAGGGCCTGGCCGGCATGGTCAAGATCGGCCTGCTGCGCTACGCCGCGAAGACCCCCGTCGGCAAAGACCTCTCGGTCCGGTTCCTGGACCAGACCAAGCCGACCTCGGTCATCGACAAATGGGATTTCTGGGTCTTCAGCCTTAGCGCCAACGCCTTCCTCATGGGCGAAACCCAGTACAAGGATTGGAGTACCTACGGCTCCGTCTCGGCCAGCCGGGTCACGCCCGAGCTCAAGATCCGGACGTCGGTATACGGGAACCGCGAAAAAATGTGGTTCGACCTCGGCGACGACATCTATGAAAGCTCGTCCCACGGCTACGGTTTCTCCGGCCTCATCGTCTGGAGCCTGGGCAAGCATTGGTCGGCGGGCGCTTTCCTCAGCGTCGAGTCCTCGACCTATGCGAACCTCAAGGTCAGCGTCAGTGCCGCCCCGGCGATCGAGTTCAATTTCTTCCCCTACTCTGAATCGACGAAACAGCAGTTCCGGGTCCTCTACCGGATCGGCTACACGGGCACCCGGTACAACGAGGAGACGATCTTCCTCAAGACGTCCGAAGGACTTCTCCAGGAGTCCCTCTCCTGGGCCTACGAGGTCAAGCGGCCTTGGGGGAGCGCCACCCTCCAGCTCCAAGGTTCTCACTTTTTCCACGACTTCAGTAAGAACCGGGTCGAGCTCGAAGGCGAGGTGTCGTTCCGGATCTGGCGCGGCCTGAGTTTCGAGGTCGACGGCAACTACACCCGGATCCGCGACCAGCTCGCCCTGCAGCGCGGCGGGGCGACCTACGAAGAGGTCCTTTTGCGCCAGAAACAGCTGGCCACGGGTTACGATTATTCGTTCTCCGTCGGCCTGAATTTCTCGTTCGGCTCGACCCGGAGCAATGTCGTCAACCCGCGTTTCGGCAACGGCGGGAGGAGCTTCTCGATCAGCATGTAGCCGGCCCGGGCCCGGCGGGAGGCCTTGTTTTCTCCCGGCCAAATCGTTACGATAGGGGCTCGCCGATGATACGCCAAGACCCGCCAATCCTCGATCTGACGATGCCCCGTCCCCGGAATCCGTCTTCCCTCTCCCCGACAGGGAGGCGTCCGTCAACGGCGACAAGGCTTCGGCCTGAATGACCGATCGAAAAAGGAGTCGTCAAACATGTCCGTGAAAATCGTCAAGCCCGTCCCGTCCGACATCGACATCGCCCAGGCCACCGAGCTCCTGCCCATCGTCAAGATCGCCGAACAGCTCGGACTTGGCGAGGACGACCTGGACCTCTACGGCAAGCACAAGGCCAAGATCCACCTCGACGTCCTCGATCGGATGAAGGACCGTCCCTTGGGCCACTACGTCGACGTGACGGCCATCACGCCGACGCCGCTCGGCGAGGGAAAGACGACGACCACGGTCGGTCTCAGCCAGGCCCTCGGCGCCCACCTGGGGAAAAAGGTCGTCACCGTCGTCCGCCAGCCGAGCATGGGCCCGACCTTCGGCATCAAGGGCGGAGCGGCGGGAGGCGGCTATTCCCAGGTCGTGCCCATGGAGGACTTCAACCTCCACCTAACGGGAGACATCCACGCCGTCACCGCCTCCCACAACCTCCTGGCCGCGGCCATCGACGTCCGCATCCTCCACGAGTCGAATCAGGACGACGAGAAGCTCTTCAACGCCTTCTCGCCGGCCAACAAGAAGGGCGAACGCCGCTTCTCCCCGATCATGCTCCGCCGGCTCAAGAAGCTGGGCATCGACAAGACGAACCCCGCCGACCTGACGCCGGAGGAGAAGCGCCGTATGTTCCGGCTCGACATCGACCCGGCCACCATCACCTGGAACCGCGTCCTCGACATCAGCGACCGCTTCCTCCGCGTCGTCAAGATCGGCCTGGGCCCCGAGGAAAAGGGCATGGTCCGCGAAACGGGCTTCGACATCTCCGTGGCCAGTGAGATCATGGCCATCCTGGCCCTGACCACGGGCCTGGCCGACATGCGCGAGCGGCTGGGCCGGATCGTCATCGGCACCAGCCGGGCGGGCGGTGCCGTCACGGCCGACGACCTCGGCGTCGCCGGGGCCCTGACCGTCCTGATGAAGGACGCCATCATGCCCAATCTCATGCAGACGGTCGAGAACACTCCGGCCATCGTCCACGCCGGGCCCTTCGCCAACATCGCCCACGGCAACTCCTCGATCATCGCCGACCAGATCGCCCTGCGCCTCGTCGGCGAGGACGGGTACGTCGTCACGGAATCGGGCTTCGGGGCCGACTGCGGCATGGAAAAATTCATGAACATCAAATGCCGGGCCAGCGGTCTCGTCCCGAGCGCGGTCGTCATCGTGGCCACCATCCGGGCCCTCAAGATGCACGGCGGCGGGCCTAAGGTCGTCGCCGGCAAGCCCCTCGCTCCGGAATACACCGACGAGAACCTCGGTCTCCTCGAAAAGGGCCTGCCCAACATGGTCGCCCACCTCAAGAACGCCCTGACCTTCGGCGTCCCCGTCGTCGTCGCGGTCAACCGCTTCACCACGGACACGGCCGCCGAGATCGAGATGGTCCGCCGGGCCGCCGTCGCGGCCGGCGCCGAGGACGCCGTCATGTCCGACCACTGGGCCGAAGGCGGGGCCGGGGCCATCGCCTTGGCCAAGGCCGTCATCGCCGCTTGCGCCAAGCCCGGGAACTTTCGCTTCCTCTATCCGCTCGAGTGGGACATCAAGAAGAAGATCGAGACGATCGCGACGCGGATCTACGGCGCCGACGGCGTCGATTACACCCCGGAGGCGGAGGCCAAAATCGAGCTCTACACGCGGCTGGGTTTCGACAAGCTGCCTATCTGCATGGCCAAGACGCACCTCAGCCTGAGTCACAATTCGGAATTGAAGGGTGTCCCCAAAGGATTCAGGATCCCCGTCCGCGACATCCGGGCCAGCGTCGGGGCCGGCTTCCTTTACCCCCTCTGCGGCGACATGAGGACCATGCCCGGCCTGCCGACGCGGCCGGTCTACTACGACGTGGACCTCGACCTCACGACGGGCAAGGTGACGGGCCTGTTCTGATCCCGCGCCGACGGACGCTGCCTACAGGGAGCGGATGACCCGCCCCTTGACTCCTGAAACATCGACGCCGCCACTCCCCGTGTTGATCAGGCGGACGTCCTTCTCCACATCCTCGATGTCGATGCCGCCCGAGCCGTCGTCCACGGTCACGATCCCGCCGACCCGGCGGACCAGGACCTCGCCCGACCCGTCATCGATCGTGACGTCACCCGTCACGTCGCTGGCTTCCAGCCCGCCGGAGCCGTCGTCGATCGCCAGGTTTCCCTCGACACCCTCGACGACTACCTCTCCCGAACCGTCGTCGATCCGGACATTGCCGGCGACGCGAACAACGCGGATCGCACCGGAGCCGTCCTCGATCCGGACGGCCGCGGAAATATCCTCCACGACCATCCCTCCCGAGCCGTCGTCGATATCGAGGGCCATGGTTTTCGGGACCGTGACGGTCAGGTCGACGCGGGCGCTATCGCCGAAGTGGAATAGCCGGCCTTTTTCACGGATGCGGCCGACAAGGACCGCGACATCGCCCCTCTTCTCCAGGGTCAGCTCGACGTGGTCGCGGATGTATTCCTCCATGTCCTTGTCCCGGACGTCCGGGGCGACGACCCCGGCCTTGACCTCGATCGCGGCCAGGCCTTCGCGGCCCGTGACCGTGAGCGAGCCGGCGCCCGCCCTGATGTCGAGGCGCAGAACGCCCTGCGCCGGAAGGCGCAGGGTCTTCGTCGTCTCGAAAGCGGACAACGCCCCGGCTGATGCCACGCAAAGCACGATGAAAACGATCGTTTTTTTCATGAAAACCTCCATCCGTCACCTATAAAGACGAACGGCTTTACGAATAAGTTCCCTCTTGACCGATACTCAGCGAAGCATGACCGTTTTCGAGGCTTTACCGCCCTTGACGCTGTCGTAGGCGACCGTCATCGTCCCAGACCCCTTGACCAGGAGCACCACCGTACGGGTCGTCTTACCCGGATGCCCGTTGCGGACGATGATCCGCTTCAGGTCTTTCTGGTCGACGAGCGGAGTGACCGAGGGGTTCACCTTGTAGAGGGTCTTATTGTCGATGAAGCTCGCCGCGATGACTTCGACGCCTTGGCCTTCGACGAGCAGGAGGTCCGGCCGGACGACGTTGTTCTGCGCCGCGCGGGCCATGATCGTCGGCGTGACCTTGGGGTTGGTGATGTCGACGAAGACCCGATAGACGTCCCCGCCGACCTTTTCGACCGAGGCTTCGCCCATGCGGATGAGCGGCATCTCGTCGGCCTGGTAGAGAGAGAAGGCCATGTTCCGGTGGCAGAGCTCTTCGTTCATGAACCGGGGCGGGACGCGGCCCTGGAATTTCTTCCAGATGCCGCCCATCTCGACCTTGCCGAACTGAGGATGATCGAAGGGTTTCCACTCGACGTATTCATCTCCGAACTCGAGGTACCTGTCGAAATAATACCGGGAGACGTTCGGAGCGATAAGACTCTGGGGATTCGCCTGCTGTTCCTTGAGCTCGGGACTGGTGAAATACTGATCTCCGCTCCACAGCTCGTTCGAGAACGAGGGGATGCCCAGTCCGTCGTTCGTCCAGTCGATGAAGCCGCCGTGCACGGTGTAGAGGCCGCTCCAAATGACGAGGTAACGGTAGAACGGCAGGATGCGCTCGCCGTTCTGCCCGAGCTCGTCGTAGAAGCGGACGTCGCCCATCGGGTACTCGCCGACGGCCTCAGCCCCCGGCCCACGAAGGATCATGCCTCCGCTGTTATGGTAGGACTGGACGCCGGAGACATTCGGATGGGCCATTAGGAAATCGTTGACCGCCCGCGCCTCGGGGAGCTGAAAGGGGTAGTCCATGGCTCCGTTCTGGACGTAGCCCGGCTGCCAGTCGCTGGCCCAGTTTCTGTTCGCATCATAGCTTCCCGGGCCGTCCTCGTTGACCAGGCCGTCGCCGTCGTTGTCGATGCCCTCGGAGCCGAGGAGGATGTAGTCGCCCGTCTCGCCGAACGGCACGGGTTCCAGGACGTTCGGGTTCGTCCGGCTGATCCGGAAATTGCCGCGGCCGTGGACGTACATCCGGATCTGTTCGACGATGCCGTTGCCGTTGATGTCCTCCGGCGGGTCCTCGTCGAAGAGGCCGTCGTTGTCGTCGTCGACGGGCACGTGTCCCGAGCGGGCGTTCCCGCCGGGCCCTTCCATGAAGAACTGCCGGCCGTCGGGATTGACCGTGGGGATGATGTAGAAGACGCGCTCGTCGACGAGCCGGGTGATGTCCGCGATCCGGCCGTAGTTCTCCATGAGGTACCAGATCGTGTAGAGACAGACCTCGCCGCCCTGGATCTCGTTGCCGTGGATGTTGGCCTCGATGTACATGGCCGCTTTACCCGCCTCCGGGCCCGTCGCCGGGTTGTTGATGGTCATGAGCATGAGGTCGCGGCCGTCGAAGCTCTTGCCGATGGACTCGAGCTTGAGGAACTTGGGGAAGGCAGTTTGGAGCCTCTTCATGTCCGCGTAAAGCTCGCCGACGTCGTGCCAGCGGTTGAAATCGAGCTTGACCTTGAACGCGGGGTCCGAAGCCTTCTGGGCAGGCGCGAAGCCGGCCATCAGGGCCAATCCGGCGGCGGCCAGGACGAGGGACAGGATCTTGCGTGTTTTCATCGTCGTCCTCCTCTCACTTCAGGGTGACCTTGGCCGTGTCCGAGCCGCCCTTTTCCGACTGGACGACAAGCTCCACGACCTCGCCGGTCTTTCCCCGGATGAGCCATTCGTACTTGGCCCGCGTCCCGGACCCGGCCAGGACGGGCAGAAAGTTCGTCTTGGCGCTGCCCGAAAGGATCGTCGCCGGGTTCACGCCGAGCTGGACCAGGGTCGGCTTGACCGCCCGGGCCGTCTGGGCGTGAGCCAGCGACGTCGGCCAGAAGCCGGCGTTCTCGACCTCCGCCTTGACCCGGAAAATGCCGCCGCCGTGGTTGACCGCCTCGAATTTCGCCACCTTCACCCGGGGGAAGAGGGAGGCGAGGTAGAGCGCGAATTTGGCGTGAGCGCCGCCGAGCTCGGCGATTTTCCCGGCCGGAGGGTTCGTCACCGCGTAAGGCTTGAAGCCGCCAATTTCGACTTCGCCGAGGTCGGGGTGGTTCGTCTTCGTCCACTTGACGAAGCCGTCGATCTTCTCGGCGTCCATCCATTTCAGGATCTGTCTGTCGACGCCGGGGGAAGCGGCCGGCGCGGCCTCGGCCGGCGCCCCGGCCTGCCCCTGGAACATCCGACCCGCCCCGCTCCCGCCCGCAGCCTGCATCATCTGCATGATCTCCTGGCCGCCGCCCGAGACGACGACGGTCGCGGTCGTAGCGCCGGTCCTCGACTCCTGCCGGCCAGCCTGCCCGGCCTAGGTCGGCGGGCCGGGCTCGCCGGGAGCCCCTGCCCCGGGCGGGGTTATTCCCATCCGCCGTTGTCCGGGGGATTCGGCCGTCGCCAGGCCGAACCCGGGTGTCGAGAAAGAGGGGACGCCGAACTGGAAATAGCCGTACTGGAAGAAGGCCCCCTGGGGTTCACGGACGAAAAGCGGCTGGCGGATGCCTGTCATTTCGATGTACTTGTCGCTCACGGCCTTGAAGTAATCGTAATCGGCCGTATTGACCGTCGTCGCGGGACGGCGGTCGGGCATTTGCATCCGGCCGGACGCGGCGGTTTGGCCTTGGCGGGCCGTCTGCCGGCCGCCGCCCATGAGCATCTCGATGGAGAACTCGCCCATGGCGAAACGGCCTCCCCGGCCTGGAGCCCCGCCCGTCTGGATGACGCCCATGGTCCGGGCGCCGGCCGCCGAGGCGTCGGCGAAACGGACAAGGTCGAGCTCCCGGACCGGACCCAACCGACCAGCGCTCGTCGGCGGAACGATCAGGTTATCGCTCTCGCCGAAGGTCAGGATCGCGGCGACATTGTGATGAGCGACGACCCAGCCCATCACGGCCCGGGATTCGGCCTCGCTGACCATGTGCGGCCCGGCCCCGGCTTTGTAATAGGGATACTCGTGGGCGAAGTTCCGGTTGATGTCGGTCCCGCCCGGCGGGTCCTCGTTGATGAAGCCGTCGCCATCGTTGTCCGTGCCTTCCCAGAAGAGCTTGTAGGAGCCGGACTCGCCCTTTTTCGGGTCGGCCTTTTTCATCAGGCGGGGCTCATCCGGGTCGATCATATACTCCCCGCCGGCGGCCTTGACCCGCATGACGGTGATGAAGCCGTCCCCGTTCAGGTCTTCGGGTCCGTCCTCGTCGACGCGGCCGTCGTTGTCGTCGTCGCGGGGCGTCGCGTTCGTCCTCCGTCCGGTTTTTATGGGCGCGAAGTAGCCCTCTGCGCCGTCGGGATTGACCCGGGGAATGACGTAGATCGTGGAGTTGTCGAGCCTCTCCTTGACCTCGGCGTTCCCGGCGTAGTTATTGAGCAGGAATTCGACGACGGAGAGGGCGATTTCGCTCCCAACGATGTGGTCGCCCTCGAAGTTGGCCGCCACGAGCAGAGCCGGCCGCTTGGCCGGCGGGACGCCGGCCGGGTTGGCGATCTCCACGGCCCAGATATCGCGGCCGCCGCGCGTCTTGCCGATGGATGAGATCCGGGCGATCGCTTTTTGAGCGCCGGCCAGCGACTGGAGCGCCATCGTCATCTCCGCGTAGGTGCGATACCTCGGCGGGTCCTGGGCGGCGGCGCCGGCCGAGGCCGCGAACCCCAAAACCAAGAGGACCGGCAGAATTGCCGCCGGACGTTTGAACCTGGCCAGAAATCGACGCACGCGGACCTCCTTAATCATGACGGGGATGTCGGAAGAAGGCCACCCATGGAGGGAGGACCTTGGGGGGGATGGGACGTAATTCCACCATTCGCATTTTTAGACGGGCATCTTATCGCAATCTTCCGGAAAATGATAATATAATGTCCGCGAATGTCCCCCGGAAAGGAACGTCCCATGTCCCATTCCTCTAGGATCTCCCGCCGGCAATTCATCCGGACAGGCGCCGCCGCCGCGGCTTCCCTGGCCATCGTCCCCCGGCACGTTCTGGGCGGCCCGAGCTACCTCGCTCCGAGCGATACCCTGACCAAGGCGGTCATCGGGGTCGGCGGCATGGGCCGGGGCCACCTCGGCTACCCCGGGGCCGTTCTCCGGGCCGTCTGCGACGTCGACCGCGGGCATTTGGCCTCGGCTCTGGAGATCGCCGGGCCCGGGGTCGCCGGCTATACGGATTTCCGCGACGTGCTGGCGCGCCCCGATATCGACATCGTCCACATCGCGACGCCGCCCCACTGGCACGCCTTGATCTCTATCGCGGCCGCCGAAGCCGGCAAGGACATCTGGTGCGAGAAGCCCATGACCCGCACCATCGCCGAGGGCCGTGCCGTCGTCGAAGCCGTCGAGCGGAACGGGCGGATCTTCCGGGTCAACACCTGGTTCCGCTTCGAGGATCGCTTCTACGGCTTCGGGACCGACGTCAAGCCGATCAAGAAGGTGGTCCAAAACGGGCTTCTGGGCTGGCCGCTGAAAGCGACGGTCAGCGCGACCACGGGCTTCGACTGGAAGTTCTATTGGAGCGGCCTGACCGGCCAGCGGCCAGAGCCCGTCCCGCCCGAGCTCGACTACGATTTCTGGCTAGGTCCCGCGCCTTACAAGCCTTACCATCCCCACCGTGTCCACGGCACGTTCCGCGGCTATTGGGACTACGACGGCGGCGGACTCGGAGACATGGGCATGCACTACCTCGATCCCGTCCAGTACATCCTGGACAAGGACGGGACGAGCCCGATCGAGATTTCCGCTGACTGCCCGCAGCAGCACCCCGACGCCTGCGGCGCCTGGCGGCGGATCGAGATGAAGTACGCCGACGGCTGCGTCATCGTCCTCGACGGCGAGAACCGGGACAAGAACGCGCCCTTCCTCGAGGGCCCGAAGGGGAAGCTCTTCCGCGGCTTCGAATCCGACATCCCCAACCTCAGAGAGACGCTCGCCACTCTGCCCGACCCGGAGCCTCAGACGACCGACTTCGCCGAGGCCGTCCGGACGAGGCGCCGCTTCGCGCTCAACGAACGGAACGGCCACCGCTCCTGCACTCTCGTCAATCTGGGCAAGATCGCCGTCCAGCTCGGACGGACGCTCCATTACGACCCGGAGCGGGAGATTTTTCCCGGCGATGAGGCCGCCAACCGCCTCATCGACCAGCCCATGCGGGCCCCCTGGCACCTTTAGGCCGGCCGTGAGGAGAAAGATGATGAAAAGAGTCCTTGCCGTCGTTTTCGCTATCGCGGTCCTCGCCGGCCCTTTCCTCGCCGAGGACCTGAAGCCGCGCGTCTCGTCGATCCTAGAGCGCTTCCCGGCCGAGACGGCCGCCGCGAGGGACGGCCTCTGCGCCGAGATCCTGAAGCTCGGCCCGCAAGGCGTCAAGGAGATCTGCTCCCGACTGCTCCCTCCGGGAGGCGGAAACGACTCCCGGGCGAGGTTCGCCGCGAACGGCCTGGCCGTCTACGTCACCCGGCCGGGAGCGGAGAACGAGCGCGCTCTTTTCGTCCGCGCCCTCCTCGCCGCCCTGGCCCGGAACCCGGACAAGCAGGTCGCGGCGTTTCTCCTGTCCCAGATCCAGGTTGCCGGAAGGGCTGAATCCGTCAAGCCCCTGGCTCGATACCTCGCCGACGAGACGCTGGCCGGACCGGCGGCGGCGGCGCTCCTCTCGATCGGCGGGCCGGAAGCGGCAAGAGCCTTCCTGAAATCGCTCGACACGGCGCCCCGGGGCGCCCGCCTGACGGTCGTCAAGTCGCTCGGGGAGCTCCGCGCCCGCGAAGCCTTGAAAAAGCTCCTCGTCCTCGCCCAAGGCGGGGACGAAGGGCTGCGCCGGGCGGCCCTCTCCGCCCTGGCCAACATCGGCGACCCGGCGGCGGGTCCGGTTCTATCAAAGGTCCGCGTGGCAGTTTCGTTCCGGGAACGGGCGCAAGCGCCTTCTCTCTATCTTCTGTTCGCCCGGCGTCTGGTCGAGACCGGCCGGACCGCCCAAGGGCTGGACACGGCCCGGGCCGTCCTCGCCTCTTACGGAAGGCCCGAAGAAAGCCATTTCGCGTCGGAAGCGCTGGCCCTCATCGTTTCCACCCTCAAGGACAAGGCCCTTCCCGACCTACTCCGAGCCGCCGACAGCCCCGACCGCGGCTTTCGCGTCGCCGCCCTCGAACTGGCCCTCTCTATCCCGGGAAGCGAGGCGACGGCCCGCTGGGTCGAGAAGGCTGCCGGGTCCGGACCGGACGTCCGGGCCGACATCATCGGCATGCTCGGCCGGCGCGGCGACGCCGCGGCCCTGCCCTTCGTCCGGGAAAGCCTTCTCAGCCGGGACAAGCTGGTGCGGCTGGCCGCCATTCCCGCCGCGGCCCGGCTCGGCGGCGAGGCCGTACTCCCCGACATCGTCAAGCTCGTCGGCGCCGCCGGCGAAGAAGAGATTCCCGCGCTGAGGGCGGCCCTCCTCGGCTACCGCGGCACTTTGGTCGTTCCGGAATGCGTCCGCATCCTCGATTCCACTCCCCTGCCGGGCAAGGCGGTCCTCATCGACGTCCTCGGCGAAAAGGGGGCGCGGCAAGAGATCGACCGTGTGTTCGTGCTGGCCCAAGACCCGGAACCGGCGGTCCGCTCGGCCGCTGTCGGAGCCCTGGCCAACCTCGCCGGAGAAAAGGATCTCCCGCGCCTCGTGTCCATGCTGGAGAAAGCAAGCGACGGCGACGACATCCTTCGCCTGCAGGAGGCCGTCGCGTCGGCGGTCCGCCGGAACCCCGACCCCATGAAAAGGGCCGACGTCCTCCTCGAACTCTTGAAAAATGCTCCGCCCACCCGGAAAATCGCGATCCTGCGGGTTCTGCCGAGGATCGGCGGGACAAGGCCGCTTCAGGCGGCGGTCGAGGAGTACGGGAGCGCGGACGCTCAGGTCCAGTCCGTCGCCGTCTACGCCCTCTCCCAGTGGCCCGATTATCGAGCGGCCGACGAGCTGCTGCGCATCGTGGCGACGACAAAGACGAGGAAGCACCTTCTCCTCGCCGTCGAGGGCTATGTCCGCCTGGTCGGGCGGGCGAATATGCCCAACGGGAAAAAAATCGGCCTTCTCCAGGACCTCCTCGCCCGGCCCATGGACGATGCCGCCCGGAAGCCCGTCCTCGCCGGGATCGCGGCCGTCCGCGAACCGGAATCCCTCCGGCTCCTCGCCGGATATCTTGAGAATCCCGTCCTCGGCGTGACGGCCGCCGCAGGGCTTCTGGACCTCGCCTCGGAGCAGGCGCCACAAGAGCGATGGCTCTCGGGCCACGAGGCCTACAAGGTCCTCCGGCGTCTCCAGACCGCCCTCCCCGACCCCGCCGAGAAAGAGAGGGTGGACAAAGTCATTCTCGAGCGCTTGCGTCAGGGCGGTTTCGTCCCGCTCTTCGACGGCCGCGGCCTCGACGGCTGGAAGGGCCTCGTCGCCGACCCGCCCGGTCGGGCCAAGATGACACCCGCGGAGCTCCTCAAGGCCCAGACCGAGGCCGACGAGCGGATGCGCACCCACTGGCGGGTCGTCGACGGCGCACTCGTCTTCGACGGCAAGGGCGAGAGTCTCTGCGCCGCCCCCGATTACCCCGACTTCGAACTCCTTGTCGACTGGAAGATCGAGAAGGGCGGCGACAGCGGCATCTACCTCCGCGGCTCGCCGCAGGTCCAGATCTGGGACGCCGCCGCCAACCCGGCCGGCTCGGGCGGCCTCTACAACAACCAGAAAGGGCGGAGCCTGCCGCTCGAAAAGGCCGACCGCCCGGTCGGCGAATGGAACACGTTCCGCATCTTCATGATCGGCGAGCGCGTGACCGTCTATCTCAACGACCGCCTGGTCGTCGACAACACCGTCCTCGAGAACTACTGGGAGCGGGACAAGCCGATCTACCCCTCGGGCCAGGTCGAGCTCCAGGCCCACGGCAATCCGCTCTATTTCAGGAACGTCTTCATCCGCGAGATCCCCCGCGACACGGCCGTCCCGCAACTTACCGAAGCCGAAGCGGCCGACGGGTTCGCGCCTCTCTTCAACGGCCGCGACCTCGAGGGCTGGACGGGCGACACCAAGGGCTATGCCGCCGAATCCGGGAAGATCGTCATCCATCCCGAACTCGGCAGCGGCAACCTCTACACGGTTAGAGAATACGCGGACTTCGTCCTCCGCTTCGAGTTCAAGCTCGCCCCCGCCGCGAACAACGGGCTGGGCGTCCGCGCCCCGCTCGAGGGCGACGCCGCCTACGCCGGCATGGAGCTCCAGATCCTGGAAGACGGTTCGCCCGTCTACTGGGGCCTCGAGCCGTACCAGTATCACGGCTCGATCTACGGCGTCGTGCCGGCGCGCCGCGGCGCCCTGAAGCCCGTCGGGGAGTGGAACACCGAAGAGGTCACGGTCCGGGGCCGGCGTGTCGCCGTCGTCGTCAACGGGACGACCGTCGTCGACGCCGACATCGACGCGGCCACCGCGGGCGGGACGGTGGACGGCCGGGACCATCCCGGCCTGAAACGGGAGTCCGGCCGCATCGGGTTCCTCGGCCACGGCTCGATCGTCGAGTTCCGGAGGATCCGGCTCAAAGAGCTCAAGTGACGGGGTTCAGGAACCTCGAGCAGCGCGGCGTCCGAGCGCGCTGAGACCCAGGGCTTCGCGAAGCGCGGCGTTGATCTGGGTGTTGTCGAGGACGAGGCCCGGATACCAGGTCCCCCGGTATTTCATGAAATAGCGAACCGCGGCGCCGGCCACGGCCAGGTCGACGAGCTCGTTTGTATGCCCCGCCGTGCCATAGACAACCTCTTCGTCCGGAAACATGTTCAGAGAGGAGTAAACAGGTGTTTTCAGGCCTGTTCCGTTCGAAGCGATGCCCCTGTCGCTTCCCGCAACGGGAGAGTTCTCCGGGTCGGCGATGCGCGGATCCTGGCGGGGCAGGTCACCGGGGCCGAGGCGTTTGCCACGGTCAAGGAAGAGCCCGCCGGTGGCGTGGTCGGCGGTTACGAGCAGGACGGTGTTCGTCCAATCGAGCGCGTCCCCTGGACAGTCGACAAACGCCGTCGCCGCCCGGACGGCCTCGTCGAGGTCGTCGACACACCCGATCATGCCGCGGAAGTCGTTGTCGTGGTTGGTCCAGTCGATGTCCCCCTGCTCGACGACGAGGAAAAACCCATCGGGGTTCCGGCCGAGATAATCGAGGGCGGCCAGGGTCGCCTCGGCGAGTGACGGGTTCTCCTCGGTCGCTGGCTTGACCAGGGGCGAGCCGGGGCTGTCCTCGGCCAAGGGGACTTCGAAATTGCCCCCCTTGCCCCCGAAGAGCCCGAAGAGCTTCTTGCCGGCCCGGAAAGCGGCCGCCGCGCCCTCGATGACGGCCCGGCCTCCGTTGCCGCCAGCCGTCCGTTCCACCAGCAAATAATCCGGAGACGTCTTTAGGCCGAGATAGAGGGCTTCCGAGATGTAGCCCGTCTTGGGATTGAAATCGGGGTTGTCGAGGAGCGGATGTCCGCCGCCGATGACGACGTCGGGCTTGACCCGGAGGATGATCTCGTCGGCGATGCCGAGGCCCTTGTAGCCCCTGCGGCCCGTGTAGTAGGAATTGCGGCTGGTATTGTGGCTGACGAAGGCGGCCGGCGTCGCGTGGTCGAACGGCACTGTGCTGATGACCCCGATCCCCGCGCCGGTCTTGGCCCGATATTCCTCGGCGATCGTTACGAGCTCGCCGTCCGGCGGGTCTCCCGAAAGCCAGGAGATGTTGCCGGAATCGGTCTTGAAACCCGTGGCCAGGGCCGTCGCCGCCGAGGCCGAATCCGTGGCCAGCCCGGGGAGGAAGGGGGCTGTGGCATCCTGGTCCGTGTGCGGCCTCGGTCCCTCGACTTTCACGTCGTAGCCGAGCAGGGGCGTGAACGACGATCGGGAGTACGGCGGGCGGCGGGCCTTCCGGGCGTTCGCGTTGTAGACGTTGACATCCCACGTCGCGACATAGGCCTTCCCCGGGAACTTCTGCCAGGCGAGGCCGTCGTCCGTCCCGTAGAGATAGCGGCTCGCCGCGACCTCCGTCTGGGCCGACATCCCGTCGCCGATGAAGAAGATGACGTGCTTCAGGGCCGGGGCGCGCCGGCCGCAGCCGGGGTGGACGAGGAGGGCGGCCGTCAGGCAGGCGGCGGCGAGGACCGCGAGGGCGGTCCGGCTGGTTTTAGGCCGGATTCTT
>JADBLN010000026.1:0-3258 GCA_014894455.1 Acidobacteriota bacterium | reverse complement strand
GCAGGCGGCGGCGAGGACCGCGAGGGCGGTCCGGCTGGTTTTAGGCCGGATTCTTTTCATGACACTCTATCATAATCCAGCGGACAAACCGGGCTGGCCCGGGGGTCCACTTCCGCCGCGAAGGCTCCTCTCGATCCGGCTTACCACTCCACGAGCCCGGCCAGCTTCAGGATCTCGAGCTGGTTGAGAACGGCCTGGAGCGTCGACCGTCTCGCGTTCTGGGCGTCGAGCATTTTCTTGATGTCGCGGGCGCTGCGCCTGCCGTTGATGAGGAGCTGGAGCTCGGCCTGGTTTGAAATAACCAGGTCCTTCCCCTGGACCGGGTACTTGGCCCGCTCGGCGGCGGGAACGGCCGTGATATATTTTTGATATTCCCGGTAGCCGTCCTGGCGGACCTTCGCCGTCGGCCGGGGGATGATCCTAGCCGCCTTCTTTTCGAGATCCGTGAGGACGACCGGTGCGAGCTTGGCACCGAGCTCCTGGGCGACGGCGGCCCGGTGGGCGTCGAGGGCGGCCAGCCCGGCCGCCCCGACTCCATCGACGGCTTTGGCCATTTTGGCGATGTGGCCGGAGAGGGAGGCATCGCCGGGCGCCAGCTCGAGGACGGAGCCGAGGGTGTCCTTTTCGTTCATGACCGCAGCCTCGAAAATGTCCCTGGCGAAGCGGGCGTCCGCTCCGAAAGATTCCGCCGTGGCCCGGTTCAGAGTTTCTAGAGAAACGACAAGCTGGTGCCCGAGGCGGCGGGTCGCGT
Organism: Acidobacteriota bacterium; assembly: GCA_014894455.1. Lineage (GTDB taxonomy): Bacteria > Acidobacteriota > Aminicenantia > Aminicenantales > Saccharicenantaceae > RBG-16-66-30. Next base: position 2,507 of record JADBLN010000026.1, on the reverse strand, counting down.
TCGAAACGATCTCTCCGGCGATCTTGACCGCGGCCTCAGCGCCGCCGGCGGCGACGGTGTAGGCGCCCGCCGCGCCGATGACGGCCGCCCGCTTGAGCTGGGTGGAATCGGCCTTGTCGGCCGTGTCGCCTGATGTGTGGTACCACTTGTCGGGCCAGGCGATCATCATGATGCCCGGGACGCCGACGCCCCAGTCGTTAAAGACTTCGTGGTCGGAGGCGCCGTAATGGGTCTCGATCGAATAGGCGAAGGGCTCGTCGGCCCCCGAGGGCGCCACGATGCGGACCGGCACGCCGGCCGCGCCCCCCCGGTTCTGGATACGCTCGCGGCTGCCCTCGCCGACATAACGATAGTAATTCTCCATGACGTCGTTGATGTAGTGGGCGTTGCCGTAGGTCGTCCGCATAAGGCAGAAAAAGGCCTGGTTCTTCGACAGCCACTCGCCGACCATGTCCATGTTGATGTTGCAGAGCGTCTGCTCCATGGTCTTCTGGTTGGCCTGGACCCACTTGCCGATGCCCGAGAATTCCGGGCCCCAGATGAAACGGATGGACCTTTTCGGCCGGGGCAGACGGCCCTCGGCGATCAGGGTGTTGAGGACGCGGGCGACCTCGAGGATGCAGGCGCTCCCGGAGATGTTGTCGTTGCCGCCCTGTTTCTGCATCCCCTCGAAGAGGTGGGCGGAGAGGATGACCTCGCCCGCGGCCGGGTCCGTCCCCGGGATGAAGGCGAGGACGTTTTCGAGGTCGGCCGTCTCCATTTTGGATTCGACCTGGGCCCGGACGGTGATTTTTTCGTTGGCCAGGAGGCGGCGCTTGAGGATGTCGCCCTCTCGGACGGGGAGCTGGAAGGCGAAAGCCGCCGGTTGAGGATTGGCCGCCGGTGCGGCGGGTTGACCCGGCTGTCCGGCGGGGACGTCTCCGGGGCGGCGGCGCTGTGCGATCCCGCCCCACGGCATCTGGATGGGGTCGAAGTATGGACGGGACATGCTGATGGCGATGACCCCGAGGGCCCCCTGCTGGACGGCGGCGCCGTAGGCCGGCATCAAACCGCCTTCGGTCACGACGACTTTGCCTTCGACCTTGGCATCGAGGATCTCCTTGGCCGTACCGCGGCCGGCCCAGACGAGCTCGCCGGTAACGTCGGCCGTCGCGCTGCCGGAGGCCAGCATGGGCAGCATGTCGTGGATGGAGGCGATCTTCCGACGCCCGGGCTTGGTTTCCCAGAGCTCGCCCTTGACGGCCCGCCAGGCCTGGGCGCCCGGATAGGTGACGACCTCGACCCCGGCCAGGCCGTAGCTTTTGAGCTTGCGGACGATGACCTGGGTTTCGAAGAAGTTTCCAATGTATTCCTCGTCGAAGCGTTCCCGGTTGAAGGCGTTGATCTCGGCGACGGTATTCCAGGCGGTTTCACCCGAGGCCTCCCCGACGATCTCGTTCATCTCGGCCGTGGGCAGAAAGGTCCAGTACAGCCAGGGAGTGTACTGGGCGGAGCCCAGGACGGCCAGAAGGGCCATCCCGGCGAGGACGGTCAGCAGACGTTTGGGCATGAGATTCTCCTATCGAAGATAAGCTTATATATCAAGTATCAGCCGGCGGTCAACGGGCCCGCCGGGACGCGGCAAATGGGGCGTGCTAAGGGGAGCTCGGAGGCCGAGGCTACGGCCGCGGCCTCTCCGGCCTGGAAGCCCGTCCCAGCCTCCGCGAAATTCGGTCAATCCACTATCTTGTTGATCTCCCCGATGGGAAGGACCGTACGCCCCTTGGCCTCGTTCAGGACCTCGGCCATGGCCAGGTAGATCGCCGCGAGGCCGCAGACGATTCCCTCGAAGCCGGCGATCTTGCCAATCGTCGCCGACCCGGCCCAGTCGCGGACCGCGAGCAGTACGAAGAGGACGGTCAGGCTGAGGAAGACGAACTGGAGGGCCCGGTTCTTGCCGAAGGTCCCGAACCACATGAAGAAGGTGAACAGGCCCCACAGGAACAGGTACCAGCCCATGAAGGGCACGGGCGTCGCCCCGCCGTTCGGGGCGCCGGTCCCGGGGATGACCCACAGGGCGACGAGCGTCAACCAAAACAGTCCGTACGACGTGAAGGCCGTCGTCCCGAAGGTGTTCCCTTTCTTGAACTCCATGATGCCGGCGATGATCTGGGCGATCCCACCGTAGAAGATGCCCATGGCCAGGACCATGGCGCTGACAGGGAAGAAGCCGGCGTTGTGGATGTTGAGCAGGACGGTGGTCATCCCGAAGCCCATCAGGCCGAGGGGCGCGGGGTTGGCGAGTTTTCCGTTATCCATATCGTTACCTCTTTCAGAAAAAGAGGGACTGTCCCCTGCGGGGTGACTTTCCCCGCAGGGGACAGTCCCTCTTTATTTTCATTACATCCCGTACTTGGCGATGATCTCCTGCTTCGTCTTACCCAGGATGTCGAACTTCCGGCCGACCTTGGTGAACGCGGCCAGGGCCTTGTCGAGGTGGGAAATCTCGTGCCCGGCCGAGATCTGGG
>JADBLN010000069.1 GCA_014894455.1 Acidobacteriota bacterium | reverse complement strand
GCTCCCGGCGATATGAAAATGCCATCAATTCACCCACTCACTTTGGAGAAGAGCCTCTTTATATTTACCCTTCTGCACCCAACGATCAAGCTAACCCTCGTTTTTGCCGCCGCGGCAAAAACGTAGGGTTCAGCGCCTTGTTGGGGCTACTTTATCTCGAACTTCTCATTCTTAAAGATGATCTCATTTAGGTCTGAGAAGTATGAGAGCAAATTGTACGGTGTCAGTGGGGCATCACCTGGATGCGCACATTGACACCGCATGTCGAAGCAACTTCGGAGGCGTGTATGTTGATTGCTGTCGATGAATCCCATCCCCTCAATAATCCACAGGACAATCGTGTCAAATACTTCGCGTATTTCACTTAGTGAGGAGACGTTCTGAACTGCGCTGAATTTCTTAAACCGCCCGGTTGTCTGGCTAGCCATTTTGGATGATGCAACATTGAAATTAGGGCATCCGACATGCTCAATAACTCTATGGATCCGGTCGATTGCGGCGCACCAACCCAAGACAACTGACGCTCTGAGAAAGTCATGACGCGCGCAGTCGGCTGCCTCCTTCAAGTATGCATTTTCTTCTGGCGAGGGCAGCACACCGAGTAGCTCCGAGAGCAATGGCGTCTTGACTGCGCCTTTGGGCCGCAGTTGTAGCGGGATGACAAGATCATCTCGGAAACGTTTTAGCAGGGCGTGGAGTATCTGGACGTAACTCTTCTTCAGATTGTTTGGAGCACTGACCTTGATGAGTCGTCCAAACTGCTGAGAATAGGCCTCGATCAACTCGGGAGAGAGACCCTGCTGAGAGGCAAGGGCTTCTGAGAATTCAGAAAACCAGCGCGAACCTAGCTCTTCAGCTTTACTCCGGATGGAGGCTTTGGCAATACAGTCTGTCTTTACGGCAGAGACCTGTTTCCGTAGTTCGCCCAGTTCTCGCTGGATAGTGCGCAGCTTGTCGAGCATGGGTCTACTGTAGGTCCTTGATTACTTCCGCCAGTTTCGTCTTTCCGGCTGCGCTGAGTTTCAGGATTGGGCTTGCCTTGTTGTATCCGGTGTAGCCTTCAAACAGGTCCTTGCTGTTCTTGAAGTGGTTCGCGAAATTGGGAGCGTCGTAGCACTTCCTGGTTTGCACTTCCTCCCTCACAGACTCCCCGCTGAATTCGAAGTCGCCCTTGTGCATGCCATTCAGGAGAGCGTGCAACAAGGCAATACGAATCTGGCTCTCGGAACCTTTGGTCGTCTTTAGGTCGTCGTACAGTGGCAAGAAGTTGCCTTCCTCTTTGTAGAAGAGCTGATTTATCTGATCAATTGACAGGCCCGCTTTCTTGAAATATTGTCGGGCCTTTACATGAAGATCGATCTCGGAGATATCATCTTGACGAGGCTTCTTCTTATCGGATTCATCCTTCTGTTCAATTTCGGTTTTCTTGTCGGCATCCGCACCCGCGCCCGTCTGTTTCTCTTCAACCGCGCCAGATGTACGCTTGGCGTGAGTCTGCTGCAGGTAGTCATCGAGTAGGACTTCAAAGCACTTTGGCTGAAGGTTCTCAGGGCAGTCCTTCGCGAGCGTGACGAATTCAGCTATCTTTTGCTTGATCTTGTCTGACATATAATTCTCCCTTCGTATTCAATAATGTGCGACTCAATTATACGGCCCCAACGACCGGCGTTCAGCGGCGGGCGGTGTTTGCCCGTCCGCTGCAACGCTTGGTTAGGCGGCGTCATCATGCGCGCGCCACACTGCCAGGCTGAGTGAGTTTGAGTGCGACGTAGCAAGCCAGCTCAGCAGAGGGTCGAAGGACCGCGAGATTCGCGTAGCCCGTCTCAGCGCGTGGCTGGCGCTTGTACTCCCGCCCTTGGTCCTTGACCCGACCGATCAGTTGCTCGTATGGAAGGCGACTGTGCATCTCACAGAAGAATTGGGGCTTCCCACCCCTAGGCAGGTCGCGGCAGAATGCCAACGGAATGAGCGGGCCGAAATCGTCGTGACTTACCGACGCCTCCGCCCGCACTTCGTCGGGCAGGTCAAATTTGATGACATCGGAGATGTCATAGCCAGCTCGGCTCTCGATGCTGTCTTCCCATCGAAGGGCGAAGCTTACCGGTAGGTGCCACGTTGCCGGATAGACGGGTGCGCGTGGGGTCCGCCATCGCTTGAGGTAGTGAACTTGCCCCCGTTCATCGGTTGCAGAGAGGGCGACGGCGACGCCAATGGTGTTCGCAAGGCGCGACGCCTGAAACGAGGGCGGCCGTGGAACAGTGATGCCGCATTGGCGGAGATCCCATTCCCTGACCGTTCGGGCGGAACCTCCTCCGTGCGGGAGCCCATCGGGGATGGGGTAATCGAGGGTTAGGTTCGTACCGACTTGGTCGTAATACCGCGACTTTTGCAGTGAGAAAGTTAGACTGCCGTCCCTGTTGTCTAGGTCGGCTACTCGGGGGCAGGGTGAATTCCGATCCGAGATCCTCTTCTCTCGTAACATGCGAGCAACCATCCGCTGGCGATGCTCTAGGAGCACGGGCGGCAGTTCGTAGGTTCCGCTGAATGCGACAGTTCCCCACCTCGATGGCACCGCATCGGTGCGATAGTCGTGAATGAGTTCATATGGCACCGGGAGGTCCAGTGACTGCATCAGATGGTGCTTGACCCAGCGCAAGCAGTCCTCCCCATAGTACTCAACTGCGTGCGCTACGCTGTAGTTGAGGTACGGGTCGCGGCGACGAAGGAGTTTGGCTACACCTGCTAGTAGGAGCGTCTCGAATCGTTCGCTCAACCCGATGGACCACTCTCCTTTGAGAGGCTGCCACTTTACCTGGATCATGCGTGACTCCTGTTGGATATGACGCTGCCTAACGTTCGCCCTGAGAGGTGGAGAAAACCGCGTAGCGGTTTACGAGGTCCTTCTCGAAGGCCGTGTTATGCAGCAACATCGTCATATACCAAATACCTGTTGAAATATTGCCCGAGCCTTTTCCCAAAGTCCTAGGACGCTGGACACGCCACCCAAGACCTCGCCAATTTGGCCTATGACTGCCTTAACTACAGATTTCTTTTGCTTCTCTCTCGGTGCTACCGCTTCTTCGGACAAGGCTGCCAACAGTTCCATTATTTGATTTTTCCGGTCGGCGTTAATTTCTGACGACCTAATTACGGCTTCTGACAATGCTGAGACCGCCGCCGCAAGTTCTGCATTTCCTTCGTTTTTCAGGACGGTTACTGTAGCGTCAACATTTTCAATGTTGCCTGTATTAAGGACGCCGATCTCGCTATTTGTTACATGAATATTGTTCAACGTAACACCTCCCGTTTGTATTATGGAACGCCGCTCAGGGTACCGTGGAAGTATGCCGTGAAGTCCTACCGCAGATTCCATCTGTGAGGTTATATAATTAATCTGGCGCTCGTACATTTTTTGTTGTTGAAGCTGAATGTTCTGATATCGTATGTAACAGTCAAGGCATAACAGTGCTTGTTGCCCCTCTGGCCCCATCGCAAACATTGCGCTTTTGTCACAGTTGTAGCATTTCATCGGTGTTTCCTTGCTGCATATCGTTCTGGTTGAGCGGCGCGGGCCACCGATGCCAAGCCTTGGCCGCTGACTGTCACCGCGTCCGCCTCGAACCGGTTGTTATACGGCACCATTGATAGATACCTTCACTGAATACGGATTGCCGCGAACACCAGACCCAGTGATTGGCCCAGATAGATGCAATCTTTCGAGTATGCGGAATAGAAATGTACAGTTACACGAGTGCCCTGCTGGTCGTGCGGCCGAATCAAAAACCGATGGCATAAACTCTCTTAGTTCGGTAGACGAGACGCGTTGACCTTTGAAGTGAGAATAAGCCTCATACAGATCCGAAAATGCGACTGATATGGTCGAGTTACGATGATTGTACGAAATCTTCGAATCGCTATAACCGGCGATCTTTGACGTTCCTCCTCCAGGGTTATCGATGATCGTACCAACAGGGAAGGCGCGCTTGATTTGGGCCACAAAATCGTCAAGGTTCACTTGACCTCCCTTCGTGCCGTCTAACATTGTTTATGTTGATCCGTATAATCCCCCAATTATGGCTTCGAGCACCATATAAGATTCCTGCGAATACGGCGTCGTTTCAAGCTTAATTGCTGAGAAATCAGAATGTTGCGTTGCGAAAGAGTGACGGAAAGTATGGCACGTGGTTCTCTTGGTCAATCCAGCCCTGGCGAACGAACGACGGCTGTAATGACGTGAACGCAGCACTTCACGGATTAGATCGAACAATTTCGGCTTTCTCACAGAATACGAAGCCTGATTCTCCGCAATGAAGCGTTGTTCTTCGGTCGATAAAATATATCCCCCACTTTCCATGGAAAAATAATATCGAAAGCCCGCGGCAATGTCAACGGCGGTTGAGATCAGCCGGCGGGGCGAGTCAAGGGACTATATCCACGGGCGAGTACGGCGGAAGTGGACCCCCGGGCAAAGCCCGGGGCCCCGGCCGCCGTGGATGCGGGAGACACTGTAGCGGCCTCTTCCCTTTCCGCCGGTTCGCGATTATAATACTCCTTCATTTTGCGACAAGGAGAGGCACATGGTCGAAATCCGTTTCCACGGCCGCGGCGGCCAGGGCACCGTCGTCGCCTCCAAGATCTTGGCCGACGCCATCGCCAAGGAAGGCAACTGGGTCCAGGCCTACCCCGAGTTCGGCGTCGAGCGACGGGGCTCGCCCGTCGTCGCCTTCATCCGCATCGACGACAAGCAGATCTACGACAAGAGCCGGATCTACACCCCCGACAGCGTCGTCGTCGTCGACCCGACGCTCGTCGAAGCCATCGACATTACCGAAGGCCTCAAGCTGGGCGGGACGATCATCATCAACAGCGACCGGCGGCCGGAGGATTTCCCCTTCCACGGCAAGTTCAATGTCCGGACGATCAACGCCACGGAGATCGCCGTCAAGAACAAGCTGGGGAGCCTGGCCGCCCCGATCGTCAACACGGCCATCGCCGGCGCCGTCATCAAGGTCCTAGGCCTGACCAAGCTCGAATCCCTGGCCGCGGCCATCCGCGAGGGCATCTCCATCAAGCCGGAGGATAACGTCAAGGCGGCCGAGGAAGCCTACGCGCGGGCCTGAGGGAGGATCAGACATGAGGGAAAAGAAAGCTAAAAAAATCGTCTTCAACTCGGCCGAAGAGATGCCGATCATGATCGCCTCGGTCGGCAGTCAAACCCACAACCTGACGGGCGCCTGGCGGAACATCCGGCCCGAGGTCGACCGCACGAAGTGCCTCCAGTGCGGCATCTGCTGGAAGTTCTGCCCCGAGCCGTCGATCGACATCGTCGACGAGTGGCCCGTCGTGGACTACGACTACTGCAAGGGCTGCGGCATCTGCGCCGAGGAATGCCCGGCCAAGTGCATCGTCATGGTGGAGGAGCGGAAATGAAAAAAGTCATGATGGGCAACCACGCCCTCTCGTACGGCGCTAAGCTCGCCCGGTCACAGGTCATCGCCGCCTACCCCATCACCCCGCAGACCCAGGTCGTCGAGCTCCTCTCCGAGATGTGCTCCGACGGGACGCTCGACGCCAAGTTCATCAATGTCGAATCCGAGCATTCGGCCATGGCCGCCTGCATCGGCGCCTCGGTCGCCGGGGCGCGCGCGTTCACCGCGACCTCGTCCCAGGGGCTGGCCCTGATGCACGAGATGCTCCACTGGGCCGCGGGCGGCCGCCACCCCATCGTCATGGGCAACATCAACCGGTCCATGGCCCCGGGCTGGTCGATCTGGACCGACCAGAACGACAGCCTGTCCGAGCGGGACACGGGCTGGATGCAGTATTACTGCGCGTCGAACCAGGAAGTGCTGGATACGGTCATCCAGGCGTTCAAGGTCTCCGAGAGGCTGATGATCCCGGGCATGGTCATCCTCGACGCCTTCGCCCTGTCCCACACCTACGAGGTCGTCGACGTCCCGGACCAGGCCCTGGTCGACAAGTACCTGCCGCCGTTTAAGCCCGAGATCCGCCTGACGCCGAGCGACCCCCGGGCCTTCGGCGGGCTGACCGGGTCGGAGCACTACTTCGAGCTCCGCTACAAGCTCCAGAAGTACATGGAGAAGGCGCCGGCCCTGATCGAGGAGACGGGCCGCGAGTTCGAAAAAATATTCGGCCGGAACCTCGGCCTCGTCGACGCCTACCGCTGCGACGACGCCGATTTCGTTTTCGTCACCTCGGGGACAGCGGGCTTCACGGCCCGCGTCGTAGTCGACGAATTCCGCAAATCCGGCCTCAAGGCCGGGAACCTGCGGATCAAGGTCTTCCGTCCCTTCCCCTTCGCCAAGGTCCGCGAGGTCCTCAAGAAGGTCAAGAAGGCAGCCGTTGTCGACCGGAACTGCTCCTACGGCGCCCACGGCATCTTCTACCAGGAAGTGAAATCCGCCCTCTACGGCGAGGCCGGCATGCCGCCCGTCTTCGGCTACATCGCCGGGCTCGGCGGGCGCGACATCACCACGGATTCGTTCAAGGAGGTCGCCGCCCACGCCCTAGCCAAGGACAAGGCCGACGAAGAGATCGTCTGGATCGGAGTCAAAAAATGAAAAAAGAAAAAAAGATGACGCTGACGCTCCCGGCCGAAGAGTTGATGGCTTGCGGCCACCTGGCCTGCCAGGGCTGCGGTGCGACGCTGGCCATGCGTTACATGCTCAAGGCGCTCGGCCAGAAGACCGCGCTCTGCATCCCCGCCTGCTGCTGGGCGGTCATCGACGGGCCGTATCCCTATTCCTCCCTGGACGTCCCCATCTATCACTGCGCCTTCGAGACGGCCGCTTCCACGGCCACGGGCGTCAAGGCCGGGCTGGAAATGACGGGCGACTCGGAGACGGCGGTTGTCGCCTGGGCCGGCGACGGCGGGACATTCGACATCGGGCTCCAGGCCCTGTCCGGGGCGGCCGAGCGGAACGAAGACATCATCTACGTCTGCTACGACAACGAGGCCTACATGAACACGGGCATCCAGCGCTCGTCCGCGACGCCCTACGGCGCCTGGACCACGACGACCCCGGTCAAGCACTTCAAGACGAGGCCGAAGAAGGACATCGTCGCCATCATGGCCGCGCACCGCATCCCCTACATCGCCACGGCCAGCATTTCGCACCCGGAGGATTTCGTCAAGAAGATGAGGAAGGCCAAGGACATCAAGGGGACACGTTTCTTCCACGTCTACGCGCCGTGCCCGACGGGCTGGAAGAGCCGGCCCGAGGACACCGTGAAGCTCGCCCGGATGGCCGTCCAAAACGCCTATTTCCCGCTCTACGAGATCGAGGACGGGGACAAGGTCACCCTGAACCTGAAGCTCAAGGACAAGAAGCCGGTCAACGACTACATCCGGATCCAAGGGAGGTTCCGGCACCTGACCGAGGCCCAGGTCGCGTCGATCCAGGCCGAAGTCGATGCCCGCTGGGAGCGCCTGCTCAAGAACTGCGCCGCATAAGACCCGGAAAACCCAGAAGGGGTCAAACCTACTTTTTTTCGAAAAAAGTAGGTTTGACCCCTTCTTCGCCGGACATAGGAGTCGAACATGAACAGGATATCCCGGGCGCACTCGGCTGCGGCGATCGTCATGATTCTCGCCGCCGGAGCGGCCGCCTGCGCCGGCACCCGGGAAGAGGCCACGCCGGCCCCGGAATTCTCGCTCCAAGACCTCCAGGGCGACTCCCTTTCCCTGTCTTCCTATAAGGGCAAGGTCCTGGTCCTCAACTTCTGGGCGACCTGGTGCCCCCCCTGCCGCCGGGAGATCCCCGACTTCATCGAAGCTTACAAGAACCTCAAGGACAAGGGGCTCGAGATCCTGGGCGTCTCGGTCGACGACCTCTCCGCCGAGGCCCTCCGCGATTGGACTCAAAAAGCGGGCATGAACTATCCCGTCGCCCTGGCCACGGCGAAAATCATCGCGGACTACCAGCCGGGCGAGTTCATCCCGGCCACGATCGTCATCGACCGCCGCGGCCGCATCCGCTACCGCCAGTCGAACCTCATGGACAAGGAAACGCTCCTCCGTCTCTTCGAGGAGTTCTCGAAATGACGCTCCCCGGGCGATTGACAAACCCTTCCCCCTGAATCTAAACTGGGCCCAGAGTCCGGAAAAATGTAATGACGGGACCGATCATCGACAGTCTGCCCCTCCAGGCCCAGGCGTCCGCCGAGATTACGGAAGGGCTCCCGTTCTGGCTGCTCTGGCTCCTTCTCTGCGTCATCCTGCTCCTCGTCGTCTTCATCTTTCTCTGGGACAAGGACCTGCGCCGGAGGATCAGCGCGTTCCTGTCGGGCGCCCACCGCCACATGAGCCGGCTCCGGCTCCAGCTCAAGCTGAAAAAGGAAAAGGGGAAGAAGGCCGCTCTCTGGAGGGAGCTCGGAAAGCTCGCCTGGAGCGAGGACGTGCAGGCGTCCTGCATCGATGAGGACTGCGGCAAGCTCGCCGGGCTCGAAGAGGAGATCGGCCGGCTCCGGAAGACGTGGCACGACGTCTATTCGCGGATCGAAGTCCTCGGCCGCGAACACGACGCCGCGCTCAAGAGGTTCCGGGAGCTCGTCGCCGAGCAGGAAGAGGGCCGGCGGCCGCGCCAGGAAGAGATGCTCGCCCTGGCCAACCGAAAAAAAGAGGTCCTGGAGGCCCTCGAGGCTTCGCTCCGCGAAGCCGAGGCCGCCGAAGCCCAAATCAAGGCGGTCGAAAAGGAAGTCCGCCAGGCCGAGGAGAACCCGAAGATGAGCGAGGCCGACCGGACGGCCCGGGTCGCCAGGGCCCGGGAGAAGGCGGCGCCCCTGGCCAATCTCGTCCGCGCGCTCCGGGAGAAGGCGCCCCTTATCCAGGAAGAACGCTACCGGCTGGACCGCAAGCTCGAGGGGATCGAGGGCCAGGTCCGTGTTTTCAACGTCGCCATCCACCGGATCGAAGAGGAGTACCGCGAACGCCTCCGGGCCCGGGAAAAAGAGATCTGGGAGTGGCAGAAGGCGAAGGAGCGCACCCAGGACAAGATCGTCGACGTCAAGCGGCTCATGGAGCCCCTGTTCGAGAGCGTCGGCCTCATCCTCGACGGGGCCCGGGTCCCGAACGAGGACCTGGCCGTCATATACTTCCAGATCGACGGCGTGGACAAGACGATCGCCGACCTCGGCATCCGCCTCGAACACCTCGAGTAGGCCTCGGGGATCGTCTCCGGCAGGGAGCGGACTCTTGGGAGCGACCGATAGAAGTGCGGCGGAGTGACTCGGAGCCGCGCTTCTAGGAAATATCTGGATAGATTCTTGAATGTTGTTTTTCCGACGATACCCCTCGGCCTCGTATTCAGTGGATGTTAGCGCTGACTTGTCCGCACTGCAGAGTACAGCTAGAATAGTCGAGTGCCCAAACCCAGCATTTTGGTCCACGTCTGTTGCGCTCCGGACGCCCTCTACGTTTTCGGCACGCTCAAGGGTGACTTCGAAGTGACCGGCTTTTTCTCAAATTCGAACATCCACCCCCGCGGCGAGTACGACCTCCGGCTCGAGGAGGCGCGCAAGGTCGCCCGGACGCACGGCGTCCCCCTCATCGAGGACGACTACGACCCGGACGGCTGGCTTCTCCTCACCCGGAAATTCAAGGACGAACCGGAGAAGGGACGCCGCTGCGACGTCTGCTACGCCGCGAGGCTCGGCCGGACCGCGGAACGGGCGGCCCGGGAGGGCTTCGACGCCTTCGCCACGGTCATGAGCCTCAGCCCCTGGAAAAAGGCCGCGGTCATGAACCGGATCGGCCGTCAATTCGCCGCTCGCCACGGCCTCGCCTTCCTCGAAGCGGATTTCAAAAAGAAGGACGGCTTCAAGAAAAGCGTCGACCTCAGCCGGACCCACGGGCTCTACCGCCAAAGCTACTGCGGCTGTCTCTACAGCCTGGCTGCCGCCGAGAAGAGATCCCCATGAGCCAAGGGCCGAGCCTTCGACTCGCCACTCGCCCGAGACTTAAATCCACGGGCGAGTACGGCGGAAGTAGACCCCCGGGCAAAGCCCGGGGCTCTGGCCGCCGCCGGAAGGCCGCGGCGCGGCTAACCGTCTTCGGCGTCGTCCAGGGTGTCGGGTTCCGGCCCTGCGTCTACCGCCTCGCCCGCCGCCTCGGACTCGACGGCTGGGTCGAGAACGCCGGCTCGGGGGTCGAGATCCATGTCGAAGGGCCGTCCGCCGCCGTCCTCGAAAAATTCACCGTCTCCCTCCGCGGGGGCCTGCCACCCCTGGCCGCCATCGAGAAGCTCGACCTTCGCGCCGCGGCCGCCGAGGGCTTCCGAGGCTTCGAGATCCGGAAAACCCGGGACGCGCGAGGGTTTGTCTTCATCTCACCCGACATCGCCACCTGCCCCGAGTGCCTCGAGGAGATCGCGACGCCCGGAGAGCGCCGCTACCGGTATGCCTTCACCAACTGCACCAACTGCGGGCCCCGCTACACGATCGTCCGGGACCTGCCCTACGACCGCCCCCGGACGACCATGGCCGGTTTCGCGATGTGCCCGGACTGCCGCCGGGAATACGAGGACCCCCTCGACCGCAGGCATCACGCCCAGCCCATCGCTTGCCCGGTCTGCGGGCCGCGCCTGACGCTCAACGACGCGCGGACGGGGCGCGCGCTCGGCGGCGCCGTCCCCGAGGCCGTCGAACTTATCCTCAAGGGCAAGATCCTGGCCGTCAAGGGACTCGGCGGATTCCACCTCGTATGCAACCCGTTCGACCGGAAGGCCGTCGCCCGGCTGCGCCGGGCGAAGGCCCGGCGGACCAAACCGCTGGCCCTCATGGCCCGCGACCTTGGCGTCGTCGAGCGCTTCGCCGCCGTCGGCCCGGCCGAACGGCGCCTTCTCCAATCGCCTCGCCGGCCGATCGTCCTGCTCAAAAAAAAGAAGGACATCGCCCTCATCGCCCCCAACCTCGACGAAGTCGGCTTCATGCTGCCCTACACGCCGCTCCACCATCTCCTTCTCGAGCGGCTCGAGCTCATCGTGGCCACGAGCTCGAACGCCAAGGACGCCCCGATCATGAAGGACGAGGAGGAAGGCGTCCGCAAGCTCTGCGACGCCGTCCTCGCCCACGACCGCCCGATCGCCATGCGGGCCGACGACTCCGTGGTCAAGGCGGCGGGCGGCCGGCCTCTCTTCGTCCGCCGGGCCAGGGGCTACGTCCCCTACCCTCAGCCCGTCCCCGGGGGGCTTCGGGTCGATGCCACGCTCGTCGCCCTCGGCGGCGAGCTCAAGAACACTATCTCGTTGTACAAGAACGGCTACGTCGTCACCAGCCAGTTCCTGGGAGACCTCGACGACTACCGGAATTTCGGCTATTTCGAAGAGACCCTGGCCTATCTCCTCCGGCTCTTCGACGCCAGGCCGGAGGCCGTCGTCACCGACCTTCACCCCGACTTCAGGACGACACGCTACGCCGAAAAGATGGGCCTGCCCCATTATCGCGTCCAGCACCACTTCGCCCACGTCCTCGCCCCGCTCCTCGAGCACGGACACCAGCCGGGCCGCCGCGTTCTCGGGGTGGCCCTCGACGGCTACGGCTATGGCGAGGACGGGACGGCCTGGGGCGGGGAGTTCCTGCTGGCCGGCTATGACGGTTATGAGCGTTTCGCCCGGTTCAAGCCCGTCCCCTTGCCCGGGGGCGACCTGGCTGCGCGCGAGCCGTGGCGGATGGCCCTGGCCTACCTCGACGAGGCCTTCGGCGCTACCCTGCCCGACCTCGCCGTCATCCGCAGGGTCGGCAGGCGGCGCGCGGACGCCGTCTTGAAGATGGTCCGCGCCGGCGTCAGGAGCCCGCTCGCATCGAGTTGCGGCCGCCTCTTCGACGCCGCGTCTTTCCTTGCCGGCACGGCGCCCGAGCGGATGGAATTCGAGGCCGAGGCGGCGATGCGATTCGAGGCCGCGGCCGACAAGGCGTTCCGCGGCGTCTATCCCGTTCCCATTTCCAGCCCGGGGCCGGGCCGGCCCATGGACATATCTTTCGGTCCTCTCATCAGGGCCCTCGTCCGCGATATCGAAAGGGGGACGCCCGTTTCGGCCGTGTCGGCCAGGTTCCACGATTCCCTTGCCGGACTCGTCCTCCGCGTCGCCGAGCGGGCGCGGCGCGCCCACGGGACCGATACAGTTTCGCTCGCGGGAGGGGTCTTCCTCAACAGGAGGCTTCTCGAACGGACGGAAAAACGGCTCACGGCCAAGGGATTCCGGGTTTTGCGACCCGTGGCTTACTCGCCCAACGACGAGTCGTTATCGCTCGGTCAGATCGCCCGGGGCTTGGCCAGGGTCAAGAACGGCGGACCCTGACGCCGCCGACGAGCGACAGGATGCCGTTCGATACGACGGCCGCGGCGGCCCCGGCCGCCCCGCCGATGCCGAAGCCGGCGATCCCGCCGAGAATCGAAAAAACAAGCCCGCCCAGGAGATCGCCTTGGTGGTCCACGAAGAACCCGGGCAATCCGGCGACGAAACCGGTGAACAGGTTGGTCACCCCGGCGAGGAGACCCAGGAGGACCCCGGCGAACATCCCCAGGACGGCGAAGAACCAGAAAAATGAGACCGGGTGAAAAGAGCGGATGACGACCTCGCCTCCCGCCTGGGGCCGGGCCGCCTCCTCCGGCCCCGCCGGACCCGCAGCGTCGGACGCCGCCGGCTTTTCGGACGCCTCGTCGTCGTCCCGGTTGCCGCACCGGGCGCAGAATTCGGCTTCGAGGTCGTTCTCGAAGCCGCAGGCGATGCAGATCGCCTTCCGCTCCATCTGGGACGGGGGCTTGGCCTCGACCCATTCGCCGCCCTCGAAGGCGTACCACTTGCCGCTCTGGGCCCCGATGACCCAGAAACGGCCCTCTTCGTCCTTGATCCGGAGTTGTTTCAGGGAATCGACGAACTCCTTCTGGGAGATTTTCCTGTCGTTGAATTTCTCCCGCAGAAGGGCGAAAGTGTCCTCGGCTTCCCGGAACTGGTCACCCATGCGAGCCTCCTTTGGCCCTCCCCTATCTTAACGCCACAACATCAATCTTTTCAATGAGTTATTAAACGAATGAAAACACAGTAATTGCGGCCTTGACGAATTCTTGTGCAATCCGAGTTATGTTCAAGCAGGACAGGCGATTGTCCCCTCAAAACACTTCCTTTTCCACAGCTTTTCCTCAAATCCTGTGAATAAATCCGGGCCTTTCGTCGGCCGGCGGAATTCATTGACCACCCCCGGCTAAGCCCTTGAAAAGACTCAGCAGGTCGAACCCTTTGACCGGGTCGGGAATGAAGGACAGGATAAAAATGACAACGATGAGAACGCTCAGGAACCGCCTTTTCGGGTCGAGCGGCACGTCCTCGTCCAGGACCGGAGGGTGTCTCAAGCGGAGCTTGGACTTGAACTCGAAAAAAAGGATGACGGCGGCCCAGAGGAACCAGCCGACCCAGAAAAAAACGCCCATGACGACGAAGATCACGACGACGCCCTTCGAAACGAGCCGCGCTTTCCGCCCGAGGATGGCGTAGGCGATGTGCCCGCCATCGAGCTGGCCGAACGGGATGAGGTTGAAGGACGTGACCAGGATGCCCACCCATCCGGCGAAGCCAACCGGATGAAGGACGAGGGCCGACCCCTCCGGAGTCCGGCCGAAGAAGAAGGCGCTCAGGAGCTTGAAGAGGAGCGGCTCTCCGAAGAAAAGGGAATCCCCCGCGGGGACATACGTCGTGACCCTCGAAAAGGCCAGGCCGACGACCAGCGCGGGAAGGGCGAGGAGAAACCCGACGAGGGGACCGTTGGCTCCGATGTCGAAGAGTTGTCGCTTGAAGTTGATGGGCGACTTGATCTTGATGAACGCCCCGAGGGTCCCGATGAGCGTCGGAGCGGGGATGAAGTATGGCAAGGTCGCCGCGATGCCGTAGCGGCGGCAGGTCAGGTAGTGGCCGAGCTCGTGGCCGACGAGGATGGTCATCAGGACGGCGGCATAGAGAGCGCTCAGCGGGAAGACGCGGGGGTCGCTGAGCGCGCGCCCCGCCTCGGTGATGGGGTCCGCCCCGGACTCGAAAAAGAGGTAGCTCGCGCTCCAGCCGAGGCCGACAAAACAGGTCGAGAGGACGGTCAGGACGAAGAGGAGCCCGTTCAGCCAGGTCTTGCCCTGAGGCGTCGCGTCATTCATGGTCCCGGGAAAAAAAAGAGGAGTGAACCGCGTTCACTCCTTCTTCAAGACAAGCCCGATCGGTGATGGATCACTTCCCCGAGAGCTTGTGGAACTTGTCCATCAGCTGGTCCTTGGTCTCCTTGTTCTCGGGGTCCTGGACGCAGGCTTCGACGGGACAGACCGCCGCGCACTGGGACGCGTCGAAATGGCCGACGCACTCCGTGCACTTGGCCGGGTCGATGACGTAGAATTCTTCGCCGGCGGTGATGGCCTGGTTGGGGCACTCGGGCTCGCAGGCGCCGCAGTTGATGCATTCTTCGGTGATGATGAAAGCCATGGAATTCCTCCTCGGGTTATTCAGGGGATATTATATCATACTATTTCCGGAGACCCAGGCGGCCGGCCTTGAGGGACGCCTCGTAGCCGTAGTAGGACTGGGAGTACTCCTCCTGGAGCTTCTTGTAGATCGCCAGGGCCTCCTTCGTCTCGCCCTTGAGCTCGCGGCTCTCCGCCAGGCGGAAAAGGACGGCGTCGAGCGGATAGACCTTGGGCTTTTCGTCGCTGATCTTTTGGTAGATGGCGATGGCCTTGTCGAAGTCCTTCCTGCCGAGGGCGACCCGGGCCTTGATGTCCTCGGTCTGGTAATAGAGGAGGTCCTTGGGCGCGCCGGCGATACGGCCCAGGTAAGATTCCGCCTTGGCCCAATCGCTCCTCTCCGCCCAGTATTTGGCCAGCTCCAGGTTGGCCAGCCGGGCGGTGCGCCGTTCGCCGGCGAGCTTCTCGAGCTCGGCCAGCTTCTCCGGTTTCAGGGCCGCCTCGGCGGCGACGTCGCCGACCTGGCCGATGATCCCGCTCTGGACGCTCCGGCCGTGGGACCGGACGAGGACGAGGGCGCAGAAAACGACGGCCGCGAAGGCCAGCGCTCCAGCGACGATCATGAACTCCCGTTTCCACTTTTTCGCATAATCGATGAGCCAGCTCAGGCCATGGGCCATCTGGTCCTCTTGGAGGTGGTGCCTCTCCGTTCTCTTCATTTCTCTCTCCCGCGCCGGAAATCGACAGCCCTCTTTTGTAGCATATAAATAAGAGGGGGTCAAACCTACCTTTTATCACTTTTGGAAGGGAGGCAATTTGTGAAAGTCAACATGCGTTGGCAAAAGTGATAAAAGGTAGGTTTGACCCCTTCTTGCGCGGCGGGCCGACGCGACGGGACGGCCCCGGGCGGGGCCGCGGGCCGCGGGTTCAGATGTCGAACTTGATCAGGCCGGTCTTGAGCTTGATCTGTTCGCGAATCGCGTCCTTGGAGATGCGGTTTTCCTTTTCGGCCTTGATCGCCCGGAAAATCTCGTAGGTCGTGAGCAGGCCGTTGCCGTCTTTCTGGGCCTCCTCGACCTGGGACGCGGAGAACGGGTTGTCCCTGAGCTTGGCCTCGGTCGCGGCGAAGTAGTTGCCGACGAGGACGGCCTTCATCCGGGTGTTGTCGAACTCCTGCATCCGCCGGCCCTTGTACTTCTGAAGGAGCGCGCACTCGTCGTCGGTGGCCCAGTTCTTGCCGACCCGGACGAGGATGATGACGAGCTCGCCCTTGCGGATGCCGGCCTCGACGGGGCAGTCGCCGGGGTCGATGAGCCAGGCGTCCTCCTCCTTGCTCCGGATGACGTTTTTCCAGTATTCGTCGACGTCCACCACCCGGCCCCAACCGAGGTAGCGGAAGGCGTGGACGACGGCTTTCCTGAGGACCGCTCCTTCCCCCTTGAGGAGGCGATGGAATTCCTCCTGGCCACCGGCCTTCATCTCCTTGATCTGGCGGTCGAAGTCGGCGAGGACCTCGTCGAAACGCTTCTGCTCCTCTTCCCGCCTGAGGATCAAGGCCTTGAGGTCCGGGAAGGCGTAGTCCTCGCCGTCGAGCCAATCGCCGGCCGGCTCCGCGGGGAGCTCGGCGCCGAGCGGCAGCTTGTCCTTCAGGATGTAGTCGACGACTTCGACGTTCTTCGGCCCGAATGACGGCAGGAGCAGGATATGACCCTTGCCTTTCCTCAGGATCATGGCTACGGGCGCGCCGTCCGTGCTCTTGGCCAGGAATTCGAGCTTGCCGTTCGAGGCCGTCTCTTTCTCCCAGACGCCCTCGGCGAAGGTTTCGGGGAGCAGGCGGTAAGCCTTGGCGATGAACGGCCGGAACCGTTCGAAGGGGACATGGAACAGGGCGCGGGGATTGAAAACCACCGCGTCGGCCCGGGCGCTGTCCTTGATCTGAAGTCCCTCGATCGGCCCGACGATGTTCGTCAGCTGGGGCGTCACCCCGCCGCCGATGAAACAGACAACTCGGGCGCCTTCCCTGACCCGCACCGTGAGGACCTCGTGGACCCCGGCATGGAGGTCGGCCCGGCCTTCGGCAGCAACGCCGCCGACCTGGTAGAAGACGATCTCGCTTTCCTGGGGCAGGTCGAGGGACCCGTCTTTCCCCGTCGTCCAACCCGTGAACCGGGCTTCCACGTCGTATTTCTGGGAGACCAAGCGGTCCCTCTCCGCTTCGCTGAAATCGAGCAACAGAATCTTGGCCATGGGCCGGCTCCTTTCGAAGTGCGCCGGGCGAATCATAGCACGGGAACGCCCGGACGAGAATTTGTCAGTTTATTCCGATCCTATCATCCAGCTACCCCCCAGCCCCGGTCAATCACCCCTAGAGATGAACCCCGGGAGGAATTTCCCGCCGCGCCCGGGGTAGAGGGCCCTGGCCGCGTTTGACGCATTAATATTAATTTGATAGGATATATAATATTAGTAGGAGTAAATGTCAGCCATGCCCGTGTCGACGGCTTGGAAAAAACATCTGTTGAGGGGGGCTGTCGTTTCCATGTTTGGGTTCGCGGCCTATGCCGCCTTAGCCTCCTCCCCCCTGCCGATGCCCGGGCGCCAGGAAATCCCCGGTCCCTTGAGCGCAGCCCACGTTCCCAAGCCGGGCGAAACCGAGTGTTCGTCTTGTCACGACGAGGGGGGTAAGGTAGCCGCCGCTAAGTGTCTCGCCTGCCACACGGAGATCGCTTCCCGCATCGCCGCCCAGAAGGGGTACCACCGGGACAAGCCGGGCGATTGCGCCCTCTGCCACGCCGAACATCAGGGCCGTCAGGCGAGCATCGTCCCCCTCGACAGAGCGAGCGGTGTCACCGGATATGCCTACAGCTCCCAGGCCTGCTACGCCTGCCACCCGAGAGGCACGCATTAGCCGCTGAAGCTCCACGGACTTACGTCCGTGGAATCCCGCGAAGAGGACTGAAGCTCCACGAATTTACGTCCGTGGGATCTCTTGATCTGCAGGCGTTGGAGCGCCTGTCCCATTCGTGGGACTCCTGGGACGGAAGTCCGTTGGAGTCCCACGAATGGGGTTGAAAAAGCCGCCGCGGTGAGATAAGTTAGGGCCGGCGGCGGACATGCCGAAGAAAGCGCGAAATAGAGGCTGGGTCATCGCCTTGACCCTCGCTTTCTGGGCCCTCGCGGCCTGGCTCCTCTATCCCCTGATCAACCTCGACCGGGTCGATATGTCCAACGTCAAACCGTACCTCTACCGGTCCGCCCTCGGGCTGACCCTCCTGATCATCTTTTTCGGCAAGACCCTCTTCGACCTGATCTATCCCTGGGTGTATTCGAAGAAACTCCCCCGCCTGAACGCGGCCCTCTTGATCCTCTACATGATCGGCCTTTCCGGAGGCATCGTCTTTATGATCTTGCGAATGGCCGCGCTGGCCATGAAGAACCGCAGCGGGGGATTCCCCTTTTAATCTCCGGGAAGAAAATCCGCCCCCCTGCCGTCAAAAGGAATGGTGGATTTTAGTTTTCAGGAGCCTGAATGATGCCGAGATATCGACACCGTCCCCTCGCCTGGATGGGCGTTCTTGCGCTCATCGCCGGTCTTGCCCCCTCTCTTTTCAGCCAAGAACGGTCCAAAACCCTGACCATCAGCCGCATCGAGACGCCGCCCCGGATCGACGGCCTCGTCGACGACGAATGCTGGCGCGGCCGGGAGCCCGTCTCCGGTTTTTTCCAGTACGACCCGGTCAACGGCTCGAAGGCGTCTGAAGAAACTCTCGTTTGGGCCGCTTACGATCAGAACTATATCTATTTCGCCTTCCTGATGAAGGACTCCCAGCCTGACAAGATCTGGGCCGAGCTCACGCCCCGCAACGAGTTCGAAAACAACGATTCGATCACTCTCATCCTGGACGCCTACAACGACAAGCGGACGAGTATCACCTTCTCCCTGAACCCCAAGGGCATCCAGAAGAACTCCGTGGAAACGATCTGGAAGTCCGAAGCGGCCATGCGGCCGGACGGCTGGAGCGCCGAGATGGCCATCCCCTTCAAATCCTTGCGCTTTTCCGCCGATGAGAACCAGGTCTGGGGCGTTAATTTCGAAAGGTACATCCACCGGCTGAACGAAACCGACTACTGGACCGACGTCGATCGCGACCTGCCCAAGCTCCAGCAGACCGGAGAGCTTGTCGGCCTCTCCGGCGTCCGGCCCGGCTACAACCTCGAGTTCTTCCCCTACGCCGGAGTCAGGACGTCCAAATGGGACGAAGCGACGGGCACGAAGACCGAGACGAAGGCCGCGGTCGGCCTCGACGCCAAGTGGGGCATCAAGCCCAACCTTTACCTGGACGTCACGGCCAGCCCCGACTTCAGCGAGGTCGAATCCGACCCCTTCATCTATCAGCTTTCCCCCTACGAGAACTACCTTCAGGAAAACCGGCCTTTCTTCACCGAGGGCAGCAGTTATTTCAACCTGTCCTCGGGAGATGAATACCACGGCGGAGGCGTCAGCCTGTTCTACTCCCGGCGGATCCGCAATCCCGAGTTCGCGGCCAAGATCTCCGGCAAGACGGGCGGGTTCGGCTTCGGCATCCTGGGCGCCCTCAACAAGGAGGAGGCCGGCGACTCCTTCTTCGGCGTCTTCCGCGTCCAGAAGGATATCTTCAAGAACTCCCAGGTCGGAGTCTACTACGCCGGCATCCACGACGGCGCGGACCGCAACCAGAACGTCGCCCTCGACTACAACTTCAACTTCAAGGATTTCTATTACATCCGAGGGATGAGCGCCTTCACCTTCAACGAAGGGGCTCCGTCCGCTCGAAACGGCATCCACCAGCTCCAGTTCCAGAGGGAGCCGGACGCCGGCCTGCAGATCATGTCGGGCTTCCAGCGAGTCGAGGACAATGTCGACATCCGGACGGGCTACATCGACCAGGTCGATATCCAGTCCTTCGACTTCATGGCCGGCTACGCCTGGCGCTACAACAAGGGGCTCCTCAAGCGCTTCAGCTTCGACATCGGCGGCATGGCCCGCCAGGATTCCCACGGCAACGCGACCGGGAACAACATGGAGGTCTTCGTCTGGACGGAGTTCTTCAACCTCATCGAGGTCCACGGCGGCTTTGAATTCGGCCGGAGCAAGTACCAGGTCCTCGACGAGAGCGACGAACTCGCTTGGACGGCCGACTTCATCAAGACCTACGGCGGCAACCTGGACTTCAGCTGGGAGCGCGGCGGCTTCCTGAAAGAGGTCGGCCTCGAGACAGGATGGGAAAAGCGCGGCGTCTACAACGAGGAATTCACCGCGGTCGTTCCCGGGTCACAAACCAACATCGAGGGCCAGCTCGTCCTGCGGCCCCGGAGCAACCTCGAATGGTCGGTCGAGGGCGGCTGGATCCGCCAGACGATCGACGGCACCGGGGCGGAGGCCTTTAGTGGGCTGGCCTACGAGACGGCCCTCCATTACCAGCTCACCCGAAGCCTCTTCCTCAACACCCGTTTCCTCGGGGAGACCCGGGAGAACCAGTACAGCCTCGATTTCCTCGTCGGGTATTACTTCGGGGCCGGCAACATCGTTCAGGTCTCGTTCAAGAAGAGCGAACGGAACGAGCTCCTCGGCCGAGTGGGCGGCTACTCCATCACCCTGAAGGTCTCCTATCTCCTCCGCATCTGACCCCTCCCCCCTACGGGTGAGAAAGCCGGCCCGAATATCACCCCCCGAATGA
The DNA here is from genome assembly GCA_014894455.1 of Acidobacteriota bacterium. Lineage (GTDB taxonomy): Bacteria > Acidobacteriota > Aminicenantia > Aminicenantales > Saccharicenantaceae > RBG-16-66-30. The sequence goes on along the minus strand of JADBLN010000069.1, from coordinate 11,661 downwards.
CTCCGGAGGGGGATGGATTGCCGCATCTCCTTGCCTCACAATCGTTTCAAGAATACGATGCGGATTTTCGGCCGGATGCCCCAGAGTCTGACGGAAACCCCGGGGGATAAATCCGACCTCGGTCCTTACTCCCTCGCCGGTCCCCCCGCCATGTCCATCGAAATCCAGCCCGCCGCGGACATGCCCGCGGGTACGCCCATCCGGACGGAGCCTCGTCAAACTAAAGTGCCCTATATCAACGAGCGCAAAAAGTACGAGCTCATCATCGCGGCATCCGGACAGGTCGTCTACGACTACGACCTGTCCACGGGCGATATCGTCTGGAGCGGCAGTCTGGAACAGGTCCTGGGCTACGAGCGAGAGGAGATGGGCGGTATCGAGGACTGGGCGGAGATGATCCATCCCGAGGACAGGACCGAGGCGTTGCGGCTTCTCGAGGTCGCGGAAAAGGACAGGGAGACCTACGACGTCGACTATCGGTTCCGGCACAAGAACGGGAGCTACCGCTGGCTGCACGACCGCGGTTTATTCCTGATCGAGGACGACCGGAACGTCCGCCGGATGATCGGCATAATGCAGGACATCCACGACCGGAAGCAGGCCGAGATCCTTCAGAACGCCGTCTACCGGATCGCTCAAGCCGCCGACACATCGGCCGGACTGAGCGACCTCTTCAAGTCGGTCCACGGCATCATCGGCACCGTCATGCCGACCGGGAATTTCTACATCGCCCTTTACGACCGGGAGAAAGATCTCATCAGCTTCCCCTATTTCGTGGACGAGGCGGACGCGCCCCCGGCCCCGGTGAAGCCCGGGAAAGGCCTGACGGAGTACGTGATCCGGACGGGCAAGTCCCTGCTTTGCGACGAAGCGATGGACGGGATTCTGCGCGGCCGCGGCGAAGTCGAGGTCATCGGTGCGCCCTCCGCGATCTGGCTCGGCGTCCCCCTCATCGTCGACGGAAAGACGATCGGGACCATGGTCGTCCAGCACTACAGCGATCCGAACGCCTACGGCGCCGCGGAACAACGCATGTTCGAATTCGTCTCGTCCCAGGTGGCCCGGTCGATCGAACGCAAGCGGGCGGAAAGGGCTCTGGGCCAAGAGCGAGACAGGATCCAGAAATACCTGGATATCGCCGAGGTCCTGCTTCTCGCGCTCGACCGGCAGGGAACAATCATCATGATCAACCGGAAAGGCGCCAATATTTTGGGATATCAGCAAGCCGAGCTCGTTGGAAAAAACTGGTTCGATACGTGTCTCCAAACGGGGGATAAGGAATCCGTCCGGGAAGTTTTCAAGGAAATCATGGCTGGCCGCTGCGAGCAGCACGAATACCATGAAAACTCCGTCGTCATGAAGTCCGGGGAGGAACGGCACATCGCCTGGCACAACGCAATTGTGACCGACAACACCGGCCGGGCCCAGGGCTCGCTGAGTTCGGGAGAGGACATCACCGAACACAGGAGGGACAAGAATGCCCTCGCGGACAGCGAGGAGCTCCACCGGCGGCTCGTAGCCGCCATCCCGGATATGATCATTCGGACGGACCTCGTCGGGAACATCGTCTTCGCCAACGATGTCGCCGTGCGCCTGACCGGGAACACAGGCGTCGAAAGTCTTGTCGGCCGCAACATCTTCTCTTTCATCGCCCCTGAGGACCTCGGCAAGGCCATGCAGAGCTCCAAAATCATGTTCGAAAAACGCCTGGCGCCGCAAGAGATCGGCTTGGTGTTCAAGAACGGACCCAGCATCAAGTTCGAAGTGGACGGCGCCATTCTCCGAGGCACGGACGAGGCGCCTTACGGTATCGTCTATCTCTGCCGGGATATCACGGAACGTAAGCTGGCCGAGGCGAGCCTCCGCGAAGGCCTGGTCAAGCTGCGTTCGACCCTGAAGGCGGCCATCGACTCGCTGGCGTCGGCCATCGAGATGAGGGACCCGTACACGGCGGGCCATCAGGAGCGCGTCACCCGGCTGGCCCGGGCCATCGCCGAGGAGATGGGCCTGGACAAGGAGCAGGTGGAGGCCATCGAGATCGCCGGCGTCATCCACGACATCGGCAAGCTCTACGTCCCGGCGGAAATCCTCAGCAAGCCGACCAAGCTGAGCGACCTCGAGTATTCCATGATCAAGATGCACGCCCAGGTCGGCTTCACCATCCTCAGCAAGATCGACTTCCCCTGGCCGATCGCCCAGATCGTCCACCAGCACCACGAGGCCATCAACGGCTCGGGCTACCCCCAGGGTCTCTCCGGAAAGGACATCCTCCTCGAGGCGAAGATCCTGTGCGTGGCCGACGTCGTCGAGGCCATGTCCTCCCACCGCCCCTACCGGCCCGCGCTGGGGATCCAGGCGGCCCTCGACGAGATCTCCCAGAAGCGGGGCATCCTTTACGACCGCGAGGTCGTGGACGCCTGCCTGAAGCTCTTCCGGGATAAGAATTTCAAGTTCGACTGAGGGGGCTCGCGTCTTAGGCGATGGACGAGGGGATGCCCGTATTCTGGCCGTAGAGGTGCCTGAGCAGAGCCAGGATCGTGTGGGACTTCAGATTTCTGAATCCGACCCCGAGCTCATACAGAGCCTCCCCTTCTTTGGCCTTGAGCCATTTGATTTCGCCGTCGAGGGTGACGGACTCGTTCGTTCTGGCCAGGTCTATCCGGATTCTGACGGCGGTTCCGACGGCATAGCATTTCGACGTGATGATCCGCGCCCCGCCCGTGGAGATGTCATAGGTGTAAGCCGGAGTCCCCGTCCCCTGGTACCTGTTCAAGGAGGTCCGGATGAGGGCTTCGTCGCGTTCGACGAACCGGCTTCTTTTACGTCTGTTCACCATCGCGCGCTCCCGTGGTGAGGCATTTTTTACTCTACCCGGGATTGTCCGGTGACGGCCCGCCGGGGGCAATCGCCTTCTGGGGTGATTCGGGCGGTGATTTCCTCGCCCGGGCGGCCCCGGAAAGATGACATTGACTTGATATTCCCCGGCCGTATGCATTACGATTCACTCGAAATGGAGATCTTCTGGGGACCGACGATAAGGGCATTCGGGATTTTCGGCCTGGCGCTCCTCCTGATCTCCCTGTGCCGGCTGGACGGCGCCGACCAGCGGGCGAAACAGGTCGACACGCTTCTCAAGGGCCTCATCGCCGAGCGCGAGCCAGGGGCGGCGGTGCTCGTAGCCAAGGACGGCCGCGCGGTTTACATCGGCGCCCGCGGCGTCGCGGACCTGCAGGCCATGCGCCCGATCGACGGCCGGACCGACTTCCGCCTGGCCTCGGTGACGAAGCAGTTCACGGCCGCGGCGGTCATGCTTCTCGTTCGCGACGGCAAGCTTCGCTATGAGGACCGCCTGACGGATCTCTTCCCGGATTTCCCCGAATACGGCCGGGCCGTCACCGTCCGCAATCTCCTCAACCACACCTCGGGCCTGCCCGACTACGAGGAGCTCATGCCGGCCGCCGATCGCTCCGTCCCCGTGGAGGACGTCCAGATCCATGACGCCGGTGTCCTGGATCTGCTGAAACGTCAGAAGGCCAGATGGTTCGTGCCCGGTTCGCGTTGGCGCTATAGCAATTCGGGCTACGTCCTGCTGGGCCTCATCGTCAAGGAAGCCTCGGGACGCTCCTTTCCCTCGTTCCTCCAGGAGCGCATCTTCACGCCCTTGAACATGATCGACACGCTGGCCTACGTCCGCGGCAAGAACAAGGTGCCGAACCGGGCGTTTGGCCACGCCAAGGAAAACGGCCGCTGGAGCGTGACGGACCAGAGCCCGACGTCGGCGACTCTGGGCGACGGGGGGGTCTATTCTTCACTGGCGGACTTGCTTCAGTGGGATGAGGCTCTGTACCGGCACAGCCTGCTGAGCGAATCGGAGATGCGCCCCGCGCTGACGCCCGTCCGCGTCCTCTCCAAGGGGCCGACCGGGCCGGATGGGACCCCGGCGGACTACGGCTTCGGCTGGTTCTTGAACGCGTGGAAGGGCCATGCCCGGATGTGGCATTACGGCGAAACGGCCGGCTTCCGCACGGCCATCCAGCGCTTCGTCGACGACGGCCTGACCGTCGTCGTCCTCTGCAACCGCGCCGACCTCGACGCCCCGGAGCTGTCGCTCAAAGTGGCGGGTATCTATCTGGAGGGCAAGCGATGATCGAGGTCCCCAAGAAAGCCAAGAAAAGCTGGGCCTTGGTCCTCATGGGTGGCGGCGCGCGCGGGCTCGCCCACATCGGCGTTCTCCGTGTTCTCGAGAAAAACGGGCTCGTCCCGGACATCATCGCCGGAACCTCCATGGGGGCGATCGTCGGGGGGTTGTTCGCGGCCGGCCTCTCCGGGGCGAGGCTGACGGAAATGCTGGGCGGCCTGAGCCTGGACAACGACGTCGACAAGCCGGCGCGCCGCAACCTTTTCAAACGCCCGAAGAACCTTTTCGAGTACATCATGCTCTCGGACTACAAAAACCGGTTCTTCAGCAAGATGGGCCTGGGCAAGGAAGACGCGATCGAAACCTACTTGAAGAGCTGCGTCGGCGACGTCCGCATCGAAGACCTGCCCATCAAGTTCGTCTGCAATGCCGTCGACCTGGTGTCCGGCAAGGAAGTCCTGTTTGCCGAAGGCTCGCTCGCCAAAGCCCTCCGGGCGACGATGTCCCTGCCGCTCGTATTCGCTCCGGTCCGGATGCGGGGGATGCTCCTTCTCGACGGCGGCGTGCTCAACAGCGCGCCGGTCGAAGCCGCCGAGAAAGCGGGGGCCGAGGTCACGGTCCTCGTGGACATCCATCGGCCCATCAAGAAGATGTCGCCGGAAAAGCTCAAGAACACGTTTCAGGTCGTCCAGAGGATGATCGATGTGGCCTGGGCCGCGTCCTTTGAAGAGAGGGCGCGCCATGCCAATTTCGTCCTCCGGGTCCCCGTCGACCTCGGGACCCTCGATTTTTCCGAGCCCCGCAGGATCGCCTTGAAGGGCGAGAAGGCTGCGGCCGCGAATCTCCAACGCATCAAAGAGGCTCTAGGAGGTCTGCCGTGAAACGAAAATTATCGGCAGGCCTCGCCGAGCTCAGGGCTCCCCAGTGGCTGGAATTGGTCTACCGGAGCCTTAATTCCAATCCGACAAGATGAAACCGATGCCGATCCGGTTGACCCGGTGGTTGTAATCGAGAAGGCTCTCGCCGTAGCCGATATAATACTGGACGTAGCCGCTGAACTGGGCTAAGAGCGGGAAGCTCCATTCGATCTGGAGGGCGCCGCGGTTGGTAACGAAATTCAAGTTGTTTCGGAGCATGACCCCGAGCCGGTGCTTTTTCAGGAAATAAAAGGCCCGGACCTCGCCGTATCCGATGTACCTGTCGATCCGGGGATTATCGTTATCCACGGCGCTTTCCGGAATGCGGAACCAGCCCGATAAAAGAAGCGAAAACTCGCCCCTCTCCAGTCCGAGGTGGGCGACGATGCGGTTCCAGCTTCTCGACAAGGGTTCGGACTGGCCGTTGGATTGGTGATTTAAGCCGACCGTCACGAAGGGGATCTGCAGTCCCAAGAAGCTGAAACGGGTCCTGAAGTTGAGAAGGACTTCGGGCTCGTAGTTCGTTTCCCGGAACGGAGAAGAATCATCGAAGTTGTAGAGCTGCCAGAAGGACCTCTGGGTGTAGCCGAGCCACAGGTCCATCTCCCGTCCGAGGAAGTCCTCCCAAAGCTTGGCTTTGAAGCTCAGTTGGAAGGTGACCTCCGGCTTCGTCAGCGTCTTGGTCGGGTCCGCTTCCTGAAGGGGGGCGAGATTGGGCGAGGAGTTGTAGGAGAACGCCAGGGCGTAATTGGACCGGTGGTAGGTGACACCGCGTTTTCCTTTGCGCGCCCCCTTGTCCAGCTCCCAGAGCCGGGTGAAGTAGGATAATTTTTTCTCCTTGACGTCCCCGGCGTCGGCGGTTTGACCCGGACCCCGTGACGCGGCCGAAAGCCCGGCCGTAAGGATGGCCCCCAGAACGACGAGGGCAAGCGCCACGCGAGTTACGCGAGTTGTCAGATTCCGTGATTCATCCATATGCCACCTGCCTCAAAAATATTCGCAAGCGCTACACAGCTTTCTCGGTTGACTAGGAGTATAATAGATTTTCTTTCCGGCAGCATCCCTGGTTGACGACATAACGGACCTGCCTGATCGTGCCGGTTTTCAAGGAATAATCATCTATAAGGGCGCCGGCTTCATATGCCGCCTGTTGGATCCTCAATACTTCAGCGGGATCGTTATGGTCGAAATAGAAATCATGTTCCCAAACGCATCTTTTTCCACTGTCGATCGGCGTAATGAATCCCAATGCGCTTTTCAGGTGATGCTTGCGCGCAATATCCTGAAATCGGCCCTGAATCTCTTCAATTAATGACGTGTCGATCGGGAGATAACAAACGAGCGCCACACAGGGTTTCTCCCGGTTATAGCGTGAGCTCATGATCCTGAACGTATTCAGCCAGACGAGATCGGTCATCTCCGGTCTGGAGTAAAGCTCTTCAAAAAATGGACTTAGATCCGGGTCAACGTCCTGAGTCAGTTGAGCGGGAGAAGGAGCGAGCGCCGTCTCGGCAAGGTCGGCGAATTGGCCGATCCGGAGGTAAGAGAAGGGTTCATCGCTTGAAAGTTCCTTCAGTAAGTCCAGCCAATTCGCGGATTTTAACGCCGACAATCCATGGAAAAGCGTTTTAAAAAGCTTCTGGTCGATGGCCGGATGCCCCATCTCACGGACGGAACGTAACGCATATTTATCCCCGATAAGAAGGACGAGATAGGGCATACCCAATTTTTGGGTGAAAATATCCTTGACGTCGGCGGTACGTTTTATAGTCGGGGCGAGGAAAGACGACATGAACTCTTCCCCGAGAATTCCTATCGCCAGCCCGATATGCCGAGTTGCACAATCTTTGGCGAAATCGAGGGCATTTTCAAGTGATTCAAAGGGCACGAGGATGCCCGATTCGTCATCTGTCACAGGATGAAGTTTCATGCTGACCGATACGCATATGGCAAAAGCCTCATGCTCGGCATTCGAATTATGGAAGGCGAAAAGATTCGGCGCCGTAATGTCATTCAGCCTGAAAAATGAACCGTCTCTGGCGATAAACTCTGCGTCGATGAAGTTATCGGCGGAGACGCCGTAGGCCGTGGAAAAAGTAGAAAGTAACCCGGACGTCATGATGTTGGCGCAAACGAGAGCCGCCGGCTCGGCCGTATGGACCCTGGCGCCGCGCTTCTTGGCTTCCCATTGAAGATCGAATGCCGCTATGCCCGGTCCCACTTTCACCAACCAGTTCTTTTCATCGAAATCCATGGTCTTCATCCGGTTGAGGTCCAGGACCGCGCCTTCACTGAACACCAATCCATGACTGGATGCGCCATTGCCGCGCACGACATAGGGAATTTTATTCTTATTGAGGAGCTTGACGATGGCAGAGATCTCCTCTATCGAATTCGGCATGACGACATATTCCGGCATCTTGAAAGTCACGTGGGGACAGAGGTCATGATGATAGGTTATTCTGACCGCGGGATCGTTGGTCGCCCAGTAATCGCCGACAATTCCCTTCATTTCAGCGAGAAGCCTGTCATCTTTCGCAGGGACGATCTTCCCGCCACTTTCAAGATAAGCCCCGACATGGTCTTTCAAGGCCTTCATGACTTTCGAGGGCCGCAGCTCCATGACAAAGTAACACTGATAATCGCATTTGCCGCATAGGTTACAGCTGTCTGCGATCTCTACGCATTTTTCGGTGATGGGGATGGTCTTCTCTGCGATGGCTGCATAGAGGTCCATTCTGCCTTCGGGATAAAAACTGACATAATGTTTTTCCAGCCCCGAAGCGCAGACGCCGCTCCCCAGATAATCGATCTTGCACATCGCATAGTGCCGGCAATTCTTGGCGATTTTCAGGACATCATCCATCACGTCTCTCCAGTTTCTTCGGATCGGCATCGGCGCCGGACGGATCTTTTTTTACGGCATAGCCCATGTACATGACCGCCGTGATGCGGCTTTCGATCATCCGGACCCGGCCGGCGAGTTCACCGTAGGTCCATTCCCCCTTAGCCCTCTTGCGCAGGTAACCGAGGAGCCGGGGGATGGGGACATCGGGCATCGTGCCCCGGTGGTCTTTCCACTCCAGGCCGTTTTGCCGGAGGAGCGACTTCATTTCTCCGGGCTTGATGAACATCCGCCAGACGTGGAGGTTCGGGGGGAAGAAGGCCCATCGCTTCCAGACCTGTCCGATCTTGATGGCGCCCAGGAGGCTGGCCCAGGTGCGATTGAGGGTATCGTAATAAAATGCGCCCCCCGGCTTCAGGACCCGGGAGATCTCGGAAATGACCTTGGGCAGGTCCCGGACATGCTCCAGGACGTCACAACAGAAAACGGCGCCGAAGGAGCGGTCCTCGAACGGGAGTGACTCGCCCGCTCCCGTCAGATAAAGGATGTCCAGCCCGCTTTGCCGCGCGTGATCGGCGGCGACGCGGATGGACCTCTCGGAGGGATCGACGCCGGTCGTGGCGAAGCCCATCCGGGCGATCTCCTCGGTCAGGAATCCCCCCCCGCAGCCCACTTCCAGGGCGGACGTGGCTTTGGGATCGAACTTGAGCTCCTCGATCAGTTTTCTTTTCGCGTAGCCCACCCGGGCGGGATTGAAAGTAACCGTCATCTGATACCAGGCGGATTCCGGCTGCCACCACTGGTCACTCTGAACGGCGTAGACACCGTTGTCGATGCGGTCGTAGATCGCCTGCGAGACTTTCCGCATTTAATTTCCTCTCGGGATCCCCTTCCCTTACATTCCGTACAACGCCGCGTTGAAAACGACCCGAAACGTTCCGAACGATTGGGCCCGCCACTCGGGACGGAAACCGAGAAGGACGACGTGCCCTTGATCGAGCTCGACATCGAGCGCGGCCGCTTTTCCGCAGAGATACTTTTCGCCGATCAGGTACCCCGACAGGAGAGGGGAGCCCGTTTCCGCGTACTTGGCCAGAACCCTGCCCTTGAAGCCATCGAGCAAGTCGAAGACCGGGCTGCCGTCGACAAAGACGGCCGCCTTTTCGGGCATGCCGGCCATCACCGGATGCGTCGCATCCACGCTCACTTCGACGATCGATCCGCGCAGGAAGAATTCCTCCGCCTTCAGGCCCTCCACGGCGTTCTTGACCGGCAGTTTGAACTGCTGGACGGCGAATCGGCAGGCCGCGTTGAAGCAGACGACGGTGCCGCCGCCCCGGATGAACGCTTCGAATCCCTTGATATCGTCGGCCGTGAGCGCGTACGCGTATTCCGGCCGAACCACGCGGGTCGCCCCTCCCCCGCGGCTTCCGGCCGATTGAGCGCCGGCTCCCTCGGCGGGAGGGCCTCCCGCGGGCGGCGCTCCGGTAGTGGGAGCGGGAGCTCCCGCTCCCCTGGCGCCCTGGCCGCCAGACGCGCCTTCCAACGGGATCCGCGCGTCGTCGGCGAGGATGATCACGTCGACCTTGCCGCGGAGCGGGGTGTGAAAATCCTCGGGATGCAGGCTGACGAACTCGAAACCGTATTGCTCGAGCAGCCAGCGGGTCCACCCTTCGTCCATGCTGCCGCTCCACGGCTGATAGAGGCCGAGGCGCAATCTCTTCAGCGGCGTGCCGCCGGCGGCCGTGCGCTCGGCGACGAGGGCCAGCGATCCGACGAGCGCCGACTGGGCCGACTTCGAAAGTCCCCGGATCAAATAGCGCCCGCCCCGGCCGGCGACGCCCGCCGCGTATTGAACGGCAGCGCCCTCTTTCCAGGCGCGGTTGATGGCCCGGAAGGCGTTGTTCTGGGCGGGATCGACCGCGAGCGCCCGCCCGCTGCCCGTGATCCTGCCGGCCGGCGGAATGATGGCCGCCGCGGAGGGATTCGAATCGAAGCCGATGCCCGGCACGCTGTCGAATGGGGCCGGGTCGGCGGACGCCGCGATGTTATACGGCGCGAGCTCGATCTTCGGCTCCGCCGGAGGGCCCAAGAGCTTCATTTTCGCCCGGACCTCATCGCCGAGCGGCGTCGAGACGGCCGCCCATTTGAGGCCCATCTGCAGGGGTAGGGTCCAGCCGGCTGCGTCATAAGGCCTCATTGGCGGTCCGCCCGGATATTGGCGCAGGTCAGGATATTTCTGGACATCGAGGACTTCGCGGGCCATCGCGGCGAACTCCTGGTCGGTCGGGACGATCCAGGTTCCGGCCTGATAGGTCACATTATCCAAGATGACGGGCGCCGTCAACTGAAGGACGCGCACGCCTCCGAAGGCCAGGCGGCGAAGAAGTTCGACGGCGGCGACGGGATCGCGCTGGTCCTGCGGGAAGACGTAAGCGTACGGAGCGTCTTTTTTCCCGCGGGCGATCTGATCGCGGCCGGCCTGATAGCGGTTATACAGCAGCGACGCCTTGTACTTCGCCGCATACTCCAGCACCGCCAGCGAGGCTGTTTCGTTGTAAGCGACGGCGTCGCCCAGCCGCCACCCGCCGGGCCGCCAGGGGCTGGAGTACAGACTCTGCGGCCGGAGGTCGCGAAAGGCCTGGGGCAGGTCCTTGACCGTGTATTCGCGGGGGGCGGCCATGTTCCCCGCCGTCTCCGTCCAGAAGGCCGGGATGTTCTTGAAGATGGGGGCGTAGTCGACATAGCCCGGATACCAGGCGTCGAAGGCGGTACCCATGTGAATGGCCCCCGTCTGCCCGCGCTCTTCGAGGCCCTTGGCGATGGCCATGCCCATCATGTTCACCTCGCGCGCGGAGAGATAAGGCGCCTCGAGCCCGACGGGTTCGGAGAACGGCGGCAGCCAGATCCGCGCCGGGAACGGCGCCGTCTGGTGATGGACATAGATGATGTGCGGTTCCCATTGGCGCCAAACGTGTTCCATGAGGCGCGACTCGATCATGTTGATCATGTAGCCGTCGCGGTTGTTGTCGTGGCCGACGTACTCCTGATAAAGGCGCGGCAGCCCCGACGACTCGTACGGCGTGCCGAGGTTCTTCAGGAACCACTCGCCGACCATCTGCTGGCCGTCCGGGTTCGAGGTCGGCCAGAGCATGACGACGACGTTCTCGAGGATCTCCCGGATCCGGGGGTCCTCCGGGCGCGTCAAAAGATCATGGGCGAGCTGAGGGATCATCTGCGGACCGGCCACTTCGGTCGCATGGCATCCTCCGTCAATATGGACGAAGGCCTTGCCTTCGCGCGCGAGGGCGCGGGCCTCGTCATCGGTCAAGCCCCGAGGATGGGCCAGGCGCTGGGCGATCTCCCGCAAGCGGTCGATCCCGGCCAGGTTCTCCGGACTCGAGATCAGGGCGTAGTAAGCGACGCGGCCCTGGGTTGTCTTTCCGGCTTCCATGAGCTTGAGGCCCGGGCTCGACGCGGCCAGCTTCTTGAGATAGTCGATCGTCTGGTCGTAGGTCGCCAGTTTCATGTCGGCGCCCGGCTTGAACCCGAGGGCGGATTCGGGAGTCGGGACCTGGCTCGCGGCCAGGACCCAAAGACCGTGAACCAAGAGGAACAAAGCAAAGCTCAGCTTGAATGTTCTTCGCATCGAGATCGCTCCTAACAAGCTTTTCGCAAAAAATAGCCCTATTTTTTCGTTGTCTGCCGCTTGATCTCCGCCTCGCGGTCGAGAAAGCTCTGGCCGTTCACGATCCAGGGCT
>JADBLN010000032.1 GCA_014894455.1 Acidobacteriota bacterium | reverse complement strand
AATCCCAGTATTTCACTCGCCGCGATCCCCGTCGTCTACGAGATCCAGGTTTGACCCGTTCGCCGACAGCGGCGGGGGCCCCGGGCTTTGCAGTCCTCATGCGCGAAGCGATGAGGGCGGCCTTGCCTGGGGGTCCATTTCCGCAGTACTCGCCCGTGGATATAAGACACGGGCGAGTGGCGAGCCGAAGGCTCGTCCCTTGACGCGAAGCTCCGCCTTTCAAGGCGGGGACGCGAAGCGAGGCCCCGGTCTTGGTAAGACCGGGACTGCCGGTTTCCAGCACCGGCACTGCAAAGCCGGTGGGAAGCCCGGCTCAGGGTTAACCCCGGGAAGTCTGGGGTTTGACTTCGTCTTTCTGAATTGATAAAAAGGGAGTGGACTGAGAAGCATGGTATCCGCCGCTGAACGATGGGTCGAGGACCAGGAGAAGCTGGCCAAGCCGGCCCGTGTCTATTGGTGCGACGGCTCCGACGGCGAGGCCTGGCGGCTGCTCGAAATCGGTTTGAACGAGGAGCGGCTGAACGGCCCCGTCTTCCAGAAGCTCAACCATAAGACCTGGCCGACGGCCTACCTCCACCGCTCCTCCCCGACCGACGTCGCCCGGACCGAGCACCTGACCTTCGTCTGCCACCCCACGAAAGAAGCCTCCGGCCCGAACAACAACTGGATGGAGCCGGCGAAGGCCAAGAAGGTCATGGCTAAGCTCTCCGACGGCTGCATGGCCGGACGGACGATGTACGTCATCCCCTACATGATGGGCCATCCGGATTCGCCCTACGCCAAGGCCTGTCTCATGATCACGGATTCGAGCTACGTCGCGATCAGCATGCGCGTCATGACCCGCATCGGTACGCCCATCCTGGAGAAGCTGCGCAACCGCGAGGACTTCATCAAGGGCTTTCACTCGATCGGGACCCTCGACCCCAACCGCCGCTACATCATGCACTTCCCCGAGGAAGGGCTCGTCTGGAGCGTCGGTTCGGGCTACGGCGGCAACGCCCTCCTCGGCAAGAAGTGCGTTTCCCTCAGAATCGGCTCCTACCTCGGCTACAGGCAGGGTTGGCTGGCCGAGCACATGGTCATCATGGGTATCGAGGACCACCGCGGCAACGTCACCTACGTCACGGCCGCGCTTCCCAGCGCCTGCGGCAAGACGAACCTGGCCATGATGGAATCGGCCCTGCCCGGCTACCGCGTCTGGACGCTCGGCGACGACATCGCCTGGCTCAACATCGGTCCGGACGGCCGGCTCTGGGCCATCAATCCCGAGGCCGGCTACTTCGGCGTCGCGCCGGGGACGTCGATGAAGACGAACCCGAACATGATGAAGACGATCAAGCGGGGCGCTTTCAACCCGACGCTCTTCACCAACGTCGCCCTGGACACGGACCGGAACGAGCCCTGGTGGGAGGGCATCGACGGGCCCGTCCCCGAGCATCTCCTCGATTGGCAGGGCAAACCCTGGACGCCGGCGTCGGGGACCAAGGCGGCCCACCCCAACTCCCGGTTCACGGCCTCGATCACAAGCTCCCCGATGCTGTCGAAGGAGGCCGAAAACCCCCAGGGCGTGCCCATCTCGGCCATCATCTTCGGCGGCCGCCGCACCCAGCTCATCCCGCTCGTCACCGAGAGCTTCAACTGGTCCCACGGCGTCTTCATGGGCGCGCGGATGGGCTCGGAGACGACAGCCGCGGCCACCGGGAAGGTCGGCGTCGTCCGCCGCGACCCCATGGCCATGCTGCCCTTCTGCGGCTACAACATGGCCGACTACTGGCGCCACTACTTGAACGTCGGTAACCGCCTGTCCCGGCCGCCCAAGATCTTCTCGGTCAACTGGTTCCGGGTGGACGACCGTGGAAAGTTCATCTGGCCGGGGTTCGGGGACAACATGCGCGTCCTCAAGTGGGTCATCGACAGGGTGACGGGCGCGGTCCCGGCGAGGGAAACCCCGGCCGGCCTCGTCCCGCGCATCCAGGACTTCGACATGACCGGCCTCTCCCTCCCCAAGGACAAGCTCGAACGGCTCTTCGAGGTCAACATCAAGGAATGGAAGAGCGAGGTCGACGAGGTCCGGGCCTTCCTTAAACCCTACAAGGGCCGGCTCCCCGCCGAGATCCGCGAAGAGTACGAAAAGCTCGAGCGCCAGGTCCGCTGACCGGTCCGGCCTAAACGTTCACGCCTCCCGGCGAGTATTCTCTCTGAGGACGGAGAAACCGGAGGGAGCTCCATGAACTGCACGAGATTCGTCATCGCGCTCTTCGGCAGTCTATTCCTGCTGGCCTTTCTCTTCGTCCCCTGCACGACGACGACCTCCTCCCTGCGAACCGACCCCTACTCCAAGGTCGTCATCCGGACGACCCATCCCCGGAACTCCCACATCTTCCTTCCTCAATACCTCGCGATGAGATCTCAACCCCGCGAAGGCCGGACCGTCCATGTCCGTTCCTTTCAATGGTCGGCCTTCATGATCATCATCGCCGTCCTGGGCCTCTTCGATTACGCGGTCTTCTGCCGTCTGCTCCGCCGGACGCGCCGGCCCAGCGACTCCTCTTCCCTTTCCCTGTTCCGCTGAGCTAGAATGGGGCTTCCCATACCGGGAGGAGGAACCCATGCGCGGATTAGCGGGCAAGAGAGTGTTGGTGACGGGCGGCGCCCAGGGCATCGGCGCCGCCACGGCGGGCCGGTTCCTCGATGAAGGGGCCCGGGTCGCGATCCTCGATAAGAACCCCGAAGCCCTGGCCGAAACCGCGGAAAGGCTGCCGTCTCTCGCGACGACCATCCGGGCGGATGTCTCGGCCGCCGGCGAGGTCGCGGCCGCCTTCGCCGAGATCGACCGGCTCTGGGGTGGGCTCGACGTCCTGGTCAACAACGCCGGGATCAGCATCCGCCATCGATTCCTGGATATCACGCAGGAGGAATGGCGTCGGGTCATCCAGACAAACCTCGACGGCGCTTTTTACATCGCCCGGGAGGCCGCTCGCAGGATGATGAATGGAAACGGCGGGGTCATCCTCAACATGGGCTCCACCAACGGGATCATGGGCTACCATCACTACGCCGACTATAACGCCTCCAAGGCCGGCGTCATCGAGCTCACCCGGTCCATGGCCCTGGAACTTGCGCCGCGGGTCAGGGTCAACTGCGTCTGCCCGGGCTACATCCTGACGCCCATGCAGGAGGCCGAATACGCGCCGGCGATGCTCGCCGCCTTCCAAGCCAAGATCCCGCTCGACCGGCTGGGAAAGCCCGAGGATGTGGCCGCGCTCTTCGCCTTCCTTGCCTCGGACGAGGCGGCATTCATCACCGGACAAATGTTCGTTATCGACGGCGGAGAGATCGCCGGCGGTCTGGCCAGTCAGCGGGAATAGGACTCCACGATCGACTGGTAGACCAAGGCTTTGAACTTCGCCTGGGCGTCGCTGCCCGTCGCGGGCAGGAGCTGGGTCATGAACACAGCCACGAGCTTCTCGGCCGGGTCCACCCAGTACGTCGTGTGGTAAGCGCCGCCCCAGCCGAAAGCTCCGGCCGACCCCGGCTCGCCGTTCCGGCCGAGTTCCTTCGTCACCCAGAAGCCGAGTCCGAAGCCCTGGCTTCTATAGAGCGCCCCGACGTGGTCCGCGGTCATGAGTTCGACCGACTTCGGGCTGAGGACGTGGACGCCGCCCCACTCTCCGCCGCTCTGGAGCATGAGCAGGAAGCGGGCGTAATCCTCGGCCGTCGAGAGGAGCCCCGCCCCTCCCCCATAGCACGTCCTGGGTCCTCTGACGTAGGCGTTTTCCCGAGGGTCGGCCACGAGCTCGGCCTTGCCGTCTTTGCTGGCCCCGAAGACGGCCGTCATCCGTCCGGCTTTATCCTCGGGCAGGAAGAACGCGGTGTCGGCCATATCGAGCGGGCCGGTGATCCTGGCCTTGATGAAATCGGCCAGGCTCATCCCGGAGACGACCTCGACGAGGTAGCCGAGGATGTCGGTGTTGTAACCGTAGACCCATTTCTCGCCCGGCTGGGCGTCGAACGGAAGTCGAGCGAGCTTTTTGATATACGCGCCGATGGGCTCCGGCCGGTCCGCCATGAACCATCCTTGGAGGCCGGCGGCTTTATAGAGGTCCTTGGCCGGCCCGTCGCCGTAGGAGATACCGGCCGTGTGGGTCAACAGGTCGCGGACGGTGATGGGCCGCTTGGCCGGAACGATCTTGTAGCCCGGCCCCTTTTTCGCCGCCTCCGGGACGGCGACCGTCGTGTCCTTGAACTCGGGGATGTACTTCGAAACCGGGTCGTCCAGCAGGAGCTTTCCCTCTTCGAAGAGGATCATGACGGCGGCGCTCGTCACGGCTTTGGACTGCGAGGCGATGCGGAAAATGGCGTCCGCCGGCATGGCCACGCCGGTCGTCGGGTCGAGCTTGCCGAAGGACCGGAGGTAGACGACTTTTCCGTTCCTGGCGACGAGCGTGACCGCGCCGCCGAGCCGGCCCTCGTCGACGTACTTCTGCATGACCTCGCCGATCCGCCCCAGCCGCTCCGAGGACAGGCCGACCAGCTCCGGCCTAGCCGTCGGCAGCTTCTCGGCGAAGGCCGGCAGGGCGAGCGCTAGAGCGATGGCTAATGTGAATAATTTAAATGATTTGCTGAAACGCAAGGGCTCCTCCATGGGCGGTTTATCCAGCCTGCTTATACCAAATGTCCCGGGGCTCAGTCAAAGTCAACTAGGAGTCTTGTTTGATGTACGGCACTCCTTTTTCGGCCAGGAGCTTGTTGAGCTCGGGGACGTCTTTTTCGGTGATGTCCTTCATCTTTTGGAAGAGCGGTTCGGCGAAGGCCTTGAAGTCGTTGAGCTGGTCGATGGCCGTCTGCGTCGGCGCGCCCATGCCCCCGAAGCCGCGGCTCCCGCCCGTGACGAGCTCGGCCGCCGTGCCGCCGCGGAAGGCGACCATGAGCGGCTTGCGGTAGAAACCCTGGCCGGGCGGGCTCAAGTAGAAAACGGCCTTGATGGCGTCGACCTTCTCCTTGACGGCCTTGACCTTGGCCGCCAGGGCCGCGTCGGTATTCTTCATCCCCGCAACGCGGCCGGCGACGTCGTCGAGCTGCTTGCCCGTGGCGTCGAGGGCCTGTAGCAAGGCCCGTCCTTTCTGGGCCAGGTCTTGGGCCTCGCGCCGATATTTCCGGCCGAGGAGACGCTCCTCCATGGAAATTCCCTGGTCCGGGTCCTCCTTGACCACGAACGGGGCTTCCATTTTCTTGCCGTTGACTTCGAGGACGGCCTTGTACTCGCCGGGCAGGGCGTAATCCCCGAAGCCGCCCCTGGCCCGGTCGCCGCCTCCCCCGCCGCGCGCCTCGCCTGCCGCCGGAGCCGGGGGCGCTGCGCCTTCGCGCAGGGCCCAGTAGACGCGGTTGAGCCCGGGCTCCCGGCCCGCGAACGGTGTCGCCACCTGCCGGCCGTCCTTATCCTGGATGGACAGCCGGATGTTGGCCCCGCCGGCCGCGGCCGGATTGAGGTAGTAGTTGATCGCCGCGCCGAACGGGGAATTGGTCCCGGCGTAGCCGGCGTCGCTGTAATTGTCCACGGTCGACCTGGGGGAGAAGAGGACGGCCGATTTGACGTCGAAGAGGATGGCCTCCGACTTCACCGCCTCGGCCGTGAGCTTCTCGAGCGGCCGGATGTCGTCGATGATCCAGACGCCCCGGCCGTGGGTGCCGATGACGAGGTCGCGCTCGCGCGGATGGATCTGGATGTCGCGGACGGCCACGGTCGGGAAATCCCCCTTGTAGGGGATCCACTTCCTGCCGCCGTCGGCGCTGATGAACAGCCCGAACTCGCTGCCGACGAAGAGGAGGTTGCGGTTCTCCGGGTCTTCCCGGACGGTGTGGAGGTAGCCGTACTCCGGCAGGTTGCCTTTGAGCGAGGTCCAGGTCTTGCCGAAGTCCTCAGTCTTGAAGATGTACGGCCGGTAGTCGGCGACCTGGTGCCGGGAAACGGTCAGGTAGACACCGCCCTCGACGAAGTGGGAGGCCTCCATCCGGGTGACCCAGTTGTCGCCCGGCCCGAAGCCCTTGATGTTCGCGGTCACGTTCTCCCAAGTCCTGCCGCCGTCGCGCGTCACCTGGAGCTGGCTGTCGTCCGTGCCCACCCAGAGGACGCCTTCCTTGAGCGGCGACTCGGTGATGGTCAGGATGGTGCAGTGGTTCTCGGCGCCGGTGTTGTCGATGGTCAGGCCGCCGGAGTCCTTGAGCTTGGCCGGGTCGTTGGTCGTTAGGTCCGGGCTGGCCTTGGTCCAGGACACGCCCCGGTCGAGGGACCTGAAAAGAAAATTGCCTCCGAAATAGAGGACGTTGCGGTTGTGGGACGAAAGGTAGATCGGCGAGTTCCAGTTGAAGCGGTAGGGCGGCTCGTCGAGCGGCGGCTCGGGCCGGATACCGACGGACTCGCCCGTCTTGAGGTTGTGGCGTTCGATCCCGCCCATCTGCAGGTTGCGGTAGAGGATCCACCAGTCGACGGGGTCGAACTGGGCGTAATAGCCGTCGCCGCCGCCGGTCGGGATCCACTGGGAGTTGAAGATGCCGGCGCGTTCCCGGGTGTTCGAAGGCCCCAGCCAGTTCCCGTTGTCCTGAAGGCCGATGTCGAGGTAGTAAGGGTCGCGCATGTCGAGGCCGACGTTGTAGACCTCGGCCCAGGGCTGCGCGGCGACGCCGAGGGCGCGGCGCCCGCCGTCCCAGGAGATGTCGATGCCGCCGTCGTTGCCGCTGATGACGTGCTTCGGATCATTCGGGTCGACCCAGACGGCGTGGTGGTCGGGGTGGGCCCCCTGGAAGACCTGGGTGAACGTCTTCCCGGCGTCGCGGCTGACGTAGCATGAGCCGGAGTAGACGTAAACGACGAGGTCGTTCGTCGGGTCCACGGTCAGGCGGCTGTAATAGAACGGCCGGAAGTTGACCCGGTCGTAGGTCGCCTTGTCGCTGGCCCTCCGCCAGGTCCGGCCCTTGTCCTCGGAACGGAACAGGCCGCCGTCTTTCGCTTCGACCAGGACGTAGACGACGTTCGGGTTCGACCGGGCGACTCCGAGACCGATCCGGCCGTAGGGGCCGGCGGGCAGGCCGTCGGCCGTGACCGTCCAGGTGTCCCCGCCGTCGGCCGTCTTGTAGACCGCGCTACCCGGCCCGCCGCTCCGGAAATAATACGGCCAGCGGCGGTGCTCCCACATCCCGACGTAGAGGATCTTGGAGTTCGACGGATCGATGGCCATGTCGCAGGCCCCGGTCTCGGCATTGACGTAGAGGACTTTTTTCCAGGTCTTCCCGCCGTCGGCCGTCCGGTAGACGCCGCGGTCTTCGTTGGGACCCCAGAGGTGGCCCTGGGCTGCGACGTAGACGATATCGGGGTTGATTGGATCTATGACGATGCGGCTGATGAAACGCGTCTCGGCCAGGCCCATGTTCTTCCAGGTCTTGCCGGCGTCCTCGGACTTGTAGACGCCGTCGCCGGGCGCCACGGAATTACGGGCCGTGGCCTCGCCCGAGCCGACCCAAACGATGTCGGTGTGGCTCTGCGAAACGGCGACTGCGCCGGCCGAGACCGTCGCCTCCTTGTGAAAGGACGGGGCCCAGTTGAGGCCCAAGTCCTCGGACTTCCACAGCCCGCTCGGCCCGACGGCCGCATAGATCACGGACGTATCGTTCTCGGGAACGGCGAAATCGACGGTCCGGCCGCCCATGTTGGCCGGCCCGATGTTGCGGGCCTTGAGCTGCATGACCACGGCCGCGTAGTCGAAGGCCTCGGCCTTGACCGCCGGCTTGGCCTCTTTTTTGGCCTGGCCGAAGCCCTGAGCTCCGGCGAGGAGGAAAGCGGCGGCGAGGGCGAAGACGCAGAAACCGACCTTCTTATTAAGACGCATGGGAACCTCCTGTCATCCTGCTTATAACAAAATATCCGCGCGCGTGTCAAAACAAAAAGCGGCCCTTGTCGGGGGTCCCCAATCTCCATATAATATGCGCGCCGTGCGCCGGCCGACGTCTTCCGAAAAAGGAGAATAGTCATGCATCTCCAGACCATTGACTGGGTCATCGTCTTCGCCATCCTGCTCATTTGTTTCGGCCCCGCCCTTTTCTACCGCAAGCGGTCGGGCAAGAACACCTCCGAGTTCTTCGCCTCCGGACGCATGGTGCCCTGGTGGCTGGCCGGCCTGTCGATGGTGGCCACGACGTTCAGCAGCGACACCCCGAATCTGGTCACGGACATCGTCCGCCGCAACGGCGTCGCCGGCAACTGGGTTTGGTGGGCCTTCACCCTGACCGGCGTCGCGACGGTCTTCTTCTACGCCCGGATGTGGCGGCGGTCCGAGGTCCTGACGGACCTCGAGTTCTACGAGCTGCGCTATTCCGGGAAGGCGGCCAGCGTCGTCCGCGGCTTCCGCTCGATCTATTTGGGCTTCGTCTTCAACTGCATCATCATGGCCACGGTCAACCTGGCCGCCTGCAAGATCGCCGCCATCCTCTTCAACCTGGAGCGCTGGCAGACGCTCC
Organism: Acidobacteriota bacterium; assembly: GCA_014894455.1. Taxonomy (GTDB): domain Bacteria; phylum Acidobacteriota; class Aminicenantia; order Aminicenantales; family Saccharicenantaceae; genus RBG-16-66-30. The sequence continues at coordinate 23,469 of JADBLN010000032.1, read as the reverse complement.
TCCTTGTCGGCGTCCTCAACGTCGTCTTCGCCACGGTCACCGGGCTCTGGGGCGTCCTCATCATCGACATGATCCAGTTCTTCGTCAAGATGACCGCCGTCATCGCCGCGGCCTACTTCGCCGTCAAGTACGTCGGCGGCATGGGCGTCCTCGTCGAGAAGCTCTCGGCGACGCCCGGCCCGGGCGGCATCAACTTCCTGAGCATGCTGCCGAACTTCAAGAGCAACTGGGACCTGGCCATCGCCATCTTCATCATGCCCCTGGCCGTCCAGTGGTGGGCGGTCTGGTACCCGGGGGCCGAGCCGGGCGGCGGCAGTTACATCGCCCAGCGCATGCTGGCCTCGAAATCGGAGAAGGACTCGCTCGGGGCCGTGCTCTTCTTCAACATCGCCCATTACGTCCTCCGGCCCTGGCCCTGGATCCTCGTCGCCCTGTGCTCGATCGTCGTCTTCCCCCAGCTCTCCGACATCCAGAAGGCCTTCCCCAACCTCAACCCGGCCCTCCTCGGCCACGACATCGCCTACCCGGCCATGCTCAAGTTCCTGCCCGTCGGCTTCATCGGCCTGATGGTCGGCGGCCTGATCGCGGCCAACTCCTCGACCAACCTGACCCATCTCAATTGGGGCGCCTCCTACCTCGTCCACGATTTCTACCGGCGGTTCATCAACAAGAGCGCCACCGAGAAGCACTACGTCATGATCGGCCGCATGGCGACGATCGTCCTGTTCGTGTCGGCCGGCGCGCTCGTCTTCGTCCTGGACACGGCCAAGGACAGCTTCGACATCATGCTCCAGATCGGGGCCGGCACGGGACTCCTCTACCTCGTCCGCTGGTTCTGGTGGCGGGTCAACGCCTGGTGCGAAGTCAACGCCATGATCAGCTCGTTCTCCTTCTCCCTCCTCCTCCTCGTCCTGCGCAAGTTCGGGGTCATCGTCCCGACGCACTACGCCCTCATCCTGACGGTCGCGGTGACGACGATCAGCTGGATGCTGACCGCTTTCCTCGGCCCCCAGACCGACCGCCAGACCCTGATCGCTTTCTACAAGAAAGTCCGTCCCTTCGGCCCGGGATGGAAGGCGGTCCGGAAGGAGGCGGGCATCTCCGAGGCCGAGGCCAGGGCCCCCGGCGAGAGCTTCCCCTTGGCCCTCATCGGCTGGGTCTCCGGGTCGCTGACCATCTGGTCGGCCCTGTTCATGGTCGGGAACTTCCTCTACGGCCGCACGACCTACGCTCTCGTGCTTCTGGGGGTCTTCATCGCGAGCGGCCTCGTCCTGATCCGGGTCGTCAACCGGCTCTGGGCCAAGAGCCCGGCTGAGGCGAAAACCCAGGCGACGACCTGAGCTGACTCCTCAGAATCCGGCGTTGAAGACGGGCAGGACCTTGAGTCCCTTGGGGTTGTCGCGGACGATATTGACGACGCCGACCCCGCCGAAGCTTATCCCGGCGAGGTCTTCTCCGGCGCCGACCTGCCCCCCGCACGAATCCGTGTTACAATACGGGCGGCATGTCCGGGAGGGAAACATGAAACAACTCAGGATATGGGCGACGGTTTCTCTGACGCTGGCGATCCTGGGGCTGGCCGCTCTCTTTCTTTCGTTCGCCGCGTTGACGGATATCTACCACGGGGAGAAAGACGTCAGCCTCGAGTGGACGTTCCTCCAGCTGGCGTTCTTCGTCATTCTCTTCCTCATCGTCGCGACCTTCGTCTGTACGGGCCTCGTTCTCAAGTATTTCCGCGACAAGGACGCGGAGAAGGAGCGCAAGGACTGAAGGCAGGCCGACATCTATGGACAGGGAATCTCGAGGTCTCTACAGATCTTCCTGACAAGAAATTCGTCGATTTCCTTATGCCGGGGGACGGTCGAAACCGTGCCCCGAGATCCGTTGACATAAACGGAGTGCTTACGCCCTTCCCGCAAGAGACAACATGCTTGCGATTGAATATGACGGATGAGTTCCTTCCGTTTCAACGGAGGGAGACCTCGATCTTTTCCCTAATGACGGGGCGGCGGGCGATATCCTTCTCGGCAAGACTGCGGTTGGCTTCGAGGATAAGCCGGACGGCTTCCTTGAGGTTTTTTCTGGTCTCCTCCAATGTCGCGCCTTGGGTGTTGGCACCAGGAAGTTCTTCGACAAATCCGACATAGCCCTCCGGTACTTTGAGGAAAAGGGCCGTGAACGACATCTTCCCTCCTCTAATTATCAAAGACGACTGTTTGTCCGGTGTTTTTCTCATGTTTGCGGACCTCTGGGATAAATATATCACAGGAAACATGAGAGATGAACTCTCGCCCTGGGAAAGCGGGCTTCACGCCGGTTGACGCGGCCCGGCGAACTCCGTATATTGAGGGATGTATCTCCCCAAAAATCCGGAATCCGGAGGGAACGATGTCTCAAACCCCGCAAAAAACGAACTGGGGCCCGATTCTCGTCCTGGGCGGCCTCTGGGGACTCTCCGAAGCGGCGCTCGGCATGTACCTGCGCCAGTGCGCTTCGACCGTCTCCGGCTCGCTGATGACGGGCGCGGCCCTCTTCTTCCTGGCCGCGGCCTGGGCGGTCTCGCCCCGCGTCAAGACGGCGGCCCTGATGGTCGTCATCGCCTCGGGCTTCAAGCTCTTCGACGCCCTGCTCCTCGGCCTGCCGGTCCTTAGCGGCGCCATCGGCAACCCCATCTTCGCCATCGTCATGGAGGGCGCGGCCTTCGCCCTGATTGTCAGCATCATCCGCAAATCGCTCGCAGGAAAAACCGCTGGGCAAGGGCTCGTTGGAGGCATGGCCGCGCTCGTCGCCGTCAACCTCTTCCCCTTGGTCAAGTTCGCGACGGGCGTCGCACCCTGTGTCGCGGGGACGTCCTATCCCCTCTCGCTTTACTACGCGCCCATCGCCGTGGCTCTGTCGGCCCTCACCGTTCCTCTGGGCTTCCGGGCCGGCGCCGTCCTCGCCGCGCTCGAAAGCCGGCCGGCACACCTGCGCTGGGCTTCGCCCGCAGCGTTGGCTCTCTCGCTCGGCGCCCTGGCCCTGCTCAGGCTGCTCTAGTCCGGCCACTTCCCTAGAGGTGACCATGGAAAAAAATTCGGACAAGAAGCACCCGGGCGGCGTCAGCCGCCGCGATTTCATCAAGGGCATGGGGACGGGCGCCCTGGGCACGGCCGTCCTGCCGCCCCTCCTCGGGCAGACGATCGCGACCAGGAAAGGCCGGGTCCCCGTCTACGACAAGAAGACGATCACGCTGACCGTCAACGGAAAGAAAGCGAGCCTCACCGTCGAGCCCAACGAAACGCTTCTCGACGTCCTGCGCGACCGCCTCGACCTCACCGGCGCGAAAAAAGTCTGCGACCGGGGCGAGTGCGGCGGCTGTACCGTCCTCCTCGACGGAGCGCCCGTTTACGCCTGCATGTATCTCGCCATCCGCGCCGACGGCAAGGCCGTCAAGACGGTCGAAGGCCTGGCCGAGGGCGAGAAGCTCCACCCCGTCCAGGAGGCCTTCATCGAAAAGGACGGCTATCAGTGCGGCTTCTGCACGCCCGGCTTCCTGATGACGACGTCCGCATTCCTCGAGAAGAACCCGGCCCCGTCCCTCGACGAGATCAAGCAGGCGCTCTCCGGCAACCTCTGCCGCTGCGGCAACTACGCCAAGATCTACGGGGCCGTCGACACCGCGGCCAGGAAGATGAGGGGGGCCTGAGATGAATGCCAAGGACTACATGGCAGAGGCCCGGGGGCAGGCGGCAAAGCCGCAGGGCCCGGTCAAGGCCGCGGCCGCCAAGCCGGCTGCCCCGCCGCCAGAGGCCAAGGCCCCGGAATACAGGCACATCGGCAAGCCGACGCGCCGCATCGACGGCCGCGAGGTCGTCACCGGCCGGGCCGCGTACACCCAAGACATCAAGCTCCGGGATATGCTCATCGGCAAGATCCTGCGCTCGCCCCACGCCGCGGCCGAGGTCCTCTCCATCGACCTCGCCCCGGCCCTGGCCCTGCCCGGGGTCTTCGCCGCCCTCAAGCTTGCTGAGAGCAAGGTCCGCTACGCCGGCCAGCAGGTCGCGGCCGTGGCCGCGGTCGACGAGAGAACGGCCGAGAAGGCCCTGTCCCGCATCAATGTCGAGTACAAGACCCTGCCCTACGTCGTCGATTGGGAAAAGGCCCGCGACGCGAGCGCCCCGCAGGTCCGCGACGGCAAGGGGAACGTCGAGAAGTTCAACGAGTACAGCCGGGGTGACGTCGAGAAGGGCTTCGCGGAAGCCGACGTCGTCGTCGAGCGGACCTACCGCACGGCGTTCGAGATCCACAACCCGGCGGAAACCCACGGCAGCGTCGCATATTGGGAGGGCGACCATCTCGTCGTCTACGATTCGACGCAGAACGTCCACGGCGTCCGGGACGGCCTGGCCCGGGCCCTGAAGGTGCCCGCGGCCAACGTCACGGTCATCAAGAAATACATGGGCGGCGGCTTCGGCAGCAAGCTCGGCCTCAACGAGCAAACGGTCGCCGCCGCGAACCTGGCCCGCGAAACGCGACGGCCCGTCAAGATCCTGTTGTCGCGGCGCGACAACGCCGTCTGCGTCGGCTACCGGCCCTCCTCGCTCCAAACATATAAGGTCGGGGCGAAAAAGGACGGGTCCTTGACCGCGTTCTCGCTCGTGAACTACGCGTCGGGCGGCGTCGGGGCGGGCGACGAGGTCTCGGAACCGGTCGTCGATATCTATAAGTGCCCCAACTGCAAGGTCGAGGAATTCACCGTTTTCACGAACACCGGCGCCTCGCGGGCGACGCGGGCCCCGGGCCACACCCAGGGCGCCCTCGGGCTCGAAGGCGTGATGGACGAGTTGGCCGCGGCCCTGGACATGGACCCGCTGGAGCTTCGCAAGAAAAATTACTCGACGCGGAACCTGGGCGACACGGGCCTCCCCTACTCGACCAAGGGCCTCGACACGTGCTACGAGCTCGGGGCCAAGGCCATCGGCTGGGAGCGGCGCAATCGCAAGCCCGGCGATGGGAGCGGCCCGGTACGGCGCGGCATCGGCGTCGCTACGAGTATCTGGTTCGGCGCCGGCGTGCCGGGGACGCTGGCCGACGTCGTCCTCTATCCGGATATGAGCGTCGAAGTCGTCTGCGGCACGCAGGACCTCGGCACCGGCACGCGGACCCACATGGCCGTCGTCGCGGCCGAGACGCTCGGGCTCGAGCCGAAGGACATCACGGTCAAGCTCGGCAACTCCGACTATCCGTGGGCGCCGCTCTCAGGCGGCAGTCTGACGACGCCGTCCGTGGCCCCGGCCGTGCGCGACGCCGCCCTCAAGGCGGTCGACCGGCTCAAGGCGGTAGCGGCGGCGCGGCTCAAGGTTGCGGCCGACGACGTCGCCATGGGCGACAGGAAATTCTTCGCTAAAAGCGCGCCCGAAAAAACGGTCGCCTTCGCCGACGTCTACCGTGACCTGCGCCGGGAGACGCCCTTCCACGGCGAGAGGACCGGCTATCCGGGCGACGCATACGCCTTCAACACGTTCGGCGCCCACTTCGCCGAAGTCGAAGTGAACGTCGAGACCGGGCGCATCCGCGTCCTCAGGTATGCTGCCGCCCACGACAGCGGTCAGATCATCAACAAGCTGACGGCCGAAAGCCAGGTCGTCGGAGCCGTCACCCAGGGCCTGAGCGCCGGCCTCTTCGAAGAGCGGGTCATGGACGACACGACCGGGAACCCGGTCAATCCCAACCTCCGTGATTACAAGATCGCGACCTCGCTCGACATCCCGGAGATCACGCCCATTTTCGTCGACGTCGTCGATACGCGGCTGAATAATTTGGGGGCGAAGGGGCTGGGCGAGCCGCCGCGCATCCCGAGTTCGGCGGCCATCGCCAACGCCGTCTACAACGCCATCGGCGTTCACGTCCGCGAGATCCCGATGACGCCCCAGCGCGTCCTCGCGGCCCTCAAGCGGAAGGGGGCCGGGTCATGAGAGAATTCAAGATCGCCCAGCCGCGGACCGCGGACGAGCTGGCCGCCCTCCTGGCCGAAACGAAAGAGCCGGTCGCGATGATGGCTGGCGGCACGGACCTCATCGACGAGCTCAAGAGCGGCGTCGCGACGGTCGGACTCGTCGCCGACCTTCAGGCCGTCGCCGGCCTGGCCGGGATCGTGCCGGAGAAAGACGGGCTGAGGATCGGCGCCATGACTAGGATCGTCGATCTGGCCGAGGACGCGGCCGTGGCCCGGGATTACCCGAGCCTCAGGCAGGCGGCGCTGTCGCTGGCGACGCCTCAGCTCCGGAACGTGGGCACGGTCGGCGGCAACCTTTGCCAGCGGCCGCGCTGCTGGTATTACCGCGACCCCCAGGTCGTCTGCCGGAAGAAGGGCGGCTTCAACTGCTACGCCTTCCAGGGGCGGAACAAGTACCATGCGATCTTCGGCGGCGGCAGCTGCTACATCGTCTACCCGTCGGACTTGGCCCCGGCCCTGATCAGCCTCGGCGCGAAGGCGACGATCGGGACGGCCAAGGGGGACAAGGTCGTCCCGCTCGAACAGTTCTATGCCCTGCCTGAGATCGACGTCGGGCGCGAGAATATCCTCGATAAAGGCCAATTCCTGAAAAACGTCCGGGTCCCGGCGCCCAAGGCCGGGCAAAAAGCGGCCTACGTCAAGCTCAAAGAGCGCGGCACCTGGGACTTCGCCCTCGTCTCGGCGGCCGTAGCGGGCGTCGTCCAAGGCGGCGTTTTCGCGGAGATCTCGGTCGTCCTGGGCGGCGTCGCGCCGATACCGTGGCGGTTGAGAAAAGCGGAAGACGCGCTGCGCGGCAAGCCCGTGTCGGAGGCGCTCATCCGGCAGGCCGTTGATGAGGCGCTCAAGGACGCGTCGCCGCTCCGCGAGAACGGCTACAAGGCCGACCTCGTCTTCGCCGCGCTCAAGGAAGCGGTCCTGGCCGCAGCGGCATGAAATACAGCTTCCCCAAGCTCCTCGAGACCCTAGCCGGAGGGAAAGGGCTCGCTCTGGCGACCATCGTCGAAGCCGAGGGCTCGACCCCCCAGATCACGGGGGCCTCGGCGATTTTCTCGGTGGCGGGGCTCGAGGCCGGGACGGTCGGCGGCGGACTTCTCGAGGCGCGGGCCGAAGCGATCGCCGGCGAGGCCTTGCGCGATAGGAAAGCCCGGCTTATCACCATCCGGCTCGACGCCGACCCGGCGGATTTGGAGGGCGCGATTTGCGGCGGCTCGGCCCGGGTCCTCATCGACCCCGGCGTCGGCGGGGAGCGGGCCGTGTTCGAGCGGGCGCTCGACGGCTTCCGGAAGCGCCGGCCCGGCGTCCTGGCCTCCCTCATCGTGCCGGGCCAGGAGGATTTCGTTTCGGTCGAACGCCGGTTTCTTGAGGCGCTGTCATGGGATGCCAATACCTTCGCGGGCTTCGGCCCGGATATCCTCGCTACCGCCCTCGAGGATGGCCGTCCACGTCTTGTTAAAAGCGAGGGCCGGTTGATTTTCCTCGAGCCCGTCCGGCCCCTGCCGCGGCTCATCATCGCCGGGGCGGGACATGTCGGCCGGGCCGTCGCCCGGCTGGGCTCGCTCCTCGATTGGAGCGTCACGGTTATCGACGACCGGCCCGAATTCGCCAACGCCGAAAATGTCTCCGAGGCGGACGAGATCGTTGTCGGTGATATCGGCGAGTCGGTCCGGCGGATCGAGGATTCGACCGAGAACTACTTCGTCATCGTCACCAGGGGTCATAAAAAGGACGCCGAGGCCCTGCGGGCCGCGATCGGGCGCCCCGCGGCTTATGTCGGCATGATCGGGAGCAGGCGGAAAATCGAGATCATGCACTGCGAGTTCCTGGAGAGCGGCTGGGCCACGGCCGAGGCGTGGGCCGAGGTCCACGCGCCGATCGGGGTCGAGATCGGGTCGAAGACAGTCGAGGAGATCGCCGTCAGCATCGCCGCCGAGCTCGTCCTCGTCCGCTCCGGGAGAAAGGAGAGGGGCGGCACGTGATCTGGGCCGTCATCCTGGCGGCGGGCGAGTCCCGGCGGATGGGGACGCAGAAGCTTCTCCTCCCTTTCGGAGAAACGACGGTCGTCGGAGCCGTCGTCGGGACGGCGCTCGCCTCGCGCGTCGACCGAGTACTGGTGGTACTGGGCGCGGACAAGGACGATGTCCGTGAGGAGCTCGAGCCTCTCGGCATCGATTTCGCCGTAAACGATAATTTCGCTGAAGGCATGCTCTCGTCGGTCCAGGCAGGGTTCAGGGCCCTGCCGGCGGACGCCGAAGCCGCAGTCGTCATGTTGGGCGATCAGCCGTTCCTCCCGGCCCGGGTTGTCGACGCGGTCGTCGAGGCCTTTCGGCGAAGCGGCAAGGGCATCGTCGTCCCGGCCTTCCAAGGCCGCCGCGGTCATCCCGTCCTCGTCGACATGAAGTACCGGGACACAGTCCTTGCGCTCGACCCGGCCGACGGCCTGCGCCGGCTCATGCACGCCCACCCCGACGACATCATCGAAGCCGAGGTCGAAGACGCGAACATCCTCCGCGACATGGATGTGCCCGAAGACTACGAGGGGGTCAAACCTACCTTTTGCAGCAAAAGGTAGGTTTGACCCCCTCCTGATTGACGCGCCGCCATAATCACTCTACTATACCGGCAGCTTGATATAGGAACAGTGATCAGCATGACCAAGAAAGCCGTATCCTTCCAAGCCGTGTTCGTCTTCGCCCTGGTTGCCTTGCTCGCCGCCCACGCCCCGGCGAGGCCGCAGACAACGAAGGAGGCCGCGGTGAGCGCCGAGCTCCCCTGCCACCGCATCCCCAACCTGGGCGAGGCCGCCGAGTGGTACTTCGCTCCCGACGGCAAGTTCCTGGTCGGCAACGCCAAGGGCCCGGGCGACGCCGTCCACCATGTCTACATCTCGAGCTTCGACGGGACGGACATCCGCCGGATCAACGCCAAGGGTGAGGACGCCTGCTCCTATTTCTTCCCCGACGGCCGCCGCGTCCTCTGGACATCGACCCGCGACTGGCCGGACCTCCCCAAGGGCAACTGGTCCGACGCGAACAATTATCCTCAGGGGGCCGAGATCTACGCTTCGGACACGCGGGGCGGCCACGTCAAGCGGCTGACGATGAACAAGGTCTACGACGCCGAGTGCGTCGTCGCGCCCAACGGCCGCTGGATCCTCTTCGGCCGCCAGGTCGACGGGAAGATGGACCTATGGACGATGAAACCGGACGGCTCGGGCCAGAAGCAGATCACCTTCACGGACGACTGGCAGGAGGGTGGCGCCCAGATCCTCCCGGACAGCGAGACGATCATCACCCGGGCCTGGAAGCGCCAGGACCAGGGCAAGGGCCGAGGCATGATGCCCATGCAGATCTTCACCCTCAAACGCGACGGCTCGGGGCGCAAGCAGATCACCACGGAAGAGGGCACGCACTGGGCGCCCTACCCCGCCCCGGACGGCCGCCATTTCGTCTATGTCCGCGTCCTCGCCGGGCCGGGCGGCCGGCCGAACTGGGAGATCTACCTGAGGGACATCGAAACGGGCGAAGAACGACGCCTCACCGACGACCCCGCGTTCGACGGCTTCCCTTCGATCTCGGCCGACGGCAAGTGGATGACCTTCTCCTCGAGTCGCGGCGGCAAGCCCGGCGAACGGGCCCTCTACCAATACCTGATGGACATCTCCAGCCTCGGCGTCGGCCCCCGGCGCGGCAACTAAGCAGGCGCCGGAAGAGGGGGTCAAACCTACTTTTTTCGAAAAAAAGTAGGTTTGACCCCCTCTTAACCCCTTCTTGATTGACTCGACACGCTCATCGGCATATCATTAGGCCCGCAAAGGGAATGAACTCATACGAAAATTGGGGAGGAACCATGCACGCCCGTATGCTGAAAATGCAGGTCAAGCCGGAACGGATCGACGAGGCCGCCCGCCTCTTCGCCGAGGACATCGTCCCGAACTGCCGTGAGCAAGCGGGCTACCGCGGCGCCTATTTTCTTGTCGACCGTAAGCTCGGCGAGTGCGTGCCGATCATGCTCTGGGAGACCGAAGCCGACATGATCGCCACGGAGGAGAACCGTTTTTTTCAAACCCAGCTCGTCAAGTTCCTGGGCTTATTCCACCACGGCCTCATTCGGGAGGCCTACGAGATCGTCGTCGTCGACCACCGCTGACAAGAGGGGGTCAAACCTACTTTTTTCGAAAAAAAGTAGGTTTGACCCCCTCTTGCCCCCCCTCTTGGCTTGCTGCCTGGCCCGGTCCGTTTGTCCGGCGCTCCCCTTTTGTGTTATAAATCGCCCCGAGAGGTACAAACACGATGACCCTGAAAAGAATCATCCTGCCCCTTCTGACGGTCCTCGTCCTGGCGGCCGCTGCCCAGGCCCAGGCGACAAATACGCTCCTCCAGCAAGGCGACGACCTTTACGCCCAGCGGGGCGACCTGGCCAAGGCCAAGCTGGCCCTGGCCAAGCTCCAGGAAGCCCTGGCCGCCGGCGAAGACGCCTACGGCGTGAACTGGCGCCTGTCCCGGGTGGAATACTGGATCGGCGACCACGCCGCCGACAAGACCGCAAAGAAACAGATCTTCCAGCAGGGGATCGAGCACGCCAAGAAAGCCATCGAGCTCGGACCCGACAAGGTCGAGGGGCATTTCTGGCTCGGCGTCTGTTACGGCGTCTACGGCGAAGCCAAGGGCGTTCTCAAGAGCCTGTCCCTGGTCAAGCCCATCAAAGAGGAGATGCGGCGGGTCCTCGAGATCGACCCCGCCTACGACAAGGGCGGCGCCGACCGCGTCCTGGGCCGCGTCTACCACGAGGTGCCCCGCATCGCCGGCGGCAGCGAGAAGAAATCTCTCGAGCACCTCCTCAAAGCGGTGGAGTACGGTCCGCGCGTCGGTCTCAACCTCCTCTACTTGGCCGACACCTACATCTCCCTCGACCAGATCGAGAAGGCCCGCCAGACCCTGGAATACATCCTGACCATGGAGCCCGAGCCGGAGCTCATCCCCGAGACGATGGAAGAGCGCGAACAGGCCCGCCAGAGACTCGAAGGAAAGCAATTCAAGAAGAAAAAATGACCGGGCCATCGATCCGGGTCCTCTTCGAGAACGGCGACTACCTGGCGGCGGACAAGCCCGAGGGCGTCGTCTCGGTCTCCGAGGCGGGAAAGGGCGGGCTGCCGGAGCTCCTCCAGGACGTCTTCCCCGGCAAGCTTTACCCCGTCCACCGCCTCGACCGGGAGGCGAGCGGCGTCATCGTCTACGCCAAGAACGCCGACGCCCACCGCCATCTCAACGGCCAGTTCGACCGCCGCGAGGTCCGCAAGACCTACCTGGCCGTCGCCCTGGGCGCCATCGAGGCCAACCGCGGCTCCATCAACGCTCCGATCCGCGAGTTCGGCTCGGGACGGATGGGCGTCGACGCCAAGCGCGGCAAGCCGTCTTCGACGGAATGGAAGATCGCCGAGCGGCTCGACGGCGCAATCCTCGTCCGGGTCCACCCGGCGACGGGGCGGCGCCACCAGATCCGCGTCCACCTTTATCACATCGGTCATCCCATCGCCGGCGACCTCAAGTACGGCGACCGGGAGGAGCAAGGGCGTTTCCCCCGGCTCATGCTCCACGCCGCCGCGATCGAGTTCGGCCTGCCGTCGGGCGAGCGCGCCACCGTCGAGGCGCCCGTCCCGCCGTCCTTCGAAGCGGTCCTGAAAAGTCTGCGAAAGGTGAAGCCATGAGCGCCTACGAACTCGTCGTCATCGGCGGCGGCGAAGCGGGCATCTCCGCCGCTCTGCGCGCCACCCAGCTCGGGGCCAAGGTCTGCCTGATCAACCGCGAACCCGAGCTCGGCGGCGGCTGCGTCCAGACAGGGACGCTCCCCAGCAAGACGCTGAGCAACGCCGCCCATTTCCTGGAGAACCTCAAGAAGGGCAAGCGCTACGGCATCCCGGTCGTCGAGGGCGCCAAGGCCGACTACAAGACGATCCTCGAAAGCCGTCACAAGACGACGATGTGCGAGGTCGGCATTCTGGCTAGCCTCATCCGCAAGAACGCCATCGAGACACTGACGGGGATTGCCTCGTTCAAGGGCCCGCGCTCGGTCAAGGGACGAGCCTTCGGCTCGCCACTCGCCCGTGGCCTATATCCACGGGCGAGTACGGCGGAAGTAGACCCCCGGGTAAAGCCCGGGGCCGGGCTTCCCAGTCCCGGTCCTGGCAAAGCCGGGGCCCCGGCCGCCGTCGAGGTCCGCCTCCTCGACGGGACGGTCCACGCGTTCGAGGCCCCCAAAACGGTCATCGCCACGGGTTCGCGGCCGGTCGCCCTTCCCGGCCTGCCGTTCGATGGCAAGACCGTCCTCTCTCCCGACGACCTGCCGGCTTTAGACGCCGTCCCCGGACGCTTCCTCATCGTCGGGGCCGGCGTCATCGGGTGTGAGATGGCTTTCATCTTCCGCTCCCTCGGCTCGGAAGTCGTCGTCGTCGAGAAAGCGGAGCGGGCCCTCCTCGGCCAGGACCACGATGTCGCCACCCTGATCACCCGCGAGTTCAAGAAACGGGGCATCCGGCTCCTCGTCCAGACCGGCCTCGAGCGCGTCGAAACCGCAGCCGACGGGCACGTCCGGGCTTTTCTCGCCGGCGCCGAGACGGTCGAGGCCGACCGGGTCATGGTCGCCGTCGGCCGCCGGCCGAACACGGAAGAGCTCAATCTCGCCGCGGCCGGCATCACGCCGGGTCCCCGAGGCGAGATCCAAGTCGACGAGCGCATGGAAACAATGGTCCCCGGCATCTACGCCGCGGGCGACGTCCTGGCCAGGTTCATGCTCTCGTCCATGGCCGTCGTCGAAGCCCGGATCGCGGCCGAGAACGCCATGGGCCGGGCCGTCAAGATGGATTACACCTGCGCCCCCTGGGGCATCTACACCGACCCCGAGATCGGTTCGGTCGGCCTGACCGAGGACGAGGCCCGGGCCGGCGGCGGCGACGTCGTCATCGGCCAGTGCGGCTACAACGACCTCGTCCGCTCGTGCCTCGACGGAAATGTCACCGGCTTCTTCAAGCTCATCTTCGACGGCCCGACGCGCCGTCTCGTCGGCGCCCACGTCGCCGGTCAGGACGCCTCGGAGATCATCCACTTCGCCGCCCTGGCGGTCAAGATGGGCGCCCGGGCCGAGGACATCAAGGACATGGTCTACAACCACCCGACCGTGTCGGAAGGCTTCGGCAAAGCCGCCGCCGACGCCCTGAATAAGTTCGGCCAAAGGATCCCCGCATGAAGCGAATCGCCGCCCTGTTCTTCACCACGCTCGTATTCCTCTTCCTCACAACGCTTATCTCCCCCGTCGCCCTTTCCGCCTCAAGCGCCGCCAAACGGAAAGTCGTCCCCCGGGCCATGGCCGACGGCCAGAAGGCCTTCGCCCACATCAAGTACCTGGCTTCGGACGAATTCAAGGGCCGCAAGTCGGGGACGCCCGAATATCGCCGGGCCGCCGAGTACGTGGCCGCCGAGATGGAGAAGGCCGGCCTCAAGCCGGGCGGCGAGAACGGCGCCTGGTTCCAGGAGGTCCCGTTCAAGAATTGGACGGATTTCGAACAGCCCATCCGGCTGGAGGTCGTCTCGCCCGAGCGGCGGATCTATTTCGCCGGCCGCGGCCGCGACTTCACCCCCGTCTCCGGGACGGGGTCGGGGACAGTCAAAGGCGGGCTCGTCTTCGCCGGCTACGGCGTCGTCTCGGAAAAGGACGGCTGGAACGACTACGCGGCGCTCGACGTCAAGGGGAAGATCGTCATGGTCATGCCCGACCTGCCCGCCTCCCTCGGCAACGACGCGAAGAACGAATGGAACTTCGAGAAAAAAGTCAAAACGGCCGCGGCGAAGGGCGCCCTCGGCCTCATCGAGATGGACCTCACGACCCCCGGAGCGCAGGCCGGACCCCAGGCCGGACCGCGGCCCCGCTTCGGCGTCCTCCGCCCCGGACAATGCCCCGAGGGCTTCGTCGTCATGCGGGCGGGACGCGATTTCCTGAGCGACGTTTTTTACCTCGTCGAGAAGAGCTGGCGGGACATGGTCAGCAAGACGCTCCGCCTCAAGAAATCCGTGACCGCCGATCTCGGCGTCACGGTCGAGATGGAAGCCCATTTCGTCTCCGGCGAAAGGACGGCCCCCAACGTCGTCGGCGTCCTCCCCGGCAACGACCCCAAGCTCAAGAGCGAAGCCCTCGTCATCGGCGGCCACCTCGACCACCTCGGCGTCGGCGTCGACGGCTGGATCTATCCCGGCGCGGACGACAACGCTACGTCGACCGCGGTCATTCTGGAGACCGCCCGGGCCCTCGCCGCCGCGGGCTACAAGCCGGCCAGGACCATCGTCTTCGGCGCCTGGGCGGGCGAGGAGCTCGGCCTCCAGGGCTCGCGCTATTACACCGAACACCCCGTCATCCCCCTCGAAAAAACGGCCCTCTACATGAACATCGACATGGTCGGGACGGGCGACTCCGACCTCCTCGTCGGCGGCATGACCGAGTTCGCCGAGCTCTACGAGGTCGTCAAGCGCGGCCTCGACGCGGACACGATCAAGAAGCTCAAGCCCAGGCCCAATTACCGGGGCTCGGACCACACCTCGTTCTGGAGGAAGAACGTCCCGGCCATCAGCTTGCGGACGGGCGAGGTCCTGACCGGGAAGCTCGACGACGAGCATCCCGAATACCACCTGCCCGGCGACCGGCCCGAAGCGATCGACCCCGAGCTCCTGCGCCTGGCCTGCCAGTATCACGCCGATATCCTCCAAAGCTTGGGCTCGAGCCGCGCCAACCTCCTCGACCCCGTCTATCGGACGCTCTTCCTCCACCGCGAGGCGTCCGTCGTCGACATGCACTGCGACACGATCGCCCGGTTCATGGCCGGCGAGGACCTGAGCCAGGACCTGCCCAAGGGCCACATCGATATCCCCAAACTCAAGCGCGGCGGGGTCGACCTCGAGGTCTTCGCCTGCTTCGCCCCGCCGCCGTCAAACGACATCGAGAAGGGCCGGTCGGCCAACGGGGTCTTCGCCCAGATCGAGGCCGTGAACAAGCTCGTCGAGAAGAACCCCGACGACCTGGCCCTCGTCCGTTCGGTCGACGAGGCGCGCGCCGCGAGGAACGGAAGCAAAACGGGCGTCCTCATCGCGATCGAGGGCGGCTACGCCATCGAGAACGACCTCGTCCTGCTTCGGGAATTCTACCGGGCCGGCGTCCGGCTGATGACCCTCACCCACTGGACCGCCACGGACTGGGCCGACGCCTCGGGCGACGAAAAACCCATCCACGGCGGCCTGACCGACTTCGGTGAATCGGTCGTCCGCGAGATGAACCGCCTAGGCATGGTCATCGACGTCTCCCACGCCCACGACGAGACCTTCTGGGACGTCATCCGCCTGTCCAAGGCGCCCATCGTCGCCTCCCACTCCGGCTGCCGGGCCCTCTCGTCCCATCATCGGAACCTGAGCGACGAGATGCTCAAGGCTCTGGCCGAGAACGGCGGTGTCGTCGGCATTTGCGTCGTGCCGGCCTTTCTCCGAAGCGATCTCGACCAGGCCAAGACCGGGCTCTTCGAAAAAACGGCTGGCGAACATGGCCTGCCGGCGGACCGCGCCGCGATCGAAAAGGCCGAGCCTGCGGCGCGCGGCAAGTTCACCGCCGATTTCGAGAAGCGTTGGGCGGAGCTCAAGAAGACGTTGCCGGTCGTCGACGTGAAAACCGTCGTCGACCACATCGACCACGTCGTCAAGGTCACGGGCGACGCCGACCACGTCGGCCTGGGCTCGGACTTCGACGGCACGAGCGAAACGCCGGTCGGGCTCGAAAATATCGGCCTCCTGTCCAACATCACCAAGGAGCTCGTCGCCCGCGGCTACAAGCCGGAAGACATCCGCAAGATCCTCGGCGGCAACTTCCTCCGCGTCTTCGGCGCCGTCGAACGGGCAAGGGTCGAACGCGGGGTCGGACCTCAGTGAGTCGAGCAATATCAACAGCTTAATTTGTGAAAAGGTCTGTCAAAGTGGCGGTTTTTGATGTTTTTGGCCCCCAAAATCAAGAATTAGTGCTATCCTAGATGGCTATGACAGACCCAGAAGAACCGACGGGCGCAGCGCCGCCGAACGAGCTCGAAGCGCCGGCCATCCTCGACCGCTCCCGCCACCGCATTTCGCGCCGCGACATCGACCCCGATGCCCTGAAGGTCCTCTACCGGCTGAGCAGTCACGGTTTCACGGCCTTCCTCGTCGGCGGCGCCGTCCGGGACATGCTCTTGGGCCGCAAGCCGGTCGATTTCGACATCGGAACAAACGCCCACCCGAACCAGATCAAGAAGCTCTTCCGCAACGCCTTCCTCATCGGCCGCCGCTTCCGCCTGGCCCACGTCAAGTTCCAGGACGGAAAGACGATCGAGGTCTCGACGTTCCGGAGGAAGCCCGACGAGGAGGAGCTCGCGGCCGAGCGCGAAGAGCAAGAAGCGAAGCGGACTCGGGAGGCGGAGCGGGCCGAGGAGACGGGAGAGAAATCGAACGAGCCGGAAGGCCCGGGCGGTCCGACAGAGCCACAGGATGAGCCAGCTCTCGCTCCGACGGCAGAGCGGGAAGATGGGCGGATAAGCGCACCGGCGACAGAGCCGGAGAATGATCCAGCTCTCGCGCCGTCTGCCGATCCGGCGCTCGAGCCCGGAATAGTCATATCGGCAGCGGAAACCGCCGGGACGCCCGCTGAGGCGCCTGCACAAGGACCCGCCGCCGAGCCCCCCGGGGCAACCGTGGGGGCCCCTGCCACCGAGCCTGCCGCCGAAAGCGCCGCCCCCGGCGCCTCCCCCGCCCCCCGTCACGGCCGCCCTCCCCTCAAACCCATCGCCTACGGCACGCCGCGAGAGGACTCCTTCCGCCGCGACCTGACCATCAACGCCCTGTTCTACGACATCGCCACGTATTCCGTCATCGACTACGTCGGCGGGCTCGAGGACCTCGAAGCCGGCCGGGTCCGCATCATCGGCGACCCCGACACGAGTTATACAGAGGATCCGGTCCGCATCTGGCGCGTCCTGCGCCACGCCTCGCGCCTCGGCTTCGCCATCGAGGAGAAAACGGCCGACGCCATATCCCGCCACCGCGACAAGCTCGCCGCCTGCGCCGGGTCGCGCCTCTTCGAGGAATTGAACAAGGACATGAAGTCGGGGAACTCCCGGCCGTTTTTCCAGTCCGCCCGCGTCCACGGCGTCCTGCCGCGAATCCTCGGCGCCGTCGGCGAGCTCTACGAAGCGTCCGACGACCGCTTCGACAAGCTGACTCTGCTCCTCGGCGCGCTCGACGCCTCCATCAACTCCGGCGGCTCGCCGCCCTCCGAGGTGATGTACGGCCTGCTCCTCTGGCCCTGGGCCGAGCCCCTCCTCGCCGACATCCACGGCGACAAACCCATTGTTCTCTATAACGCTTTCCGCGCCTCCGGTTCGGCCGCGCTCATCCCCAAGACCCTGCTCCTCGAAACCGTCCACACTCTGGTCATCGTCGACCACATGATCCAGGCCCTCGTCGACGGGAAAATGCGCTGGGCGCTCAGGGAACGCCCCCGCTACCCGGAGGCTTCGCGGATCACGTCCCTCCTCGTCGAGGGCTCCTTCGGCTCTTGCGAGGACCCCTTCGCCGTGATCTACCAGCGCCGTTTCGGCGCCCGGCCGCGGGCGCATCCGCGCCGCCGCAAGACGCGTCTTCGGAAGCCTATTCCGCCTTCAGCGTGATCTTTCGGACCGCGGTCCCGCCGGCTTTCGACCGGACCGTGAACTCGACCGAGCCTTCGGCCCCGCTCATCTTGACCAGGGCGCAGAACCTCTTTGTTTCATGCCCCTTGAGCCGAAATTCCGTCCCCTTGGCGGAGACGGCCTCGCTCTGAGCCGTCCGGTTCAGCGCGTCGACGACCGTCGCCGCGTTGGGCAACTCGACGATCTCGAGCCCGCCCGCGCCGCTCACCGTGATCTTGTCCATCGCCGCCCGCTTGAGGGCCACGGCCCGGTCCGACGACGTCGGGTAGGCCCGGTCGTTCTTCACTTCGACTTCGACCCAGTAGAGGTCGTCCGTCGCCGGCGTGACCTTGGCCTCCCCGAACTCGACCTTGGGGAACTGGCTGACCGCGTACATGACGAAGTTGGCGTTGCGCAGGGCCTCCGTCTCGATGTAGCGGGCCGGCGGCGTCCGGTTGATATGCTTGCGCGACGTCCCGCCGATCCAGACCTCGCCGAGGTCGGGGTGCTTGGCCTTGTGCGGCGTGACCCAGCCCTCGCCCATGAGCTCAAGGTCGACCCACTTCATGAACTCCTCGTCGGAGACCTCGCCGTCGCCGTCGATGTCGGCCTCGAAATCCGGCGAGCCCCAGAGCTCGATGAGGTAGCTGTAGGCGCCGAGCATGTAGTACGTCGCCGCGTGGGCCTGGCCGCTCAGGCCGCCGATCGTCGGCGTGTAGTCCTTGAGGATGCGGTTGCCCGCGCTGACGATCTCGCTCTGGACATCGAGGTCGTGCTGGTACTCGGGCGCGACTTGGCGGGGGGCGAGATAGGCGTACTTATCGGCTTTTTTCAGCGCCTCCAGCCTCTGCTGGGCCGCTTGCTGCTGTCTCTGGGCCTGCTCAGGGGTTTGCCCGGCCGGGGGCTTGACCGCCGGCGGCGCCTGGAACATGATCAGCCGCCCGGTGTTGTGGTAGTGGAACGAGGCGAAGATGTTCGGATGCCGGAGCTGGAACTCGAAGACGTTGCGGGTCTCGGCCTCGCTCATCGGATAGGGATAGCCCGCCTCGACACCCCAACCGTAAGGGAAATTCCGGTTGGGGTCGGGCCCGCCGATGTCGTCCTCGTTGATGAAGCCGTCGCCGTCGTTGTCGAAGCCCTCGTCGCCGACGCGCCGGAAGCGCCGGACCTCCTCGCGCGGGTCGGCCACGCGGACGAACCGCCGCTTGTCGGGCGAAAGCTTGAACTCGCCGGCCGGGTCCTCGATATACATCGTGGAAAGCTCGCCGTCCCCGTCGACGTCCTCGGTCTGGTCTTCGTCGAAAAGCCCGTCGCCGT
Source organism: Acidobacteriota bacterium (assembly GCA_014894455.1). Lineage (GTDB taxonomy): Bacteria > Acidobacteriota > Aminicenantia > Aminicenantales > Saccharicenantaceae > RBG-16-66-30. The sequence continues at coordinate 4,435 of JADBLN010000032.1, read as the reverse complement.
CGTCGTCGGCCGGGCGGTAGGGCTCGCGCGGGTTGTTCTCGGTGTTGGGGGAGCTGACGTAGGAATCGTTGGCGTCGACGTTGAGCCCGGGCAGGACATAGAAGGTCGTCGTGTCGACGAGCCCGTGGACGAACGGATCGTAGTCGTACCGGGTCAGCAGGTACCAGGCCAGGTAAAGCGAACAGGTGATCCCGTTGACCTCGTTGCCGTGGATGGCCCCGTCGACCCACATCGCCCGCTTGTCCTCGGGCTTCCCGGTCGCTTTGGCCGTGATGGTCAGCAGGAGCTGGTCGCGGCCCATCCGGCTTTTTCCGATCGACTGGATGTCGGAGAGAGCGGGGTATTTTTTCTGGAGGTCGCGCATGATCCGCGTCCACTCCTCGTAGCCGTAGTAGCGCTTCCAGCTCATGGGGTAATCGATCTCGCCGTGGTAGCCCGCCGGGTTCGTCTGAAGTTTGGACTGGGCGACGAGGGAGCCGGCCAGGAGAACCGTCAGAATGATGGCCAATTTCGTCTTCATAGCGCGCCTCCTACCGGACCTTGACGTCCTGGACCCGGGTCCCGCCCTTCTGGGACGAAACCACGATCTTGAGGGGTGAATCGCCCTCGACCGCGACGAGCCAGCGGACCTCGCGCCGCGCCCCTCCTTGCCTCACCTGCGCCGGGCCCGGAGGCCCGCCGCGGCGCCGAAACTGAGGCGGCGGCGCCATGGCCTCTTCGGCCGGCGCCCCGGGCGCCGCCGTCCGCATCCCGCCGCCCTCGCCGCCGCCGCCGGGGCCGGGGATCTTCATCGCCCCGTCGAGAACGCCGAGGCGCTGGTAGGGCGTTCCCTGGAGGAACGTCACCTTGTCCCGGTCGCCGACGAGCCAGACGACGTCCTCGCGGTTGCCGCGGAGAGTCGAGCCGCGGGCCGTATGCGTCGCCAAGGGACCCTTGTTCTCAACGACCGCCGTGACTTCGACGATCCTGTATTTGCCCTTGGCGCCGCCCTTCTTGATCCTGACCTCGCCGCCCGCGGCCACGGCCGTCGCCTCTCGGGCGCTCTCGGACGTGTAGAGGAGCCGGGCCTTGGCCTCGGTGATGACGACGTCCGGCAGGAGTCCGGCCCGGAAGATCTCGAACCTGTAGTGCTTGTCGCAGACGCCGGCGAGCGGCTCGCCCGGCCAGGCGTTGGACGAATATCTCGGGATCCATCCGCCGATCTCCCCCTCGCCGAGTTCGGGATGCTTGAACGGCTTCCAATTAAGGAAGAGCTTGCCGCCGTATTTTTCGTCCTGGAACTTGAGGAGGGCGCGGTCGAGCGCCAGGCGCGCCTCGGGCCGCTCGTCGTCCCCCTCGACCCCTTCGGCGCCGGCTATCCGCGGCAGGCCGGGGATGTCCTTGGCCGGGTTCCAGAGCTCGGTCGTGATGGACCAGATCCCGAGCTGGAGAAAGTCCCAGTCGGAGGTCATGCCGAAGCCGTAGCGCCTGTCGTTCAGCTCGTCGTAGCTCACTTTCCAGCCGCGGGGCAGCTCGTAGCCCCGCTCGATGGCATACTTGTTTTTCGACGTCTTTCGCAGCTCCTCCCTCAACGCCGGGATGGCGGCGGGGTTCTTCCAGGCGGCGGGCACGTCCTCGCCGATCGTCTCCAGGTATTTCTTGCCCATGACGAAGTCGAGCACGGCCACGTCCTGGGGATGGAGCCGCGTGTGGGGCGCCGTGCCGAGCGGCCGGAAGGTGAAACCGCCCGAGGTGTGGTAGAACTGGGCCATGAAGATGTTCGGATGCGTGACGAAGAATTCGGCCACGGCCCGCGACTCGGGGGCCGAAGTCGGATAGTCGCCCGACCCGCCCGCGAACCCCTGGTCGTTCCACCAGCCCTCGGGAAAATTCCGGTTGAGGTCGATGCCCGCCTCGGGATCCTCGCCCCGCCGGCCGTCGCCGTCGTCGTCCCTGTCCTCGACGACGACCGACCAACGCTCCTTCTCCGTCTTCTCGTTCGGGGGGACGCGGACCATGAGCCGCAGGTCGACGTCGTCGACGACGAAGGCTCCCTTCGGGTCTTTGTAGCGGAACCGGGCGATGAGCCCGTCGCCGTCGAGGTCGTCGGGGCCGTCCTCGTTTATCCGGCCGTCGCCGTCGTCGTCCCTGAGCATGCTGTTCTGACGCTGAGAGATGCCCTTGTCGAGGCTGTTGAAGACGCCGTCGGGGTTGACGATGGGACAGATATAGAAGGTCTTCGCATCGACGAGGGTCGTCGTCTCTTTATCAGCGCCGTAGCCCGTGACGAGCTTGTCGATCGCGTAGAGGCAGACCTCGGTCCCGGTGTATTCGTTGCCGTGGGTCGCGCCGCAGATCCAGTGTCCCGCCTTGCCCATGTAAGGTTTCATCGGGGTGACATTTTTGACGCCCTCTGCGCGCGGATTGCGGAGCGGGACCTGGGCGTCGACGGTCGTCCCCGTCTTCATGTTCGAGACGACAAGGACGTAGATCGGCCGGCCCATCGTGCTCTGGCCGATCTCCAGGAGCGCCGTGATCTGCGGGTAGGCGGCGGCGACGTCCTTGAGGTATTTCACGGTCGCCGGATAACCGTGGTAATCGTCGAAGGTGATCGGGACTTTCTGGGCGGCCCCGGCGGCGAGCGCCGTCAGGGCGACGGCTAAAACCGATAGCCCGAAACGCTTGAAGAACTCATTATGGCGAAAAGATGTCACGCTTTCCCTCCTCGTCGACGAAGTCATTTTTCCGGCCTTTCCCCAGGCCGAAGAGGGTAACTATATCGCTTTTTCATTCAAATAAAAAGAGGGGCCTCAGGGTATCGTCTCCGTCCGCGCGGTGATTATTACGCCTTCCCGGGCCGGAGTCTTTGAGGCGGGACCGGGTAAGACCGGGCAAGACCGGGGACATGCCCTAAAGGGCCCGGTAAAGGCCCTTTAGGACGTGTCCCCCCTTTTGCCGCGGCGAGTCCCGCCGGGTTGCGCGGGTCAAGAGAACCCCATATAATGCATCCGCCGCGGACGGAAAGCGGCCGGAAAGGAGACCGGAATGGACAACCGAAGGACATTGACCCTGAACGGCCTGAGACTGCCCCGCATCCTGAGCTTCGTCGCCGGAGCGGGCATGATCACGGCCTCGTTCATGACCATCGATCACTTTTTCAAGGCCAACTACCCCAAGACGATCTTCGAGGGCTCGTTCTGCGATATCAGCGCCTTCTTCAACTGCGACAGCTCCGCGTTCTCGTCGATCTCGCAGATCATGGGCATCCCGCTCGGCTTTTTCGGCATGTTCATGGGCGCCCTGGTCGTCCTGGGCACGATCTTCCCTTCGGAGGCCTTCGAGCGGACTAACAAGTCCCTCTCGCTCCTCAACGTCATCGGCGTCGCGAGTCTTTTCCTCTACTCCGTCTTCTTCCTCGGCAGTCTCTGCCTCCTCTGCTCGGGTTTTTATCTCTTTTCGATCATGAGCTTCGTCCTCTTCTGGGTCTACGGCATCGACCATGAGACGAAAAATATCTTCAGGCGCTGGGTCCGGCCGTCCCTCAAGCTCATCGTCGTCTTCGGCCTCATCGCCGCGGCCGGCGCCTACGGCATGATCGAGTACCACAACGCCCGCAAGGAGGCCCAATCGGGGACGGCCGTCAATATCGTCAAGCAATTCTACGAGCTGCCCAAGGTCGCATCCCCCAGCTTCCTCTCGCCTTACTGGTCGGTGAAATCGACCGACAAGTTCGAGGACGCGGCCATCCAGGTCATCGAATACACCGATTTCCTCTGTCCCGACTGCCTCTACCTCAGTCAACAGCTGGAAAAGCTCAAAACGGAGTTCGCCGGAAAGATCAACGTCGCCATCCAGTTCTTTCCGCTCGACGGCGCCTGCAACGCCGTCGTCCCGGAGAAGGCCAACCTCCACCCCGGCTCTTGCGAGATGACCTACATCGCGGCCGGGAATCCGGTGCGCTTCGCGGAAATGCACGACGAGATCTGGGCCAACTTCAACTCGCGAAAGGACCCGGCCTGGCGCGCAACCCTGGCCAGGAAATACGGCACCGAGGGCGCCGCGAACGACCCTGTCCTGCGCGAGCTCGTGAAGAAAATTATCGACACCGGGGCCGAGTACGAGAAGACCTCGGATAAATACTCCCACGGCATCCGCTCGACGCCGACCGTGATCATCAACAACCGGATGATCATCGGTACCCTCCCCTACGAGCACATGAAGGCCATCTTCCAGGCGCTCGTCGACGAGCACGAAGGCGGGCCGAAGAAGTTCATCGAAAACTGGATGCCGCCGGCGAAGAAGAAAAAATAACGCTCTGATCAAGTGATTCGATGAAGTTGTTTGACATCAATGTTCACATTTGCTATATTGTTCACTGATTAGTGAACATTAGTGGTTGTGTGAACATTTAGAGCGGATGACCATGAAAAGGAATATTTTCGCCGACAAAGCCTCG
>JADBLN010000012.1:20138-92519 GCA_014894455.1 Acidobacteriota bacterium | reverse complement strand
GTCTTGAATTCGCAGATCGAACAGTTGTGCCAGTCCGGACGGGCCGTGAAATCCCCGCCCCGGACACCCTCGGCCGCTTGACGGATCTTCTCCGCCGCCCGGCGCAGCTCCTTCTCCCCCTTCGTGGCATGTCCGACGATGTCGGACTCCAGGAAATGAAGCCGCGTCTCGACCGGAAGCATTCCCTCCGTCTTTAAAAAGGACAGGGCGTAGACGTCCATCTGGAGGCTGTCGGCCGCGCGGCGGTCGGCCTCCTTCTGGGAGGACGCCTCGGTCGTCTTGAAGTCGATGATAACCGGGCCGTCCGCCTCGAAATCGACGCGGTCATAGCGGCCCGAAAAGCGGACGCCGCCCTCCTGCCAGCGGAAAGGTTTTTCGAGGAAAGCCGGCAGGCGCCCCGACTCCTCCTCCCGCCGATAGAAAAGGCGAAGGGCCTGCTCGCCCGCCGCCTTGCGCAGCTCTTCGTGCTCCCGGCTGAGGAAGCCTTCGTTGACCCAATTCTTGCCGTATTCATCGATGACGTCCTGTTCGGCAGGGCGCTTGCCCTTCATCCTCTGCTTGAGATAGGCGTGGATCGTGGCGTGGAGAACGCGGCCGAAGACGAGCGAGTGATGGGGCAGGACGGGCACGCGCATGACGTGGCGAAACCTGTACTTGAGCGGGCAGATGAGGTAGTCCTCGACCTGGACATGGCTCAGCCTCAGGGCACCCGACGGCCGGGCCGCGGCCGGCGCTTTGGGGCGGCTGTCGGACAGGGCGTAGCGCCGGATCTCCTCGAGGACGGAGGCCCGCAGGACTTCTTCCGGCATCTTGGGGATGTCCAGGGCTTCGAGGACGAAGGGGCTGACCTTCTTCAGACGCTTGAGCCCATAGTCCCTGGCCCAGGTCAGGTAGAGTGACCGGCGGGCGCGGGTCATGGCCACGTAAAAGAGCCGCCTCTCCTCCTGGAGATAGTTCTCCCGCCCCGGCAGGCTCTCCTTGAGGATCCCGTCCGGGACCGGGATCTTCTCCCGCCGCTCCCGGCCGGGAAAGCGGTCCTCGATGAGGCCGACGAGAAAGACCGTCCCGAACTCGAGCCCCTTGGCCTTGTGGACCGTCAGGACGTTGACGGCGTCCTCGTCGAGCTCCGCCTCCGAGGTGGCCGGGTTGTCGCCGACCTCGCGGAGCAGGTCGAGGTAGCGGGCGAAGGAGCGGATGGAGTCGTCGTCGACGAGATCGGAGAACCCCTTGATCTTGTCGAAAAAAAGGCGGATGTTCTTGATCCGGACCTCCGACTCGAGGTCCATCGGGCTGATCAGGGATTTGAGGTAGCCGCTTTTTTCGAGGAAGGCATAGACGACCGCCCCGGCGTTCTTCGCCCCGGCGAGATCGACGAACGCGAGGATGTCGGCGAAGATCCTCTTGACCGTCTCCTCCGTCTCCTTGGCGATCTCCACGGGGCTCGGGCCTTCGGCGATCGTCTTGAAGACGCTGTGGAGGGACAGGTTCTTCTTCTCGGCGTGCCCGGCGATCCTGGTCATGTCGTAAGGACTGGCTTTGTAGACGTCCGAGAGGGCGAGGTAGAAGAGATCGCGGCTGTTATCGAAATCCGTCAGGGCCCGGATGAAAGCGACGAGGACCTTGACCTCCTCCTGCTGGTAGAGCCCCCGGCTGCCGGAGAAACGGAAGGGGATCTGTTTGACGTTGAAGGACCGCAGATAGGAATCGGCATCGGCGTTCCGGCGGACGAGGACGGCGATGTCCTTCCAGGCCGCCCCGCGGCCGTGGATGTCGAGGACGCGGTCGGCCACGTCGTCGGCCTCGTGGAAGAGAGTGTCGAACTGGAGCATGTGGATGCTCTTCCCCGCGCCGCGCGCGTCCGCCTTCAGGCGCTTGTCGACCCGGTACTTGAACTCGAGCCGGTTCGGGTTGTTGTGCTGGATGAGCCGGTAGGAGGCGTCGAGGATGGGCTGGGTCGACCGGTAGTTCCGCGTCAGGACGATCCTCTTGGCCTCGGGGTAGACCTCCTCGAAGCCGAGGATGTTGCTGAGCGAGGCGCCTCGGAAGCGGAAGATGCTCTGGTCGTCGTCCCCGACCACGGTCAGGTTCCTGTGCCCGGCGGCGAGCATCTTGAGGAGCTCGAACTGGATGTAGTTCGTGTCCTGGAACTCGTCGACGAGGATGTACCGGTAGCGCCGCCGGAATTCCTCGAGGACGGAGGGCCGCCGCCGGAAGAGGTCGACGACGAGGGTCACCTGGTCCTCGAAGTCGATCAGGCCCTGCGTCCGGAGGAGAGTCTGGTATTCCGCGAAGACCCGGGCGACCTCGAGGTGCTTCCGGGCCGTCTCCTTTTCGCTCTCGTTCGACGCCCGTTCCCCGAGCCCTTCCGCGTAGCGGGCGTAGTCTTCGGGGCGGACGTCCTCCTGTTTCAGCCTGCGGATGGCCCCGAGGAGCTCCTGGATGTGGCGGGTCGGCTGGCCGAGCGGCCGGTAATAGTCGAGTGGCAGGCGGAAGAGGTGTTCGCGGAAGAAGATGGCCTGCTCGACGTCGTCAAGCAGGCGGAAGTCCGGCGGATAGCCGACGTCGAGGGCGTAGTCGCGCAGGACCTTTTCGCCGAAGGAATTGAACGTGCTGATCTCGGCGAAGGACGACGTGTAGGGGACGAGGACGTCGACCCGGGCTTCCATCTCGTTGGCCGCCTTTTCGGTGAAGGTCACGGCCAGGATCTCGTCCGGCCGGGCCGCCTTCGAAGCGATCAGCCGGGCGATCCGATGGGTGATGACCTTGGTCTTCCCCGTCCCCGCGCCGGCGATGATGAGGAGCGGCCCGCCACCGTGGAGGACCGCCCGGCGCTGCGCCGGGTTGAGGTTCTCGACGAGGGCCACCTCCTCCGGGTGTCTTTCGAGCTTGGGGGACCGGGGCATCTATTTTTTGACCGGCGGGGCGGGGATGACGACGACCTTCTCGCCGGGTTCGACGAGCCCCAGCTTCTCCCGGGCCGGTTTTTCGACGGCCCGGGGGTCCTTTTCGAGCCGGTCGATCTCCGCCTCCAATCGGACCTTCTCCGCTTCGAGGACCCGGACCCGGGTTTCGAACACCGCCAGGTTCCGGCGGGCCCGGCGAAGGTCGATGACGCCCTTCTTCCCGAAGAGCGAAGTGACGATCAGGATCAGAAAGAAGCAGGCGATGCCGAGGATGAAAATTTTTTTCTTCACTTGACCGCTCCCAACCCTTTTTTCAGGAGGGCCTCGACGGCTTCCCGGGTTTCGGCCTCCGCGTAGCAGCGGATGAGCGGCTCCGTTCCCGACAAGCGGAGTACCAGCCAGCGGTCCTCGTCGAAATCGAGCTTGAGGCCGTCGATCGTCTCGACGGAGACGACCTTCCGGCCCCCGAACTTGGACGGAGGGTTCTGGATGAGCGCCTTCAGCCTCTTCGCCCGCTCCGGCGTCAGGGGCAGGTTGCGCTCGCCGCTGACCATTTCTCCGTATTCCTTGAAAAGGGCCTCGCGGAGCCCGCCCAGGCTGCGGCCGGTGGCGGCGATCATCTCCGCGACCAGGAGCCCGGCGAAGATCCCGTCTTTTTCGGGGAGGTGGTCCTTGACGGCTATGCAGGCGCTCTCCTCCCCGCCGAACATGATCCGACCCTTGAGGAACAGGTCGGCCATGTATTTGAAGCCGACCTTCGTCTTGGTCAGCGGCAGGTCGTGCTTGCGGGCGATGCGGTCGAGGAGATGGGTCGTGGTGACCGACCGGGCGACGCCACCGCGCCAGCCCTTGACCCTGGCGAGGTAGTCGAGGAGCAGGGCCAGGATGATGTTCGGGTGGACGAAGGCCCCCTTTTCATCGACGATGCCGAACCGGTCGCCATCCGCGTCCGTGGCCACCCCGAGGTGGCACTTCGTCTCGAGGACATGGGCCTTGAGCTCGGCCAGGTTCTCCTCCGTGCAGGAGGGGCTGACACCGCCGAAATAGGGGTCGACGTAGCCGTGGATGCTCTCGACCTCGACGCCGTTCTCCTCGAGGATCTCGTCGAGGTATTCGCGGCTCGTGCCATAAAGCAGGTCCGCGGCGACACGCAGCTTCGCGGCCTGCATGACGCCGAAATCGATCTTGCCCTGGAGGAAGGCCAGATAGTCCGCCTGGAAGTCGATGCGGGAAACGGATTCGCCCGGGGCATGGGTGGCCAGGGTGGAGAAGCCGGGCATCAGCTGCCGGATCTCCTCCTCGATGACGTCCGTCACCTCCGGGAGGGCCGGGGCGCCGGTTTCGACGTTGAACTTGAGGCCGTTGTAGCGCGGCGGGTTGAAGGAGGCGGTGAAGTTGATCCCACCCTGGCATTTCCTCTTGATGACCTGGTAAGCCAGGGCCTGGGACGGGGCATCCCGTTCGGCCAGGAAGACTTCGATCCGGTTCCGGGCCAGGAGCTTGGCCGCTTCTAAGGCGTAGCGCTCCGACAGGAATCGCGTGTCGAAACCGACGACCACGGAGATCGGTCCGTCCCCGTAGGTTTTCCGGAGGTGGTTGGCGATGGCCTGGACTACGACCCGGACGTTGTGGAAGGTGAATTCCTCGCCCATGACCCCCCGCCAGCCGGAGGTGCCGAATCGGATCATCATCGCCAAAAAAGTAACATACTCCCTGCCGAAAAGCAACGTTCGCCTTCGGCAGCGGCAGCCGGTTGGACGGCCGCGGTGGGCGAAGTCCTCCCGAACCCCCTTTCCCCGAGAATTTTCGTTGACACGCCCTCTTTTTTTTGATATTTGGATAGTAAACCACATTGAGGAGCTAGCTGAGAGTCCAGATGCCGGAAACGAGCGCCCTGTACCCCGGGTCTTTCGACCCCATCACGAACGGGCATGTGGACATCATCGAGCGCGGCCTCAGGGTTTTCGACCGAATCGTCGTCGCCGTCCTCGAAAACCCCAAAAAAGCCCCTCTATTCACGACTAAAGAGAGAGTAAGAATGATTCAAGATATTTTCGCCTCGAAAAAGGAGGTCGAAGTCCGGGCCTTCGACGGGCTCCTGGTCGATTTCGCCCGGGCCCGGGGGACGGGGGTCGTCATGCGCGGCCTGAGGGCCATTTCGGACTTCGAGTACGAATTCCAGATGGCCCTGATGAACAGGAACCTGGCCCCGGACATCGAGACGTTTTTCATGATGCCCAACGTCAATTATTCGTTCCTCAGCTCAAACCTGGTCCGCGAAGTCGCCGCGCTGGGCGGCTCCGTCGAGGGCCTCGTGCCCGGGCCGGTGGCCCGCAAGCTCAGGGACAAGATCAAAAAGTCTAAAAAAGTCCAATCTTCATAAAGGCAGGGAAACATGTTCGGTATCTCTCGAGAAAAAAGCGTGGTCGGGCTGGATATCGGTTCCTATTCCATCAAGGCCGTCGAACTCCGCCCCCGGAAGAAGGGCGCGGAAGAGGCCTACGAGGTGGTGAAGATCGGTTACGAGCCGTTGCCTCACGACGCCATCGTGGAGGGGACCATCATCGACTCGGCCGCCGTCGTCGAGACCATCCGCTTGGTCTTCGACGAGAACAAGATCTCCAACAAGGACGTGGCCATCTCCATCTCCGGCAACTCCGTCATCATCAAGAAGATCTCCCTCCCGGTCATGGAAAAGCAGGAGCTCGCCGAGTCCATCATCTGGGAGGCGAAACACAACATCCCCTACCCCTATGAGGAGACGAACGTCGACTACGCCATCCTCAAGCCGGCGCGCTCGACCGACGAGAAAAACCTCGACATCCTGCTCGTGGCCGCCAAGAAGGACAAGATCGCCAACTACAGCAATATCATCAACCAGGCCCGGAAGAACCTCCAGAGCATCGAGGTCGACGTCTTCGCCCTCCAGAACGCCCTCGAAGTCAGCTACCCCGAAATCTTCGCCGAAAAGACGATCGCCCTCATCAACGTCGGGGCCAACATCACCAACGTCGTCATCGTCGAGCGGGGCACGCCCCAGCTCTTCCGTGACCTGTCCCTGGGCGGCTTTTTCTTCACCGAGAACATCCGCAAGGAGCTCAGCATCTCGTTCGAAGAGGCGGAAAAGCTCCTCAAGGGCATCCCCGGGAAATCGACGACCCCGGACCAGTTCGCGACACTCCTGTCGATGAACGTCCGCGACCTCCTCGACGAGATCGAGAAAACCTTCTCCTTCTACGAGGCCTCGGAGAAGCGGGAGAGGAAGATCGATCAGATCGTCCTCAGCGGCGGACTGGCCAACGTCATGAACATGATCAGCGCCTTCGAGACCAAATTCAGGATCAAGACGGAGATCCTCAATCCCTTCCGCAATATCCGGGTCGATGACAAGAAGTTCGACGCGGTCTACTTCAGCGATATGGCGCCGATCTTCGGTGTCGCCGTCGGTTTGGCAACCCGAAAGGTGGAGAAGTAACCATGATACGGATCAACCTCCTCAAGCCGGAAACCAAGGACATCAGGGAAACGGTCGCCGTCCCCGGGATTTCCGAGGAAGGAAGAAAGAAGGGCACGAGCCTCGGGAACCTGGTCTTTCTCCTCCTCGTCATCGGGCTCGGCCTGTTCTATTTCTTCCAGCAAAAGGCGTTCGACAGGGAAAACACGTCCCTTGCCGAGGCCCGCCAGGAGAAAAGCCAGCTCCAGTACGTCGAGGCCAAGCTCGAGGAGCAGCGGAAAGCCCGGGAATCCCTGGACAGGAAGATCACCCTCATCGAGAGCCTCAACGCCCAGCGCGACCTGGCCCCCCGCCTCATGGACGAGCTGAGCCGCCGCCTCCCGGATTGGGTCTGGCTGAGCGAAGTGACCTATGACGACAAGGGCATCCAGATCAAGGGACGGGCCCTGTCGAACAACCTCGTCGCGGACTACATTTCGAGCCTCGAGGCCAGCCCCCAGGTCATGAACGTCAACCTCGTTTCCTCGACACAGAGAGCCGGCCAAGGGGACCAGTTCCTGGAGTTCGCCCTCCGAGCCGTGATCGAGAAGAAGCCGGAGCCCGTTCCCGCTCCCGAGAAGGCGGAACCCGCCGACAAGAAAGGGGAGAAATGATGAAAAACTGGCCCTGGTACGGATACGTTCTCTTCGCCGCCCTCATCTTCGCCCTGGCCTTCCTCTTTTACTTCAAACCTCAGAATACCAAGCTCGAGGCACTGAAGGCCGAACGGATCAAGGTCGAGCAGGAGGTCCAGAACCTGAAGCAGAAGAAGCGGGAGCTGGACAAGATCGTTGCCGATATCGCCGCCATGACCGCCAAGCTCAAGACCCTGGAGGTCAACATCCCCCAGAGGAAGGAAACGGCGGACATCCTGCGGCAGATCCAGACCCTGGCCTACGATTCCCGCCTCGACGTCCTCAGCTTCGCGCCGGGGGCCGAGATCGACAAGGAGTTCTACGCCGAGTGGCCCATCCCTATTCAGGTCTCGGGCAGCTACCACAACCTGGGACTGTTCTTCGACCGTCTGAGCAAGTTCGCCCGGGTGTTCACGATCGAAAACTTCACCATCAAGTCCCTGACACCCCAGACGGAGCTGAACACGGTCTCCGCCGACTGGACGGCCAAGACCTACTTCTTCGCCGAGGCGCCGGTCGCCGCCCCGGCCAAAAACAAGTGAGGCAAAAACGATGAAAAAATCAGCCTTCATCCTCCTCCTCGTCGGTTTGACGGGACTTATCCCTCTCCTCGCCCAGGAGACGACCGCCGCGCCGCCGCCCGAGGCCGCGCAAACGGTCGCACCTCCGCCCGGGTTCACCTACAATTCCGAAGGCCGCCGGGACCCCTTCAAGGACCTCCTGACCGGGCGCGACATGCGGGGGAAGACGGCCATCGGCGAACCCCAGGTGTTCATCGACGACCTCATCCTCTTCGGGATCATCAAGAATAAAACAACCTACACCGCCATGATCGGCATGCCCCAGGGCTTCCCCATGTTCGTCAACGTCGGCGACAAGTTCACGGACGGGTACGTCCTGTCCATCTCCGAATCGCAGGTGGTCTTGCGGAAAACCCACGAGCGGGGCATCCCCCTCATAAGGCCGAGAGACATCATCAAAGAAATCACGGAGGAGCTGTAACATGAAAAAGAGAATCCTGCCAGCCGTAATCACCGGCCTGTGTGTGCTCCTTTTCTCCGTCGTGCACGCCCAGGGGCCGGGCCCCGCCGTAAATATCAGCAAGATCCAGATCCAGCCGGGCGCGCTGGCGACGAAACTGGTCATGGAAACCGACGGCTTGCTTTACGTCCAGAGGGCGTATTACCTGGCCGAATCCCCCCAGACTCTCGTCCTCGACCTCGCCGGCGCCCAGACGGCCTCGGCGCCGATCGTCCCCTCCTCCGAAGCCGCGTTCATCCGGGATATCCAAATCCAGAAATCCGGGACTCGGGACCTGCGCCTCATCGTCCGGCTGAGCGAGCGCGTTCCGGCCCGGGTCATCGCCGAGACCGGCCGGACGGTCGTCGAGCTCAACCGGATCCAGAGGGCCCAAGGGAGCTACATTATCGACGCCGCCACCCAATCCGAGCTCGACCGCAAGGCCAAGAGTGAGATCCTCCTGAGCAAGCTGGCTACGACCGCCGGCGCGGAGAGCGTCTCTGTCAAGGCCAACTTGACCGGTCCGGCCGTCACCCAGGTATTCGCCCTGGAGAACCCTCCCCGGCTGGTGGTCGACCTCTTCGACACCGTCCTCACCGTCAAGCCCGATGTCTGGCCGATCGACGACCCGCGGTCCACCGTCCAGAGGGTCCGGGTCGCCCAGTTCCAGGGAGCCGCTCCCCGGCCGATCACCCGCATGGTCTTCGACCTCAAGGAAGCGGGGCTCTACGCCATGGATTCCCGGACGGACGGACTCGTCATTTCGTTCTACCCGGCCGCCGCGGTGAGCGTCGTCCAACCGGCTCCGCCGCCGGCCCCCGCCCCCGTGCCGACCCCGGCCAAGTCCGAGCCGACGGCCGCCCCGAAGATCGAACCGAAGGCCGAAGCCAAAACCGTGACCACCGAAGCCCTCTTGCCGCCACGCGAAGTCGCCGCTCCAGCGCAGGAGCCCAAGGCCGCCGCGGCCAAGGACCAGCAGGGAAAATTCGAGCCCCAAACGATCTCCGGCGAAGAGGCAAAATACTCCGGCGACGTCATCAGCCTCAAGCTCAAGGACTCCGACCTCAGAGACGTCATCCTCTACCTGGCCGAGTTCGCCGGCCTGAACGTCGTCTTCGACCCGGACGTCCGGGGCGCCGTCACCGTCAACCTCCAGGACGTCCCCTGGGACCAGGTCCTAGATATCATCCTCAAGCAGAACAAGATGGGCAAGACGATCGAGGGCAACATCCTGCGCATCGCGCCCGTCAGCGTCCTGACCCGCGAGGAGGAGGACCAGCGGCGGCTCACGGAGAGCAAGGAGCTGGCCGGGCCGGTCATCGTCAAGACGATCACCCTGTCCTACTCGAAGGCCAAGGACGTCGCCGGCCTCCTCCGTTCTAAGATCTCGACGCGCGGCGAGATGATCGTCGACGAACGGACCAACACGCTGCTCATCTCTGAGGTCCGGGACAAGCTCGACCTCCTCGAAAAACTCATCACCGTCGTCGACACGCCGACCCCCCAGGTCTCCATCGAGGCCCGCGTCGTCGAGGCCTCGACCACCTTCGTCCGTAACCTGGGCATCCAGTGGGGCTTCAAGGGCATCGCCGACCCGTTCTACGGGAATGCGACCTCCCTCCAGTTCCCCAACAGCGTCTTCGTCAACGGCGCCCTGATCCCCCAGGGCGAAGTGACCAAGGGCATCGGCGGGCCCCTCGGCGGCTACGCCGTCAACCTGCCCGCCCCGGCCTTCAACACGGCCCTGGGCTTCTCCTTCGCCAATGTCCTCGACACGTTCCGGGTCGACATCGCCCTGTCCGCCCTGGAGACGGGCGGCGACGGGAAGATCATTTCCCGTCCGTCCGTGGTCACCCAGAACAACCAGCAGGCTGAGATCATCCAGGGCCGCCAGATCCCGGTCCAGACGGTGGCCAACTTCACCGTTACGACCCGGTACGTCAATGCCGCTCTCGAGTTGAGGGCGACGCCCCAGATCACGGCCGAGGGGACGATCATCATGACCATCGAGATCCAGAACAACGCGGCCGACTTCGCCAACCTCGTCAACGGCATCCCGCCGATCACCATGCAGAGCGCCAAGACGACGGTCATGGTCCCCGACGGCGGCACGACGGTCATCGGCGGCATCTATCGGACGGAGGACTCGGTCACCCGCGAGCGGGTGCCCTTCCTCCACCAGATTCCGATACTGGGCTCCCTCTTCAAGAACTTCGCCCGGACGAAGCAGAGCCGGGAGCTGCTGATCTTCATCACGCCCAGGATCATCAAGTAATAGGAGAGCACGAACCATGAAAAAGATCACGCCAACTCTTAAGGTCCTGGTGGTAGCCGCCGCCTTCCTCGTCTTGTCCGGCTGCAACAACCTGTCGCGACAGGCCGACGCCAGCAGCAGCCTGATCATCATCGAAAGCATCACGGGGATGACGGCGGAAGGCGATGTCGTGGCCTTCCTCCAGTCCGATGTCCAGAGGAACGGCACCTCGGGCACCTATGTCACAGCCGACGTGGCCACGGCCAACATCATGATCCGGCTGGTTAATCCCGACCCCATCAGCGGCTCGTCGCAGTTCAACGACATCGTCCTGACGAACTACCGGGTGACCTTCGAACTGCCCACCTCTCCCGGCACGCCGGGCGTCGACGTCCCGCTCCCCTTCGAGGCCTTCGCCACGGTCCTCTGCGAAGTCGACAAGTCGACCGCCGTGCCGTTCGTGGTCGTCCTCGAAGCGGCCAAGCAGGCCGCGCCGCTCGTCGGGCTGGTCGGGACGACCTCGGTCATCGAAATCAAGGCCAAGATCGAGATCTTCGGCCACGACATGATCGACAAGCCGGTCCAGGCGACAGGCCACTTGACGATCTACTTCGGGGACTATCGGGAACCGGAGGTCTCCGCTCCCAAGCGGTAAGCCCGAACGCACGTCGATCACGGGGCTCGTCCCGCTTCTCTCGAAGCGGGACGAGCCCTTTTTTTTATGCTTCGCGGAAAGGCGAGTAAGAGAAGACGACCGATTTCTTGAGACGGATCTTGGGCAGGGATTCGCGGAGAGCCCGGTCGATCGTCTCCCGCTCGGCGGCTTTGAGGATGAACTGGACGCGGGAGACGTCCCGGACGCGCGAGACGGAGGCGAAGGCCGGGCCGAGCACTTCGAGGCCGGGCGCGTATTTTTGGAGGAGCGCGCGCAGCTCCCGCGACTTGGCTCCGAGGATTCTGACGTCGCGGCCTTGCAGGAGGACTTCGGCCAGGGAAGTGAACGGCGGGTAGTTCAGAACGCGCCGGAACTCGATCTCCTTGTCGTAGAAGGCCCGGTAGTCGCCCGCCGCGGCCGCCTCGATGCTGAAGTGGGCCGGCGCTGTCGTCTGGACGACCGCCTCCGCGTCCGGCGCGTCGCGGCAGAAGTCCAGCATCGCCGAGACCGCCTCGAAGGTCTTTTGACCGGCCCGATAATCGGAAAAGCCCAGGAGCGCCTCGGGCTTGAGGATGCCGACGAGCCCGACCCTCGGAACGCCCGGCTGATGGACGAGGAGCTGGGTGCCGACGAGGAGGGGGACCTTTCCCTTGACGAAGCCGGCGATGATATCGGCCCTCTCCTCCGGTCCGCCGGCCGTGTCCGCGTCGAAACGCCCCACCCGGACCTGGGGGAAAAGCCGACCGAGTTCCTCCTCGACGGCCTGCGTCCCGGCGCCGCGTCTGAGGACGACTTCGCCGCCGCAGCCGGAGCAGGCCTTCCGGGTGTCCTCGGCATGGTTGCAGTAATGGCAGACGAGGCGGCTCTCGGTCTTATGGAAGACGAGGGGGATGTCGCAGCGAGGACAGCGGGGAACGCGGCCGCACCCGGAGCAGGCGAGCTGGGAGGCATACCCGCGCCGGTTGAGAAAGAGGATGGCGGCCTCCCCTTTCGCCAGGTTCGCCCGGAGCTTTTGTTCGAGTTCCCGGGAGATGAGAGGGATGTCCCGGGAGTGGTCGACCAAGGTGACCCGGGTCCGCCGCAGCTCCGTGCCGATCTCGATGAGCATCCTCTGCCGCCGGGCCTCGGCGTAGCCTTCCACGGTCGGCCGGGACGACCCGTAGACGATGACCGCATCCTCGGACTTGGCCCGAAGCCACGCGCCGCGCCGGGCGTCGTAGGACGGGCTCTCGGCCTGGACATACGACTCCTCCTGCTCTTCGTCGACGACGATGAGCCGCAGCGGCCCCGTTTCGAGGAAAAGGGCCGAACGCGTCCCGGCGACGAGCGCGGCGCGGCCGCTCTTCAGGGTCCGCCAGGCGTCCTCTTTCTGCCTCTCGGTCATCCGGCTGTGGAAGACGACGGCCGTCCGACCGTGATCGTTCTTGAAACGGGCCGCGAATTCCCCGCTCGGGGCGACCTCCGGAAAAAGATAGAGGACCCGTCCCCCCGCGCCGAGCGCCCGCCGGACGAGGCTCTGGAAAGCCGCTCTCCGGGACGCCGCGGACCCGAAGAGATACCAGGCGCCGAAACGTCTTTCGCTGATGTCCCTCTCGACCGGCGCCAGGATGCCGGCGTCCAGGACGGCGTCGGGGAAGTCCAGACCGAGCTGTACGGACGCTTCGGGCCCGCCGGCCTTGGGCGGCCGGGGCGCTTTGGCGGCTATCTTTCGGACTTCGACGAGCCCTTTCTTCTCC
This sequence comes from Acidobacteriota bacterium, assembly GCA_014894455.1. GTDB lineage: Bacteria > Acidobacteriota > Aminicenantia > Aminicenantales > Saccharicenantaceae > RBG-16-66-30. The sequence continues at coordinate 79,823 of JADBLN010000012.1, read as the reverse complement.
ATCCGGGCGATGAGCCCGGAGACGTCCTTCCCGCCCGTCTTCCTCCGGAGGAAAAGAGGGCTCCGTCCCTTGGGAGCATCGGCCAGGACGGCCGCTAGGATGCGTTCCTTGGGACCGAGTCCCTTTTTCCCGAGTCCGGCCCGGCCGGGTTCGGTCAGGCAGACGGTCGTTTTCGTCTTGAGGGCGAGCGAAGGCGGCAGGGACGCCTGGAGCACCTCGCCCCAGGACGAAAGGAATTCCGCGCTCAACCAGCCCGTGAATTCGAGGAAGCGCTCGTCCCGGAACGGCCTGTTGTCGAGGACCTGGACGAGTTCCTTGACCCTGATCCCGGCGGCCGGAGGTTCGGTCGTCAGGCCGACGATGAAACCGTTCTGCCGCCTCGTTCCGAGCGGCGCGACCACCCGCGAGCCCGGCTGGGCGGCGGCCAGGAACTCCTCCGGGACGGCGTAAAGAAAGGACTGGTCGAACGGAAGCGCGAAAACGACGCGGGCGAAAACGGTCATTTTCCGCCGAGAAGGGCCATGACCTTCTGCATGTCCTCCCAGACCATACGCTTGAGCTCCCGGTTGCCTTCGTTGCGGACGAGATAGGAGGGGTGGAAGGTGGGCATGACCGGGATGCCTCGGTAGTCTCCGAAATTCCCGCGCCGAGCCGTCATGCCTTCGCGGCCGGGGACAAAATAATCCGTCGGCGTCTTCCCCAAGGTGACGATGACGCGCGGCCGGACGAGCTCGATCTGGCGGACGAGGTAGGGCGAGCAGGCCTCCTCCTCCTCGCGGTGGGGGACGCGGTTGTCGGGCGGGCGGCACTTGACGATGTTGGTGATGTAGACCTCGTCCTCACGGAACTTCATGGCCGCGATGATCTTCCGGAGGAGCTGGCCGGCCCGGCCGACGAACGGCCGGCCCTGGGCATCTTCGTCCCGGCCCGGGGCCTCGCCGATGAACATCAGCTCGGCCGACCGGCTACCCTCGCCGGGCACGGCTTGCGTCCGGAGCTTGTGGAGGGGGCAGAGCCTGCAGACGAGGACTTGCTTGTCGATCTCTTCGAGAGATCGCCTCTCGGCGGCCGTCTGCGCGGGGAGGCCGGCGAGAGACGGCAAAGGGGGAGCGGCGGGCGGCAGGGGCTTGATGTCGCGGGCCTGGACCCGACTGGAAGCCGCGGCGGCGGGGCGGGAAGCTGTCTGTCGGGGGGCCGGCGGGACGCTCCGTGACGGATCCCCGGCGCTTCTACCCTTGGCCGGCTTGAGGACGAACCCGGCCCCGGCCTCGGTCAGGAAATCGACCTGGCCTTTGAGGTCCTCCCAGATGTCAGCGGCGCTTTTTTTCAAGGGCGGCCTCGATGCGGTCGAAGATGACCCGGCTCGTCTCCAGCTTGCTCAGGAGACCCGTCACCTGGACGGGCCTGGAGGCGGCGATGATCCGGACGGCGTTGTCGTCGGTCCCGAAACCCTCGCCCTCGCCGACGGCGTTGGCGACCATGAGGTCAGCCTTCTTCGCCACCAGCTTCTTCCGGGCGTGGGCCAGGATGTCGTGCGTCTCCGCGGCGAAACCGACGAGGAACTGGCCCGGGCGCTTCTTCCCGCCGAGCAGGGCTAGGATGTCCGGCGTCTTCTCGACGGCCAGGGCGGGACCGACCTCGGCCTTCCCGGCCTTGCGCGTCCGGACATCTTTGAAGCGGAAGTCGGAGACCGCGGCGGCCATGACCACGATGTCCGCCTTGGGGAAGGCCCGCAGGCAGGCCTCCTGCATCTCGGCCGCGGTCCGGACGAATTCCGTCCGCGCCCCGGCCGGAGGCACGAGCGAGGTCGGGCCGGAGACGAGGATGACCTCCGCCCCCCGGGCGACCGCTTCCCGGGCCAGCTCATAACCCATCTTACCCGACGACGGGTTGGAGAGGAAACGGACGGGGTCGAGGTGCTCCCGGGTCGGGCCCGCCGTGACCAGCACTGTTTTCCCCTTGAGGCTCGCCGTCCGGCCAATGAGCCGCAGCCCTTCCTTAACTATAGATTCTGGTTCGGCCAGGCGTCCCCAACCCTCGTCGCCGCAGGCCAAGTAGCCCTTTTCCGGCTCGACGAATTCGACCCCCAGGGCCCGGAGGCGGGCGATGTTGGCCTGGGTCTGGGGGTGGAGATACATGGCCTCGTTCATGGCCGGGGCGATGAGGACCGGCGCGCGCGACGCTAGGAAGAGCGTCGAAAGAAAATCGTCGGCGACGCCGCCCGAGAACTTGCCGATGACGTTGGCTGTGGCCGGGGCGACGCAGAGGAGGGCGATCTCCTTGGCCAGCGAAATATGGCCGACGGTCCGGGCCATGGGCTCCTCGAAGAGGCCGACGATGGTCGTCGTCCCCGACAGGCCGCTGAAGAGGAGCGGCGAGATGAGCCGGGCGGCGTTCCGCGTCATGACGACCTGGACCTCAACACCGTTTTTTTGGAATCCCCGAACGACCTCGCAGGCCTTGTAGATCCCGATGGACGAAGAAACCCCCAGGGCGACTTTTTTCATGGACGGCCTTTCTGAAAGCTCCGCAGGACGGGTTTGAGCCTCTCGGCCATGACGCCGGCCTTGTGGCGGGAAGCGACGATGACGGACTTGAGGTCGGCCGCGGCCTTGACGAGGTCGTCGTTGACGACGACGTAATCGAATTCGTCGTAAGCCCGGATTTCGGCCCGGGCATTCCGCAGGCGCCGTTCCACAGCCTCCGGGCTGTCCTCGTGCCGCCTCGCGAGCCGCCGCCGGAGCTCGCCTGCGACCGGGGGCATGATAAAGATGTGGACGGCCCCGGGGATCCGCGTTCGGACCTGGCGGGCGCCCTGGACGTCGATGTCGAGGACGACGTCGCGGCGGCGGCCTTTTCGCTCGACCTCGGCCCGGGACGTGCCGTAGAGATGGCCGTGGACGCGGGCCCATTCGACGAAACGCTTCTCCCGGACCATTCGCTCGAAGGTCTTGGCCGGGACAAAATGGTAATCGACGCCGACCCTTTCCGAAGGCCGGGGCGGCCGCGTCGTGTGGGAGACCGAGAATTCGAGGTCGCCCAGGCTCCGCCGCACTTTCCTGATGAGGGTCGACTTGCCGCAACCCGATGGCCCGCTGATGACGAAGAGCATGTCGTTCGCTCCCCTATTCGATATTCTGGACGTGCTGACGGATGCTCTCGAGCTCGTTCTTGATGGCCAGGCTCTCCCGGGTGATGTGAATGTCCTGGGATTTCGAGGCCAGGGTGTTGGCCTCGCGGTTGAGCTCCTGGGCCAGAAAATCGAGCTGTCTGCCGACGGGGTCGCCGACCTTGGGCGAGATGAGCGCCTCGAAGGAGGCGAGGTGGGTCTTGAGCCGGCCGATCTCTTCGGCCAGGTCGTAGCGCTGGGCCAGGAAAGACGCTTCCTCGGCCAGCTTCCCTTCCGAGACGTGCGAGCCGCCGTTGAGGTCTCTCAGCCGCTTTTTGAGCTTCTCCTGGAGGAGGGCCGGCTGGCGCTTGAACCGCCCTTCGATCCGGGCGACGAAGCGCCGCACGGCGCCGACGTGGATCCGGAGCTGGCGGGCGGTCTCCTTCCCCTCCCGGCGTCGCAGCGCCAGAACGTCGTCCAGGGTCCTGGAAAAACTCCGCCCGAGGAAGGCGGCTTCCTTGGGGCCGAAGGCCTTCCGGCCGACCTCGACGAGCTGGGGTACGCGGAAGAGGCCGTCGAGGGAGATCTCGAGGCGGCGGCCCGTCCGGCGGGAGACGCGGTCGAGGGCGGCCAGGATCTTCTCGAGGAGCCCTTCGTTCAACGTGAAATTCCAGCTTTCGGGGCTGAACGAAACGAGCTCCAGGAAGACCTCTACCCGTCCCCGGCGGATCCGTTTCTGGCAGAGGGCCCGGAGGCGGCTTTCGGCCTCGCCGAGAGGGACACCCTTGTACGACCAGTCGAAGAAGCGGTGGTTAAGGGTCTTGATGCTGATCTTCAGCCGAAGGGTGGGAGAGGCGAAATTCCTTTCGGCGAAGCCGGTCATGCCTAGTATCATGAGATGAGCTCCTCGTTATTCGCGACGCGTTTTGCGTTCTCGATCAAGGCTCCCCCGAGGTCCTTAACGCATCCTGAGGTAGTCCGACATGAGACGGTACATCCGGTCCTTGAGGGCGAGCTTCTTTTTTTTGAGCTCCCGCTCCTCGTCGGCCTCGGCCACCGAGAGATGGGTCTTGGCGCGGATCGTCTCGAGGGCCCGTTCGCAATCCCCGTGGTCGTCGTGGGCCCTGCGGAATTCGGCGTTTTCCCTGAGGAGAAGCTCCTTGAGTTCCTTTTCGTCCATCCGGCCGGTTCCTCCAGCGGCCAGAATAACATATCGACCGCCCCTTTTCAATTTCGCCTCGGGGGTCGTCTTCGTTCGCTGCGCTGATACGTTCGCTGCCACCAACCCCCTTTTTTGAAACTGGGTTGGTGACGCTCAGTATTAACCCTGCGCATACCCCCGGGCTTAAGGCCGGGGAGTCGAATGGGTTTATTTTTCACGCCTTCCCGGTCCGGATCCGATGGGAGGAGTCCGCGAAGTCGGGGGACATGTCCCCTTCGGTACGTGTCCCCGTTCTTGAAAACACCTGTTTTAGATATTTCCCAGAATCGTGGCTTCGGGTACTCCGCCACGATTCAGTCGGTCGCTCCGAGGACTCCGCTCCCCGCCGCTCACTCAGACGACGCCCTCGGCTCTGGCCATTGGAGGGATATGGACCTCCTGTACGTATCCCCGTTCTTCATGGGCGGGGGGATGTTGACTTCGACGGATCGGATTTATATACTGGTTGGGCTGTTCGGCCCGGCCGGACGTCAATGGCTAGGTAGCTCAGTCGGTAGAGCGAAGGACTGAAAATCCTTGCGTCGACGGTTCGATTCCGCCCCTAGCCATTTTTTTATTCCCCCAATAAAGAAAAGGACGTTCCCCTCCTCCCAAGAAGAGAAGCGCGCCTTTCAGCGGCCGCTCGATCAGAACTTATAGCTAACAGAGATCGTCGGGACGACGATCCTCATCCCGTAGGTTCCGGGCATGCCGTCAAAGAAAGCGTATTCCGGCGTCCGCTTATTCCCCGCGAGGTATTCGAGGCCGAAATCGAGCTGGAGGTCGGTGATGGTCTTGCCGACCCCAATGGAAAAAGCGTTGAAAGTGTGGCTGGGGAGGAGAACGTTGAGGGTCGTGTCGGGCGCCGGGGCCGGGTCGTTATAGTAGCCGGCCCGCAGGACCGTCGATGAATTCAGGGTGTATTCGGCCCCGAACCGGAGCTGGACCGCGTCTTTCCAGTTGAGAACCCGGACGTTCTTCCCGCCGGTTTCCATGAGCGCCGCCCAGACAGTGTCCAGGTAGTCGGTCGTGATCCGGTCGAGCTTGGACCATTGGGTCCAATGGACGTCCGCGCTCAGGAGCAGGCGCGGAACCGGCCGGAACGACACGCCTCCGGCGATCCACAGCGGCCAGGTGATCTTGCGTTTGAGATCGGAGCTCCCGGGGAGTCCGTAGACAGGCAGGCGGGACATGTCGGCCGTTCCCTTGAACGAGACGGTCGAGGGCGTCCGGACGGTCAGGCCGAAGCCGAGCTTCTTGGAGGGCGTAACGAGCACGCCGAAGGTCGCCCCGATCCCCCACCCGTTCATGGTTTCCTCGTATTGCCCGAGGTCCACGGCCGTGCCCGGGGGGTCGGCCAGGACGGCGCTCCCGGCCGGCATCTTGAGGCTGAACATCCCGTAATTGAGATTGACCGTGGCCCCGACTGAGATCGCCTCGCTGAGTTTGACGGCGACGAGGGGCGAGATGGCAAAAACGCCGACCTTGCTCGACCAGTCATAAGCCGTTCCGTTCGTCAGCCCGGTGAAATCCGCGCCGTCCCACATCGCTCCGAGGCCGGACGGCGTGCCGACGCCCAGGCCGACGACGACCTTGGCGCTGATGGGATTGTAATATGCAGCCAGCCCGCCCAGGTAATGAGAGGTCTTCGTCTTGGCGTCGACGTAGGGGACTTCGGGGATGAGCGATGCCAGGCGATACGTCGCCGTCGGAATGAGATCGGCCGCGTAGAAGCCGAACATCTCCTTGCGGAAGCCCGCCGCTCCGGCCGGGTTCCAGAAGACGGCGCTGAAATCGTTGGAGATGCCGACGAACGCGCCGCCCATGGCCTGCGCCCGGGAGCCCAGGCCGTTGAGGTTCAGCCCGTTCGCCGGGGCCAAGGCCGGAAGGACGATGACGACGGCAAGGACCGCGAGCAAGAATTTCTTGGACATGCTTTTTCTCTCCGCTTTCATCGAGGTCCATCTATTATATATGAGGACATGCGGGCCGGCCGCTCGGCCGGCTAGTTTTTCTTGAAGACGAGCTCCCCCTTCTTGTCGACACCGATCGCGACCGTGTCGCCCTCCCCGAACTCCCCGGCCAGGATCTTCATGGCCAGGGGGTTCTGGACCTCTCTCTGGATCGTCCGTTTGAGGGGGCGTGCGCCATAGACGGGGTCGAAGCCCCTCTCCGCCAGGAGCTCCTTGGCCGCCTTTGAGACTTCCAGGCCGATCTTGCGGTCGGCCAGCCTTTTGCCCAGAAGCTCCAGCTGGAGCCCGACGATCTCGAGGATGGCGTCCTTCCCCAGCGGCCTGAAGATGATGACCTCGTCGATGCGGTTGAGGAACTCGGGCTTGAACTGCGCTTCGAGAATTTTCAGGACCTCTTTCTCCATGGCTTCGTAATCGCGGCTGAGCTCCTTGATGACCGGGCCGCCGAGGTTCGAGGTCATGATGATCAGCGTGTTCTTGAAGTCGACCGTCCGGCCCTTGCCGTCCGTCAGCCGGCCGTCCTCGAGGATCTGGAGCAGGACGTTGAAGACGTCGGGGTGGGCCTTCTCGATCTCGTCGAGGAGGACGAGCGCGTAGGGCCGGCGCTTGACGGCCTCGGTCAGCTGGCCGCCTTCCTCGTATCCGACGTAGCCCGGCGGCGCGCCGACGAGGCGGCTGACCGTGTGCTTCTCCATGTATTCGGACATGTCCAGGCGGACCATGGCCTTCTCGTCGTCGAACAGGAACTCGGCCAGGGCCCGGGCCAGCTCGGTCTTGCCGACACCCGTCGGGCCGAGGAAGATGAACGAGCCGATGGGCCGGCCGGCTTCCTGAATGCCGGCCCGGGAGCGCCTGACGGTAGCGGCGACGGCCCGGATGGCCGTCTCCTGGCCGATGACCCGCTTCCCCAGGATCTCCTCCATGCGGATGAGCCGGTCCACTTCGCCCTCGAGCATCTTGACGACGGGGATCCCGGTCCACTTGGAGACGACCTGGGCCACGTCCTCCTCGTCGACCTCCTCTTTGAGCATCCGGCCCTTGGCCTGGATGGCGGCCAGGGCGGTCGCGGCCTTGTCCATCTCCTTCTGAAGCTCGATGAGCTTGCCGTAGCGGATCTCGGCCGCCTTCTCCAGGTCGCCGCGCCGCTCGGCGCTCTGCTCCTCGACCTTGAGGGCGTCGCGTTTTTCCTGGAGACGTCCGCCGGCCTCGATTGTCTCTTTTTCCTTCTGCCAGCGGCCGCGCAGGGCGCCGGCCCGCTCCTTGAGGTTGGCCAGCTCCTCCTCGATCTTCTCCAGCCTGTCGCGCGAAGCCGGGTCCTTCTCTTTCTTCAAGGCCTGGCGCTCGATCTCGAGCTGGAGGATGCGGCGGTCGAGCTCGTCGAGCTCCTCGGGCAGGCTGTCGATCTGGATGCGGATGCGCGAGGCGGCCTCGTCGACGAGGTCGATGGCCTTGTCCGGGAGGAAGCGGCTGGTGATGTAGCGCGACGACAGCGTTGCCGCGGCGACGAGGGCCGAGTCCTTGATCCTGACGCCGTGGTGGACCTCGTATTTCTCCTTGAGACCCCGGAGGATGGAGATCGTCTCCTCGACCGTCGGCTCGTCGACGTAGACCTGCTGGAAGCGGCGCTCCAGCGCGGCGTCCTTTTCGATGTGCTTCTTATACTCGTTGAGGGTCGTCGCCCCGACGCAGCGGAGCTCGCCCCGGGCCAGGGCCGGCTTGAGCATGTTCGAAGCGTCGACCGCGCCCTCGGCCGCGCCGGCGCCGATGATCGTGTGGAGCTCGTCGATGAAGAGGACGACGTCACCCCCGGCCTCGCCGACCTCCTTGAGGACGGCCTTGAGACGGTCCTCGAACTCGCCCCGGAACTTCGCCCCGGCGACGAGGGCCCCGATGTCGAGGGCCATGAGGCGCTTGTTCTTCAGCGACTGGGGAACGTCGCCGTTGGCGATGCGCTGGGCCAGCCCTTCGACGACGGCCGTCTTGCCGACGCCGGCCTCGCCGATGAGGACGGGATTGTTCTTCGTCCGGCGCGACAGGACCTGGATGACCCGGCGGATCTCGTCCTCCCGGCCGATGACCGGGTCGAGCTTGCCCTGGCGGGCCATGGCCGTGAGATCGCGGGCGTATTTCTCGAGGACCCGGTACTTGCCCTCGGGTTCGGGGTCCGTCACCCGCTGAGAGCCGCGGATCGAGGCCAGGGCTTTGAGGACGACCTCTTCGGTGACGCCGTTCGCGCGGAGAATCCGGGCGGCCTCGCTTGTCCCCTCCTTGAGCATGGCCAGGAAGAGATGTTCGGTCGAGACGTACTCGTCCTTGAGCTTGTCGGCCTCCTTCCGGGCCGCGTCCAGGACCTGACGCAGGGCCGGCGAGAGAGCGGTCTCCCCTCCCCCGCTGACCTTGGGCAGGCGGTCGAGGGCCGCGTCGATGTCGGACCGGATCTTCGCCGCCGGCGCGCCGATCTTGGCCAGAATGGAATTGACGATATTCTCGTCCTGGGCGAGAAAGCTCCAGAGCAGATGCTCGGGCCGAATCTCCTGATGGCCCATCTCCTCGGCCCGGCCCTGGGCCTTTTGGACGGCTTCCTGGGACATGACGGTGAACTGATCCCAGCGCATCGGACGCACCTCCCTGAAGGAATATCCTTACTATTAAAGACCCCGAACCCGGGGCTGTCAAGGCGCAGCGGGGCGATGCCGCCGGGACTCGACTTCCCCCCTTGACAATTCAAAAATAAATGAATATTTATTGTCGGTAGGAGCGCGTCATGGAAGAAATGGAAGTGACAAGCTGGCTGACGCTCGACGCGATCAAGAAGTCGAAGAGCGTCGAGAGCGTCGAAACCGTCGGCAACCTCCAAACGGGCCACAGCATGTCCGTTTTTTGTATCATCGAAGAGGACTTTCTCGAGCTCTGTTACAGCGACTCGGCCGTGAACACCATCCGGCGTTACGAGGACCGTGACGAGTTCGACAAGGCCCTGGAAGAACGGAAAGAGGACGACGGGGAAGCTTCCCACAAAGACAACGGGGACAAGGACTACGACGAGGACGAAGACGAGGAAGAGGAAGAGGATATCGAGGAAGGGTTCTCGGTCGAGGACGAGTCCGAGACTTATTGACCGGACGGGCCGGGCTCGAGCCGGCCCTTGAGTTTGGCGAGACGGTTCAGGGCGTCGAGGGGGGTTAGCGAAGAGAGGTCGAGGCCTTCGATTTCTTCCTTGAGTTCGCGGAGAAGGGCGAACTCCCGGTCCTCGGCGAAAAGGAAGAGCTGGCTGCGGTCCTTCGCCGCCCGGCCGCGGTAAGCCAGCCGGGGCAGGCCGGCTTCGTCGAGCTCCTGCTTCTCCAGATTGAAGAGGATCTCCCGGGCCCGCTCGATGACGTCCTTCGGGATGCCGGCCAGCTTGGCGACGTGGATGCCGTAGCTCTGGTCGGAAGGCCCGGGGACGATCTTGCGCAGGAAGACGACCTCGTCCTTCCATTCCCTGACGGAAACGTGGTAGTTCTTGATCCTCGGCAGGGTCAGAGCGAGCTCGGTCAGCTCGTGGTAGTGGGTGGCGAAGAGCGTCTTCGGCCGGAGACCCTCGCGCTCGTGGAGGCGCTCGGCCACGGCCCAGGCGATGCTCAGGCCGTCGAACGTGCTCGTGCCCCGGCCGACCTCGTCGAGGAGGATGAGGCTGCGCGACGTGGCGTTGTGGAGGATGCTCGCCGTTTCGAGCATCTCGACCATGAACGTCGACTGCCCGACGCTGAGGAAATCCATGGCCCCGATCCGGGTGAAGATGCGGTCGACGAGTCCGAGCACCGCGGATTTTGCCGGGACGAACGAGCCCATCTGGCCGAGGATGGCAATGAGCGCCGCCTGCCTCAGAAAGGTCGACTTGCCGCCCATGTTCGGACCGGTGATGATCAGGATCTGATTCGAGGCCGCGTCGAGCTCGAGGTCGTTGGGGATGAAGGGCTCCGCCTGGCTCGTCTCGATGACGGGGTGGCGTCCGGCCTCGATGCGGAGCGCGTCCCCCTCGTCGACCGTGGGACGGACGTAGTTCCGCCGGGCCGCGCACTCGGCCAGGGCCAGGAGGACGTCGAGCGCGGCGATGTCGGCCGCGATCTTTTGCAGGCGGCGGGTTTCCCGGGCCACGTCCACGCGGACCTCGAGGAAGAGGCGGTGCTCGAGGACCCCGATCCGCTCTTCGGCATGGAGAACCTTCTCTTCGTACTCCTTGAGCTCGGGCGTCAGAAAGCGCTCGGAGTTGACGAGCGTCTGCTTCCGCATGTAGTCGGCCGGGACCTGGGGCAGGTTGGGTTTCGTCACCTCGATGTAGTAGCCGAAGACCTTGTTGTAGCGGACCTTGAGGGAGCCGATGCCCGTCCGTTCCCGCTCGCGTTTCTCGAGCTGGGCGATGAAGAACTTCCCGGATCGGCTGATCGAGCGCAGGTCGTCGAGCTCGGCGTTCCAGCCGTCCTTGACGATGCCGCCTTCGGTCAGGAGGAAGGCCGGCTCGTCGAGGATGGCCTTCCCGATGAGGCCCGCGACGTCCTCGGCGTTGTCCCAGCGTCCGGACATCGTCCCGAAGATCTCGGCCGAAAAGGCGCCGAGCTCGCGCTGGACCTGAGGCAAGGGAAGCAGGGATTTTTTGAGCGCGACGAGGTCCCGCGGATGGGCCGCGGCGAGGGCGATCTTCCCGGCCAGCCGCTCCAGGTCGAGAACTCCTTTCAGGACCTCGCGCAGCTCGCGGCGGCCGATGGTCGCTCCGAGGGCCTCGGCGACGCCGTCCTGCCTCGCCGCGATCTCCTTCGTATCGAAGAGGGGCCGCAGGAGCCAAGAGCGGAGGAGGCGACCGCCCGGGGCCGTCACGGTGAAGTCGATGACATCCAGGAGCGTGTCCTTGACCTTGCCCTCGCGCAGATTGCGGACGAGCTCCAAGTTGCGGACCGTCGTCGCGTCGAGGACGAGGTGGCTTTCCCTGTGGAGGTAGGAGATCCGGTGGACGAGGGACAGGGAGTCCTGGCGGACCTTCTTGACGTAGGCGATGAGGGCCCCGGCCGCGGCGACCGCGAAACGCTTGTCCTCGAGGCCGAACCCGGCGAGGGAGCGCGCGCCGAAGTGCTCGAGGACGACGCGGGCCGCCTGAGGCGGGTCGAAAAGCCAGCCTTCTGCCGGGCTCAGGGCGGCGCCGTCCAGGCCGCTCGGCGACAGGACCCGCCGCAGGGCCTCCTCGGTCCCCTCGGGATAGAGGATCTCCTTGGGGGCCGACTTGAAGATCTCATCGGCCAGGAGCTTGGCTTCGGGCCAGGCCCCCTCGAGCGTGCGGACCTCGCCGGCGGCGAGGTCGAGGAGAGCCATCCCCCACCCATCCTCTTCAAGGGCCAGGGAGATGATGAACGTGCCCTCCTTGGCGTCCTCCGTCTCGAACTCGACGGCGGTTCCGGGCGTTAAGACCTTGATGACCTCGCGCCTGACGACGCCCTTGGCCGCCTTGGGGTCCTCGACCTGCTCGCAGATGGCGACCTTGTGGCCCTGGCGCAGGAGTTTCGGGAGATAGGAGCCGACGGCGTGGTACGGGACGCCGCACATCGGCACCTTCTGCCGCGAGGTCAGGGCGATGTCGAGGATGGGCGCGGCGAGCTTGGCGTCGTCGTAGAACATCTCGTAGAAGTCGCCGAGGCGGAAGAAGAGGAGGGCGTCGCGGTGGAGCTCCTTGATCCGGAAATACTGCTCCATCATCGGAGTCAGGGAGCTTTCGTTGGCCATGGGCGAAATCACACTATAGCGAGGGATCCGCAACTTTGCAAGATTGACACATCCCGGGGAGCTGGTGTAATCTCGGGGCGTGAACATCCCCAATTACCTCAGCCTGGCCAGGATTCTCGCCATCCCGGCCCTCGTGGCCGTGATGCTGACGAATTTCAAGGGCCACGACCTCGTCGCCGTGATCATCTTCACCTTCGCATCCCTGACGGACTGGCTCGACGGCTGGCTGGCCCGCCGGAAGGAACTCGTCACCGTCCTCGGCCAGCTCCTCGATCCGACGGCCGACAAACTCCTCATCGCCTCGGCCCTCATCTGCCTCGTCGGGCTCGGCCGGGTCCCGGCCTGGGCGGCCGTCGTCATCATCGGGCGGGAGATCGCCGTCAGCGGCTTCCGGGCCATGGCCTCGTCCAAGGGGGTCAACATCCCCGCCTCGGCCTTCGGAAAGGCCAAGATGGGCAGTGAATCCTGGGTCATCGGCGCCCTCGTCCTGGGCCCGATCTATCTGGGGAAATTCTACATCGCGGCCAAGGTCGGGCTCTGGTTGGTTTTCGCCCTGGCTGTCGTCTCGGCCGTCGAGTATTTCGTCCGCTTCGGCCCGCGGGTTATCTCACAGCAGGCCGAATAGGGCCGCCCTCGCTTTCTCCAGCCCTTCCCAGTTCTCCACGTTGTGGAAAGCCGGCGCCTTGAGCCAGCCCCGGCCGATGCGCTTGAACAGGCCGGCCAGGACTTTCCCCGGGCCGCACTCGACGCACGCTTCGATGTCCATCTCTTTTAAAAGGCCCATGGACTTCGTCCAGAGGACGGCACGGCTGACCTGCCGCTTGAGGGCGTCCCGGGCCTCCTCCGCCGTCCGGATGAGCCGGGCGTCGACGTTGGTGATGACCGGGAAGCGCGGCTCCGCGAACGGGATCGCGTCGAGATCGGCGGCGAGCCTCTCCTCGGCCGGCTTCATCAGCCGGGAGTGGAAAGGCGCGCTGACCGGCAGCATGACCGACCGCGGCGCCTTGATCGCGGCCAGGGCCTCCTCGACAGCGGCCTTCTCGCCGGAGATGACGATCTGGTCGTCGCTGTTCCAGTTGGCGATCTCGACGACGCCCGAGCGCACGGCGGCGAGATGTCCCTCGACCACGTCGCCGGGAACGCCGAGGACCGCGGCCATCCCCCCGATCCCGACGGGGACGGCTTCCTGCATGTAGCGGCCTCTCTTGTGGACGAGAAGGACGGCGTCCTCGAAGCGAAGGCAGCCGGCGGCGACGAGGGCCGAGTATTCCCCCAGGCTGTGGCCGGCGGTCACGGCGGGGTCGCGGCCGAGCAGACGGCAGGCGGCCGTGCTGACGACGAGCAGGGCCGGCTGGGTGTTCCGGGTCAGCCGGAGCTCCTCCTCGGGCCCCTCGAAACATATCTTGGAAATGGGAAAGCCGAGAACCTCGTCGGCCGTTTCAAAAAGCTCACGGGCCTCGGGCGACTTGTCGTAGAGGTCCTTGCCCATGCCCACGGCCTGGGACCCCTGCCCCGGAAAAAGATAGGCGATGTTCATTTCAGGCAGTCTTTCTTGAGCTGGATATTAGCCCGCTTTCTCAGGTCTCTAACCCAGTCGGCCGTCTGCTTCGTCCGCCTCTCCTCCCGCAGCAGCGATTCGATCCGCTCGGCGACCCGTTCGAGCGGTTCGGCCGCCTTGCCGAGGCGGGTCTGCTCCGGGACGTAGATATCCCGGTAATGCCTCTCGACCTCCGTGAGCGACACGGGGATCGTGGCGCTGAACCTCAGGGCCAGGGCCCTGTCGTAGAGGAGCCCGTCCCGGAGATAGGGCTCGAGGTCCTTCTCGGCGAGACCGAACTTGACGAGTTTCGCGGCGAAGGCGTCTTCGCCGAACCCGCGGCGCAAGTCGGCGAGCGCTGCGGCGAGCTCCCCCGGGTCGATCCCCCGGGCCTCCTGGGCCAGGTCCAGGACGACCTTCCTGTCGATGAGCGCGTCAAGGGCCGCGAGACGCGGGTCCCGCCCCGTCTCGACGGAGGCTTCGCGACCCAGGCCGAACTCGGCCGCGACCTCGACGTCGAGGAGGGTGATGATCTCGCCGTTGACGACCGCGACCAGGCAGTTGACGGTCTGGGCCAGGCCGGCGGCCGCCGCCAGGAGCGTCAGGAGCACGATCCTTTTCATCATCGTCGCACCCGCCTTAGAAGATGTTGCCGATCGTCAGGAAGATGAGGGGTTTCCCCTTCTTGTCCTGAGCGTCGATGCCCCAGAGTTTCCAGGCGATCTCCACGCGCACAGGTCCGAGCGGCGTCCGGTAGCGGATGCCCGCCCCCGCGGCGCCCTGGAGCTCGAAAGGCCGGAATTCCTTCAGGCTGCCGTAGACGTTTCCGAGGTCGAGAAAGGCGGCCAGCCGGAGCTCCTTCCACGAGGGAACGACGGCGAAGACGAGCTCCGAGTTGACCAGAAAGACGGCCTCGCCCCCGTAGGGTTTGAGCGTCGTCGAATCGAGGGGCCCGAGCGACTCGAACTCCTCCCCCCGGAACGTGTTGCTGCCGCCGGCGAAGAACCGCTCCGGCAGGTGGCGCAGCCCGTTGCCGAGCCCGAGCCGGGCCGTCAGGCCGAGGTTCAGCCCGGACGTGAGCGGCCGGAGGAGCTGGCCCTTGAGGAAGAGCTTCTGGTAGTCCGATTCCGTGCCGAAGATGGGCACGCCGATCTCCCCGACCGCACTGAGGAAGTATCCCCGGGTGGGGTTCAGGGTATCGTCCCGCCTCTCCCAGCTCATGCTCAACAAAGCAAGGGCCGCCGAATACGGGAGGAAACGACGGTCGATGTCCTCCGGGAGGTTATTAAGATCGACGTCCTTGAGGGAGGTCCGCGTTACGCTCAGCGAGCCGAGGAGGAGGCGCGACCGGCTCAGGGCCTTGACCGCGCTGAAACTGACGCCGCGGCGGTAGAGAGCGCTAGCGAGGTCCGTCCCCTGCGGGCCCCAGTCCCGGGCCTCCCGTTCGGCCCAGGCAAGGATGGTCGTCGGTATGGACAGGCCCAGGAGGTGGGGCTGGTTCCAGGACGCTACCATCCGCAGTTCCCTCACGCCTTCCTTCGACATGGCGAGCTGGCCGAGGACGCCCACCTGGGCGCCCAGGCCGAAGACGTTATTGCGGATATATTCGGCCGTGCCGCGTGGCAGGAGGTCGCCGGGCCAGTTGGCCAGCGACCCGCTGAGGGGTTCCTCGGATTCGAACCCGAGGCCGAGCCCAGTGTAGTTCTTCTCGCCTTCGCGGACGGTCACGATGACGACCTCGTCGCGGGGCCCGGTCTGGATCTCATCGACGCGGACCTCGGAAAAGATACCCAGGTTCTCCAGCCCCCGCTTGGTCTCCTGGACCAGCGAGAAGTCGGCTGGGCCGCCTTGCTTGACGCGGAGTTCCCGGCGGATGACCCGGCCACGGGTCGTCCGGTTCCCGGTGACGAAGATGTCCCTGATCGTGACCGGGGTCCCCTCCGTGATCTCATAAACGAGGGAGACCCGGTTATCCGATGGACGCTCGACACGGGCTATGACCTCGCTGCCGCGGAACCCGCGATTGAGGTAGAGCGCTTCGATCTGGCTGACGTCCCTTTGGACGTTGGGCGCGAAAAAGGGCCCGCCCTCCCGGCTGACGAGGCCCAGCGCGAGGATTTCCCCGGGGATAAGGGCCGCGCCTTCGATCCGGATGGCTTCGACCGTGGTCTTCGGACCTTCCCGGATGTCGAAGACCGCCCTCACGCCTGCAGCGTCCTTGACCCATTCGAGCCGGACCTCGACGTCGGCGAAACCGTTCTCCTTATAGAAGCTCTCGACTTCGCGGGGGATGGTGAACAGCCTGTCATAGTGGAGGAAAGAAAACAGGGGAATGCCCTCGCGCACGGCCAGCCGGTTCTTCAGGTCCAGGCTCGAGAAGGCGGCGTTGCCGCGGAAGTCGACTCCCCCGATCTTGGACTTCTCGCCGCGTGTGACATCGTGGATGATGCGGACCTCGTCCCGGCCCTTCTCGAGTCGGCTCTGGACCGTCGCGAACAGGTAGCCCTGCCGGCGGAGGTGGTTGAGGACCCGTGCCTCGCCTTCGGAGAGGCCCCACTGCTCGAACACGCGTTCTTCCCAGATCGGCTCGAGGAGCCGGATGGGGACCTTGGCCCCGTTGACGACGATAGAGATCTTATCCTGGGGCAGGATCTCGATCCGAAGGTCGACCCGGCGCTTTTCGTCGTCGAAGCTCTCGCCGGCCAGGCGGACCTCCGCCCGCCTGTAGCCGGCCCGGCCCAGACCCTGCGACAGGGCCTGGAGATCGGCGGCCAGGCGGTTGGGCACATAGACGTCGCCGACCTTGCTCTTCATCTTCCTGAGGAGCGCGCGCTCGGGGATCTCGGCTTTCCATTCGACCTCGAGCCCGCCGATCCGGAACGTTTTCCAGTCGATGGCCCGGAAGACGAGGTCGGCCGTGGAAGCGCCTTCCTTCCTCCGGACCTCGCTCACGACGACGGCGTCGAAATACCCCACCTGCTTCAGCCCCTCCCGCACTTCCTCGACCGCCTCCGGGAGCCGGTCTTCCTGGAGATAGGCCCCGGGCCGCTGGGACGTCAGGCCATCCCTCAGGCGCGTCGCGGAGACCTTGGGGCCCCGGAATCGGACGTTGTCAATGAACACCTTCCGGACGAGGTCGAAGAAAAGACCGATCCGCCCCTCCCCCTCCTTCGTGACCCGGACGTCGGCGAAGAGGCCGGTGCTGAAGATCTGCTTGACGGCCTGGTCGATGAGCCGCGGCGAGAAGGCGTCGCCCGGCCGGAGGGGGATGAGGTCGAGGAGTCCCGCTTCCCCCGGGTGCCCGTCGACGCGGACGACGATGCTGTCGACGACCGCGGGTACCTGGGCCGCGAGGGCTCCCGCGCCAGCCGAGGCCAGGACGATGGCGAGGACCATGACGGCCCCCGTCCGTCCGGCCCGGCGCCGGGGTCTAGAAGCGCTTGCGGAACTTGACATCGATACCAAACTTTCCCCGGTCGTCCCGCCCGCCCACGAGCGAGAATCTCCGGCTGATCTCCCACTCCACGCGGAAGATGGGAACCTCGTCGATCGCGGCCCTGACGCTCGAATTGGCCAGGATGGTCGAATAGAGGACCAGCAGGTCCTTGGACACCTTCTTGCCCACGGTGATCCGGGCGGCGATGCCGCCCGAGGGACTTTCCGGGATATAGGGGTCGATCCGGAAGCGGTCCAGGGAGAAGAGGCCGCCCGCCCCCTTCTTGGCCAGGTCGGCGATCTGGTAGGTCAGGAGGGAGGCCGTGTTCAGGGCCGTGCTGCGATCCCCTGAATACGAATAGTACATGCGCCGGAAGGATTCGCCCAAGGCCAGGAGCGACAGGATCTCCTCGGGCGGCAGCGGCGGAGAGGACGTGAACTCCGGCTTGAGGCGGCTGACCGGGCCGTTCATGCTCAGCGTTACCCGGAAATCCTTGACGTAGGTCTCGCCGCGGAAATCGAGGTACGGCTCCGTGTTCACAGGGTCGGTGAAGCTCAGGCGCCCATGGAGGACGCGGAAGCTCCGGTCCTGGAAATAGAAATCGCCGCTGAGGATGTCGATGTCGCCGAGGAGGACGGGCGATTCGAATGCGCCCGTCGCGGTCAGGTTGAACCGGCCATTGAACTTGCCCAGTGAATTCTCGATGATCATGTTCTCGTCGGCCCGGAGGCGGATGTTCAGGGACATGCCGTCGAAAAACGAAGGCCCCGTATCCGTCGCCGGCTCGGCCTCCGATGAGAATCCGAACTCCTCGTAGATCTCCCGACGCCAAGTCAGCCGCTTGAACAGGATCTCCCCTTCGGTGACGAAGCGCTTCTTGTCCTTCAGGAGGCGGAGCGTCGCGTCGGCCTGGGTCCGCATCCGTTCCATGGGCGAGAGGACCATGTCCTTGGCCTCGAGGCGCAGGTCCATCGTGGCGATGCCGCTCGCGCCGATCCCGACCTCGCCCGAGCCGCGCACGTCGCCCCCGCCGAGCTTGCCGCCGAGTGAGGTGATGGTCAGGACGTCGTCGAGGTAGTTCGCGGAGGCGGTGAAATCGATCAGGGCATAGGCGAACCCGGGCAGGGGCATGACCGGGGCCTCGACATCGAGGGCCACGGCCACCCGGGTCGGCCCTTCGGTCTCCTTGACGTCGGCCGTGTAGTCCGCGTGCCCCTGGGCCCCGTACCAGGGCCAGACGAGGTCGAGGTTGCCGATCCGACCCTTGACGACCCCCGAGAAAAGCCCGCCGGAAAGAGGGAAATCGAAGGCGGCTTCGAACGGGTTTTCACCCGGGACCAACCCTCCCTTGAGGCCGAGGAGGACCCGCCCGCCGGTGACATCCAATTGGAGATCGCCCCGGGCCTCCGTTTTCTCGAGGGGCGAGAGGACCATGTCCTTGATATTGAAAAGCCCGCCGAGCTTGTCCTTGCCGAAGACGCCGCGGCCGGCGAGGGACAGGGACAGCCGGCCGGAGGCCGCCGAGACGACCTGGTGGAAATCGAGCTCCTCGCCGCGGAGGTCGAAGTCGAACTCGCCGTTGACGGTCCCGACGAGCAGCCGGCCGTCGAAACGCCCGCCGTAAAAATCCATGGCCAGCTCGGGGAAGGAGAGGATCCCGTCCTTCCATTCGAGCCGGCCCGAGACGCGTCCGCCCTTCTCGCCGTAGCCCCGGATCTCCGGACTGGTGAAGCTCCCCGAAAATTCCTGGCCGCCGGCCTTTTGGACCATCCGGAAATCGCCCGAAGCCCGGCCGGAGAGGGAGACGGGAACCTCGAGGGCGGGCAGGATCTTGGCCAGCTCCCCCTCCCCGTTCTTGACGTCTACCTCGAGCGTGTCGCCGTCGGTCCTGACCCGGACTTGACCCTTGAGCTCGGGGTCGTCGATATCGAACGTTCCATCGAACCCGGCCCCCGAGATGACGGCGTCCGTCTCGACAAAGGCGGCATCGAACAGGTCAAAGCCGCCGGGCGACAAGGTGGCCTTGAGGGAAACGGTCGGGGAATTGGACCTCCCGCTGAGCCGGACGTCGGCGTATCCCTCGCCGCGGATCTCGCCGAAGCCGAACGTCTCGTTGAGGACGAGGGAGACGAATTCCCGCGTCTGCTTGACGTCGAAGACCTGCCCCCGTATCCTCGCGTCGATGTCGCCGGCGAGGTCGATCGCGGCGGACGCTTCGAGGCGGCCGAAGTTCGATTCGAGGCCGGGAGTCTGGACGGAAACGTTTTGGGTGGCGAAGTCGACGCCGACCTTGGCGCCTCCCCGGAAGGAAAACAGATCCCCTTCCCTGGCGAGCGAGGAATCGCGGAATTCGGCGTCGACAGCAAGCTTGCGGTTCTCGAGGGCAAAAGTCCCCCAGGCGGGAGACCTGACCGGCCAGGGGATTTTGAGCTCACTGAAAACCGGGTCGAGGAAAACAGGGGCGGCCCGGCCCTCGACCCGGCCGTTGAGGAAGGTCAGATCCAGGCTTTCGGCGGGCAGTCCGGTTTTCTGGATGGCGAGCTCGATCCGTCCGCCCGTCGCCGGCGCGAGGTCGAAGCGGCCCCGGACCTGGCCCATGGGCACGCCGCAAAGCACCAGGTCGTCCGAGACGATGCTCGTCTCGAAGGCGAGCTCGCCGCTCCTGCGCCGGAGCTTCCCCTCCCCGCCGATCTTTCCCTTCCATTCAAAGGGCAGGCGGAGGGCCGCGTCGAGAAAAGCGGTCTCGATATCGAAACGGGCGTCCAGCTCGACCTCAGGGTCGAGGAAATTCCGGATGCTGCCTTCCGCCTGGAGGGCGACGTCGGGCCCTTCGACCGTCAGCCGGTCGATCTTCACCGCTTCGCCCCGGCCGGAGAGAAGGACCGTGAGGGCCCCGCCGAAGTCGAGGTTTTGGGCGGGGGACGAATAGCCGCTCCGCGCAGCCGTCGCCCGGACCGAGAACTCCTCGCCGCTCTGGGTGACGAGCGCCCGGAGCCCCCGGACCTCGACCGTCGCCGCGCCTGTTTCGAAGGACACCGAACCGTTCTCGACGAGCCCCCTTTCAATAATGAAAGGAAACGAGAAAGCGGACCGCGGGCGTCCTGCTTTCGGACGCGGCGCGCCCGGGGCCACCGGAGCGAGACGGAGCTCGGGAGAATCGAGAGTGACGGACAGGACCTTCCGGTTCCGCAGCAGGGAGAGATACGGGACCTCGACCCTGACCCGGCGGGCCCGGAATGTCGGCGGGCCGGTAAGCGAGCGGACGTTCTCGAGGACGAGGGCGGGCGGGAAATAGGACGCCCTGAGGCTGTCGTAGGCGAACGTCTTACTGACCTCCTTGCGGACCTCGCCCAGGAAGACGTTCTTGCCGACGACCAGGCTCGAGAAGAGGACGCCCAGGACGAGGAGGAACACCGTGACCCTCCGGACTTTCTGGACGAGGACCCGGACGTGTTCGCGGATCCGGAAGATGGAGTGGAGTCTCACTTCCTGACCTTCCTCCAGTCGGCGAGGAACCGTTCGATGCCGATGTCCGTCAGCGGATGCTTGACCAGCTTTTCCATGACCCCGTAGGGGACCGTAGCGATGTCGGCCCCGATAAGGGCCGCCTCGACGACGTGCCGCGGGTGGCGGACGCTGGCCACGATGACCTCGGTTTCGAAGCGGTAGTTTTCGAAGATCTGGACGATCTCCTCGATGAGGGCCATGCCGTCCTCTGAGGCGTCGTCGAGGCGCCCGATGAAGGGACTGACGAAGCGGGCCCCCGCCTTGGCGGCGAGGAGGGCCTGGCTCGCGGAGAAGATGAGGGTCATGTTGACCGGGACGCCCTCGGCGTGTAGCGTTTTCGTCGCCTTGAGGCCCTCCAGGCAGACCGGGATCTTGACCGCGACGTTGGGCGCGATCCGGGCCAGGCCGCGGCCCTCGACGACGATCTCGTCGGCGCGGAGCGAGACGCACTCGGCGCTGACGGGTCCGGCGCAGACGGCGCAGATGGCGCGGATGTTGTCTTCGAAGGTCGTGTTCTCCTTGGAGCAGAGCGACGGGTTGGTCGTCACCCCGTCGAGGACGCCCCAGCTCGCGACTTCGCGGATCTCCTCCAGGTTGGCCGAATCTAGGAACAGCTTCATGTCTCCTCCTTGTCGCTTGAACGGGCATAGGTGTTCGAGAGCACGCCGATACCCTCGACCTGCACGTCCACCCGGTCGCCGGGCGTCATGGGGCCGATCCCGGCGGGCGTGCCCGTGGCGATGACGTCGCCGGGGTTCAGGGTCATGACCCGGGAAAGGAACCGGACGAGGGACGGGATGGAAAAGATGAGGTTGGCCGTGTTCCCCGTTTGGACCAGCTTGCCGTTGAGGAACGTCTTCAGATGGAGCGCCGCCGGGTCGAGGCCCGTAGCCACGCAGGGCCCGAGGGCGGCGAACGTGTCGAAGGACTTGGCCCGGGTGAACTGGACGTCCTTCTTCTGCAGGTCCCGGGCCGTGACGTCGTTGAAACACGCGTAGCCCAGGATGAAGTCGGAAACGGGAGCGTCGTCGCCGAGCCCGCGGGCTTTTTTCTTGATGACAACGGCGACCTCCCCTTCGTAGTCGACGCGGCTGGCCATGGCCGGATGGACGATCCTGTCCAGATGGCCGATGACGGCCGTCGACGGCTTGAGGAAAATCAGCGGCTCCTCGGGCACGGGATTCCCCAATTCCTGGGCGTGATCCCGATAGTTGCGGCCGATACCGATGACCTTCGTCGGCAGGACCGGCGGCAGGACCCGGACCTCGCTGATGGGGACGGGGCTCGCCCCGATCTTGAAGTCGCCGAAGACCGACCCGACGATCGGAAAGAGGAACTCCTCTTTCAAGATGCCGGTGAGGATGCGTTTGCGGTACCTGAACCGGTAGATCTTCAAGGCCTCGCTCCTTTCCCCGCGGTCGTCCCGGGGGACGCGGTCTTCCGGTCGATCTCCACGGCGACCGGCGGGGCGAAGTCCGAGGCCCGGCCCTTGGCGTCGAAGACCCGGACGGTGAAGGCCAGCTTCGCGGGACCGGAAGGTCCTGTGACGACAGGGTACATATAGGCCAGGACGCCGGGAGATTCCCCGGACACGAATTCGAAGGAATCGAACTCCTGCCGCGATATTCTGCGGACCAGCCGGGCGGCTTTCTCGACTTCATCGGAGGTGAGAGCCCGCCTTCCGGGCGGAAGGCCCCGGTCGAAGACCCAGATCTCGACGGCTTCGAGCGGACCAACCGGCTTTCCGGAGACGGCCTTTACGGGGTTCGTCCACATCAGGAGGACCACCTCGTGGCCAAGATTTGCGGCAAGTTTTTCGACGGCCATGGGCTCGCGTCCGAGCGGGATTTCGAGCGGACCTTTCCGCCCGCAGGCCGAGCCGGCGACGATCAACAACCCGAGGATGAGCGTCGCGAACGGTCTGGCCATCACAGGATAAAACGCCGCAGGTCCTGGTTTTCGAGGATGTCCTTGAGGTGTTCCCGGACGTACTCCCGGTCGATCCGGATGGCCTTCTCGGCGATGTCCGGGGCGGCGAAGGAGATGTCCTCCATGACTTTTTCGACGACGGTGTGGAGGCGGCGGGCCCCGATGTTCTCGGCGTCGGCGTTGACCTTTTCGGCGACGTCGGCGATCTCGTCGACGGCGTCCGGGGTGTAGGAGACGGTCACGCCCTCCGTGGCCATGAGGGCCTCGTACTGGCGGATCAAAGCGTTCTGCGGCTCGGTCAGGATGCGCACGAAGTCGTCCTTGCCGAGCGGCGTGAGCTCGACGCGGATCGGGAACCGGCCCTGGAGCTCGGGGATGAGGTCGGAGGGTTTGGAGACGTGGAAGGCGCCGGCGCCGATGAACAGGATATGGTCGGTCCGGACGAGCCCGAAGCGCGTGTTGACCGTCGTGCCCTCGATAATCGGCAGGAGGTCGCGCTGGACGCCCTCGCGGCTGACGTCGGGCCCATGTCCGGACTCCCGGCCGGCGATCTTGTCGACCTCATCGAGGAAGATGATGCCCGACTGCTCGACGCGCTCGATGGCCAGGCGGGAGACCTGGTCCGTGTCGACGAGGCGCTTTTCCTCTTCCTCGAGGATGACCTCCCGCGCCTCCTTGATCTTCATCCGCCGCCTCTTCATCCGGCCGCCCAGGAAGCCCGGGAGGAACTCCTGGATCTGGAACCCGATCTCCTCGACCCCGGAGTTCGAAACGACTTCGAGCGGCGGCGTCGTTCTTTCCTTGACCTCGACGTCGACCGGCCGATCCTCGAGGAGCCCGGCGCGGAGCTGTACCCGCAATTTCTCCCGAGTGTCGTGGAATTTCGAGTCGTCCTCCTCGCCGTTCGCGCCGTCGCGCTTCTTGGGCGGAGACAGGAGGATGTCCAGGAGCTTTTCCTCGGCGTTGGCCCTGGCTTTCTCCACGATCTCAGCGACCTTCTCCTGCTTGACCATGTCGACGGACATGCGGACGAGGTCCCGGATCATGGATTCGACGTCCCGGCCGACGTAGCCGACCTCGGTGAACTTGCTGGCCTCGATCTTGAGGAAAGGCGAGGAGGTCAGCTTGGCCAGCCGCCGGCTGATCTCCGTTTTCCCGACTCCGGTGGGGCCAATCATGAGGATGTTCTTGGGCGCGATCTCGTCGGCCAGGGCGGGAGGCAGCTTGCGCCGGCGGAAACGGTTCCGCAGGGCGATGGCCACGGCCTTCTTGGCCGCCTTTTGGCCGATGATGTGCTTGTCGAGCTCGGCCACGATCTCCCGGGGGGTGAGCTCCGCGTCGGGGATGTCGGCCGCGGGCCTCTCGAACGTCTCGGGGAGGACGATGGGCATTCAGAGCTCCTCGACCATGATCTCGTTGTTCGTGTAGACGCAGATCCCGGCGCTTATCCCCAGGGCTTCGGCGGCGATCTCCCGCGCGCCGAGGTCGGTGTGCCGGATGAGGGCCCGGGCCGCGGCCAGGGCGTACGGCCCGCCGGAGCCGATGGCGATGATGCCGTCGTCGGGCTCGACGACGTCCCCGGTGCCGGAGATGAGGAGCGAGCTCTCCGCGTTGGCCACGACGAGGAGCGCGTCGAGTTGGCGGAGCGATCTTTCCATGCGCCAGTCCTTGGCCAGCTCGATGGCCGACCGGGAGAGGTTGCCGCGGTATTCCTCGAGCTTCGTCTCAAACCGGGTGAACAGGGCGAACGCATCCGACGTCGCCCCAGCGAACCCGGCCAGGACCTCCCCCTTGGCCAGGCGGCGGATCTTCTGGGCGGTCTTCTTGAGGATGGTCTGGCCCATGGTCACCTGGCCGTCGGCGGCCATGGCCGTTTTTCCTTTGTGCCGGACGCAGATGACGGTCGTCGAACGGATCATGTACGCACCTTCTTTATATTCAATAATAATATAGGATAGAAGGGGACAAGTAAAGCCGGCCGCCACCTGTTCGCGGGGGCGTTTGACCTCGTCCGGCCAATTCATTAAGATACAGAAAAACGATCCTCGAGAGGAGGTCCCATGTCGTCTTTGACCCTGGTCGTCATGGCGGCCGGCGTCGGCAGCCGCTACGGCGGGCTGAAGCAGATCGACCCCGTCGGCCCGAGCGGGGAGGTCGTGCTCGATTACTCGGTGTTCGACGCCCTCCGGGCGGGCTTCGGCCGGGTCGTCTTCATCATCCGCAAGGACATCGAAGAGGCCTTCCGGGAGAGGATCGGCCGGCGCATCGAGCGGGCCGCGGACACGGCCTACGTCGTCCAATCCCTGGACCAGGTCCCGCCGAGATTCCGCGTCCCCGAAGAACGGAAAAAGCCGTGGGGAACGGCCCAGGCCATCCTCGCCTGCAAGGACGCCGTCCGGACCCCCTTCCTGGCCATCAACGCTGACGATTACTACGGCCGGACGGCCTTCGAAGCCATGGCCGGATATCTCGGCCGGGACGCAGGCGCGAAAGACGTCCACGAATTCGCCATGGTCGGCTACCGGCTGGCCAACACGCTTTCCGAGCACGGCACGGTCGCCCGGGGCGTCTGCACGGCCACTGCAGACGGATATCTCGTCGGCATCCGCGAGCTCCTCAAGATCCGCAAGTTCGGCGACGGCATCAAGCACACGGAAAACGACGCCGACTGGACGCCCCTCGCCCCCGAAAGCTGGGTGTCGATGAATTTCTGGGGCTTCACGGCCGGCCTCTTCGCCGAGCTCGAGGCCCGCTTCCCGGAGTTCCTCCGGATGAACGCCGCAAACATCACGAAGGCGGAATTCCTCATCCCCGAGGTCGTCGGCGTTCTCCTCCGCGAGGGCCGGGCCAGGGTCCGGATCCTGCCGACGCTGGAACGCTGGTTCGGGGTGACCTACCCCGAGGACCGGCCCGCCTTCCGGACTGCCATCCTCGGGCTCGTCGACGCGGGCGTTTATCCCCGGGACCTCTGGTCCGGGGCGGCATCGGCGCGTTGAGGCCGAGAAACCAAATTCCGGCCCCGAGCGTATTCTCCTATGGGTTTGAAAAAATGGCCTCGAATTGATATTCTTTATATAAATACACGGAAAATCCGATGAAGTGTCCCCGCTGTCAGAACGAAAATCCCGAGGGGATTCGTTTCTGCGGCCGCTGCGGCCGCGAGCTCCCGGGGTCGGGCGAGACCGTCGCTTCGGCGACGGCGACCTTCCAGACTCCCGGCAAGGGCCTCGAGAGGGGCACGACGTTCGCCCGCCGTTTCGAGATCATCGAGGAGATCGGCAAGGGCGGCATGGGCACCGTCTACAAGGCCTACGACAGCAAAATCCGGGAGGTCGTCGCCCTCAAGCTCCTCAAGCCGGAGATCGCCTCGGACCTCGAGGTCATCGAGCGCTTCCGGAACGAGATCAAGCTGGCCCGGCAGGTCTCCCACCGGCATGTCTGCCGGATGTACGACCTCGGCGAGGAGTGGCTCTCGATCTACATCTCCATGGAATACGTCGCCGGCGAGGACCTCAAAAGGTTCATCCACCGGGCCGGCCATCTCAACGAAGCCAAGGCCCTCGACCTGGCCAAGCAGATCCTCGAGGGTCTCGTCGAGGCCCACCGCCTCGGGGTTGTCCACCGCGACCTCAAGCCGCAGAACATCATGATCGACCGCGACGGCAACGCCAAGATCATGGACTTCGGCATCGCCCGCTCGCTCCACACCAAGGGCGTGACCGGAGCCGGCGTCATCATCGGGACCCCGGAATACATGGCCCCGGAGCAGGCCGAGGCCCGCGACGTCGACCATCGGGCCGACATCTACGCCCTGGGGGCCATCATGTTCGAGATGGTCACGGGCCGCGTCCCCTTCGAGGGCGAAACCCCGCTCAGCATCGTCCTCAAGCACCGCAGCGAGCCCCCCGTCGATCCTCAAACGATCAACGCCCAGCTTTCGGAGGGCATGAGCCGGGTCATCCTGAAGTGCCTTGAAAAATCCCGCGAGCGCCGCTACCAGAGCGCCGCGGCGGTCCTCGAGGACCTGGCCAACGTCGAAAAAGGCCTGCCGGCGACCCGGCAGGTCACGGTCAAGAGCAAGCCCCTCACGACGCGCGAGATCACGGTCAAGTTCAGCCTCAAGAAAATCCTTGTCCCGGGCCTTATCGTCGGCGGCGTCGTCATCATCGCTCTTTTCAATCTCATCAATAAGGCCGCTGACCGCGTCACGCCGGCGAAATCCCGTCAGGGGGCTATTTTCGTGCCGGACGACACGGGCGGGCGGAGCCCGGAACTCATCACGAAGAGGGCGGACGTAGCGCTTCCCTCACACCCCGATGCGGCCGCCCGGACTCTCCTCACGGGGGGCGGCGCAACGTCCGGCATCATGAGCTTCCTTGCCCCCTTCATGAAGGATCCGGCCAAGTTCCTCGGCGAGAAAGACGCCCAGGAGGTCGAGAAGATCCTGGCCACGCTCAAGGAGAAATACCCCGCCGAGGCGGCCGCCTTCTCCAATTACATCGATAATATCCAGACGAGGATCGAGCAGGGGAAAAAGCAAAAGGAAGCGGGCAACGTCGAGGCCTCGCGGAAGAGCTACGACCGGGGCGAATCGGAGATGCGCAAGCTCCTGGCCCAGGTCAGCGAGCGGGAGCGGGCCGAAACGGCCTTCAAGGAACTGCAGGACACGAAGCAGAAGATCGAGGCCTCGCCCCGTCGGGGCCGCCCGAACCTTCTGACCTGGATCGCGAGGGAGAAGGAAAAGGACGCGGCCGACGCCTTCGCCAAGAACGATTTTTCCGGCGCCCGGATCCTCTACGACATCCTCACCCGGGTTTACGGCCTGAGCCTGAGGGTCGAGGACGAGGAGCAGGGGCTGGCCGCTCTCCAGGAGCTCACCGGCTCGATCCGTAAGGACGCCGAGACCGCCCTTGCCCCCGCAAAACAAGCCTGGCTCTTCGACCGGGCCAAGGCCGAAGAGGAGGGCGCCCGGAAAATGGCCGGAGATAAGCTCATCCCCCAGGCCGCGGAACAGTACATCCTGTCCGCTTTCCTCTTCGAAAAGGCCAAAGAGGTCGCTCTCGAAAGCGCCCAGGCCGGACGGGATTGACCGCCGCGCCATGAAAAAGAAAAAAAACCGCCTGCTCTTCGTCTGCTACGGGAACATCTGCCGCAGCCCCATGGCCGAGGGCATCGCCCGCAAGCGCCTCGGCCCGTCCGCCGAAGTCGCCAGCGCGGGGATCGCCGCGACGGGCGGCCCGGCCTCCGAAGAAGCCGTCCTGGTCATGAAGCTCATTTACAACGTGGACATATCCTCCCACATCGCCCGCCCCGTGGGCGTCTACGACATCCGGACGTTCGACCATGTCGTCGCCATAGACGTCTCTATTTTCAACCACCTCAGGGACATCTGGGGTGTCCCGGAATCCGTTCTCTACGGCTGGGACATCGAGGATCCCCTGGGGATGGGGTACGACGCTTACAAGGAGACGGCCCGCAAGATCGAACGCCGGCTCGATCAGTTCCTGGCCGCGCACGGCCTCGACGGCTGATCCGCCGCCGCTCTACTTGTCCATCATCGCCTCGAGAAAACGGAGCGACGGCACGTTGGCGAAGACGATCTTCATGACCGCCAGGATGGGGACGGCCAGGATCATGCCGGGGATGCCCCACAGCCAGGCCCAGAAAAAGAGGGAGAACAGGACGAGGAGCGGGGAAAGGTCGAGCTCTTTTCCCATGAGCCGGCGTTCGAGGAAGCGGTGCAAGGCCACATGGACGGCGGTCAGGACGGCCAGGACGAGCCCGACCTTCAAGCTGAACGACCCTTCGAGGGAAACGGCTAAAAGAACGGGCAGGGCGACCGAGACGACGGCGCCGAGGGTGGGGACATAGTTGAAGAGGAAGGCCAGCACGCCGAAGACAACGGCGAAGCGGACCCCGAAGCCGGCCAGGACGGCCGTGACCAGGATCCCGATGAGGAGGTTTGTCAGGGTCTTGACGGCCAGGTACTTCTGGATCTCGCTATTGATCCGGACCGCCGCCTTGCCCAGGGTCGAAGCCTCGTCGGGAGGGAACGCTTCGGCGAACTTCTTCGTCATCCGGCCTCGCCCTGCCAGGATGAAGATCATGAAGACGAAGACGAGGAGCAACTGGGACATGAAGCTGAAGAAAGGCCCAAGGGCGGAGAGGAAAAAGGTCCCCAGCTTGCCCACGTTCAACCCGTTGACCCAATCCGTGAGGCCAACCTTGAGGCGCGGGTCGGGGACGACGCGGTCGATCCTCTCCAGGAAGGACTTGGCCATCTCGTTGTAGGAGGGGAGTTCGGTCCCGAAGGATTTGCCGCTCGCGTAAAACACGGTCCCGATGAGGTAGAGGACCGCGAAGGTCAGGAGCAGGATGACGACCAGGGCGACGAACTTCGGGACCTTCCGCCGGACCAGGAAATCGAGGGCCGGCGCGACGGCGAAAGCGAACAGGAGAGCCAGGCAGAAGGGGATGAGGATGGGCTTGGCCAGCTTCAGGAAGACCCCCAGCAGGAAAAGGACGACGATCCCGATGCCGAACTTGACGAATCTGTTCTTGTCCACGCAGCCTCCTCGCGCCCTCATCATAGCTAAAACCGCCCGAAAAGAAAACCACTGAAACTTCCCTCGCCCGGCACGTTGCCCGACTAAATCACCGCTTATGCTCTCTCTGATGACCTCCTCAGCCCCAATACAGGCGGCCTCTTCCGGGCACAGGCCCTTGATTTCAATGGGCGTGTTTGACGATGTCTCGTGGGCTGTGGTATACGATTGCCGGCGGGGACAAGGGGACCGAAGGAGAGGACGATGAACGAGCGAATAGCGAAAAGGACCGGGCTGCTGCTGGCTCTCGCCTGCCTGGCCGCAGGGAGTCTCCGGGCAGCGGATGTCAAGAGTTTGACGAAAGAGATCTTCGCCGTCCCCTCGACGCCGGGGAATGAAGACCTCCTGGCCGGGAAGATCCGCGGGCTTCTGCCGCGCGGCTTGGCCGTCGAGGAGGACGGCCTGGGTACGGTGGCCGTCCGGTTCCGAGGCCCGGGGGCGCCGACGCTTCTCCTCGCCGCCCTCGACGGCTACGGCCACATGGTCAGCGGCATCACGCCCGACGGTTACCTGACCCTCGACCGGCCCGTTGCCCCGCCCCACGCCCGGTTCGACGCCTACCTCCTCGGCCAGCCGGTCATCATCTCGACCGGGCGCGGGCCCGTCCAGGGCATAGTCTCTCAACCCGCGATGCATCTCCTCACCCAAGAGCGGCGGAAAACGCTCGTCGAGAATTTCTCTCTCGAAACCGCTTTCGTCGACATCGGCGTGCGGTCGGAAAAGGAAGCGAGGGACAAAGGCGTCGAGATCCTCGA
This sequence comes from Acidobacteriota bacterium, assembly GCA_014894455.1. Taxonomy (GTDB): domain Bacteria; phylum Acidobacteriota; class Aminicenantia; order Aminicenantales; family Saccharicenantaceae; genus RBG-16-66-30. The sequence continues at coordinate 50,020 of JADBLN010000012.1, read as the reverse complement.
CGCCGTCACGTTTTCGGCGGTCTTGACGGAACTGGCCGGAGACAAGTGGTCCGGGCCTTCCCTCGGCCAGAAGGCCGTCGCCGCCGTCCTCGTCTCCGTCGCTGAATCCCTGGCGGACCAAGCCGCCGGAGGCGAGACCGTCATCGCCTGGGCCGCTCAGACCAAGTTCGCGGCCCGCGGCCGGGGCGCGCGCCCGGCCATGGGCGCCGCCCGGGCGAAGGCCAAGTGGCAGCCGGGACGGACAGTCGTCGTGGACGTCATCGCCGCGGGGAAGGACGGCAACACACCCGCCCCGGGCAAGGGCCCCGTCTTCATTCTAGCCAAGGACGAGCCTTCGGCGCTCAGGCAGGCTTTCGAGCAGACGGCGGCCGGGGCGGGCATCCCCTGCCAGTTCCTGACCGCGGCCGACTCGCCGCTGGCGATCCCTTTCGTCGGCCCGCAGTCGGAAGTTCTGACCCTCGCCCTGCCGGTGCTTTTCCTCCACACGCCCTCCGAGGTTATCGACCTCAAGGACCTTCAGGCCTTGCGCGACCTCCTCGAACGATTTCTCAGGACGGGAGGCGGCCAATGATCAAGCGTCTGTCGGTGTTCATCCTCATCATCCTCGTTTCCGGGGCGGCTGCGGCGGGTCCGTCCAAAGCCTGGGACATCCTCCGGGAGATCGTCCTCGTCCCGGGAGTCTCAGGGCGCGAAGGTCCCGTCTCCGACTTCATTCAGAAGACCATACCCCCGGGCTTCAAGGCCCAGCGCGACGGGATGCACAACGTCTGGTTTACGGCCGGCTCCGGAAAACCCCACATCCTGTTCGTAGCCCACTCGGACGAGCTCGGCTGGGTCGTCGACAAGATCACGCCCGAAGGACGGATCCGGGTCAAGCCCGGCGGCGGCATCCTCCCCCAGACGGTCGAAGCCCGGCCCATTCTCATCCACACGACCCGCGGCCCCGTCGCGGGTATCGTCGCCCCCCGTCCCGGCTACGACGAACGGCGTCAGCAAACGGACGCACCGGAGGCCCCGTTCGCCGCCGAGAATTTCGACATCTTCCTCGGCGTCGGGAGCGAAGCGGAAGCCCGCGCGCTCGGGGTCGCCGAGGGCGACTCCATCACCGCGAAGAAGACCATCGTCGACTTCGCTCCTGGCCTGATGGCGACCCGCGCCGTCGACGACCGGGCCGGCTGCGCCGCCCTGCTCGACGCGGCCCTCCGCTTGAAGCCCGACGCGCTCCGCGATAAAACGATCACGTTCGCCTGGGACGTCCAGGAGGAAACGGGCCTCTTCGGGGCGGCCGAGCTGGCCAAGACCCTGAAACCGGATTACGTTTTCGCCATCGACACGTTCGTATCGACCGATTCGCCGCTCGAATCCAAACGCTTCGCTTTCCTCCCCGTCGGCAAGGGAGCGGTCATCCGGGCCGTCGACTCGAGCAACGTCACGCCCAAGACGGAGATCCGCAAGGTCATGGCCATCGCCAGGAAGCACGGCATCCCGGTCCAGGTCGGCAACTCCCGCGGCGGCAACGACGGCTCGGTCTTCGTCGCCGGCGGCGCCGTCGACATCCCCCTCTCCTGGCCCGGCTCCTATGCCCACTCCCTTATCGAAAAGATAGACCGACGCGACCTCGAGGCCCTGGCAGACCTCATCCTGGCTATCGTTTCTGATTGGAAATAGCGGGCCGCGGGCGAGTTGAATTTCAGGGGCGAAATCCGATATACTATCCCTCTTTTCAACCCTGTTTTGAGAGGTGCCATTCATGAATGTTTTCGTCCTCAACTGCGGCAGTTCCTCCGTCAAGTTCCAGATCATCAACACCGACCTCGAGCTGTTCGAGGCCGACGGCGACAAAATGATCGCCAAGGGCCTCATCGAGAAGGTCGGGACCAAGGAAGCGATCATCAACCTCCAGGCCGGTGGCGGCGAGCCGTTCAAGGCCGTCGAGCCCGTCGAAGATCACCGTGCAGCGATCATGCGCATCAAGGCCTGGATGGAGGAGCCCACGACAAAAATCGAGGGCGTCCACGGCTGGGACGACCTCCACGCCATCGGCCACCGCGTCGTCCACGGAGCCGAACGCTTCACCAAGGCCGTCCGGATCGACAAGGAGGTCCTGGCTAAGATCGAAGAGTGCTGCGACCTGGCCCCGCTCCACAACCCGGCTAATCTCAAGGGCATCTACGCCTGTTACGAGATCTTCGGCGAGAGAATCCCCCAGGTCGCGGTCTTCGACACGGCCTTCCACTCGACCATGCCCGAAGACGTCTACCTCTACGCGGTCCCCTACGACTTCTACTCGAAGTACCAGGTCCGCCGCTACGGGTTCCACGGCACCTCCCACCGCTACGTCGCCTACCGCTACCGCAAGCTCACCGGCAAAAAGCGCGAGGACGTCAAGATCGTCACCCTCCACCTCGGCAACGGCTCCTCGGCCTGCGCCATCCAGGCCGGCCAGTCCGTCAACACGACCATGGGGATGACGCCTCTCGAAGGCCTGATCATGGGTACCCGGTCGGGCGACATCGACGCGGCCGTCGTCGAGTACCTCTTCGCCAAGGGCGTCGGCAGCGTCACCGACATCTTCAACATCCTCAACAAGAAGAGCGGCGTCGCCGGCGTCTCGGGCATCGGCAACGACATGCGCGACATCGAGAAGGGCGCCGACGAGGGCAACCACCGGGCCCAGCTGGCCCTGAAGATGTTCGCCAACCGGGTCAAGAAGTACATCGGCGCCTACATGGCCGAGATGAACGGCTGCGACGCCGTCGTCTTCACGGCCGGGATCGGCGAGAACGGGGCCCGCATCCGGAGCATGATCTGCTCCGGCCTCGAGGCCCTCGGCATCGAGCTCGACGAGGAGCTCAACAAGCAGACGGTCCGGGGCAAGACCGGCCGCATCACCAAGCCTGGCAGCCGCGTCGAGGTCTGGGTCATCCCGACGAACGAAGAGCTGCTCCTGGCCCGGGATTCCGTCCGCGTCATCCGTAACGTGGAACGACTCTGGTAATCGACACGCGAAGAAGGAGCGAGAGATGGGAAACACATTCATCCAGGACATCCGTGACAAGGCCGCCAAGAAATTCCTCAAGGTCGCTTTCCCGGACGCCGAGGACGTCAGGACCCTGAAGGCGGCCCTGACCCTTAAAGAAAAGAAAATCGCCGAGCCGTGGCTCGTCGGAGCGACCGCGGCGATCCACAAAGTCGCCAAGGACAACGGCCTCGACCTCGGCGCGATCCCGGTCGTCGACCCGCTCACGCATGAAGGGAAGAGCGAGCTCGTCAACCTCCTCTTCGAGAAGCGCAAGGCCAAGGGCTGGACCCTCGAACAGAGCGTCGAAGCGGCCAAGAGCCCGCTTTACTACGCCGGACTTCTCCTCGCCACCGGCAAGATCGGCGCGGTCGTCGGCGGCAACATCTCGTCGACGGGCGACGTCATCCGGGCGGCCATCCACACGGTCGGCACGGCGCCCGGCATCTCGACCGTTTCGAGCTACTTCATCATGGTCTTCCCGGAGAAGCTCCTCTGCTACGCCGACTGCGCCGTCGTCCCCAACCCGACCGACGCCCAGCTGGCCGACATCGCCATCACCTCGGCCAAGAACTTCCAAGCCGTCACCGGCGAAGAGCCCCGCGTGGCCATGCTCTCCTTCTCGACCAAGGGCTCGGCCGCCCACGCCGACGTCGACAAGGTCGTCTCGGCCACGAAGATGGCCAAGGAAAAAGCCCCGCACCTCCTCCTCGACGGCGAGATGCAGGCCGACGCCGCCCTGGTCGCCTCGATCGGCGAGAGGAAGTGCAAGGGCAGCCCCGTCGCGGGCAAGGCCAACGTCCTCGTTTTCCCCGACCTCGACGCCGGGAACATCGGCTACAAGCTGACCGAGCGGCTGGCCGGGGCCGAGGCCGTCGGCCCGATCGTCCAGGGCCTCAACAAGCCCTTCTGCGACCTCAGCCGGGGCTGTTCGGCCGACGACATGGTCAACGTGGCGGCCATCTGCTCGCTCATGGCCTGATCGCATAGGACGGTATCGGCTTCGAAGGACTCGGGGACTTACCTTCGCTCAACTGGCGCGGGCCCTGCTCGTCGCGAAGACGCGGGTCGAGTCGTACCCGGCGGGCACCCTGATGGACGAGTACCCGCACGCGACCTCCGCCCGGGCCGTCGGGGACGCGGTCGTCCTCACCGTCTCCCGGGAGGCCGTCCGGGAGCTGATGCGGGCCGACGCCGACCTCGTCGTCAAGGTCCTGTCCCGGGTCATCTCCCGGGCCTGCGAGGAGATCGTCAACAGCAAATGGCACACGCACTTCGTCGTGGACATGGTCCAGGGCGGCGCCGGGACGTCGACGAACATGAACGCCAACGAGGTCATCGCCAACCGGGCCCTCGAGCTCATGGGCTTCGCCAAGGGCGATTACGCCCGTGCCCATCCCAACAACCACGTCAACCTCTCGCAGTCGACCAACGACGTGTATCCGACGGCCCTCCGCCTCGCCCTCGTCGCCAGCACCCGGAAGCTCGTCGCGGTCCTCGAACAGCTGATCGCCGCGTTCCGGGCCAAGGGAAAGGAGTTCGCCGGGGTCGTCAAGATGGGACGGACCCAGCTCCAGGACGCCGTCCCCATGACCCTCGGCCAGGAGTTCGAGGCCTACGCCGTCACCCTGGGGGAAGAAGTGGACAGGCTCGACGAGAACGCCGCCCTCTTCCTCGAGATCAACCTCGGCGGAACCGCCATCGGGACGGGCATCTGCGCCGAGCCCGGGTACGCCGAGCGGGCCGTCCGCGAACTGGGGGAGATCACGGGCCTCCGGCTGAAGCTGGCGGCCAACCTCGTAGAGGCGACCCAGGACACCGGCGCCTTCGTCATCTTCTCCTCGGCCGTCAAGCGGCTGGCCGTGAAACTCTCGAAGATCGCCAACGACCTGCGGCTCCTCAGCTCGGGGCCAGGGGCCGGGCTCCACAAGATCAACCTGCCGAAGATGCCGCCGGGGTCCTCCTCAACGTCTTCGAGCCGATCATCGCCCAGAGCCTCTTCGAATCGATCGCGATGCTGAAGGACGGCATGGCCACCCTCAAGCACCGGTGCGTGGACGGGATCACGGCCAACGCCGCCCGCTGCCGGGCGATGGTCGAGCGCAGCATCGGCCTGGTGACCGCCCGTCCCCGAGCTGGGCTACGAGGCCTGCTCGGACCTCGCCCGGGAGGCCCTGGAAACCGGCCGCGACGTTTACGGGCTCGTCCTGGAAAAGGGGCTGATGACGAAAGAGCGGCTCGAAGAGGTCCTGAAGCCCGAGAACATGGCCCGGGTGCGGGGATAGGAGCCGTGCCCCAACGACAGCCGGGAACCCGTCAGGAGGCGGGAACCTCCCGGTGATCCGCGGCCCGGCGCCCGAGGTCCCCCCACTTGTCATAGGCGAGCCCGAGGACGGCGACCGGCGAGTCCGGGGTCGAAAGCCTCCGTACGCCCCTCTCCTCCGCGGCTTCGGGCGCGATCCGGGCGCCCGAATATTCAAGGCCGGCGGCCAGGGGCCGGACGAGGTCCCCGTAAGCCGCCATGTCTTCGGAGACGAACGCGACGGCGTCGACTCCGCCGAGCACCGACACGAAGGCGCCGATATACTTCTCAATCTGGTAGAGGAAGACGTCCAGGGCCCGGGCCAGTTCCGGGTCGCGGCCGCCGTCGGCGGCGATCTCGGCGATCGAGGTCTCGCGCCCCAGGAATCCGGAGAAACCGCTCTGCCGGGTCAGGAGCCGTGAGATCTCCTCGAAGCTCAGGCCGGTGGCCTGGACCTGGAAGATGATGGTCGGGTCGATGTCCCCGCAGCCGTGGGCCGAGGAGATCCCCTCGACGGACGTGAATCCGACCGTTGTCTCCACCGGCCTTCCGTCCCTGATCGCGGCGACGTTCGTATTCTCCCCGATGAGGACGCTGACGACCCGGGAAAGGGCGGGCGTCCGGCGCTTCAAGGTCTCCCAGACCCATTCGTGGCACAAGCCGTCGGAGCCGTAGCGCCGGAGCGACGGGTCTTTGAGGGACAAGGGGACGGCGTAGGTGTGAACGTGCTCCGGGAGGTCCCGGAAGAAGGCCGTGTCGCACAACAGGAGGTGGGCGGCGCCGGGAAGGGCGGCGAGGCCGAGGTCGATGACCTTGTGGAGCGCGTCGTTGTGCTCCGGAAGGAACCGGCCGCACTTCTGGACGGCCAGGAGGGATTCGGCGGTGACGGCCGTCACCGGCTTCGTGACGAGCTCGCCGCCGTGGTGGAGGAGGTAGCCGACGGGTCCGGCGTCCCGGAGCCCGCCGAGCCGGCGTTCGATCGACGGGAAGACGTCCTCGGGGACCAGCGCGACCCCTTCGAGACGTTCGGCTCCGGCGAGGCGGCGCCAGGACGTGGAGCGGGGGGTGACGTCAATGATCAGTACGGGTGGCCTCCTTATCGGCGAAGAGACGGGCCCCGCCCAGATAGATGACCAGCTCCTCCTCGGTCGGGATCGCCAGGATGGAGACCCGGGAGCCTGGCGCCCGTAGGTCCGAGATGCGGTCGACCGGGGCGGCGGCGTTCAGCCCCTTGTCGAGGGTGATCCCGGCCCAGTCCATCCCGTCGCAAACCTTCTCGCGGATGAACGGGTTGCGGAGCCCGATTTCGTCGGTGAAGACCAGCGCGTCGATCCCCCCGAGAGCGGCGATGTAGCTCCCGATGTACTTCTTGAGGCGGTGGACGTACATCCGCACGGCGAGCTCGGCGTTGTCCTCCCCCCCGCCGATCCGCCGGATGATGTCGTTGATGTCGCTCGAGAAGCCCGAGATGCCGAGGAGCCCGCTCTTCTTGTTCAGAAAATCGAGGAGGTCGTCGGGCCGATACCCGTAGACGGCCATCAGGTAGACGGTGAGGAGCGGGTCGATGTCCCCGGACCGGGTGCCCATGACCAGCCCGGTGAGCGGCGAGAAGCCCATCGACGTGTCGATCGAGCGGCCGCCGAGGATGGCGGCCACGCTGGAGCCGCCCGTGCCGAGGTGGCAGGCGACGATCCTCAGCGTCCCGGGGTCGGCCCCGAGGAACCGTGCCGTCTCCCCGACGACGAACGAGTAGGACAGCCCGTGAAAGCCGTACTTCCGGAACCCGAACTTCTCGAGGATGGCCTTGGGAAGCATGTAGGCGTAGGCCCGGGGCGGGAGGGTGGAATGGAAGGCGTTGTCGAACGTGATATAGTGCCGCTCGAGCGGGATGCTTTTCCGGGACTCCCGGATGACGCTCAGGGCGATGGGATTGTGGATGGGCGCCAGGGGGGCGCACTCCTGGAGGGCCTTGAGGACCTTCTCGTCGAGGAAGAGGGACCCGGTGAAGCGGCTCCCGCCGTGGACGAACCTGTGGCCGACGTGGTCGACGGGGATGGACATCTTCTCGACGAACTCGATGGCCAGGGCGGCCGCCTTCCGGTGGTCCTTGATGGGGACGATGTCCTTGTGGACGGTCCCCCCGTAACGGTTCTCGATATAGGAGGGCTCGCTTCCCTTGACGCCCACCCGGTGGGCCTTGCCGTGGAGGACGACCTCGGGCGGGCTGGAGGGGACGTCGCGGAAGACCTTGTAGGTCAGCGAGGAGCTCCCGCAGTTGAAGACGAGAGTATGGGACATGATGACGTTCTCTGTTCGGTTCGAGATCGCCCCGGACGCGCCGGGGCGGGATAAAACCGGGCTCAGACCTCGCTGTCCTCGTAGCCGCTGAAGGGCACCCACATGCTCTTCTCGGTGCCGACGACCGTGGCGTAGGAATGGAGCATCCCGAAGTTGGCGCAGTGGACGGAGTAAAAGTCCAAGTTCTTGTTGGCCATCAGCTCGCCCTTGATCTCGTCGACCATGACGACGCTCGTCTTCTTCTCCTCGTGGATCTTCCGGATGATCGCGGTCTGGTCGTCAAGCGTCAGGAACGAGTAGACCGGGGCCAGGGCGTGCCGGTCAACGAGAGCCACGGCGTCCTCGGGGAAGAAATCCTTGGCGGATTCGACCTCGAGGGAGACGACGCTGAGCTGGCCGAACAGGCCGCCGGGCAGGCCCTCGCCGGACTTGGGGAAGGTCGTGATGCAGGGGACCTTGATCCTGAAGAAGACCTTGGGCTTGTTGTCCAGGGACGGGACCTTGACCGAATAGCCACAGGAGTACCGGACGAGGCACTTCTCGCCGCTCACCGGGGTCCTCTTCTCGACGAAGAACGGGTACTCGAAGTCGACCCGGACGGCGGTCGCGTTCAGCTCCTTCAGGTAGTCGAGCGTGTTCACGCGAAGCGTGGCCGTGCCGATCCTGTCGCGATGCCGGTGGACGATCTGGATGAAGCGGTCGATCCATTCGGCCTCGAACTCGTGCATGATCCTCGCCTTGACCGAGATCGTGGCGATCGTGTTCTGGCCTTCCGGCTCGACCTTCGAAGCGGCCTTGATCGGGAACGGCAGGCCGTCCATCCCGACGTCGACCAGGAATCTCTTTTCGTCAGCCATGGCATGACTCCTTAAGGTTATGATGTATATTCATTATAGCACCGGGGAGCCCCGGTTTCCATTTGTCGCCGCCCGCGCCCGGACCGGCCCGCCGCGATTGACAACCTCCTCTCCCTATACTATAAATTGGGGTTCATAGCAAAAACCAGCGACATGGAGTCCCGTATGCCTTCGAATAACGAGCGGTCATCCTCCCTCCTCGGCCTGGACGAGCTTCTGAGGCCCCGGTCCCTCGCCGTCATCGGCGCCTCGGACACCCCGGGCAAGGTCGGCTACACGGTCCTCAGGAACATCGTCGCAAGCGGCTACAAGGGGCCGGTCTATCCCATCAACCCCAAGGATCCGGAGGTCCAGGGGCTCAAGGCATACCGCTCGGTCCTCGACGTCCCCGGGGACGTCGACGCCGCGGTCATCGTCGTTCCCGCCAGGCTCTGCGTCGAGGTCGCCGACGAGTGCGGCCGGAAGGGCGTCAAGGGCCTGATCATCATCAGCTCCGGTTTCAGCGAGGTCGGCCGGAAGGACCTCGAGGACGAGGTCGTCCGGGCCGCCGGGAAATACGGGACCCGCGTCCTCGGACCGAACATCGTCGGGGTCCTTTCGAACTCCGACCATATGAACGCCTCGTTCGCCCCGTTCCTCCCCTTCCCCGGCAAGGTCTCGATGGTCTCCCAGAGCGGGGCCCTCGTCGTCGCTATCGACGCCGCGACCTATGTCCGGAACGTCGGGTTCGACAAGCTCATCTCCATCGGGAACATGGCCGACGTGGACATCGCCGACTGCGTCGAGTGGCTGGACGCCGACCCGAACACGACCTGCATATCCCTGTATATCGAGGGGCTCAAGGACGGCCGGCGCCTCATCGAAGCCGGGCTCCGGGCGACCAAGCCCATCGTCGCCCTCAAGGCCGGGGTCTCGGCCCACGGGGCCGCGGCCGCGGCGTCGCACACCGGCTCCCTGGCCGGGGCGGCCGCGGTCTACGAGGCGGCGTTCGAGCAGGCCGGCATCGTCCAGGCCGCCGACCTCAACAACCTGTTCGACCGCAGCCTGGCCCTGTCCCTCCAGCCGCCCATGCGGGGCGAGAACCTCCTCGTCCTGACCAACGGCGGCGGCGTGGGCGTCCTGGCGACGGATTCGGCCGAACGGGTCGGGCTGCCCCTCAAGTTCGCCCCGGCCGACCTCCAGGCCGAGCTCCGGAAGTCCATGCCGGAGTTCGGGTCGGCGAAGAACCCGGTCGACCTGACGGGGATGGCCGGCGCGGACTGGTACTACGGCTCGGTCAAGGCCTGCCTGACCCACCCGTGGGTCGACGGCCTCGTCATCCTCTATTGCGAGACCTCCTTGACCGTACCGATGGAGATCGCCGGAACCATCCATCGGGCGATCGTCGATTCCGGCGTCAAGGATAAGCCGGTGACCATCGCCTTCATCGGCGGCGAACAGTCGGCGAAGGCGATGAAAGGCCTGATGGAGAACGGCCTCCCCGCCTACGATGTCCCGGACAAGGCGGTCAACGCCATGGCCGCCCTCAACGAGTACGCCCATATCCGCACCCTAGCCAGGGACGAAAGCCCCGCCGACGACCTGGGCGCCGCCGAAGCCGCCGCCCGGGAGATCATCCGGTCCGCCCGGGCCTACGGGCGGCTCTCGCTGACCGAGATCGAAGCCAAGCAGGTCTTCGCCGCCTACGGGCTCCCCGTCACGAAGACGGCCCTGGCCCGATGGGAGGACGAGGCCGTGGCGCTCGCGGCCGGGATGGGTTTCCCGGTCGTCCTCAAGGTCGTTTCGCCCGACATCCTCCACAAGTCCGACGCCGGCGGGGTCAAGGTCAACATCCGGGACGAGACCGGGGTGCGAGACGCCTTCCGGATCATCATGAAGAACGCCCGCGCCTTCAAAGCGGACGCCGACATCCTGGGCATCGCCGTCCAGGAGATGGCCCCGGCCGGGCTCGAGGTCATCCTCGGGTCGATCAACGACTCGAGCTTCGGCCCGACGATGATGTTCGGGCTTGGGGGGATCCTCGTCGAGCTCCTGCGGCACGTGACGTTCCGCGTCGCCCCGGTGAACCGGGTCCTGGCGAAGATCATGCTCGAGAAGATCCACGCCGCCCGCATTACAGAGGGGCTCCGCGGCGAGGCGCCGAGGGACCGCGAGGCCCTGGCGGGGGTCATCGAGCGCTACTCCCGGATGGTCGCCGACCTCGGCGACGAGGTGGCCGAATCCGACGCCAACCCGACCCTCCTCTACGAGGTCGGCAAGGGCGTCAAGATCGTCGATGCCCGGATCATCCTCAAGAAGACGTCAGGTTGAACTTTTTGAGCAGCTGTTCGGGCTGGTAGGACAGCTTGGCCTTGCGCAGGCCTTCGACCCCCATGTCCTGCTCCCGGTTGACGAACTTGTAGTCCGGCCATTCGCGGCGGACGAACTCCCGGTTGATCCATTGGGCCAGCCCCACGAATGCGGGGTTGGCGATCTCGATGGGGATGACGGCCGTGTCCGCGGTCAGGCGCATGCCGAAGGTGAAAGCCTCGATCCGACCGTCAACCTTGACGACACCGCCCTTCAAGCCTAGAAGTTCGAAAGACGCGAGGGCCTGGACGATGGCCACTTTCTCGGCCTTCATGTAGGGGTCGCCGTTCCTTTTCTCCTCGAACCAGTGTTCGAGAAGCTGGACACACCCGGCAACGTCGCCTCGTGCCAAGGCGGCGTATTCATGGGCGAACGTCGACTCGAATTTCCTGATCCGGTTGCGCTTGCCGTCGTATTTCTTGCCCTTGAGCTCGACCAAGTCTTCGACCCGGTAGATGTAGTCGAAATTGTCCGGGTCCTCCTCAGCGCAAAAGCCGGCGCCGAACCGCCGGACGAACTCCTCCGGGACGCGCGACAGGCGCGGCGCGTGGCGGAGGCACGTCGCGATCGTCTCCGGGACACGGTCGCCGCCGACCGGAGGCAGGAAATAGGGCGGCTCGAAATCGGGCTCGACGAGGATGCAGAGACTGCCGCCGAGGATGGTGTAACGCGGGTGCTCGGAGTCCTTCCAGATGAAGATATTGGCGAAGTTCATCTCGCAGACGCCCGACGGCTCGCGGTCGAGGTAGCCCCCGAGGAGGACCTGGTCCTCGAGGCCGACCGGCTTGAACTCGGGATATACGGGGTGGCTCATCTTTTCTCTCTCGACATGACCGTGCAGCGCTCTTGGGGACAGCCGTCACACCAGGCGGTATTCCGCTTATCAAGGAAGGTCGCGGGGATGTCGGCGCTTTTCTCGAACCCGCAGGCCTCGAAGAATTCGGGGATGATCGTGGCCAGATGGACGCGGCCCGGGGCCGCCGCCATGACGGCCTCGACCAGGTCCGTTCCGACGTTCTTCCCTCTGAAGCGCGGCTCGACCCCGAGCCCGCAGAGCTCGAGGCAGTCGGGATGCTCCTTGAGGGCGACGAGACCGGCTATTTCCCCGGCTTCCTCAGCGACCCAGAGCCGGTCCAACTCCATTCCGGGATAATCCAGGTCCAACCTCCGGGCGAGTTCGACGGCGGGGGGGACGTCCTCTAGGCGGACTTTTCGGATGCGCATTTCCGGCTATTATACCACGCCCGCGGCCGGCCCCGAAGTTGCGATCAGCCGCATTGACAGGGCGCGAACCAATTCATTATAGTGAAGCTTCTTTATCCCCGGAGGAGGTGCCCGATGTCATTTTTCGGTAAATTCCCCGCCAAGAAGGCGCTATTCATCGTCGCGGCCGTGCTCGTCCTGGCCGCCTGGCCCTTCGCCCAGCAGGCGAAGAAGCCCAAGGTTCTTCAATCGACGAACCCCGAGCTCAGGCTCAAGGGCTTCGAGGACTACAAGGCCATGCAGCAGGCCTCGAAGTTCAAGGACCTCAAGTGGCAGTTCATCGGCCCGACGAACGTCAGCGGCCGGGTGACCGACGTCGCCGTCGTCGCTCCCAAGGGCAAGAACTACACGATCTACGTGGCCACGGCTTCCGGCGGCGTCTGGAAGACGGAGAACGAGGGCACGACCTGGATCCCCATCTTCGAGAACCATGTCAGCGCGGCCATCGGCGACATCGCCCTCGCCCCGTCCGATCAGAACACGATCTGGGTCGGGACCGGCGAACACAACATCTTCCGCAGCTCCCAGGCCGGCATCGGCGTCTTCAAGTCCTCGGACGGCGGCAAGACCTGGGCTCCCATGGGCCTTTCCGACACGAACACCATCGCCCGGATCGTCGTCCACCCGACGAACCCCGCCGTCGTCTACGTCGCCGCCGGCGGGCATGAGTGGACCAAGAACGCCGATCGCGGCGTCTACAAGACCGTCGACGGCGGCAAGACCTGGGAAAAAGTCCTCTACGTCAACGACGAGACCGGCGCTTACGATCTCGTCATGGACCCGCGGTCGAGCGACACCCTCTACGCCGCGACGTGGCAGAGGACCCGCAGGAAATGGAACGACCCGCGGACCGAGGCCTCCCACACCGGAAGCGGCATTTGGAAGACGACCGACGGCGGCAAGACCTGGACGGCCATCAACGCGGGCTTGCCCGAAGCCGGACGCCGGGGCCGGATCGGGATCGACCTCTGCCTGACCAAGCCCGATGTCCTCTACGCCCTCGTCGACAACTACGAGATCTCCCGCGAGCCGACGCCCCAGGAGATCACCGATTCCTACGGCGTCCCCTCCTCCGGGTTCATCAAGGGGGCCACGGTCTACCGCTCCGACGACGGCGGCGCCACATGGACCCAGACGAGCGGCCTGACGCCCCAACAGAAGAGCATCATGGAGAGGCACTCCGGGACCTACGGCTGGGTCTTCGGCCAGATCCGCGTCGACCCCAACGACCCGAACACCACTTACATGATGGGCGTGCCCTTCAGCGTCTCGACGGACGGCGGCAAGACGTTCGCCCGCCTGCCCGGCCCCGGCGCCGACCACCACGCCCTGTGGATCGACCCCGACAACTCGAACTACCTCCTCAAGGGCTTCGACCAGGGCGTCGCTGTATCCTACGACAAGGGCAAGAGCTGGAAGTATTTCCAGGACGTCATCCCGGTCAGCCAGTTCTTCAACATCAATTTCGACATGGGGACGCCCTTCAAGGTCTACGGCTCGATGCAGGATCACGGCAGCTTCCGGGCGCCGGTCGACCTCAGCCGGGGCCGCGATCGGATCCCGGCCCAGAAGTTCGAGAACGCGCCCGGCGGTGAGGGCTCGAACCACGCCATCGACCCGACGAACCCCAACCTCGTCTACTCGGCCGGATTCTATGGGGCGATCTCCCGGTCCGAATACGACAAGCCCGGCGAATACCCCGGTTCTCCGTTCTCCAAGGAGCTCCTGCCCGTCCTCTACGAGAACGAGCCGCGGCTCCGCGGCCAATGGCTCGCCCCGTTCATCCTCTCGACCCACAACCCGAACATCCTCTACCACGGCATGCAGTATGTCTTCCGTTCCCTCGACCGGGGCGACACGTGGGAGAAGATCAGCCCCGACCTGACGACGAACGACCCGGCGACGCGGGGCGATATCCGCTACCAGACGCTCTTCACCATCTCCGAGTCGCCCATCAAGTACGGCTTGATCTACGCCGGGACCGATGACGGCCGGCTCTGGATGACCAAGGACGCCGGCAAGGCCTGGCAGGAGATCACCGCCGGTCTGGCCCCGGGCAAGTGGATGTCGCGCGTCGTCGCCTCGGCCTACAACCTGGGCACGGTCTATCTCTCCCAGAACGGCAAGCGCGACGACGACTTCACGCCTTACGTCTGGAAGTCCGTCGACTACGGCAAGACGTGGACGAGCATCGCCGCGGGCATCCCGGTCGGCCCGGTCAACGTCATCCGCGAAGACCCGGTCAACGAAAAAATCCTCTACGTCGGCACGGACATGGGCGCCTATGTCACGACGGACGGCGGCAAGACCTGGATGGTTCTCGGCGGGAACCTCGCGACCGTCTACGTCCACGACCTGATCGTCCATCCGCGCGACAACGTCATCGTCATCGCCACGCACGGCCGCGGCATGTGGGCCCTCGACGCCAACACGGTCAACAACAAGTCTGCCCGCCGGAGGTTCTATTTCGAGGATTAAGATGACCCGGCCGGGCGGGGCGCCGGCCACGGGGCCGTCCCAGACGATCGTGCTCGACGGCGTCGGGCCGGTTCTTTTCGAGAAGAGCCGGCGGGCCCGCCACATCGGGTTGACGGTCCGGGCCTCGCGCGGCGTGCGGGTCGCCGTCCCGGCGCGCGTCTCGTTCGACGAGGCCCGCCGGGTCATCCTCTCCAAGCTCCATTGGATCGAGCGGACGCTCGCCCGGGTCGAGTGGGCCCGGGACCGCTGCCACGAAGTAGTCCTCGCCGCGGAACGTCTCGACCGCCGGGCCGCCCGCGCCTTTCTCGCCAGACGCCTGGCCGCGCTGGCCGAAGAACACGGTTTCACCCCCGGACGATTGAGCGTCCGGAACCAGGGCACGCTCTGGGGAAGCGCCTCGCCCTCCGGCCGCATCCAGCTCAACGCTTGTCTGGCCGTCGTGCCCCAGGACCTCGCCGACTACGTCATCCTCCACGAGCTCGTCCACACCCGCGTCAGGGGCCACGGTCGGGCGTTCTGGACCGAGCTCGTGCGGCATTGTCCGGACGCCCGCCGCCGCCAGGCCCGGCTCCGGGAATATTCCCTGGCGCTATTTTGACCCCATAAATGCTATAATCGCCCCCTTATTTCGATCAGCCCTCAAGGAGGTTTCCGACATGTCACTCCGCATGACCACCCCTCGGGCCGCCGGAATCGCGGCCGCCGCAATTTTCGTTTTCGCCTCCCTGGCCTTCGGCACGGCACCTGCCGCCGGCGCCGAGATGAAGAAGGCCGATAAGGCCAACTATGAGCTGGCCGCGCGTTTCACCCCGGCCAAGGTCGGCAAGCTCGTCTTCGACACCGCCGTCCAGGCCCACTGGCTCGAAACGGGCGACCGGTTCTGGTACGGCTGGGAGACGAGCAGGGGACGGTCGTTTTCCATCGTCGATCCCCTGCGGGCCGCAAAAACCCCGCTCTTCGACAACGCCAAAATGGCGGCCCTGCTGACCCGGATCGTCCTGACACCCTATGACTCCCAACACCTGCCCATCAAGACCGTGAAATTCATCAACAAAGACACGGCCCTGCGCTTCGAGTTCGAAGTCCAGAAGGACTCGGACGTCCGCGTCGGGGACAAGATCGTCAAGGCCGGCGACATCGAGAAAAAGCGCGAGGACGCCAAGAAGGCCAAGGAAGACGCTGCCAAACAGGGCGAAAAGAAAGACGAGGAGAAAAAAGAGCAGGACAAGAAAGATCTGGAAAAGAAGGACCAGGACAAGAAGGACCTGGATAAGAAAGACCTGGACAAGAAGGACGTCGATAAAGATAAGGAGCCCGAGAAGAAGACGACGACCCTCTATTTCGAATACCAGCTCGCTTCCGGCAAGCTCACCCTCCTCCCCGACTACGAAGCTCCGCCCAAGCGGCCCCGCTGGGCCTCCGTTTCCCCGGACGAGAAGGTCGTCGTCTTCGCCCGCGGCTATAACCTTTTCATGATGGACGCCGAGAACTTCAAGCTGGCCCAGAAGAAAGCCGACGACGCGGCCATCAAGGAGGTTCAGTTGACGACCGACGGCGAGGAGCATTTCTCCTACGCCCGGGACCTCAACGACGAGGACAAGAAGGAGTTCCAGAAGAACGAGAAGGACCGTAAGGACTACCGTGTCCAGGCAAGCACCATCGTCTGGTCCAAGGACTCGAAGAAGTTCGCGTGCGTCCGCGACGATGAGCGCAAGGTCGGGGACCTCTGGGTCATCAACATCCTGGCCAATCCCCGGCCGACCCTCGAAACCTACCGCTACGCCATGCCGGGCGAGGAAAACCAGGCCCAGCCCGAGCTCCTCGTCTTCGACATCGCCGGCAAGGCGAAGGTCAAGATCAAGGCCGACGCTTTCAAGGACCAGACGTTGAGCGTCGAGACCGCGCCGCGCCGCAACGTCGACCGCGAGAAGGACTTCCCGCCGCCTTCCCGGTGGCTGAGCGACACGTCCGACAAGCTCTATTTCGGGCGCCAGAGCCGAGACCTCCACAAGTACGACGTCTGCGTCGCCGACACAGCGACGGGCGAAGTGAAAGTCCTCATCGAGGAGCGCCTGAACACCTACGTCGACGTCGAATCCCTCCGTCTCGTTAACGGCGGAAAAGAGCTGGTCTGGTGGTCCGAACGCGACGGCTGGGGCCACTATTACCTCTACGATAGCGACGGCAAACTCAAGTCGCAGGTCACCTCGGGCGAGTTCACCTGCCAGGGCATCGAGGGCGTCGATGAGAAGACGCGTGTCCTCTACTTCAACGCCTGCGGCCGTGAGCCGGGCGAGGATCCCTATTACTTCCATCTCTACCGGGTCGACCTCGACGGCACCGGCCTCAAGCTCCTCAACCCCGGCGACGCCAACCATGGCGCCGACGCCGACGACAACCTCCGGGTATTCGTCGACATGTCCTCCCGGGTCGACACGGCCCCCGTCTCGGAACTCCGCGACATGACGGGAAATGTCCTCCTCAAGCTCGAGACGACCGACACGACCGCCCTGGTCGAAGCCGGCTACAAGTTCCCCGAGCCGTTCAAAGTCAAGGCCGACGACGGCGTCACCGACCTCTACGGCGTCATGTACAAGCCCTACGACTTCGATCCCGCCGTGAAGTACCCGGTCATCGCCTACGTCTACCCCGGCCCCCAGACCGAGAGCGTGACCAAGACGTTCTCGCCCCGCAACGGCAACGTCGCCCTGGCCCAGCTCGGCTTCGTCGTCATCGAGGTCGGCAACCGCGGCGGCAACCCGATGCGCTCGAAGTGGTACCACAACTACGGCTACGGCAACCTCCGCGACTACGGCCTGGCCGATAAGAAGCGGGCCATCGAACAATTGGCCATCAAGTATCCCTACGTCGACGCCGACCGGGTCGGCATCTACGGCCACTCGGGCGGCGGCTTCATGACGGCCGCGGCCCTGCTCGTCTATCCCGATTTCTTCAAGGTGGGCGTGTCCTCGTCCGGCAACCACGAGAACAACATCTACAACCGCTGGTGGAGCGAGAAGCACCACGGCGTCAAGGAAGTCACGGACAAGGAAGGGAACGTCAAGTTCGAATACAGCATCGACAAGAACTCCGAGATTGCCCGGAACCTCAAAGGCCACCTGCTGCTGACGACCGGCGACATGGACAACAACGTCCACCCGGGGAACACGATCCGGCTGGCCAACGCTCTGATCAAGGCCAACAAGCGCTTCGACGTCTTCCTTTTCCCCGGCCAGCGGCACGGCTACGGCGACATGAACGACTACTGGTTCTGGATCCGGGCCGACTATTTCGCCAAGTACCTCCTCGGCGATTTTTCGCAGACCGTCGACCTCATCGAGCTTCAGCGCGAGAAGGAGCAAACGGGAGACAAGAAGGGCCGGTAAGCCCCTTCTTTTTCGCCCCGAATTGTTGTACAAAGGAATCCGAAAGGCGGTGCCTGCCCATGAACGATAACGCGTCCGTTCCTGCGTCTCACGCCGCGCCGACCCGTCACTACGGGATGGTCGCCCTCATTTTCCTGACCTTCTTCGTCATCTCGCTCCTGACCAACATCATCGGGCCGCTCGTCCCCGATATCATCAAGAGCTTCAAGCTCAGCCTGACCCTCGTCGCCCTCCTCCCTTTCGCTTTCTTCATCGCCTACGGTTTCATGTCCATCCCGGCCGGCATGCTCCTCGAGAAATACCGGGAGAAGCCGGTCATGATCGCCGCCTTCGTCCTGGCTTTCTGCGGGGCCATGCTTTTCTCCCTCTCCCCCCGCTACTCGACGGCCATCCTGTCGCTGTTCCTCATCGGGGCCGGCATGGCCGCCCTCCAGGTGGCCATCAATCCCCTCCTGCGCGTCTCCGGCGGTGAAGAGCATTTCGCCTTCAATTCGGTCATGGCCCAGCTTCTTTTCGGCAGCGCCTCCTTCCTCAGCCCCTACATCTATTCCTATTTCGTCCGGAACCTGGGACAGCCCGGTGGCGAGGGCAAGTTGCTCATCGGACTCATGTCGAAGCTCGTGCCGCCCGAACTGCCGTGGGTCGCCGTCTACTGGGTGTTCGCCGTCCTGGTCATCGTCATGATCGCCGTCCTGGCCGCCGTCCGTTTCCCGCTCGTGGTCAAGAAAGAGGAGGAACGGGCCGGCGCTTGGGCCACCCACAAGGCGCTCTTCAAGAACAAGGTCGTCCTCCTCTACTTTCTGGGGATCTTCGCCTACGTCGGGACGGAGCAGGGCGTCGCCAACTGGATCTCGCAGTTCCTGATGACCTACCACAAGGTCGACCCGCAGACCGTCGGGGCCAGCAAGGTCTCCCTCTTCTGGGGCCTGATGACCGTCGGCGGCGTCCTCGGCCTCGTCTTGCTCAAGCTTTTCGACAGCCGGAAGGTCCTGGTCGGGTTCGCCGTCGCGGCCATCGTCTTCCTCAGCCTGGCCCTGTTCGGGCCGGGACCGCTGGCTCTGATCATGTTCCCGCTCATGGGTTTCGCCGCATCGGTCATGTGGCCGATCATCTTCTCGCTCGCCCTGAACTCCGTCTCGAGCCACCACGGCTCGTTCTCCGGGATCCTCTGCACCGGGATCATCGGCGGAGCGATCGTGCCCCTCGTCATCGGCCGCCTGGGGGACGCATTCGGCCTCCGTCAGGGGATGTTCTTCCTCTATCTCACCTTGGGCTACATCCTGAGCATCGGCCTCTGGGCCCGGCCGCTCATCGCCAACGAGACGATCGCCATGAAGAAGAAAAAGGAAGCGGCGTGAGCGCGGACACGGTCATCGGCGTCGACCTCGGCGGGACGAACGTCCGGGCCGGCGTCGTCGAGGGCGGCCGTCTCACCGACGTCCGGTCCGTCGCCGTCCGAGGTCAGGGTTCGGAACAGGACGTCCTCGAGGACGTCTTCAGCGCTATCGACTCGGTCATGAGGCCGGACGTGGCCGGGATCGGGGCCGGGGTGCCCTCGGTCATCGACCTCAAGGCCGGGATCGTTTACGACGTCCAGAACATCCGTTCCTGGAAAAAGGTCCCCCTCAAAGCCCGTCTCGAGGAGCGCTACCGTCTTCCCGCCTACGTCAACAACGACGCCAACTGTTTCGCCGCGGGCGAGAAATACTTTGGCCAGGCCAAGCCCTACGACCACGCCGTCGGCCTCATCGTCGGAACGGGGCTCGGGGCCGGGGTCATCGCCAACGGCAGGCTCTACTCCGGCATCAACTGCGGAGCCGGCGAGTTCGGCATGCTCCCCTACCTCGACAGGAATTTCGAAGCCTACGCCAGCGGCCAGTTCTTCGCGCGCGTCCACGGCGTCTCAGGGCGGGAGCTCGCCGGGCGGGCGGAGCGGGGCGACGAGCGCGCCCTCCGGATCTTCGCCGAGTTCGGCGTCCATCTCGGAGCGGCTGTCAAAGCCATTTGCTATGCCGTCGACCCGGAGGTCATCGTCCTCGGCGGGTCGGTCAGCAAGTCCTTCCGGTTCTTCCAGGCGGCCATGTGGGAGGCGTTCCAGTCCTTCGCCTATTCCATCACCAAGGAACGGCTGAAGATCGAGGTCTCGGAGACCGAGAACATCGCCATCCTCGGCGCCGCGGCCCTCTATTACGACGCTTTGGCGAAATAGCGCTCTTTATTATTCCTTTCTGTTGACAGCCCTCCGGCCAACGGGTATTTTATTAAACTCATGGCGACTCGTCGATCTGGAGTGCTGGAGTGATGGAGTGATGGAGTGATGGACATGGACAGAACAGGAAAATGCCATTTTAAAGCGGCGGCGGCGCTCGGTCTGCTGGCGGTCCTCGCCATCCGGCCCGGCCTCGTTCGCGGCGAGGAAAGCAAGAAGGGCCTCCTCGGCCCGTGGTTGGCCACAGCCGAGCTCAGCTTCGTGGTCACGGGAGGCAACACGGCGACTTCGGCCTTCAGCCTCGGCACGTCGTTCACCCGGAAGTGGACGAACGACACGTTGCTTTTCAAGTCCTACATCCTGAAGAGCAATTCCACGACGACGACCCGGACCGCACGGGGGACCGAGACCGATTTCGATATCGTCGAGGAAAAGATCAATCGCCTCGTCTCCGAAAACTATCTGCTTGCCGGCCAGTACGACCGCCGGATATCCAAAAATCTCTCCGGGCAGATCGGCCTGAGCTGGGACCGCAACCGCTTCGCCGGCGTCGACGACCGGGTCATGTTAACCACCGGCTTCGGCTACGCCTGGGTCGAAAAAGAACGGACCCAGATCAAGACCGCCGCCGGCATGACCTACACGTTGAGACAATACGTGGGCCAGGACATGGCCTCGTTCGCCGGTCTCCGGTTCAGCATCCTCGCCGACCAGAAGATCCTCGATAACTCCTCCGTCTCGACGCAGTTCGTCTTCGACAAGAACCTGAAGCGGATGATAGACTGGCGGTTCGATTGGACGAATTCGGTGTCGGCCTCCATTTCGAAGTCCCTGGCCCTGAAAATAAGCCTGCGGATGATCTACACCAACGTCCCCGCTCTCCAAAGCCTTGCTCTCTTCGATCTCGGCGGCCTGCCGACCGGCCTCTTCGTCTCCGTCCCCCTGAAGGAGCTCGACACGTTCCTGACGACCTCGATCGTCATCAATTTCTGATCTCAAGAGGGGGTCAAACCTACCTTTTGCAGCAAAAGGTAGGTTTGACCCCCTCTTCATTTCCTAGTAAGATGGTCGAGAATGACGGGCGAGGACCCCCCATGAAGAAACGCACCTGGCGCTGTTTCGTCTGTAACGACATCCACTACGGCATCGCCCCGCCTGAGCTGTGCCCCACATGCAAGGTCCTCAACGGTTACGTCGAGATCTCGGCGGACGAGGCCCGGAGGATCCTGGGCGGCGGGCCCGGCGTCTCCCTGACGGCGGACGAGTTCCGGGCGGCCATCGAACGGTTCACGGCAGGCAACGAGTTCCAGGTCAGCCCGGACGGAGAAAAGGTCGACCTGCTCGTCAAAGGCATCTTCGAGAACGAGCGCAACCACGGCTTCAAGTTCTGCCCCTGCCGGCTGTTCACCAAGAATTGGGAAGAGGATGTGAAACTCGTCTGCCCCTGCAACTTCACCATCCACGAGACATACGCACGTGTTCCGGACGGGGAATGCTGGTGCGGACTCTTTGTCAGGAGGAAATGATGGCGAATCTGCTGATGTTCCACGGGCAGGAATGCCCCCACTGCAAGAGGATGATGCCCCTCGTCGAGAAGCTCGAACAGGAAACCGGCGTCCGCTTCGACAAGCACGAAATCTGGCACGACGAGAAAAACCAGGACCTGATGCGGTCCTACCAGCCCGTCATCGCGCCCAAGTGCGGCGGTCACCTCAAGGTCCCAGCGTTCCTCAATCCCGACTCGAGCGACGCCGTCTGCGGCGAGATGGACTACGAGAAGCTCAAGGATTGGGCGCTGAAGCAATCCTAAGAAACGGCGTAGAGATGATGAAGGTCGCCGTCGGCATGAGCGGCGGGGTCGATTCGTCCGTCGCCGCGCTGCTCATGGTCCGGGCGGGACACGAGGTCTCCGGCGTCCTGATGAAGATCTGGCCCGGTCCGGACGCGCCGGGCGCCGTTCGGAGCGCCTGCTACGGCCCCGACGAGGTCGATGATATCCGGGCGGCCGGGGACGTCTGCGCCCGGCTCGGCATTCCGCTCCACGTCTTCGACTGCTCGGCGAACTACGAGGACCTCGTCCTCCGCTATTTCCGGGAAGGATACCTGGCCGGGACGACGCCGAACCCCTGCGTCCGCTGCAACCAGCTGGTCAAGTTCGGCATCCTCCCGGACGCAGCCAGGGAATCGGGGCTCGCATTCGACCGTTTCGCGACGGGGCACTACGCCCGGGTGGAACATGACGCCGCGCTCGGGCGGTTCCTGCTGAAAAAGGCCGTCGATCCGCGCAAAGACCAATCTTATTTTCTTTACCGCCTGTCCCAGGAACAGCTCGCGGCGACCCTTTTCCCGCTGGGGGAACTCACGAAAGCCCGGGTCCGGACGATCGCCCGGGAGGAGAATCTCCCCGTCCACGACAAGAAGGAGAGCCAGGATTTTTACGGCGGCGACATCGGGGACATTCTCCGGCACGAGAGCCTCGAGGGCGACATCGTCGACGGCGCGGGGCAAGTCCTCGGCAAGCACCGCGGCGTCTGGAACTACACGATCGGACAGCGGAGAGGCCTGGGCATCGCCCATCCCGTCCCGCTCTACGTCACCGCCATCGACGCCAAAAACAACCGCCTCGTCGTCGGCCCGGAGAGCGAGACCTATACGCGGTCGTGCGTGGCTCGGGATTGCGCCTGGGGCATGATCGAAAGGCTCGCTGCGCCGGCGGAAGTTCAAGTCAAGGTCCGGTCGGGCGGCCGGCTCGTCGGGGCGACGATCTCACCGCTCGACGAGGGACGGACGCGGATCGCCTTCGCCGAACCCGTCTCGTCCGTCGCGCCGGGCCAGTCGGCAGTCTTTTATCACGAGGACATCGTCCTCGGCGGCGGCATCATCGAAACGGCGGCATAGGCCGGCTTCGAGCTCATCGGCTGTAGAAATCGATCATCCGGCCGATGGCCTTCTGGCAGACCCGACAGAATTCGTTCTTGGGATTCCCGATCATGATGCAATAGACCATGGGCCGATAAAGACCCTTCGAGGCGTAGCCCGCTCCTTCGAAGACGCCGACCTTGTCGTCGAGCGCAGCGAATTCCTTGCGGACGGCCTCGGCCCGGACGGCCAGGGCGGCGTCGGCCGCCTTGTATTTATCCTCGATCCGCTCGATCTCCTTTTCCAGAGCGCCCTTCTTTTTCGCCGCCTCGACGTCCTTGGCCCGGGCCTCCCGGCCCGCCCGCCGCTCGGCCTGGAGGGCCTCGGTCCTATCCTTGCCGTATTCGGTCGGGATGCCGATCCCCGGCGACAGGAGGTCTTTCCACTTGACGTTGGCCGGGTCGAGCAGGGCGGTGATGTTGGCCTCGAGCGGCTCGACGCCCGCGGGGTAGAAATCGTTGTAGGAGACTTCGGACTGGTAGTACTCGTCGGCCAGGTAGGCGAAGGAGTGCCCGAGCTCGTGGACGAAGACCTGAGGGCTCGAAGGGTGGTCGACCGTCGTCACGCAATAGTCGAGCCCGATGCTGCCGCCGCCGTAGCGCCGGCTATTGACCAGGACGATGATGGCGTCGTAAGGGACCTGGCCGGCGATCTCGTGCATCCTGTGGTCGTCCTCGATAAGCATGTAGCGGTCGAGGTCGAAGGCGTTAAAGGAGGCGTTGAGCACGGTCTTTTTATAGATGCGTTGGCGGGGCTCGTCCATACCCCGCTCGGCCGACGCTCTGAAGACCGCACGGATATTGAACCTGTCCTTTTTTCCCTTGTAGGATTCGACCGTGAAGAGATAGGCCGCCATCCGGTCCACGTCGGCCTTGAATTTGTCCTTGTCCTCGGCGGTATACCCCTCGGCGACGAAGACGAAGTCGACCTTGTCGTGGGGGTCACCCGTGACCTGGGCTTCATAGATCCAATCGCCCAAGGCCGGTTTCTCCCGGCCGATGTGGTAGTCGGCCGGGTCGAGGACCTGGCTGAAGAGCGGCTGGAGGAGGTGGCGCTTGTCGCGTTTTTCGACGAAGAAAAAG
Source organism: Acidobacteriota bacterium (assembly GCA_014894455.1). Lineage (GTDB taxonomy): Bacteria > Acidobacteriota > Aminicenantia > Aminicenantales > Saccharicenantaceae > RBG-16-66-30. The sequence continues at coordinate 25,858 of JADBLN010000012.1, read as the reverse complement.
ACCGGGCGCTTGGGCAGGGGGACGCGGACCGACCGTTGGAAAACGCGCGCCGTCCCGAGAAGCGCCGGGGAGGTCGTCTTGTACTCGGCGAACATGGTGTCGAAGCCGCGGGCGAAGATGAGCCGGTTCGATACGACATCGTAGAGCTTCAAGACGTAGCGGCCATATTCGAAGGGCGGGAGGAGACCGGACTTGGATTCGGGCCAGAGTCCCTCTTCGGTGACCTGATGGACGGTGACGCTTTCGTCTTTGGCGTCTCCGGCCTGGTAGAGGTCGATCCGCAGGGCCTTATCGAGGAAATACTCATCGAACAGCGGTTGAACTTGAGCTGCGGCCAGGGTCGAAAGTGCCAGGGCGATCAGGAAAAGGGCGAACAGGGCTTTTTTCATGCGGGCCTCCTCGTATCTTCCCGGCAATTATAGGCCGGCGCCCGCCGCGACACAACCGACCCGGATCGGCCTCCCCCCTCCTCCTTGGACCGCGGCTCTTGAGCCCGACCGGGATTTCCGCTATAATAAGATTTCGACTGTTCGATTTCGGTACACCCGTTGGTCCCGCACCGGCAACACCCCGAACATCCCGACAGGCGTGAATCTTCGAAAGCGAGCTTTCCATGAGCACCGACATCGCGAGAATGCGCAACATCGGCATCAGCGCCCACATCGACTCTGGCAAGACGACCTTGACAGAGCGGATCCTCTTCTATTGCAAGAAGATCCACAAGATCCACGAGGTCAAGGGCAAGGACGGCGTCGGCGCGACCATGGACTCCATGGACCTCGAGCGCGAGCGCGGCATCACCATCACCTCGGCCACGACCAACGTCGAGTGGGCCGACCACTCCATCAACATCATCGATACGCCCGGCCACGTCGACTTCACCATCGAGGTCGAGCGCTCCCTGCGCGTCCTCGACTCGGCCATCCTCGTCCTCTGCTCGGTCGGGGGCGTCCAATCCCAGACCATCACCGTCGACCGCCAGCTCCGCCGCTACAACGTGCCGTTCATCGCCTTCATTAACAAGCTCGACCGGGTCGGGGCCAATCCCTTCAAGGTCCGCGAGCAGATCGCCGACAAGCTCGGCCACAACGCCGTCCTCATGCAGATCCCGATCGGCCTCGAAAGCGCCTTCCGGGGCCTCGTCGACCTCGTCACCATGAAGGCCCTCTACTTCGACGGGCCGGAGGGCGAGGACATCCGGGTCGAGGAGATCCCGGCCGAGCTCGCCGCCGAAGCCGCAGAGAAGCGCGAGGAGATGCTCGACGCCGTGTCCATGCATTCCGACGAATTGATGGAAGCCGTGCTCGAAGGCCGCCCGACCGAGAACCTCGTCCGGGCCGCCGTGCGCCGGGGCGTCGTCACCCGCAAGCTCGTCCCCGTCTTCGTCGGTTCGGCCTACAGGAACAAGGGCATCCAGCCCCTGCTCGACGCCGTCGTCCACTATTTGCCCAACCCCTCGGAAGTCGAGAACCGGGCCATCGACCTCGACCACGAGGGCGCCGAGCGCGTCCTCACCGACGCCCCGGAGGCCAAGACGGTCGCCCTGGCCTTCAAGCTCGAGGACGGGGCCTACGGCCAGCTGACCTACATCCGCATCTACCAGGGCGGCCTGCACAAGGGCGATGAGCTCGTCAACACCCGCTCCGGCCAGAAGATCAAGGTCGGCCGCCTCGTCCGGATGCACGCCGACACCATGGCCGAGATCCATGAGGCCGGGTCCGGCGACATCGTCGCCCTCTTCGGCGTCGAGTGCGCCTCGGGCGACACCTTCTGCAGCCCGGGCCTCAACCTGGCCATGACGGCGATCTACGTCCCCGAGCCGGTCATCTCCCTGGCCATCGAGCCCGTGGACAAGAACGCCTCCGACCGGATGGCCAAGGCCCTCAACCGGTTCACCAAGGAGGACCCGACCTTCCGGACCCATGTCGACCCGGAATCCAACGAGACCATCATCCAGGGCATGGGCGAGCTCCACCTCGACGTCTACGTCGAGCGCATGAAGCGCGAGTACCGGGCCGAGGTCAAAACGGGCATGCCCCAGGTCGCCTACCGCGAAGCCATCGGCCAGAAGGTCGATTTCGACTACACGCACAAGAAGCAGACGGGCGGCTCGGGCCAGTACGCCCGGATCATAGGCCGCCTCGAGCCCCTGGGGAAGGGCGCCTACGAGTTCTCGAACGAGGTCAGGGGCGGCCGCATCCCCCGGGAATTCATCCCCTCCTGCGACAAGGGCTTCAAGGCCGTCATGAAAAAGGGCCAGCTCATCGGCTTCCCGGTGACCGGCGTCCGCGTCGTCCTGACCGACGGCCAATACCACCCCGTGGACTCGTCCGACATCGCTTTCCAGACCGCCGCCCAGGGCGCCTTCCGGCAGGTCTACGCCATGGCCAAGCCCCAGATCCTCGAGCCCATCATGAAGGTCTCGGTCGAAGGGCCGACCGAGTTTGCCGGCAACGTCTTCGCCACGATCAGCCAGCGGCGGGGGACGATCGTCAGCTCGGTCGAGGACGGCACGTTCTCGCGGGTGGACGCCGAGGTCCCGTTGAGCGAGATGTTCGGTTACTCGATGGTCCTGCGCTCGCTGACCCAGGGCAAGGCCGAGTTCACCATGGAATTCCTGAAATACGGCCGCGTGCCGGCCTACATCGCCGAGCTCCTGACGGAACAGCACCTCGAAAGAAAGAAGAAAGAGTCCCAGAAATAACGGAGGAGACACCCATGACGCTCACGGTCAAGGAAGAACTCATCAAGCGCAGCCCCCTGAGGATCCTGGAGAAGTCGATCTCCGGCGGGCTGGGGAAGGGCAACATCGGCGTCCTGGCCAGCCGGAAGGGGGTCGGGAAGACGGCCTGTCTCGTCCACATCGCCGCCGACAAGCTCCTCCAGGACAAGCCGATCATCCACGTCTCCTATGCCAGCCGGGTCGACCACATCATCACCTGGTACGAGGACATCTTCAAGGAGATCGCCAAGAAGCCGAAGATGAAGTCCGCCCTGGACACCTTCGACGAACTCATCCGCAAGCGGGTCATCATGAATTTCAAGCAGGACGGGGCCAGAACGGAGCAGGTCCTGCGCAGCCTCGAAGCCATGATCGTCCATGCCAATTTCCGGGCCGAAACGGTCATCGTCGACGGCCTGGATTTCGCCCAGGCCGGGCCGGAAGACCTCCGGAAATTCAAGGACTTCGCCGGGCGCCTCGGCCTCGAGGTCTGGTTCAGCGCCTCGCTCAAGAAAGACGATCCCCTCTTCGACGACCGCGGCATCCCCTTCGAGCTCAAGAGTTACCTGGACGTCGTCGACGTCCTCATCTCCCTCCAGCTCCACGGCGACCACGTCCATTTCAGCCTGGTCAAGGACCACGAACGGTTGGCCCCCAAGGACCTCCGGCTTAAGCTCGACCCGACGACACTCCTCATCGCCAAGGACGTCCGCGCCCGGGCCCGGTAGAGGCGCGGTAGAGGCGCGGCTCCCCGAGACTGGCCCGCTTTGACTCGCTCCGGCATGTGTGTTATATCTGCCGTCACGACGTTCGATCGCGCAGTTGCCAGCCATGACATCGAGTGAAGAAGCCAGGATTTCTTTTGCGGAGAAGACGCGTCTGGCCGTCATCGACCTCGACGGCACGCTTCTCAAGGGGATGAACGCGGAACGGATATTCTATCTGCATCTTCTCGTCCACGGCCGGGTCGGGGTCATGCGGATGGCCGCGTTCCTGCTGACGCTCATCGGAGACACCTTGCGCCTGGGCTTCCGCCGGGCGATCGCCACGAACGCCCGGATCCTCCGCGGCGAGACGCCCGAGGCGGTCCGGCAGTGGGCCCGCGAATTCGGCCGCGTCTTCCTCAGGAAGGCGGTCCCCGACGACCTCCGGGGCAAGATCCTCAGTCTCAAACAGGAGGGCTGCCGCATCGTCCTCCTGTCCGGCTCGCTCCAACTCCTCGTCGACCAGCTCAAGGAGCGGCTCGAAGCGGAGATCCTGATCGGAACCGACCTCGAAGTGGCCGACGGGAAGCTGACAGGCCGGAAAAAGGGGATCTTCCCCTACGGCCGCATGAAGGTCGAGGCCCTGTTCCAGAAGATCGACCCGGGCGGTATCGACTGGCCCGGCTCCTGGGCCCTGGCTGACCGGAAATCGGACCTGCCCGTCCTCGAGCTCGTCGGCCACCCGGTCGCCGTCCATTCGGACCGCAAGCTGCGCAAACTGGCCCGGCAACGGGGCTGGGAAACCTTCGGCTGACGCGTCAGAAAAGATAGCTCAGGCCGGCGAACAGCCGCGTTTCCTGGCCGCCCGCTTCGATGTCCCTCATCTTGCCCCAACGATGGATGCCCTCCAGGGCAAAATACACGCGAAGGGGGACCCTGGGCAGGCGCCAGCCGGCCTTGAGGAGATAGCGGACCCGGGTGTCGACGACATTGCCGTCGTCGAGGAGGTCGGCTTGGAACCTGTCCAGGCCTTCGACGGAATCCCAGACGTGGCCGCTGACGAGCCCGCGGAGCCAGAACCCCCGCCAATCCAGGTCGACGCGCCCGGAAACGCTCGCCCCGAAAGCGTAATGGTAGCCATAGTAACTCAAGGTCGTCTTCAACCCGTCGATGGGGTAAACCGCGGAATAGGCGTTGAACGCGTAGGCGTTCATCATGGCGAAGTCGAGGTAGGCGTCGGCCACGGCCCGGATCTTCAGGCCCCGGGAGAACCTCGTCCAGTCGAGGACGGGGCCGATGAGGTGGGCGACCGTCATCTTGTCCCGGAAGTCCGTCGGGGTCGCGGGGGGAGGGTCGAGGCGCACCAAGATGTTCCTCGAATCGTACAGGGTCGGCCTTTTCCGGACATAGGTCAACGCGGAGCCCAAACCAATCGATAAGGCATAGCCCCGGCCAAGTTCGTCGATTTTTTGACGGAACATGGCCAGGCCCACGACCCGGGTGAAGAAGTTGACCTCTTCGTCCAACCCGGTCCGCAGGTACTCCTCGCCCGGACGCCTTTGGCCCAGGGCCACGTCGAGCGCGAGCTCGCTCAGGGACGTGTCCCGAAGGGTCTTGCGCACCGTTCCGGGCCGGCCGTACTCCGGCGTGCGGATGATCTGCGTTTCGAGTTCGACGAAGCCCGTATCCATGGCATCCCGGCCACTCCCCGAGGACCGTCTCCACCCGGCCGAGAGGACGAAGTCGTGCCAGCCGGGGTTATCGTAATTTTTCGAGGCCGGGTTCTTCCGGTCCAACCACTTGTTGAACTTGAGGAAGGGGTTCAAGAACCCCAGGAATTTCAGGACCGGGGACCTCTGACGCTGGAAATAATCGGAGAGCTGGAACCAAGGCTCGCCCACGGTGTAGCCGCCGGACGTGGTCAGGATCATGTCGTTGACCGAGATGACCTCCCGCCACTCCGAGACGTACTCGTAGAACAGCGACCCGCCGAAGGCGGCGAGGAGGGATTCGGCCCAGGTCAGGTGGTTGGTCCTGGCCAGCTCGTAGTAGAGCGCCCCGCCCGCGACGTGCGTCCAGTTGACGACATAGGCGTTCGAGTCGAAGCGGATGGCCTCGGTCGTCAGGAAGCGGCGGCATTGATCTTTCCAGGTCAGCTCGTATTGCCAGTCCTCGACCCAGGTATGGTATTCGAACCAATAGCGCACGGTGGAGTAGGCCAAGAATCCTCCCAATTCGAGCATCGCCCGGCCCCAGTTCTTGGGCATCCCCATCGAGGCGATGGGGCTGTCGCA
>JADBLN010000012.1:5132-20038 GCA_014894455.1 Acidobacteriota bacterium | reverse complement strand
CGGAGCCCTGCGACAGCCCCGTCGTGAAGACGGGAATTCCCAGCAAGAGGAGCAGGGTCCCGCCCGCTACGGCTTGGATGACGGACCGGGCGTTCATATCTTCTAGCTTTGCTTTTCCCTGAAGAGGGAATAAAATAAGCCATTCGTCGAGGATAGTCAAGACATGTTCAGGTTGTCGCAGATCGGCCGGGAGGGCGGCGCGCCGCCGACGGGCAAGGCCAAGATCCGGACGCTCATCGTCAGGCTTTTCGGCTACGCCGGATTCGCCCTCTTCGTCTATCTCATCGTCAAGACCGGGCCGAAGGAGATCCTGAAAGCCCTCGGCCGTCTGAGCCTTCTCGAGATCGCCGTCCTCATGGGTCTACGGTTCCTCTACTGGCTCATCCGGGCCCTGAACTGGCGGGCCCTCCTCGTGGCTTCGGGGGAACGCGTCCCCTTCCGGGAGATCCTCGGCGCCCGGATCGCCGGCTACGCCGTGAGCTACCTGACGCCGGCGGGGAACATCGGCGGAGAAACGGTCCGCATCTTCGTCCTCGACTGCGTCGGTCGCAACAAGGCCCTGGCCACGGTCGTCGTGGACAAGACCATCGAGTTCCTGGCCGGCCTGTTCTCGATCGCCCTGGCCGTCGTTTTCCTCATCACCGAGTTCGCCCTGCCCCGGCGTCAGAAGATCGGGCTCTTCGCCGCGATCGCCGCCCTGCTCCTCGTCCTCATCTTCCTCGTCCTCAAGCAGAAGCAGGGGTTCTTCACCTGGGCCCTGGATACGCTGCGGAAGATCAAGATCCGCATCCCCTTCTTCGAGAGCCGGCGCGAGAAGATCCTGGAAACCGACGCCCACATCGCCGACTTCTACAGCGGAAACCGCCGGCTCTTTCTGCTTCTCTTCGCGTCCTACTTCGCCCAGGTCTGGCTCTGGGCCACGGAGATCTACCTGACCTTCCTCTTCCTCGGCGGGAACACCACGACATTCTTCAAGTGCTTCCTGATCGTCACCCTGGGGTCGTTCTACACGTTCCTTCCCGTGCCGGGTTCGATGGGCGTCTACGAGCTGACCTACGTCTCCCTCTTCGCCCTCCTCCGGATCGACATGCACGCCGGAATGGCCGTCATCCTGATCCGGCGGGTCGTGGGGCTCGTCTGGGCGGGGATCGGTCTCATCCCCCTGGTCAGGAAAAAAGCGGCGGGCCGGGTCAAAGGGCCGGAGCTTTGCGACAGTCCCGTCATTGATACGGGGCCGGAACCTTGAGACAGTCCCGTCATCGTGACGGGGCGAAACCTTGAGCTAGTCCCGTCATCGTGACGGGGCCGGAGCTTTGCGACAGTCCCGTCATTGATACGGGGCCGGAACCTTGAGACAGTCCCGTCATTGTGACGGGGCCGGAGCCGCCGCCGGATCCCTGCCCTTCCTCAGAAATCTGATCAGCTTGATGATCGTGCCGGGGAAGGCCATCAGGAAAACGCCGAGCAGGAATCCGTCCGGGCGGCGGAGAAGGGAGAAGACAAAAATGACGAAGACCGCGAGGCTCTTCGCTTCGGCGCCTTCCCCGCTTTTTTCGGAACGGGTGTACAGGTTGTTGATGTAGTACAGGGAAACCTGGAGAAAATAGAGGGCGATGGTCAGGAGCCCGAAGACGAGGATCCGGGTGTCCCCCGTGAACTTTGAATAGCCCAAGGATGCTCCCAGGAGGACGGCGAAATCCGCGATCCGGTCCAGGAAGATGTCCAGGTAGGCGCCGTAACGGCTGGTCATGTTCTTGGCCCGGGCCAACATGCCGTCGGCGCAGTCGAAAATCGTCGAGATCATGGCCAAGACACCCCCGAGAGTGAAGAAGGCAGGCTTCCCGAGGAAAAAAGCGAACCCCGCGATCAGGCTGAATAAAAACGAGCAGACCGTCAGTTGGTTGGGCGTCACCGAGGTCTTGAAGACGGCCCTGACGATGAGGGACGCGGGCGGGCGGATAATGCAGCGGTCGATGGGCAGGTATTTGTGAATGAAGGGGTAGGAGGACACGCTCTTCATCGATTTCCGGAACTCATATTGGGACTCGGGTGTGCTCATGTCGACCTCGCACTTTTGAATATTTATATCCCACTCCCCTTCCCTCGTCAAGAGGGGGTGGCCGACCCCCTCGCCCCCGAAAAAATAATGGTATAATAATATTTTGATCCCCGTGGAGGTGACGGCATGAGGAAAAGAGCCTGGTTCCCGGTCCTGTTCCTGGCTGTTTTCTCCCTGTCCCTAACGGCGGCCTTCAAGAAGGAGGACGTCAAGGTCCACAAGCTCGACAACGGGCTCAAGGTCCTGCTCGTCGAGGACCACAACATCCCCAGCGTCGCCCTCTACACCTTCTTCCGCGTCGGGTCGCGCAACGAACGGCCCGGCCTGACGGGCGTCTCCCACTTCATCGAGCACATGATGTTCAACGGGACGCCTCAGGTCGGCCCGGGCGAGTTCGACCGGCGGATGGAGTTCCGGGGCGGGAGCAACAACGCCTTCACCTCGGAAGACATGACGGGCTACACGGACTGGTTCCCGCCCGCCGCCCTCGAGGCCATGATCGAAATGGAGGCCGACCGGATCCAGGGGCTGGCCCTCGTGCCCGAGGTCTTCGAGTCCGAACGCGGCGTCATCGCCTCCGAGCGCCGGCTCGGCGTCGAGAACGACAACGACGCCATCCTCAACGAGAACGTCCGGGCCACGGCCATCATGGCCCACCCCTACCACTGGGACGTCATCGGCTGGATGAGCGACATTTTGAGCTGGCGCCGCGACGAGGTCATGGTCTACTACCGGACCTATTACGCCCCGGGGAACGCCATCCTCATCGTCGTCGGCGACATCGACCCGGCCAAGACCCTCGGACTCATCCAAAAATACTACGGGCCGGTCAAGGCGTCGCCTGCCCCGCCCCCGGTCAGCACGGTCGAGCCGCCCCAGATGGGGATGAAGACCGTCATCGTCCGCAAGGAAGCCCAAGCCCCGTCGTTCTTGGCCGTCTGGCACGCCCCGAGCGCCAAGGACGCCGATTATCTGCCGCTCGCCATCCTGGCCAAGCCGCTGCTCGAGGGCGAGAGCAGCCGTCTCTACCGGCGCCTCGTCCGCGAGGAAGAACTGGCCATCGACGTCGGCGGCGGCATCCAGGAGACGATTGACCCGCTCCTCTTCTCGATCGACGTCAAGCCCCGGCCGGGCGTCGACCTCGACAAGATCGACCGGATCATCGAGGAGGAGCTGGCCAAGGTCAAGGCCGAAGGCATCACGCCGCAGGAATACGCCAAGGCCATGAACATCATCCGGAACGACTTCTACATGAGCTTACAGACGATCTCCGGCAAGGCCGGCCAGCTCGGCTCGACCGAGCTCCTCTATGGCGACTTCGCCAGGCTTTTCACGGTCATGGACGACTACGCGGCGGTCAAGATCGACCGGATCAAGGTGGCCGCCGGGAAATATTTCACGGACAATAACAAGACCATCGGAAAGCTCATCCCCGAGGGAGGTGCGAAATGAAACGCCTCAACGGAACGGCCCTCGTCCTCGTCCTCTTCGTCATCGGCGCGGCGGCCCTCCCTCCCGGGACGGCCCGTCAACTGCCGGCGCCCGAAAAGTTCGTCCTCAAGAACGGCCTCACGGTCTATCATCTTAAAAATTCCGACCTCCCGATCGCGAGCTTCCGGATGATCATCCGCGGCGCCGGCTCGGCCTACGGGCCGGCCGCCTCCGAAGGCGCGGCCGGCCTGACGACGTCCCTGATGATGAAGGGGACCTCGAAGATGGACGCCGACGCCATCGCCGAGGCCCTCGATTTCATGGGGGCGAACCTGGGCATCACCGCGGCGGAAGAATACGCCCAGGTCTACGGGGACAGCCTGGCCGAGCATTTTCCCCGCTTCATGGAGATCGCCGCCGGCTGCCTGACCGACCCGGCCTTCGCCGCCGACGAGTTCGAGAAGGAACGGTCCCTGACGATTGACGGCCTCAAGGCGGCCAAGGACAACCCCGGGTCGGCCGTCCGCTATTACTTCCAGAAGGCTTATTTCGGCGGCCACCCGATGGGCTATCTCGCCTCGGGCACCGAGACGTCCCTCAAGACGATGACGGCCCAGGCGGTGAAGGATTTCTACAAGAAGCGTTTCCGGCCCGACCGGGCCGTCGCGGCCGTGGTCGGCGACATCGAAAAGGCGAAGCTCGTCCCGCTCCTGGAAGGGACGATCGGCCGGATGACCAACCCGTCCGGTGCGGCGCCCGCGGACGCGATCCCGGCCCTCCCCCGGCCGAAAGGCCGCAAGCTCCTCCTCGTCGACAAGCCCGACGCGACGCAGGCCTACTTTGTGCTCGGGGCCCCGGGCTACGCCATGGGCGACAAGGTCACCGCAGCGGCCTCAGCCATGAACACCCTCTTCGGCGGCCGTTTCACCTCCTGGCTCAACACCGAGCTCCGGATCAAGAGGGGCCTGACCTACGGAGCGGGGAGCAACGCTCGCACCTGGGCGGCCGGCGGATTGTTCACCGTCAGCTCCTACACCAAGAACGACAAGATCGGCGAGATGCTCGACATCGTCTTCGACCTGCTCGGGAAGGGGGCGAAGGAGGGGTTCTCCGCAGAAGAGCTCGAAAGCAGCCGCAATTACATCCTCGGCCAGTTCCCGCCGACGCTCGAGATGAACGCCAGCAAAGCCGGCGCCTATGTCCGGCTGGCTTTCTACAAGCTGGGCTTCGACCAGTACGACAAGTACCTGAACGAGGTCGGCCGGCTCACGCCGGCCCTGATCAAGGCCGCGGCCGCGGCGCTCCTCCCCCAGGAGGATTTCGTGCTCGTCGTCGTCGGCAAGGCGGCGGAAATCCGGCCCCTGCTCGCGAAATATGGGACCTGGCAGGAAAAAAGGATCACCGACCCCGATTTCTAGGCCGGAGATGCGGCCGGGGCGGAGGAGAGAGGAATCCATGACAGCTCGAAAGATCATGGCCGCGGTCCTGCTCGTCGGGGCCCTGGCCGGGATGTCCGGGTCCCTCGCGGCCCAAGAGAAGGTTGCTCTCCGGTTCGCCCCCGCCGAAGGCACCCGGCTGACCTACACGCTGATCAGCGTCGTCAACGTGGACGGCAAGAACTTCCTCGGCAAGGACCTGGCTCTCAACGCCGATTCCCGCGGGGAGATCCGGCTGTTCTCCAAGCCGTCGACCCACGAGACCGTCCGGGCCGACCTGACCAGTCCCGGCATCGATGTCAACGTCCGGCTCTCCGACCGCGTCCTCACCCAGAAACTCGGCACGACGGAGGGCGAGGCCCTCGAAGTCGTCTTCAACCGGACGGGCAAGGTCGAGTCCATCCGCAACCCCGAAGCCCTCGGCTCGGGAAACCCGTTCAACATCTCCATCCCCCAGATCCTGCGCGATTATTTCCCGGCCTTCCCCGCTCAGCCGGTCGGGCGCGGCGAGACATGGACGGAGAACCGGCGTCTGACCATCCCCTTCCAGGGCCTCGACCTCCAGATCGACCTGGTCATCGACTACACCCTCGACGACGTCATCCCCGCCGAGGACGGGCGGCTGGCCATCGTCTCCGCCGTCTACCGGGTCGTCGTCTCGGGGGCCAAGGACCTCGGGGACACACAGGGAGTCTTCGAGGGCCAGGGCGCGGGCGCGGGCAGTCTCCATTTCCACATCGACAAGGGCTGGTTCTCCGAATACCGCCTCGATTTCAAGACGGACGCCGCCTTCGTCATGAAGAAGGGAGCGGCTCGGCTCGTCGAATTCCCCTTCTCCTTTTCCGCGTTCGCCGAGATCGCCCTGATCAACGTCTTGCCGCCTGATCCGGTCATTCGCTAGGCGACGGGGCCGCCGCGAATTTATTTTCGTCCACCACTTGAAATCCGGATAAGTTGCGCGTATCATTTCCATCTACATCAGGAGAGGCTCGACCCTAACCGGCCGGGCCCGGCAACCTGGGACGGACACCCGAGGTGCTCACTCGCCGGAAGCGAGGATGTGGTCGCGAAAGCGTAAGCGGCAACCAAGTGTCCACGGAGAAAGACCCGCTCCCCTGATGTCGGTGGAGCGGGTTTTTTATTGGCGGACCGAAAGCCCATCGCGGCCCCATCCCAGCCCCTGAGCGAGCCGAACAACGTCGCGTGCCCGGAAAGGAGGCTTCGATGGCCAAGGATTTCGTGTTCACCTCGGAGTCGGTTTCCGAGGGCCATCCCGACAAGATGGCCGACCTCATTTCCGACGCTTTTCTCGACGCGGTCCTCGAGCAGGACCCTTACGGCAAGGTCGCCTGCGAGACACTGCTCACCAAAAACTTCGCCGTGGTCGCCGGCGAGATCCGGACCACCGCGCAGATCGACCCGGTCCCCATCGTCCGCCAGACCGCCCGGGAGATCGGGTATAACGACCCCTCGAACGGGTTCGACTCGAGCTCCTGCGGGGTCCTCACTTATATCGGCCAGCAGTCGGACGATATCGACATGGGAGTCAGAAAGGCCAACGGCGAGATCGGGGCCGGCGACCAGGGCCTGATGTTCGGCTACGCGACGACCGAAACCCCCGAGCTCATGCCCCTGCCCATCCGTCTCGCCCACCGGCTCGTCCAGAAACAGGCCGAGATCCGCAAGAGCGGCCTCCTCCCCTGGCTCCGGCCCGACGCCAAGTCCCAGGTCTCAGTCCGCTACAGGGACAAGCGGCCCGTGGCCGTCGAAAAGGTCGTCCTGTCGACCCAGCACTCACGCGATGTCGATGACTCGACGCTCCGCGACGGCGTCGTCGCCGAGATCATCGAAAAGGTCATCCCGGCCGAACTGCGGTCGAAGACGATCGAATACCTCGTCAACCCGACCGGCCGCTTCGTCATCGGCGGCCCGGCGGGCGACACCGGCCTCACGGGCCGCAAGATCATCGTCGACACCTACGGCGGCAGCTGCCCCCACGGCGGCGGGGCCTTCTCGGGCAAGGACCCGACCAAGGTCGACCGTTCGGCGGCCTACGTGGCCCGCTACATCGCCAAGAATATCGTCGCGGCCGGCCTGGCCGACCACTGCACGATCCAGCTGGCCTACGTCATCGGCATCGTCGAGCCCTTCTCGGTCATGGTCAACATCCACAGCGGCGGGAAGGTCAGCGAAAAGGCCATCGAAAAGGCCGTGCGCTCGATCTTCCAGCTCACGCCGGCGGGGATGATCAAGATGCTCGACCTGCGCCGTCCCATCTACAAGCAGACGGCCGCTTACGGGCACTTCGGCCGGGAACTCCCCAATTTCACCTGGGAGAAGACCGACAAGGTCGCGGAACTCAGGGCCTACTTCGGCTACACCAGCCTCGACGGAAACCGGACACGGCCCGTTAGCTAGATCTTAACCCATTCGCTGAGCCTGGTGAAGTAGAGCCCCGATTCCTTGACCGGCTCCCCCGTCATCTTCGCCCAGAACCGCGTATAGAGCTGGACCTGGGGTCGGTAGAAATCCACCAAGGCTTGGAGGGCCTTGTTCCTGTCCTCCCCCCCGCCGGCCGAGAGGGCCTCGGGAAGCCGGTCGGTCTTGTAATCGGCGATGACCCAACCGTCCTTCTCCTTGAAGAGGAGGTCGACGGCCCCAGACAGGAAAACCGGCGCCCCGGGGACCGGGACTACGGGCTTGCCCCCGGCGAGGGGGACGAGGCCGACCATGGCGGCGAGGTCTTCGTATTCGGCGTCCTCCGGCCCCGTCCGGATCGAGAAGGGCACTTCGAACAAGCACCGTTCGGCCCGCATCGCCCTCAGCCAGAATTCGGACCGGACGATGTCGCCGACGAGGCCGGCGAGCTCCCGGCACGCCGTCGAATCCCGTTCCGCGGCGACCAGGACGTTCCTGGCCATCCGCAAGAGCCGGTCGTCATCGACAACAGGCTCGGTCTCGCCGCGCCCGGCCGCCGGCCACGTATCGCCCAGGGCCTTCAGCATGATGTGGACCTCGGACCCCCAAAGCCCAAGCCCTCCCTTGGCCCACTCAGGCGGCTCCCGGTCTCGCTTGGCGAGCGAAGTCACCGTTTCGTGGAGCGCGCCCGCCATTGAGGCTTCGGCCAACTTCCTTTGCAGGGCCGCCCTTGCCTTCATCGCTTCGTCCGGCCTGACGATATCCGTCTTCCGACCCCGCGGGGCCGGGCGCCGGGCCGCCACTCCCCCGGCCGGAGGATGTTCGGGAAGCTCGGGGATCCCTCCGAAGCCCTTCTCCAGCGGCCCCCAGGCTTTTCTCTCGCCCAAGTCGCCCGCGTAGGCGCTGACGACGAGCAGGTCCCGGGCCCGGGTCGCCGCCACGTACATCAGCCTGTTCTCTTCGGCTTCCTCGTACTTTTTCTCCTCGGCCGCACGATCTTCCCAGCCGTCGGGCTGGGAGATCGTTTTCATCTGGTAGCCGACCGGTTTGGTGAAGCGGAAATGCCCTCGCGGCTGCCCGTGCGTCCCTGCCCGTCTGATATGCCTGTCGGGCTCAAAATCATGCACGCCCGCCGGATTGGCCAGCCACACGACCGGCGCCTCGAGCCCCTTGGCCTTGTGGAGATTCATCAGGCGGACCGCATTGCGGCGGCTGGGCGTGAGGCTCATTTCCTCGACCGGCTGGGCGCCGACCCATTCTTCCATGAACTCGACGGCCGCGGCGAAGGAGGTCAAGTCCTCGCTCTCCCGGCCGCGCAGGACCTCGACCAGCTTGAGGACGTTGCCGGCCCGGCTGCTGCCCATCTCCGCCGTCACCAGGTGGTTGAGAAGCCCCGACTTTTGCAGGATCGTCTCCAGGGCCGCCGAAGGCGGGACCTTGGCGGTGATCTCGCGCCAGGCCTGGAGAACCCCGAACGCCCGCCTCCCCCGCTCCAGGCCGCGCTCACCGCAAACCGGGTCCACGTAGCAGAACCCGCCTCCGGCCGCCCGGTGCTCGAGGAGGTCCTGGTCGCTCAGCCCGAAGAAGAGCCCGCGCAGGACGGCCACCGTTGCGACCGGGTCGTCGGGATCGTCGAGGGCCCGGAGGAGGTTCATGACCTCCCCGATCTCCCCATTGTCGGCGAAGGCGTCGCTGCCGGCGATCTCGAAGGGGATGCCCTTCTCCTCGAGGCGCCTGGCGTACCTGTTCATCCGGTCCTTGTAGCGGAAGAGGACCAGGAAATCGCCCGGCTCAGCCGGCCGCGATCCGCCATCCCCGTCCTCGAGCCCAAGGTTCCCGGCCAGGGCCCAGGCGATGAACTCGGCGAGCCGGCGCGAGTCGTGATCCGCGATGGGCTCCTTAGAGTGCCGGGGAACGACCGGGACCGTGACCTTGAAAACCCCCGAGAGCGGCTGGAGCCCCCGGCCGCGCATCGTATCAAGAGCCATGAAGCCCGCTTGGTAAGCGCTCGCCTTCTGCGGGAAGAGTCCCTCCCGTTCGGGATCGAAGACCGGATTGACCCAATCGGCGATCGACCGGAGCGACCGGAAGTTGGCGCTGAGCTCGAGCGTCCGGCCGCCGCTCTCCGCGATCCGCCTCTTGACCAGATTGTAGATGTCGATGTCGGCCCGCCGGAACCGGTAGATCGACTGCTTGGGGTCGCCAACGAGGAAAAGCGAGCCGGGCGCCGGCGAGAGCCCGGTCCAATCGCCCCCGGCATCGCCCCCCTCCCCCGTGAGAAAGAACAGGATCTCGGCCTGGATGGGGTCGGTGTCCTGGAACTCATCGACGAGGATGGGGTGGAACCGCTTCCGGAAATAGCTCCGGACCTTGGGATTCTCACGGAGGAGTTTCGCGGCGAGCAGGAGCTGGTCCTGGAAGTTGAGCCGGCCCTCGGCCCGCCTCCTCGCGGCATAGAACTCCACGGCCGGCCGGAGGAAGGCCAGGGCCTTCGTGTGCCGGAACTCCCGCCACTCGCGGAGCGCGGGAACGGCGCATTCCGCCTGAAAGCTCTCCGCCGCGGCCAGCATCGTCTCCGCGCAGAGGAAAGCCAGGGCCTTCGTCTGCCCGGATTCGCGCCACTCGCGCAGGGCCGGCAGGGCTTCCTGCTCCCCGATGGCTCGCACCACGGCCATGATCGTCTCCGCGTCATCCTGGGGCGCCCAGCGGATCTTGGTGACGCCGAGCTTCTTGTCGAAGAGCTCGAGCGTTTCCATCAGCCGCCTCCCATCCTCGAAGCCGAGGTTTCGCTTCCGGCGGAGCGCGCGGACGAGGACGGTCTGGAGCGTGTCGCGGCCCTTTTCCGGCCGTTCGTTCGGAACGAGCTTTCGGGCCAGCTCGAGGAGCTTCTCCAGGCTCTTTCGCGTCGGCCCGAATCCAGGCGTTTCGGCCCGTCCGGTGACCGGCTCGACCTCGGGGAATGCAGCGATGGCCTTAAACGCCGTCTCGAGCTCGGAAGGCTCGAGCCCGGCCTCGTCGAGGCCCCGCAAGGCCGCCTCATTGTTGAGCCTTGCTTTGGCCAGATATTCGTCCCAGCAGGTCCCGAGGAGAATGCGCTCCTCGTACTCTTCGAGCTCGCGGAAGTCGGGGTCGACGCCCGCTTCGACGGGGCGCTCCCTGAGGAGGCGGGCGCAGAACGAATGGATCGTCCCGATGAAGGACCTCTCGAGGCCCGTCAGGGCGGCATCGAGGCGGCCTCGGACCTCAGCGTCCTTTTCCGCGAGCCGCGCCCGTTCGAGCGCGACCTGGAAGCGTCCCCGGAGCTCGGCCGCCGCCTTGCGGGTAAAGGTCACGGCCGCCAAGGTGTCAATCTCCGCCCGGCCCGACGCGAGCAGGGCGATCATCCGGTCGACCAGGCTCTTCGTCTTGCCCGAGCCGGCCCCTGCCTCGACGAGGAACGTCGTTCCGAGCTCGCTCACGATGCTCGCGCGCGCGGGCTGGTCGGGCGGAAGCGTTTTTTTCGCGCTCATCACTTGTACTCGCCGAGCTTTTCGTAGGCCTCAAAGATCCGGAGGTCCTCTTCGATCCCTTTCTTCGACTTGCCGGGATCGCCGCCGCAGGCCAAGGCCGGGTCGATGTCCCCGCCGCCCGTCCGGATGCCGCCGATCAGGCATCCCTCTTCGAGGAGTTCCAGGAGCTGGAAGAGGATCGTTCTCTTGCTCTTGGTCCCTTCCGGGCCCCCGGAGACACAGACGTGAGCGTAATCGCAGTACTTGCACTTGGCGTCCGGTCCGGCCATGAAATAGCCCTTCTCCAGGAGGCCGATGAGGTCAGTGAGCAGAGACCTCAGCCTGCCCCGGTCGAAATCCTTGATGATCCTCTCCAAGCCCTCGCCCCGGCGCGACGGGAAAAGATAGCCGCTCCGGGTGACCCGCGGAGCCCGGCCGCCGGCCGGGGTCAGCATGCGCTCGAGGGCCACGGCGTAGAGGGCATGCTGGATCTTCTGGCCCTGGCTAAACTCGACCAGCTCCTCATAGCCCGCCGGGCTTCCCGTCTTGTAGTCCAGGATCCGGTACGTGTCTTCCCCGAGCCTATCGACCCTGTCGATCGACCCGCTGAGCAGGAACGAACGGTCGGCACCGATATCGATCTCCTGCCGCTCGATCTCCTTCTCGAACGCGATCGGCTCTCCCTTCTCTTCGCGCTTCTCCTCGGCGGACAGGAAGATCCCAAGGGTTTCGACGATGTCCTTCCGCTCGCTCTCGAAGATCCCATCGGAGGGGGGCGGGATCTCTTCTTTTTTTCGGTCGATCAGCTCGGCGGCGATCTCATTCAGGCGCCAGGCGTGCCGATCCGACGCGACCGTCTCTCCCGTCTTCCTGACCTCGGTCATGAAATCGCAGAGTATCTTGTGGACCAGACTGCCGCGTTGGAGCGGGTCGAGCCAGCGCGAACGGTCGAACTCGACCTCCTCGGGCGGCCTGACCCTCAGGACGTGCCGGAGGAAATAGGCGAACGGGCACTTGGCCAGGAGCTCGAGGCGCGTCGCCGACATGACCGTGTTCCGATCGGCAACGGGATCGATCCCGGCGCGGTGAGGCCCGATATCGACGATGCCTTCATAAGCGCTCAGCTTCGCGCCGGACCGGGCGGCCGCGGCGGCCAGCCCGGCGGCGAGGTCGGGGAAATTGGCGACGACGGAGCCCGGACCGTCGGGCGCCGGTTCGCTCCCGGCCAACCGTTCCAGCCACCAGTCGATCTCGTCGAAGCTCCTGTCGGACCCACCGGGAAGGAACCCGGCCGCCTCGGGAAGCTCCCGGTCGAGAGCCGCGTAATCGAGGTCGGGATCCCCCCGCAGGAGCCGGAAGGCCTGCAGGACGATCGAGGACGGGAAGGACTCCCGCCCTTCGACGACGTCGAACGACGGATAGCTGAAAACGACCTTACCGCGGAGGGAGGCGAGGGTCGCGGCCAGCTCGTAGAGGTTGGAACGGAGGGCGTCGGCGGCCGTCAGCAGGGAATCCGAGAGCGCGGCCCGCTCTTCGTCGAGGAGGACGGGGTCTTGGAGGCCGCGACCGGGGAAGGTCGCCTCGTCGAGACCGACGACGTAGGTGACCGGCCGTCCGGAATGCCCTCCCGTCGAAAAGCCGGCGACGTGGAGGTGTCCGGGAAGGGGCGGCGAAGCGCCGACCCGGAGCGACGAGCCCGCCGATCGGATGAGATCCAAGGCCTCTTTGAGGAGGAGAGCCGGAAAGAGCCCTTCCTCCCGGATCTCGGCCAGACGATCGAGCAGGACATCCCGGGCCTTTCGGTCGATCTCGGAGTCGGTCCGCCCGGAAACCCCGATGAGCCCGGAAAGGGCCCGGCAGAGACCTTCGACCTCGTAAGGAACCTCCGCGGAATGCTCGGGAAAGACGGCCAGAATCCTGCCGATGGCGGTGGCGAGGCCGTCGATCTCGGCGATCGCAGCCGACAAGGCCGCCCGGCGCTCCTCGTCGGCTTCTTTCCCCTCTTCTCCGGCCCCTTTTTCGTTCATGGCGAGGGCGGCCTCTTTCGCTTCCCGGAGGGCTCGAAGCCTGACGGGGTAGCGCTTCCTGCCCCAACCGATCATCGCGTTGCGGAGATGGCGACAGGCCGTCCGGCCGGCGAGCGGGGTCCCGGACGGTCCGGCCGGCAGGACGAGGTCTCCATGCTCGAGCAGTCGACCAAGGTGGGCGCTGGAGAAGTCGTTCCCCAACCAGTCGAGGAGGCCGAAAAAGAGACGTCCGGGAGACGTGAACGAGATGGGGACGCCCTCGCCGAAGGTCACCGGCAGGCGCGTCCGGGCGGAAAGGAGATGGAAAATGGTCGCATGGGCCGCCCCCGGCGGCGCCATGACCTCCGCGTGGTCGAACGGGACGTTTTCAGAGTAGAGCCGACGCAGGACCTCGCGGCATTCGTTGGCGGGCCCGAGTGCTCTGAAGATCTCGATGCGGTCGTCCTCTCCCGCGCCGGGAGCTTCGCGGGGAGCGAAAAGCCAGGATAGCCGCTTCGCCTCCGGAGCCTCGCCAAGCGCGGATGCCGGCCAGCAGCGGCGCGGCCGTTCCAATCCGAAGACCGGGTCGCCGGGGACAAGGACCAGGCGGTTCCCGGACGCTGCCCGGACGAGGTCGCGCTCGAGCCGGCTCAATGGGGCGTCCATCGGGCAGAGAGTCCAAGCCGGTGCGAACGAGGTCCGCTCGGCCGCCCGCACAGCGGCCGCGAGGAACGCGGCCGAATCGAGGAGTCCGTCCTCTTCGAGGACACGCTCGTAGCGGCCGACGAGAAGCGCGAGCTCCCTTCCTTTCCGCTCGACGAGGAAGCGCTCCGGACGGACGTCTGCGCTCGTCAGGCCGGCCAGCCTCAGGTCCCGGATGGCGCGGTGGAGCGCGCTAGCCAGGCCCAGTGAGACACCGGCCCGGCCAAAATACTCGAACTCTCCGCCGGCGTGTAGCTCCCTGAAAAGCCGGTCCGTGAGGACGAGTTCCGCCGACGAGGTCATCGGCTTTCCCGCACCTGCTTCCGCCCTCCTTTCCAGGACCTCTCCGGCCAGCGTCCATGCGGTGACGAAGCGCAGGTTGACCCATGACCCGGCATCGCGGGCCAGGGCTTCGCCGATCTGGCGCCCGGCGATGAAGGAGGGAACGATGAAGATCTTCTCGTCGAGCGGATGCTCGCGGCAAAAGCCGGCCAGGAAACGGATCATCGCGTTGGGCGGCCCGGCCGCCCGCGTCACCGGTTTCGGAGAGGCCTTGGACTTCGCCTTCACTTCGTCACCGGCATCCGGTAGAGATGGATCTTGTGCTCCCGGCCCTTATCGTCGGTCACGACCTCGCTGCGGACGAGCCGCCCGTCCCAGCCGGGGATCTCGTAGTTGTGGGAGACGATGCGGACGCCGGCGGCCAGGTCCTTGTCAAAGAGGGGCTGGAGTGTTTCCAGGGATTCCGGGAGGAGATAAAGGGCCAGGACTGTGGCCTCGGTCAGGCGGGCCTTGGTGGCGTCCATATGGAGGAACCTGACGAGCTTCTCGACGCCCTCCCGCTTGGCCCCGGCTCGGCACTCCTCGATGAGGGCGGCGTCGATGTCGATACCCACGCCCCGGGCCCCGTAATTCTTCGCCGCCGTGATGACCATGCGGCCGTCGCCGCAGCCGATGTCGTAGACGACGTCGTCCCGGCCGAGGGCCGCGATCTCGAGCATTCGCTCGACCACCTCCTGCGGCGTCGGGACGAAGGGGGCGAGATCGGCCGCGTCCGCCCGGCCGTGCGAGCCGGGGTAGACCCTGATGACGTCGTTCTCATCGTAGCGGAACGAGTAGGGCTTGCCCGGATGGACGAGGTATTCGCCCGTCCTTCTCCCGTTGTCAAACGAGATCTCGACCGGCAGGTCGGTGGCGATCCGGTCCACGGCGCCGACGCGGAGCGTCCGGGTGCGCGGCGCCCCTCTCCCGGGTCCGGGTTTGAGCGTGTAGACGATGTCATTCTTGGTGACGTTTCGGAGGGTCGCCTCCGCCCAAAAGGCCGTCGCGGAGGAAGGCTGGGAGCTGAGGTCGATCCTGTTCTCCG
>JADBLN010000012.1:3416-5032 GCA_014894455.1 Acidobacteriota bacterium | reverse complement strand
GCCCAAAAGGCCGTCGCGGAGGAAGGCTGGGAGCTGAGGTCGATCCTGTTCTCCGCTTCCCGGCCGGTGCGGCCGAGGAAGAGGGCCAGCCCGACGAGCGCCAGAAAGACGACGGCGAGCCCGGCCTGGATGGCTCGCTTCACAACCTCCCCCCGGGCTGAACTCCTGTCCACATCGGCTCCAAGTTAAAACAGCCCGTGAAGGAAGTCAACCGGCGAAGGGGCGCGCAAAAAACGCGGCTTAAGCGAAGAAATCGCCGGGGACGGCCCTCAGACGGGCGATGTCTTTGACGCGATCGGCGATGTCGAAGCCCTTGGCGCAGACGGCCGAACAGGAAGCGCAGGAGCCGCAAGGGTTTTCGGCGACGTCGAGAGTGCCGACGAGCTCGTGAGCGGCCTGGAGATTCCGGTAGCCGTAGGCGTACATATAGCCTCTCATCAGCGACGGGATGGGCAGGTTCTGCGGGCAGCCGGAAACGCACTGGCCGCACTGCTGACAGTAGAGGCCGGCCACCTGCTCGCCGAGCTTGAGGTCTTTCAGCTCCGCCGGAGTGAGCTTCAGGTCGGTCATGACCGTCAGGTCTTCCTTGAGCTGGTCGAAGGTGGTGAAGCCCGGGATGGCCGTCGTGACGTTCGGGTCGTTGAGGACCCACTTCAGAGCAGCCCGCATGTTGATCGGCTGCTGCCTCTCCTTGTCCCAGTAGGCGCCGGCCTGGGTCTTCATGGCCACGATGCCGATCCCGGCCGCGGTCGCTTCGGCGACGGCCTTGCGCATCTCGTCGCGGTAGTCTTGGCGGAAATTGTAGGCCGTCAGGATGACGTCGTAGCCCTTGGCTTCGATCGTCGCCCTGATGACGGCCGGTTCGTTGGCGTGGGTAGTGATCCCGATGAACCGGGCCTTGCCCGCCTTCTTGGCTTTCTGGAGGGCCTCCATCAGCACCGGATTCTGGACACTCTCCCTGGTTGTGTTGTTGTGGAGGTAGAGGATCTCGACGTGGTCGAGACCGAGACGTCCGAGGCTGATGTCGAAATTGTCCAAAAAGGCCTTCTGGACCGATGCGGAATCCAATCCCTGCATGGACTTGTCCCGGCCGGAGGCGGGGACCTTGGTCGCGATCATGTACGAGTCGCGGGGCCTGCCCTTGATGACCTGGCCGATCATCTGCTCGTTCCGGCCGCGCTGGTAGCCGTTAGCGGTGTCCAGCATGAAGACACCGGAGTCGAGGGCGGCCTGGACGACGGCGGGGTTGTCGGCGTTCATGACGCCCATGCTGACGACGGGGATCCTGAGGCCGGTCTTGCCCAGGGTCCTGACGATCGGCTTCGCCTGGCTTAGGCCGGCGGCGGCTTGCCCGGGCTCCGGCGAACCGAGGGCGGCGGCCTTGACCGCGCCCGGGATGGCCCCGACCGCGGCCAAGCCGGTCAGGCCTTTCTTGAGGAACGCGCGTCTTTTGAGTTCGTTCGTTTTTTCGGTCATCGATTCCTCCCTCCGAGCGATGTTGTCCTCGTCCGGCCCCTCTCCGAGAACTCCCGGGGGCGCCGAATTAACGGAATGCCGATAGAACGGAATGCCGATAGAATGGATATTCATTGTATAGATAGGGCGGAGAAAGTCAA
>JADBLN010000012.1:0-3316 GCA_014894455.1 Acidobacteriota bacterium | reverse complement strand
AACGGAATGCCGATAGAATGGATATTCATTGTATAGATAGGGCGGAGAAAGTCAAACGGGACGGCCGCCGCAAAAACGGCGAATTGACTTTTCCGAACCCGGCGATATACTTCCTGTCGATGACGAGGCGGTCGCGGCTCCTGTTGACACTGGCTGTCTTCTCCTGTCTCGTGCTGAACCTCCCCTCCGGCGGACAGGTTCCCGCGCCGGCCGCCGACACCTCCCTGCGGACGTTCTTCACCGTCCGCTCGGCCCAGAAAGACAACACGCTGCCTCCGGAGATCCGCAAGGAATTCGACAAGGACGACGGCAGCCCGTTGAGGTCCGTGGCCGTTGACCTCGACGGCAACGGAAAAGAGGAGAAATTCGTCCTCTGCGGCGTCCCATCGGCCGCCGGCGGTCACCAGTGGCTCGTCTACGACCCGGCGACAGGCGCCGCCCGGGGGGTCGTCGTCGGCACCATCGTCTTCATCGGCCGGGAATCCGACGACGGCTATCCCAAGCTCGAGACCTATTGGAAGCAGGGCGGCGACATGTCGGTCGTTTTCCGCTACAAATACGCCCGGGGCCGGTATGGCCGCGCCGACACGCAGGCCATGACGCTCTGGGAGACGAGCGAATACTTCCGGGCCAAGCCGCCCCTCGACCTCGACAAAGAGCTTGTCGAGATCAAGTAGCGGAGTGAGAAAGCGGCCGGGCTTCCTTCGTCTTAGTCTGTGAAGATGAAATCAGGGAGGCCCGGATGAAAAACAAACTCACTCAAGAGGAATTCGTCAAGCTGGCCATCGCCAAGCTGCGCCTCGAGAACTACAAGGGGATCCACTCGATCTACAGCGGGTTCAACGAGGCCTTCAAGACCTACTTCGACGGCGGCAACCCCATCGATGCGACGGGCGAGTTGGCCCGCTTGGGGAAGATCGTCATCAGGCCGGTCAAGGGCGGCGTCATGCTCTACATCCCCGGCGAGGGGCCGGAGATGAACCGCGGCGACATGGCCCTGAAGAAGATGGGCCTGCTCGAAAAGGCGCCCGCTCCGCAGGGCAACTGACCGGGCCTATCTCTCAGGCGGAAGGCGCGGCCGGCTGGGCGGGTTGGCCGGGCTGCTCCTCCATGTACTGGATGTAGAGGTCGGTCAGGTCCTCGTGGGCCAGCTCCTTGGCCGTCTTCATCATGACCAGCCGGCCCTTGCGCATGAACCCGATCCGGTCGGCGATGAGTTTCGCCCGGAAGATGTCATGGGTCGACATGAAGACCGACTTCCCGGTGTCGCGCATCTGGACGAGGATCTCCAGGAACTCCCGGCCCGACTGGGGGTCGAGCCCCGAGGTCGGCTCGTCGAGGAGGACGTTGGCGGCGTCCTTGACCACGGCGATGGCGATGCCGAGCTTCTGGCGCATGCCCTTGGAGAAATTCTTGACCCTCCGGTCGAAGGCCTCCTTCTGGAGGCCGACCCGCTCAAGGACCGCGGCGTAATCTTTCTTGGTGAGTTTCCGCTTTCCGGCCAGGCGGCTGAAGTAGTCGAGGTTCTGGACGGCCGAGAAATTGCCGTAGAGCATGACGTTCTCGGAGACGAAAGAGACGTGGCGCTTGGCCTTGAGCGGGTCCTTGGCCACGTCGATCCCCTCGATGAGGGCCGTCCCCGAAGTCGCCGGGATGAAGTTCAGGAAGAGGTTGATGGTCGTCGTCTTGCCCGCCCCGTTGGCCCCGAACATGCAGAAGATCTCGCCCGGCTCGACCTTAAAGGTCAGGCCGTCCAGGGCCAGCTCACCGTCCTCATAACGCTTGGTCAGGTTGATCGTTTCAAGCATGGGGATTCTCCTTAACGGACGTCGTAGCGCAGGAACGAGACGTACGCGCCGACGAAAAAGACGATGATCATGACGGCGAGCAGGGCGAAGTCGGGGATGGTCCGGACGAGCGACCGGCTCAGCCACTGCGGCTCGTAGACGTGCTGGGGCATGTCGTCGATCTTGATCTGGACCGTCTCGCCCGTCTGGAAGTTGATGCTCTGGCCGAGCTTGGAGTTGATCCACTTGGTGTAGATCGGCTTGTAGGCCCGGACCGAAGCCAGGAACCTGTCGAAGTCGTCGATCCCCGTCCGGGCCAGGGTCATCGAGCCGAAGGTCAGGGCCGAGGCCGGCGAGATCCGGGACAAGTTGACAGCCAGGCTCTGCTGGGCCCGCTTCATCTGCTGGTAGTCGCGCTCGAGCGCGGCGTTGTTCTCGTCGATCTTCGTGGTCAGCTCCTGCTGGTAGTCCTGGATGAACTGCCGGAATTTTTCCTGGTAGGCCTTGACGTCCTTCTGGGCGTCGGCCGCGTTCTTCTTGGTCCAATCGAGGACTCCCTTCTGGGCTCCGCTCTGGATCTGCTGCAGGAAGGCGTCCTTCTTGGCCGTGATCTCATGGACCGAGGGGATGGGCCGGATCTGCCCAGCGGTGATGACCGCGACCTTGGGGATGACCATGACAAAGACGACCCAGACGAAAAGAAGCACGAGGAAGCTCGTCGACGAGCGCGACGTCCGGGCCGAGACGAAGAGGCCCAGGCTGAAGAAGACGGACAGATAAAGGAAGAACAGGAGGAAGATCAAGAGCAGCCGGGCCCAGTCCTGGCCGCTGAGCGAAATGTCGGGCGTGATGAGGAGGATGAGGAGGCCCAAGACGAGCGGGATGAGGAGGGGCAGGAGGAGGCTGATGTAGCCGCCGATGGCCTTGCCCAGGATGAGCCGGTCGCGCGGCACGTCGTTCGATAGGGCCAGCTTGAGCGTCCCCTTCTCCTTCTCGCCGACGATGGCGTCGTAGGTGAAGAGGATGGCGAAGAGGCTGAGGACGATCTTGACGATGAACATGAGGTCGAGGGAACCGAAGACGGCGAAGACCGGGTTGCTGCTGTACTTGGAGTCGATGAGGTTGGGGTCGGCGGCGATGTTGACCGGGGCGACGCGGCCGACGGCCTCCTCGATGCCCGTGACCACCGTCCCCAGGACCTGCGGCGGCTTGCTGACCTTGATGCCGATGCCGGCGAGCGATTGATAGTTCGGCTGGCTCTCCATGTTCTTCTTGTTGAGGGCGAGAGCCGCCGTGTATTCCTTCTTCTCCGCCCGATAGTTGGTCACCCCGGTGTAGATCGAGAGCAGGATGAGGATGGTGCAGAGAAGGAAGGTGAAGACGAATTTCGGGCTGGTGATGTTGTCCAGGATCTCTTTTTTGATGATGTCTCGAAGCATGCCGGCCTCCCTCGAATGTGTTCCCGTCCGCGAATGAACCCGGGGGCGGGTTTCTCCGGTATTATACGGCAAATCGGCCCGGCGGTTTAA
>JADBLN010000078.1:26587-33083 GCA_014894455.1 Acidobacteriota bacterium | reverse complement strand
TAATTACAAAAATAGATCATAAATACAATGCTGACAGCTGCAATTGGCACCTCAATTAGTAGTCCTCCGTATCCCTATAGGAATTTGCTTTTTCGCGGCGCACCGTCTTCCATCCCCTTAAGCTCGGAATCGGCTCCATCCTTCACCAGAAAAGGCTATTCCCGGATGCTGATCGATGCCAAGAACGTAAACTCGTATAACACCCCGGATAAGGCGCTTCGCTCTGGATGGTCGGTGCGAGATGATGTTGGCCGGTCGTCCCCTTCACTCTTCCCGGACCTTGGCGATGGAGCAGACGCGGTCCTTGTCGCCGAGGTTGATGATGCGGACGCCCTGCGTCGCCCGGCTGAGCGGCCGGACCTTGTCCGTCGGGATGCCGATGACCTTGCCCTCGACGGTGATGACCAGGAGGTCCTCCTCGTTGATGCCGACCATGCCCAGGGCGTTGCCGATCTTGGGGGTGATGCGGAGATTGAGGACGCCCTGCCCTCCCCTGCGCTTCAGGGGGTACTGCTCGACGGCCGTCTTCTTGCCGTAGCCGCGCTCGCTCGCGGTGAATATGAACTTCTCGTTCGGACCGGCGACGATCATGCCGATGACCTTGTCCTTGGGTTTGAGGCGGATGCCCCGGACACCCGAGGCCGTGCGGCCCATCGGCCGGACGTCCGACTCCTTGAAGCGGAGGGCCCGGCCGAGCTTGGTCCCGATGACGATGGTGCTCTTCCCGCCCGACAGCTGGGCCGAGAAGAGGTCGCTCTTCGGACGCAGGTTGATGGCGTTGATGCCGCCCCGGCGGACGTTCTTGAACTCGCTCAGTTTCGTCTTTTTGATGATGCCGTCCGTCGTCAGCATGACGACGAACTGGTCGTCGCGGAATTCCTTGACGGCGACGACGCTGCGGGGTTTCTCGTCCGGCTGGAGCTCGACCAGGTTGGCAATGGCCTTGCCCCGGCCGGAGACGCCCACGTCCGGCACCTCCAGGGCTTTGAGCCAGTAGAGGCGGCCCTGGTTGGTGAAGACGAGGAGGTAGCTGTGGGTCGAGCAGACGTAGAGGTCCTCGACCACGTCCTCGGCCTTCATCTCGATGCCCTTGCGGCCCTTGCCGCCCCGGGCCTGGAACTTGTACGAGGTCAGGGACGTCCGTTTGATGTAGCCGCTCGAGGTGCAGACGATGGCGACGTCCTCCTCCTTGACCAGGTCCTCGGGCCGGAGCTCCGAGATAGCCTCGTCGCGGATCTCGGTCCGGCGCTCGTCGGCGTACTCCTCCTTGACCTCCTTGAGCTCCTTGACGATGATGGCCAAGACGAGCTTTTCGTCCTTGAGGATGCGACGAAGCTCGGCGATTCTCTTCTTGAGCTCGGCGTACTCCTCCTGGATCTTGAGCCTCTCGAGCTGGCTCAGCCGCTGGAGCTGGAGCTCCAGAACGGCCTGGGCCTGGATCAGGGTCAGCCCGAACTTCTCCATGAGGCCGCGCCGGGCCTCGTCCACGGTCTTCGACGCGCGGATGAGCTTGATGACGGCGTCGAGGTTGTCGAGGCAGATGACCAGGCCCTCCAAAATGTGGGCCCTCTCCTCCGCCTTCCGCAGATCGAAGCGCGTCCGCCGCAGGATGACCTCCTTGCGGTGGGCGATGAAGTACTTCATCATGTCGACGATGCCCAGGACCTTGGGCTGCTTGTCGACGATGGCCAGCATGATGATGCCGACGGAGACCTGGAGCTGGGTGTGCTTGTAGAGGTTGTTGAGGATGATCTCGGGAAGCTCGCCTCTCTTGACCTCGACGACGACCCGCATGCCCTCGCGGTCGGATTCGTCGCGGATGTCGGCGACGCCCTCGATCTTCTTTTCGTTGACGAGCGCGGCGATCGACTCGAGCAGGCGCGACTTGTTGACCTGGTAGGGAATCTCGGTGACGACGATCTTGTCCTTCTCGCCCTTGGCCGCCCGCTCGATGACGGTCTTGGCCCGGAGGTGGAGGATGCCTCGGCCGTCCTTGTAGGCGTCGAGGAAGCCCTGGCGGCCGTAGATGATGCCGCCCGTCGGGAAGTCCGGGCCCTGGACGTACTTGAGGATGTCCTTGAGGCCGGCGTTGGGGTGTTCGACGAGGTGGATGACGCCGTCGCAGATCTCGCCCAGGTTGTGGGGCGGGATGTTCGTGGCCATGCCGACGGCGATGCCGTTGCTGCCGTTGACGAGGAGGTTGGGGAACTTGGCCGGCAGGACCTCGGGCATGGTCAGGCTCTCGTCGTAGTTGGGGACGAAGTTGACCGTTTCCTTGTCGATGTCGGCCATGAGCTCGTGGGCCAGCTTCTTCAGCCGGACCTCGGTGTAGCGCATGGCCGCCGGAGGGTCGCCGTCGACGCTGCCGAAGTTCCCCTGCCCGTCGACGAGGAGGTAGCGGAGGCTGAAGTCCTGAGCCATGCGGACGAGCGTGTCGTAGGCGGCCTGGTCGCCGTGGGGATGGAATTTGCCGATGACGTCGCCGACGATGCGGGCCGATTTCTTGTAGGGCTTGTTGTAGTAGGTCCCGCTCTCGTACATGGCGTAGAGGACGCGCCGGTGGACCGGCTTGAGGCCGTCCTTGATGTCGGGGATGGCCCGGCCGATGATGACGCTCATGGCGTAGTCGAGGTACGACCGCCGCATCTCCTCCTCGAGGCTGACGACCGGGTGGTTCTCTTTCTGTTCGCTGTCCATGGGAACTCCTTCTCGGGCCCGCCCGCGGGCGGGGTCATCAGACGTCGAGGTTCAGGGCCTCCAGGGCGTTGGTTTCGATGAATTTCTTGCGCTCTTCGACCTCGTCGCCCATGAGGATGGTGAAAATCCTGTCGGCCTGGGCGGCGTCGACGATGGAGACCTTGAGGAGGATCCGCCGCGCCGGGTCCATCGTCGTTTCCCAGAGCTGGGTCGGGGTCATCTCGCCCAAGCCCTTGTAGCGCTGGATGTTGATCCCCTTTTTCCCCCTCTCGAAGAGGTAGTCGAGGAGCTTGTTCTCGTTTTCCAGAATCTGCTTTTCCGCGCCGTCGCCGTTCGTCAGGACGGCGTAGGGGCCCTTTATGTCCTCGAGCTCCTGGGTGATACGGTAGAGGTTCTTATACTCGGCGGAGGTGATGAGGTCCATGCCAATCTTGCCGCCCACGGCCAGGCCGTTGAGCTGGTAGGCGAACTCGAACTCATAGACGCCGTACTCCTCGTCGCGGCCGAGCTTGACGTTGAAGCCCTTCCCGGCGACGAGCTTCATGACCCTCTCGACGTTTTTCTTGGAGCTCAGGAATTCCTGGCCGTCGACGCCCGCGCGGGCGAGGAGCTCGATGAGGAAGAGGGGGTAGTTCTTGCGTTCGAAGAACTGGGCGTAGTTCTTCTTGGCCATGAGGTTGCGGAAGAACTTGCGGAACTTGTCGCCCTCGAGGATCTCCTTGCGGCCGCCGGCCCGGACCTTGAACTCCTCGGAGATCTTGCGGACCATGAATTTCTCGTAGTCGCGTTCGTCCTTGAGGTACTGGATCTCCCGGCCCCGGGTGACCTTGTAGAGGGGCGCCTGGGCGATGTACAGGTGGCCCCGCTCGATGAGCCGGACCATCTGGCGGTAGAAGAAGGTCATGAGCAGGGTCCGGATGTGGGAGCCGTCGATGTCGGCGTCGGTCATCATGATGACCTTGTGGTAGCGGAGCTTGTCCAGGCTTTCCTCGGACTGCTCGACGCCGATGCCGAGGGCGGCGAACATCGTCCCGATCTCCTCGTTCTTGATGATCTTGTCGAAGCGGGCCTTCTCGACGTTGAGGATCTTGCCCTTGAGGGGCAGGATGGCCTGGAAGCGGCGGTCGCGCCCCTGTTTCGCCGAGCCGCCGGCCGAATCGCCCTCGACGATGAAGATCTCGGAAGTTTCCGGATTCCTGTCCTGGCAGTCGGCGAGCTTGCCGGGGAGAGACGTCGACTCGAGGACGCCCTTGCGGCGGGCCATCTCGCGGGCCTTGCGGGCGGCTTCCCGGGCCCGGGCCGCGTCGAGGATCTTCATGACGATCTTCTTGGCGACCGTCGGGTTCTCCTCGAGGTAAGTCGCCAGCTGTTCGTTGACGATGGACTCGACGATACCCTTGACCTCGGAATTGCCTAGCTTGGTCTTCGTCTGCCCCTCGAACTGGGGGTCGTGGAGCTTGATGCTCAGGACGGCCGTCAGGCCCTCCCGGCAATCGTCCCCGGTGATGTTCTCGCTGAGGTCCTTGAGGAGGTTGTGGGCGGTCGCATAGGTGTTGATGGACCGGGTCAGGGCCGCCTTGAACCCGATGAGGTGGGTCCCGCCCTCCGTCGTGTTGATGTTGTTGACGAAGGAGTAGATCGTATCGGCGTAGGACATGTTGTACTGGATGGCCAGGTCGACGAAGACGTTCTCGCGCTCGCCCTCGAACATGATGGGCTTGGGGTTGATCGTCTGCTTGCTCTGGTTGAGGTACTCGACGAACTCCCGGATCCCGCCCTTGTGCTGGAACTCGTGGGACTTGCTGGTCCGCTCGTCGGTGATCGTGATCTTGAGGCCCTTATTGAGGAAAGAGAGTTCCCGCATCCTCTGGGCCAGGATCTCGAAATTGTGTTCGACGACCTCGAAGATGTCCTCGTCCGGCCAGTAGGTGACCTTGGTCCCGGTCTTCTTGGTCTTGCCGATCTGTTTCAACTTGGTGACGGGGTTGCCCCGCTCGTAGCTCTGGGTGAAGATGCCGCCTTCGCGCTTGATCTCGAGGTCGAGGCGCTTGGACAGGGCGTTGACGACCGAGACGCCGACGCCGTGCAGGCCGCCCGAGACCTTGTAGCTCTTCTGGTCGAACTTGCCGCCGGCGTGGAGCATGGTCATGACGACCTCGGCCGCCGATTTCTTCTCCTTCTTGTGCTCGCCGACGGGGATGCCGCGGCCGTTGTCGATGACCGTGATCGAGTTGTCGACGTGGATGAGGACGTCGACCTCGGTGCAGTAGCCGGCCAGGGCCTCGTCGACGCTGTTGTCGACGACTTCGTAGACGAGATGGTGGAGCCCCTCCGTCCCGGTGCTTCCGATGTACATGGCCGGCCGCTTCCGGACGGCCTCCAGGCCCTTCAGGACCTTGATGCTTTCAGCGGTATACTTTTCTTGCGTCATGTTCGTCCACTTAGTGAAAAGATGCGGGTTTCCGGCGAGGGAACGTCACGGGACCCGGTGGGCATTTTCCAAGTTATTATTATAGCAACAAAAGGGCCGAAAAGTAAAGGAAATTCTTCGTTTTATTCAAAATATAATCTCTTTTTTTTCAATATGTTAAATGCCTTCCAGGGCAGTCGGACAGGACCGTCGTCCGGGTCCTCTTAAAAGGACGCTGGAGGGGGCCGAATTTTCTCACAGTTAGAGGGGGTCAAACCTACCTTTTACACTTTTTCCAGATCGATTCAGATATTTCCCAGAAGTGCGGCTCCGAGCCGCTCCGCCGCACTTCTGTTGGTCGCTTCTCAGAATTCGCTCCCCGCTGTAGGTTTGACCCCCTCTTCTTTGATATAATTTTTCTATGCCGGCCAACCTGCCGCCCGAGTACCACAAGATCGAGGCTGAGTTGCGCACGGCCCGGACACCGCAAGAAAAAATCGACATCTACGAGCGGCTGATCGCCGTCATCCCCCATCACAAGGGCACGGACAAGCTCATCGCCATGTACCGGCAGAAGATCTCCAAGGCCCGCGAGGAGGGCGACCACCGGCAGGCCACGGCCAAGCACGCCCCGACGCACAAGGTCGAGAAGTCGGGCGCTGGGCAGGTCGTTTGCGTCGGGCCGCCGAACGCCGGCAAATCCAGCCTCATCAAGGCCCTCACGGGCGCCGACGTCGAGGTCGCCGACTATCCCTTCACCACCCGCCTCCCCGGGCCCTACATGATGCCCTTCGAGACGGTCCAGATCCAGCTCATCGACACGCCTCCGGTGACCGGGGAGATCATGGAGACGTGGTTCCCGGAGATGGTCAAGATGTCCGACGCCGTCCTCCTCGTCGCGGACCTGGCCGACCCGGATACGGCGGGCCACCTCGACGGCGTCCGCCTCCGGCTCCGGGAACGAAAGGTAGATCTTGTCGGCACGGAGACGGACATCCCCCCCGAACGGTTCCCGTTCATGAAGCGGACCGTCCTCGCCGCGAACAAGGTCGATACGGAGGGCGCCATGAAGGCCTTCGAGGACCTCGGCGTCCTTCTCGAAGCACCTTTCGAGCGATTCCCCGTCTCGGCGTCGAGCGGCCGGGGGCTAGAGGCGCTCCGCCGGGCCGTCTTCGGACTTCTCCGGGTCGTCCGCGTCTACAGCAAGATCCCCGGAAAAAAAGCGGAGAGGGCCTCCCCCTTCGCCCTCAAGCGGGGGAGCACCGTGATGGATATGGCCAAGGCGGTCCACAAGGACTTTTCGGAAAAGCTCCAGTACGCCCGCGTCTGGAACGCGTCCGCCCTCGACGGCCTCCGGGTCAACCGCGACTACGTCCTCGCCGACGAGGA
>JADBLN010000078.1:0-26487 GCA_014894455.1 Acidobacteriota bacterium | reverse complement strand
GTGGTCGAACTCCACATCTAATTGTTCCTGAAGTTCAGCACGGGCTCATCACTCATGTCCATGATGACCATGAACAGGAGCTGGGCCATATCCTCCATGATCTCCGGCGTGACGAGGTCGATCGCGTCCCGCGTGTTGTGGTAGGTCGGGTAGGGCGGGCGCGGCCCGCCGTAGGCGCCGAAGGTCAGGGACGGCACGCCCTTCCAGAAGAACCAGGCCGAGTCCTGCCGCGGCCGGGCGGGGTAGGCGGCCGGGCCGGTTCTAAGCGTCCGGTGGATGAAGCCCTTGTTGGCCTTCTCGATGAATTCCCAGAACTTGGGGTAGGTCGTCCCGCCGGAGGCGGAGATCTTATCGCCGCTGCCCGGGCCTTCCATGTTGATGAACACGACGGTCTTGTCCAAGGGGAAAAGAGGATGGTCGGTGTAGTAGTGCGACCCTTCCGTCCCCTGGTCCTCGCTCTGTTCCTCGCTGCCGAAGAAGAAGAAGACGACCGTCCGCTTCGGTTTGACGGCGCACTTGGCCATGGCTTCGGCGACCCCCAGCCCGATGGCGACGGCCGTGGCGTTGTCGTTGGCCCCGGGCAGGAGCTCCCACAGCCGGCCGAGGTGGTCGAGATGTCCGCCGACGATGATGACCTCGTCCTTGAGCTTGGGATCAGTGCCGGGGATCTGGCCGATGAGGTTGAAGCCGACGCCGTCGGGATGGTGTTCCGTCTTGTTGCTGATGGTCATCGTCTTGCCCGTAGCGAAGGACTGGGGCTTGAGCTCGGCGCGGATCCTGGCCACCGTGTCCTTGTGGATCCGGCCCGTCCCGGCGAAGACGTCGCCGACCACGGCCGCGCCGACGTGGTGGTAGACGAATCCGTCCACATAGGCGTTGTTGGGGTTCCCGATCGGCCCGTAGTTGTAGATCATGCCCTTGGCCCCGTGGGCGGCGGCGTTCTTGAGCTTATACTGGTGGAAGGAATAGGGCCGCCATTTCATGAACAGGTCGAGCGTCTTCTCGCCAGGGCCGACCGGGACCTCGGAGTCCATGAGCACGATCTTGCCCTTGACGTCGACGCCCTTGTAATCGTCGTAGCCGAGCTCGGGAGCGGTGACGCCGAAGCCGACGTAGACGACCTCGGCCGTAACCTCCCCCGACCCCGACGTCCCGCCGGGGATGAACTCGTCCTCGTACTTGTAGTATTTCTTCACGACGCCGTTCTTTCCGTAGGGCACATTCAGGACGCACACGCCGCCCGGATAGACGGTCGTATAAGGATTCGGAAAATTCTGCCGGTAGGTCCCGTTGTCGCCCGCCGGCTGGACGCCCCAGCCCTTGAGCAGGGACTCGACCCAGGCGCCGCAGGCTTCGTACTCCTTGGTTCCAGTCAATCTCCCGCCGTACTTTTCGGAGACGAGTTCCTTGACGTAGTCGTAAAGGGGTTGGCTCTGGATGAGATGCATGGCCTCGAGGATCTTGGTTTGGTCCGTGGCTTGAGTTTCGGCCTGCTGGGAAATGAGGCTAAGCCCCGTGACCGCGAGAACTAAAATTACTGCCGGGATGAGTCGGCGGGAGATCTTCATGGTCCTTCCTCCTTCGGTGATGGGATGGAGGAGTATTTTACGTTCGTGCCCGGCTCAAGTCAAAGGAGGCCGTTCGCCCGGGCCCCCGTTTGTTTGATTCGCCCCGCCGTTTCTGCTATTTTGTCGTTTTACACGATTGCGCAGGAGGCTTCTATGACCCGAAACATCATCCCCATTCTCATCACCGCGAGTATCTTCCTCGCCGGAGTAGCCCTCGCCCAGACCCCGGCCGCCAATCCCAAGGTCCTGTTCAAGACGACCAAGGGCGACATCACCATCGAGCTCTACCCGGCCAAGGCGCCCATCACCGTCGCGAACATCCTGGCTTACGTCGGCGACAAGTTCTACGACGGCTTGATCTTCCACCGGGTCATCCCCGGCTTCATGATCCAGACCGGCGGCCTGACGGCCGAGATGAGCCAGAAATCCGGCAAGCCCGCCATCAAAAACGAGTCCGGCAACGGCCTGAAGAACGCCCGCGGCTCCGCGGCCATGGCCCGGACGCAAGACCTCGACAGCGCGACGAGCCAGTTCTACATCAACCTCGTGAACAATTCCCAGTTGGACGAAATGAAATACTGCGCCTTCGGCAAGGTCGTCGCCGGGATGGACGTCGTCGACGCCATCGCCAAGGTCCCGACGGGCAGTAAGCGCGGCCATCAGAACGTCCCCCTCGAGCCGATCACCATCCTTTCGGCTACGGTCGTCGACGGGAAGTAAGGCTTGCCGGGCCGGGCGGCGCTCGACGCCGCCAGCCGTCATGAAAGCCGGAAACGGACGTTGTTCGACACGATCTTCGCATTTCTGCACATGGGCGGCCTTCTTGTCGCCGTCGCCTACGCGGTCGTGTCCCTCGTCCGGGGGAACACTTCCCGCTTCGCCCTCATTCTGGCCCTCCTCGTCGTCTACTACCTCTTCATCCTCCACCCGGCCGTTAAAAAGGAAATCTCCCGCCGGCGGGCGCTGAGAAAATAGGCTGGTTTACTTTTCAGCGGGAAGGGTCTATCATTTTCGGTGGCTGACACTTGGCCGGAAAGGAGATCTATAGGTCCATGCTGAAAAACCGCCCGCTCGCCGCCCTGTTTCTCGTCCTCCTGCTGTCGACAGCCTCGCCTTCCCAGACGCTCGACAAGAACCTCCATGACGGGCTCAAGTCCATCAGCGCATCGGAAGCGTATGACGTCGTCAAGACGCTCGCTTCGCCCGAGTTCGCCGGACGGCTGACGGGCCACCCCGGCTACACCGCCGCCGCCCAGTGGGCGGCCCGCAAGCTCGAATCCTGGGGGCTCAAACCCATCTCCGGCAAGGACCGCTACCTCCAGCCCTATCCCTCCCCTTACACGGTCATCGACAAGGCCGAAATGACCATCCTCCTCCCCGAAGGGAAGCCGGACGCCGGCAAGGCCCAGTCATTCAAGGAGATGAAACTCATCCCCGAGAAGGACTTCCTGCCCCTTCTCTACTCGGACAGCGCGGACCGGACGGCCGAAACCGTCTTCGCCGGCTGGGGCATTTCCGCCCCGGACATCGGCTACGACGA
Organism: Acidobacteriota bacterium; assembly: GCA_014894455.1. Taxonomy (GTDB): domain Bacteria; phylum Acidobacteriota; class Aminicenantia; order Aminicenantales; family Saccharicenantaceae; genus RBG-16-66-30. Next base: position 23,379 of record JADBLN010000078.1, on the reverse strand, counting down.
CTACGCCGGGCTCGATGTCAAGGGCAAGTTCGTCATCTGCTTCCGCGGCACTCCGGACGCGGACAAAAAATACCAGTATCATGACGAGCACCGGACCCGGATGAAAGCGGCCCGCGACAAGGGCGCGCTGGGCATCATCTATATCTATTCCGAGATCGCCTCCAACCCCAACGGCGATTGGCTCGAGGGGTTCACCCCGGCCATGATCAGCGAGAAGGTCATGGACGCCGTCCTCAAGGAGGTCAACTCGACTTCGGCGGACCTGAAAAAATCGCTGACGACGTTCAAGCGTCCCATCTCCTTCCCCCTCCTGGCCAAGATCAGGCTGGCCGTCGAATCACGGCATTTTCCCCAGGGTGTCGGGTATAACATCGTCGCCTACGTCGAGGGTTCCGACCCGAAGCTCCGCAGGGAGTGCGTCGTCATCGGCGGCCATTTCGACCACACGGGCGAGCACATGGGCCTCCTCTTCCCGGGCGCCGACGACAACGGGAGCGGCAGCGCCACGGTCATGGAGGTCGGCAAGGCGTTCGCCGGCCTTGCCCGCAGGCCCAAGCGCTCCGTTGTCATCGCCCTGTTCGGCGGCGAGGAACTGGGGCTCCAGGGCTCGACCTGGTTCGTCGACCACGTGCCCGGACCCTTCGACAAGGTCGTCGGCATGTTCAACTTCGATATGACGGGCGAGGGCGATGGTCTCTGGGGCGCCGTGTCGGCCGAGCCGGCCGAATTCGGGAAGGCCATCAAAGAGGCCGACAAGTCCGTCAAGGTGGTCCGCGGCCTCGGCGTCATCCGGGGCGTCGGCGTCCGCGGCTCGGATTTCGCGCCGTTCTTCGCCAAGGGCATCCCCTCCGCCAGCCTCGGGTCGAACGGGCCGCATCTCGCCTATCACCAGACCGGGGACACGATCTACCGGATCAACCCCGACATCATGGCCGACGCGGCCAAGGTGGCCTTCCTGGCCGCGTATTCCTGGGCCGACCGGTAGGGAGCAGGATGAGAATCGCCAAAGAGGGTCTTCCGTTTATTCTCTCCTCTCTCGCTCTGACCCTCGCTTTCCTGGCGCACGGCTGGTGGCCGCTCGCCCTCTTCTTCTTTCTCCTCGCCGCCGCCTTCACGTTTTTCTTCCGCGACCCCGACCGGGTCCCGCCGCCGGGCGAACATCTCCTCGTGTCGCCCGCGGACGGCGAAGTCCTCGGCATCGACGCCCTCCCCTCCCACCCCGACCTGGCCGGGCCCGTGAACAAGGTTACGATCTTTCTCTCCCTCTACGACGTCCATCTCGTCCGCTCGCCCCTCACGGCGGCCGTCGTCCGCGCCGACTATCACCCCGGCAAGTTCCTGCCCGCCTACAAGCCCGAGGCCGGCACGCACAACGAATCGAACACCCTCGTCCTCAAGGCGGGAGCGGCCGACATCGTCATGAAGATGATCGTCGGCGTCGCCGCCCGCCGGATCAAGTGCTTCGTCAAGGCCGGCGCGTCCGTCGCCCGCGGGCAGAAGGTCGGCCTGATGTACTTCGGGTCGCGGGTCGAGCTCACGCTCCCCCGTGACGCCGTCCTAAAAGTCGGGCTTCACGACAAGGTGAAGGCCGGCCAGACCGTCATCGCCGAGGTCCAGCCATGAAAGTAAGGAAACCACCCAAGGGCGTCATGGTCCTGCCCAGCCTGTTCTCCCTGACCAACCTCTTCTTCGGCTTCATGAGCGTCCTCCTGACCTTCCAAGGCCGCTACAGGATGGCCGCGTTCCTGATCATCATCGCCGCGCTGATGGACGGGCTGGACGGGCTGGTCGCCCGGGCGACGCACACGCCGTCCGACTTCGGGGTCGAACTCGATTCCCTGGCCGACGCCGTTTCCTTCGGGCTGGCGACGTCGGTCCTCCTCTATTTCTGGGGCATGGAGATGGCCGGACCGCCGGCCGTTTTCTTCAGCTTCATCTTCCTGACGGCCGGCGTCCTCCGGCTGGCCCGCTACAACGTCCGCAGCCGGGCCCCCTCGGACAGGAAGCATTACCAGGGATTGACGGTGCCCTCGGCGGCCATGTTCATGGCCGCGGTCGTCAATTTCCACCCCGTCCCGCTGGCCACGCGGCAATCCGGTTTTCTCGTGGCCGTCCTGACCCTCGTCGTCTCCCTGTGCATGGTCAGCACGTTCCCCTACCGGAATTTCGTCAAGACCTTCGTCGGCCACAGGATTGACATCCGGACCGCCCTCTTCCTCGCCGTTTCGCTCTTTGGCGTTCTTTTCTACACGCGCATCTTCCTCCTCCTCTACTTCGGGCTGAACGTCCTCTCCGGCCCGACGGTCGCCCTCGTCCGGGCTTTCCGGAAACAGCCCCGGAAAAAGCCGGCACCTAAAGAAATCCCTTCCTAGACGCGCCGAAAGGATGGGACGACACAAGCTGACCATCGACCCGGGGACCGGCCGCGGAAAACCGCGGAAACGGGTCAACGGGGCGCGCGTCGCCGCGGCCCTCGTCCTTTTCGCCTGCGCCGCCGCCGTACTTATCTTCGTCATCCGCGTCGTCTTCCCGCCGGAAGCTGCCGTGCCGGCCGGGCCTCTGCCGTCGGGACCCCCCGAGGCCACGATCGTCCCGGCCCCCGCGGCCCCGGCACTCGAAGAGGAGAGGATCGTCATCCCCCCGAGGTCCAGCCTGGCCGACCTTCTCAAGAGGCGCGATTTCGACAACCTCGAGATTCACAGGATCAAGGAAGCCGTCAAGCCCGTCTACGACCTGGGCAAGATCCGGGCGGGGCAGCAGCTGCGGCTGTCCTCCCTGCCGGGCGGACCGTGGAAGACGTTCGAGTACGATATCGACGAAACGCGTTTCCTTGTCGTCCGCAACGACGCGGACGGGATCAAGGCGGAGGTGAAGTACGTCCCCTTCGAGGTCAGGCCGGCCTTCGCCTGGGGCGTCATCGAGGACAGCCTGATCGGGGCCCTGAACAAGGCCGGCGAAGAGGACAGCCTGGCCCTTGACCTCGTCGAACGCTGTTTCGGCTGGGACATCGATTTCAACACCGACCTGCGCAAGGGGGACTCCTTCCGCATCTACGTCGAGAAAAAATACCTGGCCGGCCGCTTCGCCGGGTACCGCGACATCCTGGCCGCCGAGTTCACAAACGACGGGCGCGTCTTCCAGGCCTTCCGCTTCACCTACCCCGACACCAAGGCCTCGGACTATTTCGACGAGAACGGCGGGTCGCGGCGGAAGGATTTCCTCCGTTCACCGATCAAGTTCATGACGCCCCGGATCACCTCCCGCTTCTCCTCGAGCCGCTTCCATCCGATCTATAAGATCTACCGGCCGCACTACGGCGTCGACTACGCGGCCCCCATCGGGACGCCGGTCCAGGCCACGGCCGACGGCGAGGTAACCTTCGCCGGACGGGACGGCGCGGCCGGCAACACGGTCAAGATGAGGCACAAAAATTCCTACGAGACGATGTACCTCCACTTGAGCGGCTTCGGCCGGAGGGTTCGCAAGGGCGCCCTGCTCAAGGGCGGGGACATCGTCGGGTACGTCGGTTCATCGGGGGATTCGACGGGGCCTCATCTCGACTACCGGATCACCTATCACGGCGGGCCCGTCAATCCGCTGGGACACAAGTTCAAGCCGGCCGACCCTCTGCGCAAGGAATTCCTGGAAGTCTACAAGAAGGAGGTCGAGAGGCTCCGCGTCGCCCTCGAGGTGCCCCGCCTTTCCCTGACGCTCTTCCCCAGCCTCAGTTTTTGATCTTCCCGCCTTCGCTCCCCTTGGACTCCTTGCCTTCGGAGCGGTCGGACGATCTCGCCGCCGGCGACGACGCACCGGAAATTTCCGAGGAACCGGACGAACCGGCATCGTCGCTGCCGACCGAGAGAGCCGGCCCGTAGCTGACTCCGTGCGAGGACAAGTGCGGGACGAGGCCCGAGCTGCGTTCCCGGTCCCTCGAAGAGATATTCAGTTCGGGACAGCGGACCTCGTTCCCCCGGCTGGAATATTCGATATGGACGCCCAGTTCGCGGGCGATCCGGACGTCGGGGTTCCAATCGCGGAACCGCACGACCGGACCGGCGGCCGCTTCGCCGTTATTCTTTTCCACCCGGGGAGTATCGTCCCTCCGGACCGGCGCCCACGGGCGCTCGGGAGCCAGGGGTACGGCAATGAAATTACCCCCGTCGACGATCTTCCCGGCCGGGTCGACCCGTCTCTGCGGACCGGCCGCAGGCCTTTCGCTATCGCGGAAAACCCGGACGGCCTCGCGCTGAAAATCGGCGGCACGCCGCAGGACTCCTGTTTCCCTGGCCTTGGGAGCGCCGGACTTCGGGACCTCCTCCCAGGTCAGGACCTTTTCGTTGACCGCGCGGGCCGCGAGGTCGCCCTTGGCCACGAAGACGAGGTGCCGCGGGATGTCGTTCGCCGAATCCCGGATCCGGGCATCGCCCTTTTCGTAGGCCGCAGTGACTTTCTTGAGGGTGCCCTTGAGCTCCGAGGGTACGGGATAGGCCATCGCCGCCGGCTGTTTGAGCTGGTCTTTACGAACGACGGTCAAGCCGGGCAGCGAGGACGTGCCCGGGCCGGTATTCCAATACGGCGAATAGATCCAGCCGCCGTCGAGGTAGGAGAAACCGGACATCCCGTAGCCATAGGCGCCGAACCCGCCCATCCAATCGTAAAGGCCCCACGGCCGCCAGCAGGCGAAACCGAAATAGAAATCCCAAGTCGCCCAGGCCGGCGCGAACATCGAGCCGGGGAGCCAGACCCAACCGTGTTTCTTGTCCCACTGCCAGATGCCGAGGTGATAAGGGATCCAGCCCCAGGGCTCCTGAGGCACCCAGAACATCTGCCCGCCGGTCATGGCCCATTGGCCGTAGTAATAGGGTCGCCAGCCCCAGGGATACATTCCGTTGTCGATGAAGGGGCGCCAAACGTAGCCATAGAATTCGTCCCAGAGCCATTCTCCGTACATGTTGCTGTAGTTCTGGGCGAAGTAGAAGATGGCCCGGGGGAGTTTCTGAATGGGCTTGGGGAGCGGGCTCAGGCCTTCGTGGAGGTCCGCATAATGGGCGTTGACCTCTTTGTTCCAGAGGTCGAAGGCGGTGCCCTCGATGGAGGGAGCGAGCTGGAACTGATTGTCCCTCTGGACGATCAGCCGCTCGCCCTTCCTGACCGCCTGGTCATCGAGGAGTCTCTCGCTCGCGCCGAAGCGCATTTGGATCTTTCCGTACTTCACCTGGGTTTCGGTCGAGCCGTCCTCAGCCGCGGAGATGAGGACGACCGAGTTGTGTTTCATCTTGACGGCCGCGTTGGGGGTCAACACCTGGAATATCTCGCGGCGGTCGTACTCCCTGTACATGACATAGATCCGGCCCTTGTCGAGAGCCAGGTTGGAGATCTGCTCGAGGCTGCTCAAGCTGCGGGCCAGGATCGTCTCGACCCGGACTGCTGTGTTGAAGTCGAGGCGGACGACCGTCCCTGTGTCGAACTGGATCTCGCAGCGCCGGTTGGTCGAGGTCCGGACCGTGTCGCCGGGGCCGACGGGTAGGTTGAGGACGGCCTGTTCGGGAACCGATCGCCCCTCGCGCAGGACGACCGGGTCCGTCCCTTCCTGGGCGGCATCGATATAGCTGATATGTCCGAAATAGAAATCCTTCGGACCGTTGACGACCTTGTAATGCCCGGTCGCCCACAGCCCGGAAGACGCGATCAGAAAAACGATGCCTAAAATGACTCTTCGAAAGCCCCCTCTTTTCATGGCCGTCTCCTCGCATTCAGGCGTTTCACATCATCTTTAATAGCATTTTTCGTGCCAATCACCCTGCCTTAACGGCCCGTCCGCCCCGGCCACCCTTGTCCCTTCTTGGGGACAGCCCTAATTAGGGACTGTCCCCAATGAGGGGTGTCCCTAATTAGGGCTGTAGCGATTGACAAGCACGAAGGGGGCCACCTACAATGGGCGCGGCAGGCCAGGAGACTTATCAGGAGTGAGAATGCCGCGCCCGAAGTTCCGCAACCCCGTGCCCACCGTCGACATCATCATCGAAGTCATGGACGGCCGGAAAAGGCGGGGCGTCGTCCTCATCGAGCGCAGGAACCCGCCGCCCGGCTGGGCCCTTCCCGGCGGCTTCGTCGATTACGGCGAGACGCTCGAGGAGGCGGCCGTCCGCGAGGCCCGCGAGGAGACATCGCTCGACGTCGATCTCCTCGGCCAGTTCCACGCCTACTCCGACCCCGCGAGGGACCCGCGTCTTCACACCATTTCGACGGTGTTCATCGCCCGGGCTAAGGGCGAGCCGAAGGCTGCCGACGACGCGCGGGCCGCGGTCGTCGTCGATCCCCGGGACCGGAGCTTGCTTTTGGCCTTCGACCATCGGAAGATCCTCGACGACTATCTCGATTCCAGGAAAGGGCGTGTCCCATGTCCGAACCCGACGAAAAGAACAAGCCGCGGGACGACAACGCCGACCTCGCCGAAGCCGCGCGCGTCTTCGGCCCGTTCGAAGCGGACATGATCAAGAGTCTCCTCGAAAGCCACGGCATCGCCTGCGTCGTCCGCGGCCGGACGGCGCCCTTCGTCTATCCGTTCACGATCGACGGGCTGGCCGAGTTCAAGGTCATGGTCCAGGAAAAAGACCTGGAAAAAGCCAAGGACCTGCTGGCCGCCGTGCCCGCCGCCGACGAGGAAAACGGCTCGGGAAAAGCCGGCTGACCGCGCCCTCCGACCGACCCCCCCAACGCCTAGCCCTCTTCCCCTAATTCAGAACCTTATTTAGGGCCCCCGTTTTTTAGTCTTTTTTTGGGCTTATTTTGCTTGACTTTTGCTATTTTCTCTCATATATTTGGGATGAAACGGGACAAATCGGGACACACATAGATGGCCAATGTTTTGATCGGCAGCTACACCGCCCGGCTGGACGCCTCCGGACGCATCAAAATCCCGGAGAAATTCCGCGAGGTCATCGAGCAGGTTTACGGCAAGGACCTCTTCGTCACCTCGCTGTCCGACGATTCGATCAAGATCTATCCCCTATCCGTTTGGCTCTCGATGACGGACCTCACGGCCGAGGGCGCCGTCCATCTTCGTCCCGACGTCCGCAAGTTCATGCTCCGCGTCAACAGGCATGGCTCGCGGCACGAGCTCGATTCCAAGGGACGGGTCCTGATCAGCCAGGCCCTCAGGGAAAAAGCCAAGCTCCTGGACGAGGTCGAAGTCCTGGGTCTATCGAACCATCTGGAGATCTGGAACAAGGACGTTCTCGACGGAACTCTCGAGGAGAAACCGCTCTCGGACGAGGATTTCGAAAGCATCGCCCGCCTCATCCCTCGAGGAAAGCCGGAATGACGGAGATAGGACACTGCCCGGTCCTGCCGACGGAAGTCCTTGAGTTCCTCGACGCGGGGCGGGAAGGGACTTATGTCGATTGTACGCTGGGCCTGGCGGGACATGCCGTCGCGATCCTGGAGAGAAATCCCCGTTCCAAGCTGATCGGCCTGGACCGTGACGGGCAGTCCCTGGAGAAGGCCCGGGAAAGGCTCGCGGATTACGCCGGGAGGGTCAAGCTCTTCCACGCGGATTTCAAGTGCCTCCCCGAGCTCGGCATCCCCTTCAAGAAAGTCCGGGGCGTCCTCGTCGACCTGGGCATTTCGTCTTTCCAGCTGGATTCGCCGGAACGCGGTTTCAGCCACACCCATGAAGGGCCTTTGGACATGCGCATGGACCTGAGAAACAAGACGACGGCCGGGAAGATCCTCCACACCTACCCGGAGCAGAAGCTGGTCGAGATCTTCGCCAAATACGGCGAGCTCGCCCAGACCCGGCGGCTGGCCCGGGAGATCGTCCACCTGCGCAAGCTCGGCCGGCTCGAAACGACCTCCGACCTGAGGATCCTCACCGAAGAGGTTTACCGCTGGCGCCCCCAGAGAGGACGGATCCACCCGGCGGCCAAGGCCTTCCAGGCGCTCCGCATCGAGGTCAACCAGGAGCTCGAAGGGCTCGGCCCGTTCATCGAGGAGACGGTGCGGCTCTCGATCCCGGGAACGCGCTTCGTTGCCATTTCTTTCCACTCGCTCGAGGATCGGATCGTCAAGCACACGTTCGCCGGCCTGGCCTCCTCGTCCGACCGCGCTCCCCTTCTTTCGATCCTGACCAAGAAACCCGTGATGGCCGGCGAGGAAGAGGTCGCCGCCAATTCCCGGTCCCGCTCGGCCAAGCTGCGGGCCGCGGAGAGGGTCTGAATGGTCCGCCGGAAATGGAGCCCGCGGGGGATCGCCCTGGGCGCCGCCCTGCTCGTCACCGTCGTCGGCATCCTGACTTTCTACGTCTGGTACCAGACCGAGTCGGTCAAGCTCGGCATCGACCTCGGCAAGAGCGAGGACAAGATCCGGGAGCTCGAGCAGGCCATCGAAACGCTCAAGCTGCGCAAGGCCGCCCTCCTCGACCCGGCGCGGGTCGAGAAGATCGCCCGGGAATCCCTGGGTCTCGTCGACCCCAAGGGCGACGAGGTCATCTACGAGAAACGGGACACGTCCCGTTGAGGCGCCGCCGATGAGGACATTCTACGAGAGCGACATCCGGAAGCGGACCCTGGTCCTGAGCTTCGCCCTCATCGCCTGGGCGGCCGTCGTGGCCCTCCGGCTCGTCCAGATCCAGGTCTTCGGCCACGCCCGGGCCAAGACGGCCGTCCTCGACCAGAACCGGGACAAGATCACGATGGAGCCCCGGCGGGGGATGATCCTCGACCGTGACGGCGAGATCCTGGCCTGCAGCCTTCCCGCCGTGTCGGTCCATATCCGGCCGGTCGAAAAAGAAACGCCGACCGAAGAACGGGCCAAGATCCGCGCCCTCCAGGGCCTGCTTGGGCTCTCGAAAAAAGAGGTTTCGTATGTCCTCGGCCGGCTGAAGAACAACGCTCCCTTTACCTACGTCAAGAAGAAGATCTCCGAGGAGGAAGCGGCCCGGGTCATGGCCTTGAAGCTGCCGGGCGTCGAGTTCGAGCCGGCGACGAGGAGGCATTATCCCCTGCGGAGCCTGGCCGCGCACCTCCTCGGCGGCCTCAGTCTGACCGAAGACACCAAGACCGGGGTCGAGGCCCGCTACGACAACGTCCTGAAGGGGGAAGAGGGCGCGAAGGTCGTCTACAAGGTCAGCGGCGGCCGCGATTATCAGACCCAAGTCATCAAGTCGCCGGTCCCAGGCCGGGACCTCGTCCTGACGATCGACGCGACGATCCAGTATTACGCCGAAAAAGAGCTGGCCCGGGCCATGGCCGAGCACGAAGCGGCATGGGGCACGGTCATCGTCATGGAGCCATACTCGGGAGAGATCCTGGCACTGGCCAGCTCCCCGGCCTACGACGTCAACGACTATCCCGGCCCGAAGGACGCCTGGATGAACCGGGCCGTGCAGCTGACCTACGAGCCCGGCTCGACGTTCAAGATCGTCACCGCGGCGGCGGCGCGGGAGAGGAACCGCGTCGGCTTCTCCGATGTTTTCGACTGCAGCGCCGGTTCCATCACCATCGGCGGCTTGACCATCCGCGACCACGAGCGCGTCGGCGTCCTGAGCTTCCCGAACGTCCTTATCCATTCTTCCAACGTCGGCACGGTGCTCTTCGCCCAGCGGATCAGCATCGACGAATTCCACGAGACGATCAAGGCCTTCGGCTTCGGGACGAAGACCGGCATCGACCTGCCGGCCGAGGCCTCCGGGATCGTCCATCCGCCGAAGCAGTGGAACAAAAAATCCTCCCTGCCGCATATCGCCATCGGCTACGAGGTTGCGGTCACGCCACTCCAGATCCTCCGGGCCATGAACGTCTACGCCACCGGCGGACTTCTCGTCCGGCCCCATGTCGTAGTCAAGGACGAAGAAAGCCACCCCGTCCTTGACGGCGGCGCGTCCGGGAGGACCGACGGCCCGGTCCGGGTCATCGGCGAGAAGACGGCGTCCGAACTCGTCGGGCGCGTTTTCGAAGCCGTCGTCGAGGAGGGCACGGCCAAGCTCGGCCGTCTCGACGGCTTCGGCATCGCCGGGAAGACGGGGACCGCCCAGAAGTACGATCCCGCCCTGAACGCCTACACCAGGAAGTACACGGCCTCGTTCGTCGGCTTCGTCCCCATCGACCGGCCGCGCTTGACGATGATCGTCGTCCTCGACGAGCCCAAGGAAGGCTACTACGGCGGCCAGGTCTGCGCCCCGGTGTTCCGGGACATCGCCCGTCAGGTCCTCCGCTATCTCCGCGTCCCTCCGGAACGGCCGCTGCCCGCCCGCGTCCTGACCGCGGGTATGGCAAAAGGCGAGAGGCCATGAAGCTCCGGGACGTCGTCCAGGGCATCGACATCCTCGCCGGAGGCAAAGCGGGCAATGAAGAAATCTCCGGGATCGCGTACAACTCCAAGTCCGTCGGGCCCGGATTCCTTTTCGCGGCCCTGCGCGGCGCGGCCCGCAACGGCATGGACTTCGTGGCCGAGGCCGAGGCGAACGGCGCGGCGGCCGTCCTCTCGACCTGGCCCAAGCCCCCAGCGAGCGCGACGCCGTGGCTCCAGGTCGCCGACGCGCGCGACGCGCTGGCCCTGGCCGCGGCCAATTTCTACGGGCACCCCTCCGACCGGATGAAGGTCGTCGGCGTCACCGGGACCAAGGGCAAGACGACGACCACCTACCTCCTCGAAGAGATCCTGCGCGCGGCCGGCGCCGCGCCCGGAATCATCGGGACGATCGAATATCGGCGGCCGGGGTGGAAGGTCGCGGCGCCGCGGACCACCCCCGAAGCCCCCGACCTGCAGGCCCTGCTCAAGGACATGCTCGACGCCGGCGTCACCCACTGCGTCATGGAAGTCTCCTCCCACGCCCTGGAGCAGAAGCGGGTCTGGGGCGTGAGTTACGACGTCGCCGTCTTCACCAACCTCAGCGGGGAGCACCAGGACTATCATCCATCCATGGAGGCCTACTTCGAGGCCAAGAAAAAGCTCTTCTATCTCAACCACAAGAGGAGCGCCGCCGTCGTCAACATGGACGACCCCTGGGGCCAGAAGCTCATCGCCGAACTGCCCATGAAGACCGTCACTTTCGGTCTCGAGCCCGCGGCCATCGTCCGGGCCCTGAAATACGCCATGTCCGAGGACGGCATCGACGCCCAGGTCTCCTACCCCGGCGGCGTGATGAGGGTCCAATCGGCCCTCGTCGGCCGGCACAACCTCTACAACATCCTGGCCGCGGCGGCCGCGGCCCTGGCGCTCAACGTCGCCCCGGACGTCATCGGCAAGGGCATCGCCGGGCTCAAGGGCGTCCCGGGCCGCTTCGAGCGGGTCCCGAACGGCCGCGGCCTCCAGGTCGTCGTCGATTACGCCCACACGGACAACGCCCTCGAGCACATCCTCACGACGGCCCGCGAGTTCAAGCCGCGCCGGGTCATCCTCGTCTTCGGGGCCGGCGGCAACCGGGACAAGGAGAAACGGGAGCGGATGGGCCGGGTGGCCGCCCGCCTGGCGGACTGGACGATCCTGACATCGGACAACCCGCGCTCCGAAGAGCCGATGGACATCATCGCCGCCATCGAAAAGGGCTTCGAGAAGGAAGCCGTCAAGACCTACGAGGTCGAGCCGGACCGGAGAAAGGCCATCGTCCTGGCCCTGGCCACGGCGAACAAGGGCGACATCGTCCTCATCGCCGGCAAGGGCCATGAGGATTACCAGATCTTCAAGGACCGGACCGTTCACTTCAGCGATATCGAGGTCGTCGAAGAGACGCTCCGGGCGACGGAGGCCGTCTGAGCATGGCCAGGCTAAGGCTCGACGAGATCGCCCGGATCGCCGGCGGGACCATCCTGCAGGGTTCCCCCGCGCTGGCCTTCGAAAGCTACGGCATCGACTCCCGGCTGGCCGCGGCGGAAGGGCTCTTCTTCGCCGTCATCGGAAAGAGAGACGGCCACGACTTCGTCGGCGCCGCGGCGGCCAGGGGCGCGGCGGGCGCCGTCGTCGCCCGTCCGGTCCCCTTCCCCGTCAAGGACTTCGGCCTCGTCCAGGTCGAGGACACGGTGGCCGCCCTCCAGGCGCTCGCCCGCGACGTCCTCGCCCGGCGGCCGGTCAAGGTCGTGGGCATCACCGGGAGCGTCGGCAAGACGACGACCAAGGAGTTTACGGCGGCCCTGCTCGCCGGCCGCTTCCGCGTCCTCAAGTCCGAGGAGAACTTCAACAACCACCTGGGACTGGCTCTCTCGCTCCTCCGGCTCCGGCCGGATGACGAAGCGGCCGTCCTCGAGATGGGCATGAGCGCCGCCGGGGAGCTGCGGGCCCTGACCCGGATCGCCCCGCCCGACGTCGCCGTGATCACCAACGTCAGCCCGGTCCACCTCCAGTTCTTCAAGGGCCTGGACGACATCGCCCTGGCGAAGAAGGAGATCCTCGACGGGGCCGGGCCGGGCGCGACGGCCGTCCTCAACGGCGACGACCCGCTGGTCATGAAAATCGCCGAGGGCTTCGCCGGCCGGAAAGTGACCTTCGGCCGGACGCGGGGCTGCGACGTCCGGGCCGAGGACGTCGAGTCCAAGGGTTATTCGGGTTTCGAGTTGCTCCTGCGCTACGGATGGGAATCCGCCCGTGTCGCTTTTTCGTTCGTCAACGACGCCGCCGTTTCGAACCTCCTCGCGGCTTCGGCCGTCTGCCTCGCCCTCGGCCTTCGGCTCGAGGAGATCCGGCCGGCCATTCTCGCTCTTCAGCCCTTCTCCGGGCGCGGTGCGCTGGTCGAGACGGGCGGCGGTATCCGGGTCTGCGATGACTCCTACAACTCCAACCCCCGCGCCCTCGAGGCTGCCCTGAGAAGCCTGGCCGCCCTGCCGGCCGCGCGGAAGGTCGCCGTCCTCGCCGACATGCTCGAGCTCGGTGAGGACGAAAAGGAGTTCCACCGGCAGGCGGGCGAGGTCGCGGCCCGCGCGGGCTGGGACGTCCTCGTCGCCGTCGGCCCCCTCGCCGCCCTGATCGCCGAGGGCGCGGCCGGGACGGGCATGAGCGCCGCCGCCATTCATCGTTTCCCCGACGCCGCGGCCGCCGCGGCCGCAATCCCGCACCTGGTGCGGGATGGCGACTTCGTGCTGGTCAAGGGTTCGCGGGGAATGAGAACCGAGACGATCGTCGACAAGCTCAAGGCGAGAGGAAAGGAGTAGGCCGTGCTGTACTGGCTCCTCGTTCCCCTGCGCGGCGATTTTTTCTTCTTCAACATCTTCCGTTACATCACCGTGCGCACGGCCCTGGCCGGGATCACCGCCCTCGTCCTGAGCTTCCTCCTCGGCCCCCGGCTGATCCGGCTCCTCCAAAAGCATCAGATCGGACAGGAGATCAGGCCCGAAGGACCCCAGTCCCACTATGCCAAGAAAGGGACGCCGTCCATGGGCGGCCTCCTGATCATCATCTGCACGCTCGTCCCGACGCTCGTCTGGGGAAAATTGGACAACCTCTACGTCTGGGTCGCCGTCCTGTCCATGGTTCTCTTCGGCCTCGTCGGCCTCATCGACGATGTCCTCAAGGTCCGCAGGAAACGATCCCTGGGCCTGCGGACCGGCCAGAAGCTCCTCCTCCAGACGCTCCTCGCGGCGGCGATCGGCCTCGTCTTCATCTGGCTGGGCTCGCGCGGCGAGTTCGACCTGAGCCTGAGCTTCCCCTTCCTCAAGCAGTGGGTCCCGTTCCTTGGCTGGTTCTATCTGCCCTGGATCGTCTTCATCCTGGTCGGCTCATCCAACGCCGTCAACCTCGCCGACGGGCTGGACGGCCTGGCCATCGGCCTGACCCTGATCAGCGCCACGGCCCTGACCGCCCTGACCTACGTGGCCGGACACGCCCTCTGGTCCCAGTACCTCAACATCGCCCGGGTACCGCTCGCCGCCGAGCTGACGGTCTTCGTCGGCGCCTTCGCCGGCGCCTGCCTCGGCTTTCTCTGGTTCAACTGCCACCCGGCCCAGCTCTTCATGGGCGACGTCGGGGCCCTGTCGCTCGGCGGGACGATGGCCGTCATCGCCCTGCTCATCAAACAGGAGTTCCTGCTCTTCACCGTGGCCGGCGTGTTCATCCTCGAGGCGCTCTCCGTCCTCCTCCAAGTCTCTTACTTCAAGCTGAGCAAGGGCAAGCGCATCTTCAAGATGGCCCCGCTCCATCACCACTTCGAGCTCTCCGGCTGGCCCGAGGGCCGGGTGGTCATCCGCTTTTGGATCCTGGGCATCATCTTCGCCCTGTTCAGCCTGGCGACGTTGAAATTGAGATAGACATGGAACTCAGGGATAAGAACGTCCTCATCGTCGGCTTCGAGCGGACGGGTGAAGCCCTCTGCCGCTTCCTCCTCGACCGCGGGGCGCGGATCCGCGTCACCGAAAAAAAAGCCGCCGAGGCCTTCGGCGACAAGGTCCGAACCTGGACGGAGCGGGGCGTTCTTTTCGAGACCGGCGGCCACCGCCCGGAATCCTTCCTCGGCGCCGACCTCATCATCCCCAGCCCGGGAGTCCCTCCCCTTCCGGAGATCCTGGCCGCCCGCGAAAAAGGCGTCCCCGTCATCTCCGAGATCGAGCTGGCCTACCTCTTCCTGCGGGGCAAGATCGTCGGCATCACCGGCTCGAACGGCAAATCGACGACGACGACGCTCGTCCACAGCATCCTCCGGGATGCCGGGCTCAAGGCCCGCCTGGCCGGGAATATCGGCCCTCCGCTCGTCTCCTTCGTCGACAAGAGCCGCGACGATCACATCTACGTGACCGAGATCTCGAGCTTCCAGCTCGAATACACCGAGAGGTTCACCCCCGCAGTCGCGGCCATCCTCAACGTCTCCGAAAACCACATCGATTGGCACAAGACCTTCGACAACTATTTCGGGGCCAAGAAAAAGCTCGTCCTCCGGCAGGGCCGGGAAGGCAAGGCTGTCCTCAACCGCGACGACCCGCTCGTCTGGAGCCTGGCTGGGGAAGCGGCGTCCGAGGTTTACGGCTTCAGCCGCAAGAGGCGCCTCCGCCGGGGCGCGTTCATCGAAGACGGCTGGATCGTCGTCCGCGACGGGAAGCCCGAGAGGATCCTGCCGACCTCACGGATCACGCTCCCGGGCACCCACAATCAGGAGAACGTCCTGGCCGCCGCGCTCATCGGCCACCTCCTGGGCGTCCCGGCGCCGGCGCTCCGCCGCTCGATCCTCGCCTTCCGAGGGCTCGAGCACCGGCTCGAGGACGTCCTCCGGGTCAAGGGCGTCCGCTTCGTCAACGATTCCAAAGCGACGACCGTGGATGCGACCCTCAAGGCCCTGGCCAGCTTCGACCGTCCGGTGGTCCTCATCCTGGGCGGGCGCGGCAAGGGCGGGGACTTCTCGCCCCTCCGCGGCGGGGTCCGCAAGAGAGTGCGGTCGGTCGTCCTCGTCGGGGAGGCGGCCGACAAGATCGAGGCGGCGCTCGGCGGTGTCGTTCCCGTCGACAGGGCTTCGAATTATCGCGACGTCGTCCACAAGGCCTTCGAACGGGCCGTTCGCGGCGACGTCGTCCTCCTGGCCCCGGCCTGCACGAGCTGGGACATGTTCAAGGACTTCGAGGAGCGCGGTCGGACCTTCAAGCGCGAAGCGCGCCGCCTCGCCGCGGGCCTGCGGAAAAAAGGGGCCCGGACATGATCGGCCGCAGCCGGTTCGGCTTCGACGTACCCCTGTTCGTGATCACCCTTTTCCTCGTGGCGATCGGCATCTTCTTCGTCTTCAGCTCGTCGAGCTTCATGGCCAGGGACAAGTACAACCAGTCCTTCCATTTCATGGCCCAGCAGATCCTGGGGGCCGTGGCCGGGCTGGTCATCGTCGCCTTCCTCGTCTCGGTCAAAAAGCCCTTTTTCCTCCAGCCCGCTTTCGTCTACGGGCTCCTCGCCCTGACGGTCTTCCTGCTGATGCTCTGCCTGGCCATGCCGACCGTGGCCAGGACCAACCGCTGGATCGTCCTCATGGGCTTCCGCTTCCAGCCGTCGGAGCTGGCCAAGATCAGCCTCATCCTCTTCCTGGCCACGTACATCGAAAGCAAAAAGGACAAACTCAACGAGAAGAAGATCCTGGCCATACCCCTGGCCGTGCTCGTCGTCACGGTCGTCCTCGTCCTTCTCGAACCCGATTTCGGTACGGCCGTCCTGCTGGCCGTGCTGGCGGCGATGATGCTCTACATCGGCGGGGTCAAGGTCCGCTATTTCGTCATCGCCGGGAGTCTCTTCGCCGCCCTGTTCGCCTTCTACCTCTTCCAGGCCGACTACCGGGTCGAGCGGCTCCAGGGCTTCTTCTCCTCGCAAAAGGACGTCCTCGGCTCGGGCTACCAAGTCGACCAATCCAAGCTGGCCTTGGGCATGGGCGGGTTCGTCGGCGCCGGCCTCGGCCAGAGCACCCAGAAACTCTACTTCCTGCCCTTCGCCCACACCGATTTCATCTTCGCCATCCTGGGCGAGGAGACAGGGCTCCTGGGGACGTTCGTCACTCTCGCCCTATACCTCCTATTCCTTTGGAGGGGCATGAAGATCGCCATGGCGGCGCCCAACCCGACGTACAAGATGATCGCCGCGGGCGTCACCTTCGCCATCGTCGCCCAGGCCTTGATGAACATCTCGATCGTGCTCGGGCTCGGCCCGGCCAAGGGGACTCCCCTACCCCTGATCTCCTACGGCCGGTCCTCTCTCGTCTGCACCCTGGCCGCGATCGGCCTGCTGCTCCATATCAGCCAGAAAAAAGGGGACAGCGGGACCGCGGTGAGGATATGAAGAAGCGCAGCGTCGTCATCAGCGGCGGAGGCACGGGGGGCCACCTCTACCCCGCCCTCGTCGTCGGCCGGAGGCTTTTGGCCATGGAGCCCGGCCTCGGCCTGACCTACGTCGGGACGCGCCGGGACGTCGAACAGAGGATCATGGCCGAGCACGGCGTTAAGTTCATCCCCATGCGCATCGAAGGGCTCAAGGGCCGCGGCCTGAAAAGCCTGCGGGCCCTCATCATCCTGCCGCTCGCCTTCATCCATTCGCTGGCCATCCTGATCCGGACCCGGCCCGGCCTGGTCATCGGCGTCGGCGGCTACAGTTCGGGCCCGATCGTCCTCCTGGCTTCGTGGTTCCGCGTCCCGACCGTCATCCTCGAACAGAACGCCCGGCCCGGCTTCACCAACCGCCTGCTCGCCCGCTGGGTCAGCCGAGCCGTCGTCGCCTTCCCCTCGACGCTCCCGGCTTTCAAGGGCAAGGGCGTCGTCCTCGGCAACCCCGTCCGGGAGGATTTCTACGCTCTCCCGGCGAAAAAACGGACGGGGACGCTCGACGTCCTCGTCTTCGGCGGCAGTCAGGGATCGCGCTTCCTCAACGACCGGGTCACGGCCGCCCTGCCGCTTCTCGCCGCCGCCAAGGGCAGGCTCCGGATGAAGCACCAGACCGGGACGAACGACCTGGAGCGCGTCCGCGACGCCTATCGGGCGAACGGATTTGACGGGGCCGAAGTCGCCGCCTACTTCCCCGGCATGGCCGCTTACTTCGGCCGGGCCGACCTCATCGTCAGCCGGGCCGGGGCGACGACCCTCGCCGAGATCATCGCCGCGAGGCGGGCCGCCCTGCTCGTCCCCTTCGCCGGGGCTTCGGAAGACCACCAATCCGCGAACGCCCGCGAACTCGAGGCCGCCGGCGCGGCCGAGGTCCTGCCCGAGGACAAGGCCACACCCGAAACCCTGGCCGCCCGCATCCTCCACTACCTCGACCACACCGGGGAACTCGAGGCGATGGAGCGGAACCTGGCCCGGCTCCAGTTCCCCGGCCCGGCCGGCCGCATCGCCGAGCTCTGCCTATCCCTGATGAAGCCCGCCCCCAAGGAGACCACGTCGTGACCAAGAAAGGCTACCGCAAGCTCAACCACATCCACATGGTCGGCATCGGCGGGACGGGCATGAACGGCATCGCCGAGGTCCTGCTCAACCTGGGTTACAAGGTCTCCGGCTCCGATATCCAGGAGAACGACGCCACCCGCCGGCTGGCCAAGCTCGGCGCCGACGTCGCCATCGGCCATCGGGCCGAGAACCTCAAGGACGCCGACGTCGTCGTCATCTCCTCGGCCGTCCACGAGGACAACGTCGAGGTCCAGAAGGCCCGGACCCGCCTCATCCCGGTCATCCCCCGGGCCGAGATGCTGGCCGAGCTGATGCGGATGAAGTACGGCATCGCCGTGGCCGGCTCGCACGGCAAGACGACGACGACGTCCATGACCGCCCTCGTCCTCGAGGCCGGCGGGTTCGATCCGACGATCATCGTCGGCGGCCGCCTGAACACGATCGGCGCCAATGCCAAGCTCGGCGCCGGGGACTTCATCGTGGCCGAAGCCGACGAGAGCGACCGTTCCTTCCTCTGCCTCTCCCCCTTCATCGCCGTCCTGACCAACATCGACGAGGAGCACCTCGACCAGTACCAAAACCTCGACGAGCTCAAGAAAACCTTCGTCAACTTCGCCAACAAGGTGCCGTTCTACTGCCCGGTCATCCTTTGCCTCGACGACCCCAACCTCCAGAGCGTCCTCCCCGAGATCGAGCGCCGGGTCATCACCTACGGCTTTTCCGCCCAATCCGACCTTTTCGCCCGCGACTTCGCCTTCGACGGATTCCGCAGCGCGTCGGTCCTCTTCGCCAAGGGCAAGAAGCTCGGGGCGCTGAAACTCCAGGTCCCCGGCATGCACAACATCCTCAACGCCATGGCCGCGGCGGCCGTGGGCCTCGATCTGGACATGCCCGCCCGGACGATCCTCGAGGCTCTGGAGAGTTACACCGGGACGGGCCGCCGCTTCGAGTTGCGCAAGACCGTCGGCGGGGTCATGGTCATCGAGGACTACGCCCATCATCCGACCGAGATCAAGGCGACGCTCGAGGCCGCGAAAAGGGGCTGGCCGCGCCGCGTCGTGGCCGTCTTCCAACCTCACCGCTACACCCGGCTCGCCAAGCTCATGACGGCGTTCGCGACCGCCTTCAACCAGGCCGACGTCCTCGTCCTGACCGAGATCTACCCGGCCGGAGAGGACCCCATCCCCGGCGTCGACGGCCGGGCGCTCTACGAAGAGGTCCGCCAGTTCGGCCACAAGCACGTCTTCTTCGAGCCCGACCTGAAGAAGATCGGGGCCGTCCTTCAAAAGATCCTGGTCCCGGACGACATCGTCCTCGTCCTCGGGGCGGGGAACATCAACCGGACGATCCCGGACATCATCGCCGGGCTGGAGGCGAGAAGCTGACATGGCCACGGTGATCGGCGAGTTGGGGCGTGAGAAAAGCAGGCCCCTCTTCGCCCGCCGCCCGTTCCTCCGGCCGGGAGAGCGGGACCTCCCCCTCCAGAAGAACAAGCGCCGCCGGGCGCTTCGCCTCAAGCACGTCCTCGTCCTGCTCGGGCTCCAGGCCGGATTCTTCCTGGCCGTCCGCGGCGCCTATCTCTTCCTCATCACCTGGGACCAGCTGGCCATCCGCAAGGTCGAGGTCGTCTGCGCCAAGGACAACCTGCGGCAGACGCTGGAGAATCATTTCGCCGTGCCGCGCCTGGGCAACATCCTCCTCTGCGACATCCAGGCCCTGCGCGGCAACATCCGGCGCCTGGCCTGGGTCAAGGACGTCAGCATCCAGAAGGTCTTCCCCTCCGAGCTGCGCATCACGGTCGTCGAGAGGACGCCCTTCGCCGTCCTCGAACGGGACGGGCTCCTCCTTGCGGACGAGGAAGGGCGGGTCCTCGAAAGGGTCTATTCACTCGAGGAGTACCGCCTGCCTGTCATCTCCGACGAGAATGGGTTCGCCTCGAACTTTCTCGAGAAATGGGAGGCGGCCAGCCGCTGCCTCGCGACCCTGCCGCCCGCCGAGCGGGACCGCCTCGCCGGAGTCCGCTGCGGCGACTACGGGTCGCTCGAACTTCTCTTCAAGGACGACCCCGTCCGGGTCGTCGTGGACCGCGAATCGCCGGTCGAAAGCCTGGCCCTGTTCCGGCGCCGGCGGCCGGAGTGGGAACGCCTTTTCGGCCCCCTGGCCGCCGTCAACATGTGCTATGACAGCCGGGTCTACTTGAGGGCCGCCGAGCCGGCCGGGGACTCCGTCCCCAACCTGACAAAGGAGACTGAGTAATGCCCAAGAACAACTACATCGTCGGGTTCGACATCGGGACGCGGAAAGTCGTCGCCGTCATCGGCGAGGTCACCGAGGAGCGCAAGGTCGAGATCATCGGCATCGGCACGGCCGACTCACGCGGCCTGCGCAAGGGCGTCGTCGTCGACCTCGACGCGACGACCACGGCCATCAAGAAGGCCCAGGAAGAAGCCGAGCTCATGGCCGGCGTCGAGATCGACTCGGCTTTCTTCGGCATCTCCGGCTCCCATATCAAGAGCTTCAACAGCCGCGGCGTCGTCGCCGTCTCGGGCAAGAACCGGATCATCACCCGCGAGGACGTGAAACGGGTCATCGACCAGTCCAAGGCCATCCCCATCCCCCCGGACCGGGACATCATCCACATCATCCCCCAGGAGTTCATCGTCGACGACCAGGACGGGATCAAGGACCCGACCGGGATGAGCGGCATCAAGCTCGAGGTCAACGTCCACATCATCACGGCCGCCCTGACCTCGCTCCAGAACCTGAAGAGCTGCGTCGGGCGGGCCGGGATCGGCGTCGAGGAGGTCGTCCTCAACCAGATCGCCACGGCCCAGTCTGTCCTGACCCAAGACGAGCGGGAGCTCGGCGTCGGGCAGATCGACATCGGCGCGGGCACGACCGAGGTGGCCATCTACGAGCGCGGCAGCCTGTGGTACACCTCGACCATCCCCATCGGCGGCGACAACTTCACCAACGACATCGCCGTCGGCCTGCGGACGCCCATCCCCGAGGCCGAGCGGATCAAAAAAAAGTTCGGCTGCATCGCCGGGCCCCCGGTCGAGGACCAGGAGACGATCGAGGTTCCCTCGGTCGGCAAGGGCCGCAAGCCGCGGGTCCTGTCGCGCCAGCTCCTGGCCGACATCATCCAGCCCCGGGCCGAGGAGATCTTCCGGCTGGTCGACTCCGACATCAAGCGCATGGGCTACGACAAGTCGCTGAACTCGGGCATCGTCCTCACCGGCGGCACGGCCCTTCTCGAGGGCCTGGAGGAGGTCGCCGAGGAGATCTTCGACCTCCCCGTACGGCGAGGCGACCCGGGCGGCGTCGGCGGCCTCGTCGACCGCGTTTCGACCCCGGACTTCTCCACATCGGTGGGACTCATCCTCTACGGTTTTCATATCTGGCAGAACAGGGGTCTCGCCAGGGACAGAAAAAAGAACGGTTGGTCCAAATTCAAAGATTGGTTCAAGGAAGGATAAGGAGAGAACACATGAGCGACGAATCGAGCCGGCTGAAATTCCACCTCGTCGAGGAGCACCTCGGGGCCAAGATCAAGGTCATCGGCCTCGGCGGCGGCGGCGGCAACGCCGTCAACCGGATGATCGAGCACGGCGTCCAGGGCGTCGAGTTCATCGCCGTCAACACCGACCTCCAGGCCCTCAACAGCAACCGGGCCCGGACGAAGATACAGATCGGGAGCCAGCTGACGAAAGGGCTGGGCTCCGGCGGCCGCCCGGAGGTGGGCAAGCAGGCGGCCATGGAGGACACGGAGCGGCTCCTCGAGATCCTCGAGGGCGCCGACATGATCTTCCTGACCACGGGCCTGGGCGGCGGGACCGGCACGGGTGCGACCCCGATCATCGCCAACATCGCCGCCGAGCTCGACATCCTGGTCATCGCCATCGTCACCCTGCCCTTCGAGTTCGAGGGCCGGGTGCGGGCCAAGCAGGCCGAGGAAGGCCTCAAGGAGCTCAAGTCGGCCGTGGACACGGTCATCGCCATCCCCAACGAGAGGCTCCTCCAGACGGTCAACCTGAACACGTCCATCCAGGACGCTTTCCGCCTCGCCGACGACATCCTGCGGCAGGCGGCCCAGGGCATCTCCGACCTCATCACCAAGCCCGGGCTGATCAACCTGGATTTCGCCGACGTCAAATCGGTCATGAAGGGCATGGGCATGGCCTTCATGGGGACGGGCCTGGCCTCGGGCGAGAACCGGGCCCTGGAGGCCGCCGAGAAGGCCATCTCCAGCCCGCTTCTCATCGACACCTCCATCGAAGGCGCGCACGGCGTCCTGATCAACATCACCGGCGGCAAGACCATGACCCTCCACGAGGTCTCCAAGGCCTCCCAGCTCATCCACAGCCTGGCCGACCCGGACGCGAACATCATTTTCGGCACGGTCATCGACGAAAGCATGAAGGACACGGTCAAGGTGACCGTCATCGCCACCGGCTTCGACCAGAATCCGGCCCTGACGCTGGCCCCGGCCGAGGAAGCCCATCGGCCGGCCCCCCGGAAAACGCCCCAGCCTTTCCCCGTGTTCCAGGAAACGCCGGCCTATATCTTCGAGAGCAAGGGCGGAGCGCCGGCCTGGGAGCCCTCGGTCACCGACAGGCAATGGGAGTCCTACGAAACGCCCTCGTTCATCCGCAGGACGAAACACTCCTCCTTGAAAAAAACGCCTCATGACGTCAGCTGATTGCGTCGTCGCCGGCTGCCGGGAGCTCCTGACCTGCGCCGGACCCCTGCCCAAGCGCAAGGAGGCTCTGCGGGACCTCGGCGTCATCGAGAACGGCTGGGTCGCTTCTTCGAAAGGCATCATCGTCTTCGTTGGGACCGAAGACGAATTCCTGGCCCAGGTCTTGCCCGAGCCGGACGCGGTCACGGTCGACGGACAGGGCATGGTCGCCCTGCCCGGTTTCGTCGACGCCCACACCCATCTCCCCTTCGCCGGGGACCGGGCCCGGGAATTCGGTCTGAGGATCCAGGGTTGGACCTACCGGCAGCTGGCCGAACGGGGCATGGGCATCCAGACGACGGTCAAGGCGACGCGCGCGGCCAGCCTGGACGACCTCCTCGCCCTTTGCCTCCGTCGGCTCGACCGGATGCTCCTCACGGGCACGACGACCGTCGAGGCCAAGAGCGGCTACGGCCTCAACCTCGAGGACGAAGTGAAACAGCTCGAGGCCCTGCGCGACCTCGACGCCCTCCACCCCGTAGACATCGTCCCGACGTTCATGGGCGCCCACGATGTCCCGCCGGAATACCGCGACCGGCGGGAAGAGTACATCCAGCTTCTCGTCGACACGCTGATCCCCGAAGTGGGCAGACGCGGTTTGGCCGAGTTCTTCGACATCTTCTGTGAGCCCGGCGTCTTCTCGCTCGAAGAGACGCGGCGGCTCGTCGGGACGGCCAAGGCCGCCGGCTTCAAGATCAAGGTCCACGCCGACGAGTTCGTCACCCTGGGTGGGGCCGAGCTCGCCGCGGAGGTCGGGGCCACATCTGCCGAGCACCTCATCGCCGTCTCCGACGAGGGGATCACCCGGCTTGCGGC
>JADBLN010000002.1 GCA_014894455.1 Acidobacteriota bacterium | reverse complement strand
TATCCTTTGGAATATCTATGCAATGCCGAGCTTTTCAGTTTCGTCAACTGGACAGCACTGGGGTCAAACCTACTTTTTTCGAAAAAAAGTAGGTTTGACCCCATCCGTCTCCTTACAAAAGGGTGCGGACGAGGAGGACGGCGCCCATCGCGGCGAGGAAACCATAGACGAGCTTGGCGAACAGGTCGTGCGTCAGCTTCCTGTTGACGAGCCCCCCGAGGACAACCCCGATGACGATGGCCGGCAGGGAATAGAGATAAAACCGGAAAACCTCGCCCGTCCACATCCCGGCGATGCCGTGCCCGGCGAGGATCGCGAGGCCGGTCGGCAGAAAGTAGCCCTGGAGCGTTGCCCGGAAGCGTTCAGGCGGCCATCCCCGGAGCATGCCGTAGGCGACGACGGGCGGTCCGTTGGTGTTGTAGGCGCCCCCGAGCACCCCCGCCGTCCAGCCGACGAGCCAGGGCAACCAGGCTTTCTCGTTCCTGATCCTGGCCCCAGGCCGGGCCAGGCCGAAAACGCCGTAGAGCAGGATGAGGATGCCGAGCGCGATCTTAAGCGGTTCCTCGGGCAGGCGGGCCAGGCCGTAGATCCCGAGCGGGATGCCCAGCAAGGACGCGACGATGAGTCTCGCGGCCGACGTCATGTCGCCGCCCCTCCAACTCCTCGCGAGTATTATAATGGAGATCGTCGGCCCCATGAAGGCGACGAGCGGCGTCGCCGTCTTGAGCCCGATGATCATCGCCAGCAGGGGCATGGCGATGACCGCGTCGCCGAAGCCCAGAGCCGAACGGACGAAAGCCGCGATGAAGATGATGCCGGCGACGGCGGGCACGTCTAGCCTTTCTTCTTTTTCCTACCCAGGATGCCGCCGCTCAGAAAGAGGCCCGCGCCGAGGACGAACCCGAAATTGTACCAGGCTCCGGTGTTGTGGACCTCGTAGAACCGGACGTTCCGGCTGAAGATGGAGATGATGAACGTCACGGGCGAGATGAAGCCGTGCCAGAGGCCGAGCAAGAACCCGGCCGTCCGGCCCTCGGCGTCGGCCGTTTTCTCGAGGTCGTTCCGGCCGGGGGCGCAGCCCGCCAGGACGAGCGCCGCAATGATAATCCCCGTCAAGATGATCGAACGTCTCATGCTTGTCCTCCTTGGATGATGGGCGTATTCTATCCGAAAATCGGACGCCGCTCCAATAGACGCCCTAGCCCGGCGGCGTTTCTCACCGGAGCGTCGACCGCTGCCCGCGAAACCGGCGGAGCTTGCCTTTGCCCGCCGATCGGCATAAAATTGGTTTTTCGATAATAACCCATCCAAAAATCCCGACCGCAGGAGGACATCATGAAAGGGGATCCTAAACTCATCAAGGCGCTCAACGCCCTGCTCGCCGACGAGCTCACGGCTATCGACCAGTACATAGTCCACTCGGAGATGTGCGCCAACTGGGGCTACGAAAAGCTCCACAAGGCCATCGAGAAACGGGCCATCGACGAGATGAAGCATGCCGAGAAGCTCATCGGCCGCATCCTCTTCCTCGAAGGCCTGCCCGTCGTCAGCGACACCAAGAAGATTCACATCGGCGCCGACATCCCGAAGATGTTCGCTAACGACCACATCGCCGAGGAAGGGGCCATCAAGGCCTATAACGAGGCCATCATCCTGGCCGGGAACGTCAAGGATTTCGCGACCCGCGAGATCCTCGAGTCCATTCTCAAGGACGAAGACGCCCACATCGACGGCATCGAAGAGACCCGGGACCAGATCGGCCAGATGGGCCTCCAGATCTTCCTGACGACCCAGGTCGGCTGATACCCGCGCTCTCGATGCTGGCCGCGGCCCATTTCCGGGGATCGGTCGGGGTCGCGCATGAAGAAAAGGGACGGTATTGAGCCGGGCATGAAAGGTCCGACCCTCAAAAAAAAGATCGAGACCTCGGCCATGAGCCGGCGGAGTTTCTTGCGCTGGAGCGCCCTCGTCGGTTCGTCGGCCGCCGCCTCGAAAGGGCTCGCCGCCGGGTTCCGCCGGCGCGACCCCCGTCATGCCCTGGTCGAACAAGCGCCGTCCGAAGAGCGCATGATCCGGACGGGCTGTCCCTCCCATAACTGCGGCGGCCGCTGTCTGCTCAAGGTCTTCGTCCGTGACGGCGTGATCGTCCGCATCGAAACGGACGACCGCCCTGGCGACACCATCGCCGACCCCCAGCTCCGGGCCTGCGTCCGCGGCCGGGCCTACCGCAAGCGGCAGTATCATCCTGACCGCCTCAAATACCCCATGAAGCGGGTGGGGAAGAGGGGTGAGGGCAAGTTCGAGCGTGTCAGCTGGGAGGAAGCCCTCGACCGGATCGCCTCGGAGTTCAAGCGGATCAAGGCGGCCTACGGCAACCAGGCTTTTTACGTTCCCTACGGCACGGGCAGCTACAACCAGATCAACGGCCGGCAGACGGCCCAGCGGTTGATGAACCTCTACGACGGCTCCCTCGGTTTCTACAACAGCTACTCGTGGGCCGCGATCTCCGCGGCGACTCCCACCGTCTATGGCACGAGCGTCACCGGAAACCAGCGCCAGGACTGGCTCAACTCCAAGTACATCCTGATGTGGAGCTGGAATCCGGCCGAGATGCGCGACGGGACGAACAGCGAATACTTCGTCCAGAAGGCCCGGGAGAGAGGCGTCCGGGTCGTCTGCGTCGACCCGCGGATGACCCTGAGCGCCGTCTCGCTCGCCGACGAGTGGATCCCCATCCGGCCCGGGACGGACGCGGCCATGATGTCGGCCATGGCCTTCGTCATGATCCAGGAAAAGCTCTACGACGCGGAGTTCGTCCGGACCCACTGCGTCGGGTTCGACGAGTCCCAAATGCCGGAAGGCGCCGCCGGCGCCGAGAGCTACAAGGATTACATCCTCGGGACGCGCGACGGCCAGCCCAAGTCGCCGGAATGGGCCGAGGCCATCACCGCGGTCCCGCGCGAGACGATCGCCCGCCTCGCCCGAGAATACGCCACCTCGAAACCCGCCGTCCTCTACCAGGGTTACGGCATGCAGAGACGGGCCTACGGCGAGCAGGCGGTGAGGGCCGGCTGCGTCCTCGCGGCCATCACCGGGAACGTCGGCGTCCCCGGCGGCTGGGCCAGCGGCATCGCCCTCCAGGCGCCGGACGGCGGCCCGTTCTGGCTCGTCTTCCCGACGGGCGAGAACCCGGTCAAGGCCATGATCCCGAGCTTCCTCTGGACCGAAGCGGTCCTCCGTGGAAAAACAATGGGAGAGGCCGACGGCGTCCGCGGCGCGGACGCACTGGACACGGACATCAAGTGCATCTGGGCTGTCGCCTGCAATGCCCTGATCAATCAGCACGCCAACGTCAACCGGACGGCCCGCATCCTGGCCGACGAGAAGCGCGTCGAATTCCTCCTCGTCCAGGACAACTTTCTGACGCCGACCGCGCGCTTCGCCGACATCCTTCTACCGGTCTGCACTCAGTTCGAGACCTGGGGCCTCGAGGACGGCTGGAAGTACGGCGACGAGGTCATCCTCATGCCCAAGGTCGTCGAGCCGCCCTTCGAGACGAAAAGCGATTACCGCATTTGCGCCGAGATCGCCGCCCGGCTCGGGCTCGAAGAGGCCTACACCGAGGGCCGGACCGAGCGAGACTGGATCGCCTGGTCGCTCGACCGCTACCGCCAGTCGCGATTCCCCGGCCTTCCGACTTTGGACGAGCTCGAAGCGTCGAATGTCGGCGTCTATTCCCTCCCGGTCGAGCGGCCGGCGGTGGCCTTCACCGATTTCCGGCGCGACCCTGTGAAACACCCCCTGCCGACGCCGTCGGGGAAAATCGAAATATTCTCGAAGCGCCTCCACGACATGAACAACCCGGCCGAGATCCCCGCCGTCCCGAAGTACATCCAGGAGTGGGAGAGCCCCTTCGGCCCCGAGGCCAAAAATTTCCCGCTCTCGGTCATCGGGCATCATTATCTCTCCCGCGTCCATTCGACGCTCGAGGGCATCGACTGGCTCGAAGAGGCCTTCCCCCAGCGCCTGTTCATCAACCCGCTCGACGCCGGGCCGAGGAAGGTCAAGAACGGCGACCTGGTCAAGGTCTATAACGACCGGGGAGCCGTCGTCGTCCCGTGCCGGCTGACCCAACGGATCATGCCCGGGGTCGTCGCCCTGCCCCAGGGCGCCTGGTGGACGCCGGACAAGAACGGCGTCGACCGGCGCGGCTCGGTCAATGTCCTTTCTTCGGAGCGCTGGACGCCGCTCGCCTTCGGCAACGCCCAGCACACGATCATGGTCCAGGTGGAAAAGGCGGAGGCGGCCTGACATGGTCACCCAGTACGCCTTTTTCTTCAACGCCGCCGCCTGCAGCGGCTGCAAGGCCTGCCAGATGGCCTGCAAGGACCGGAACAACCTGGAAGCGGGAGTCCTCTGGCGCTGCGTCTACGAGGTGGCCGGCGGCGGCTGGGAGAAAAAAGGCGAGGCCTGGGTCCCGTCCGTGGTCGCCTACAACATCTCCATGGCCTGCAACCACTGCGAAAAGCCCGTCTGCGGCCTGTCCTGCCCGGTCAAAGCGATCTGGAAACGCGAGGACGGCATCGTCTTCGTCGACACGGACCGCTGCATCGGCTGCCGCTACTGCGAGTGGGCCTGCCCGTACACCGCGCTCCGCTTCAACGCGACGACGAACACCGTCTCCAAGTGCGATTTCTGCTACGACGCCGTCGACGCCGGAGGGACGCCGGCCTGCGTCGCGGCCTGCCCCCAGCGGGCCCTCGATTTCGGCGACCTGGCCGAGCTCCGGAAGAAGTATGGCGAGACGCGGCAGATCTTCCCTCTTCCCGACCCCTCCCAAACAGACCCGGCTCTCGTTATCAAGCCGCACCGGGACGCCGCCCGGGCCGCGGAGCGGGCGGCCGAGGTGGCCAACTGGGAAGAAGTCTAACCGGCCATGTGGAAAGAGTGGCCTCTCGTCGCCTTCACGATCGCCGGGCAGATGGCCGTGGGCGTTTTCCTCATGTGCGGCGTCCCCTTGGCGTTGTCCGTCGTGTTCCCCGCGTCCGCCGGACCTCCTCCTGACGCCGCGACGCATGGGCTGAGGATCGCCCTCCTGGCCCTGGTCTTAGCTCTCCTGGCCGTGGCGGCCCTCCTCTCCTTTTTCCACCTCCACCACCCGTTCCGGGCCCGCCGAGTCCTGACCAACCTGCGGACGTCCTGGCTCAGCCGCGAAATTTTTTTCGAGCTCGGTTTCATGGCCCTCGTCGCCCTGGGTACGCTCCTAACCTGGAGGCGGCCGACGAACGCCGGCCTGGCGGAGGCCGTTCTGATCACGGCGGGTTTCGCGGGGGTCCTGTTCCTCGTGAGCATGTCGAAACTCTATATGCTCCAAACCGTCCCCTCTTGGAACCAGGCCTACACGCCGCTCTCTTTCGTTATGACAGCCCTGACCTTGGGGGCCATGGCCACGGCACTCCTCATCGATGTCTCGGTGGGTGGGGGGGTCAAACACAGATATTTATTGAATCTTTCCAGCTTTCTCGTCGCCGTCGAGATCGTCATATCGCTCCTCCTCGCCCCCGGACACGGTGTTTTCGGGCCTCGGACTGGGCCGTCGCTCCGGCCGCGGGCCGAGACACACCGCCTCCTGCATTTGGGAAGACTGACGCTGCTTGCCGCCGGCCTCTTTTTCATCGGGTTGGAGGCGATGGCCCGGGCGAATAACTTCATCGAGATGGATCTGATGGCTGGAGGATTTAGAGGGGCAATCGGACGGGGAGCGAGCCTATCCCTGATTTTGGCGTTCGTACTGGTCCTCGCGAGTGAGGTCGCCGGACGATTCCTTTTCTACGGACTCCTCACGCGGCCCGGCCGCTGAGCGCCTATCTTTTCTTGGAGAGCGTGGAGTCCGTCCTCTTCTTCCGATTTTTCCGGCCTATCACTCGCGGCCTCTCTTCAGCCCGGCCGGTTTGTCTGTCGGAGAGAGTGCGAAGGTACGATCGATAATCCTCGCGGGTGTTGAGGTTACGGAGCCAGGTGGCGTCTTCGAGACGCACGACGACCGTCCGGCGGCGGCCGAAGAGGGGAAGGATGCTCCGTTCACCGCTCCGGAGGAGCGCTTCGATTTCGGGAACGACGGGTTTCCTATAGACGGCGAAGAGTGGTTCGAAATGTCCGGCCGGGCCGACGGGGACGGCGATATCGGCGTCGCCCGCCGCCCGCGCGAGTGACCGAAGAAGCGGGATGTCGATGTCCGGGATGTCGCAGGCGACGACGGCGCAGGCTTCGTTCGCCGCCGCCTTGAGCCCGCTCAGGATCCCGCCGAGGGGTCCGAGGCCGGGGGTCTCATCCTCGACGACCCTCGGCTTTAGACTTCGGCGGATTGCCGTGCGTTTACCCCGAACTCTGGTTCCAGCCTCATATCCGGCCTCAAGGCCGATCGTTTGTCCCGGGGAAACGCTGACCAGGATCTCCTCGAAGTACGGCTCGAGCTGACTGAGAACGTGTTCGAGGAGCGTCCGGTCGCCCACCGCGAGCCCGGCCTTGTCGGCCTTCATCCGCCTGCCGCGTCCCCCAGCCAGGACGATCGCCGTCATCGCCTCGCCGTCGCACCGGATCTTTCTTTTCACGGTGCCCATCATAGAGCGACCGCAAATAGATTTCAATTAATTACCTGGGACGTGGGGATAGCCGGAAAGAATCCACATCGGGCGCGGGTGTTCCCAAAGGAGGCCGTGGGATAGGGGTTGAGGGGTATCGTCGGAGGGAGCGGCGGGGAGCGAAGTCTTCGTAGTGACCAGCAGAATTGTGGCGGAGTACCCGGAGCTACAATTCTGGTAACTATCTGAAAAGAAATTTCTTTCCTGGGCTTGCTTAAAATATTTCCTAGAAGTGCGGCTCCGGGTACTCCGCCGCACTTCTATCGGTCGCTCCCCAGAGTCCGCTCCCTGCCGCTCCTCCCATCGAATCCGG
>JADBLN010000019.1 GCA_014894455.1 Acidobacteriota bacterium | reverse complement strand
ATTCTTTGTCCGGAGCAGGAATTCACCACATCGAAGAAAAAGGAAATTCTTATCCATAAGGAGAACACCCATGATCCCTCGTGCGTTGATAGGAAAGATGACCATCGCCGCGGCCATCTTAATGATGCTCGGCGGATGCGGAGGCGGGGATTCCGCCGGCTCTCGGCGAGGCGGCGGGATCGTCGTTCGCGGGTATCGGCTGGCCTCATCCTTGCCCTCGGGATCTCCCCCGGGCAAGACCGTGGTCCCGGAAAAAGCGGAAGATGTTTTTGTCGTCGTCACGGCCGAGGTCCCCGACGATCGGCTGATCCCGGACGAGGCCGATTTCGCCCGCGCCCGCTCCGCCTTTTCGGCGTCCGATCCCTCGCGGGACCCCGCCAAAGAAGAAGACCTTCTCCATTTCCAGGCCGATCATTTCCGCTTGGCCCTGTCCGAGGGAAAGACGGTCGGCGGCGCCGTCATCACCGGGACGCTATACGCCGCCGGGGGCTACAGCCCGAGTTCAACGGTCTACAGTCCCGGCCGGACGGGATCGCCCGACGGCGCCTCCGTCTCCGTAGAGGTTGCATTTCCGGTGGACGGATTGGAGGTCGACCGGACGTCCGCTCTGGCCTTCCGGGAATACGCTTCCGTGCCTGTCCCGCCGGCCGGCGCGGCGGACGCGACGCTCTCCGGGTGGACGTCCATGCTCGCCGCCTTTGAAAAAGTTAAAAGCTATCGTTCCCGAACGGTGACGATGGCGGCCGTACTTGACGCCGCAGGGGCAGGAAATCTCGTTTCGACGGAAGAACGGATTCGGCCATCGCGTTTTCGCTCGGTCTTGAGAAGCGATATCATGACCACAGAAACCATCGCGATCGAAAGGAACGTCTATATTCGGGTTGAGGAAGAAGAATGGAGCCGGTTAATTCTGGCGCCTGAGAACGACGTTTGGAAGGAGGATGGCTACTTGGAGATTCTGAAGAACGCCCGGGAAATCCAAAAGGGTCCGCAAGTCGAGATGGACGGAAAGGACGTCTGCCTTTACCGATTCCAATCCGGGTCCTCCGTCAAGGACGATCAGGGGCGAGTCAAAGAGAGCCCGTTCGACGTCTTGCTTTATGTCGGAAGCGCGGACAATCTCCCTCAGAGGCTCCATCGCCGGGCAATTGACGGGAATCAGACCATCGTCACGACGTTTTCCGATTTTGGAAATCCCTTCGAGATCCTGGCTCCGATAGGGCGTTAATCCGCCCGCCGAAAGGAGGGGATCGTGTCCGACGTTGAGAAGAAACGACAGCGCAACCGGATCATGAAGAGAATATGCGCCCTGGCCCTGGGGTCGGCGATCGGCACGGGAGGCGCCGCCGCCGCGACGCTCAAGCCCTTCGGCCTGCGCTGCGAATACGCCATCAATCCCCTGGGCGTGGACAGGCCTCGACCGATCTTTTCGCGGAAGCTCGAAAGCGAGATCCGAGGCGAGCGGCAGACGGCCTACCGGGTGCTTGTCGCTTCGGCGCGGCCTCTCCTCGACCGCAGCGCCGGAGACCTCTAGGCTTCTATTTGTCTTGCAATATGTTCTTGTCAATATCTAAAGAGACCCGACCTCGCCTTGATGCGAACACTCCCCCACCGCATTTCTGGCACTGGATGCATGACACATCACATCTTTCCTCACATAATGCACATTCCTTATAAGTGCTTTTCATATTCTGCTCTTTCTCAGCCATAGTTCGACTGACATGAGGGCCAGAGCCCGCATCTGGAGCTTTTGACAGCCCCCGATCTTCGACCGAGCTTTTGCTTGTTGGGTTGTCAGGCTTAGGAATTCCGGAACTTGAAATGAACGATTCGGGATAGTCCTGCAAATGTTCACACTTCGTACAGAACCATTTCCGAGTCTTCCCAGCACGTAGTTGGGTGAGAACAGAATAGAGGATGCTACGCCTCATCTCAGCAACTTCGCAAGTTACTTGTATCACTGTGTCCTCTGGAGGGCGGATAGTTCTTCCATGCTGGAATCGTATGGAGGTACCGCCGGTTTCCGCCAGAAATTCGTCCTGACGGAGTATGAGAGTCGTTTCGAGCGGGAGTATGGTTTTTTCCGGCCGATCGTCAAGGAGGTGGTCGAGAA
>JADBLN010000119.1 GCA_014894455.1 Acidobacteriota bacterium | reverse complement strand
TCGACCCGGAGGTACGCCGCCATCTCGTTTTGAAAGACGCCCTCGTCGAAGGCCTCCTCCTCGAAGCGGACGCCGAACGTGCGCACCCCCCTGTTGAAGTGGCGCGAGATCAAGGCTGTAATGCCCGACGAATCCAGCCCGCCGCTGAGGTAGGACCCGACCGGAACGTCGGCCCGGAGGCGGATCCTCGTCGCGTCCATGAGCAGGGCCATGACCTGCTCGCTGATCGCCCCGGGGCCGGCCTGGGAATAGGCTTCAAGCGGGTGATACGGAATGTCCCAGTATTTCCGGAGTTGCCGTCCTAGCGCATTGATTGTGAGGGTGTGACCCGGTTCGAGCTCATGGATGTTTTCGAAGACGGTCCAGCCCGGCAGGGTCGTCCAGAAGGTAAAAACCTGGTCCAGGGCCCGCGGGCGCAGGGCGGGCGGAGGGAGAAGCTTCGAGGCGATGAGGGCCTTGACCTCCGAGGCGAAAAGGAAAGACCCGTCATGCTCCGCGTAATACAAAGGGCAAATCCCGAAGTGGTCCCTGGCCAGGAAAAGGGATTGCCTGGGAGCGTCCCAGATGGCGAAGGCGAACTGCCCGTTGAGCTCGTCGACGCAGGCCGGACCTTTTTCCTCGTAAAGATGAAGCAGGACCTCGGTGTCGGTGGTCGTATAAAAGCGGTGCCCTTTCGTCTCGAGCCCCGCCCTAAGCTCCGGGTAGTTGTAGATTTCTCCGTTGAGGACGATCCAGGCCGTCCCCGTCTCGTTATGGATGGGCTGGGCGCCTGTCGCGAGGTCGATAATGCTCAGCCGGGCGTGCCCGAGACCGACATGTCTATCGAGATAGATCCCCTTCTGGTCCGGGCCCCTGTGCTCGAGCGCGGCGACCATGGAGGCGAGGCTCGCGGCCGCTATCCGGCCTTCCCCCCGCGCGTCGAAAATTCCGGCGACACCGCACATGGAGCTCTTAAGCCGTCTTTTTACCCAGGAACGCGGAGATGCTCGCGATCGTGTCCAGGTTTTCCGGCACCAGCTCGTCGTCGTTCACTTTTATGCCGTAACGCTCTTCGAGATGATTGATGAGCTCGAGGATGCCCGTGGAGTCAATGATCCCGGCCTCGAGCAGGGAATCCTGGTCCCCCAGCTTTTTGTCGTCTCCGAAGAGGAACCTGCCAGCGACGAATTGACGGATTTCGGTTTCATATTCAGGCATGACGCTCGTCCATCGGCAATGTTGACCTTTGTGCCGCCCTATTATAACCGAAGACCCCGGATTTCCACACGGTCCGCGTCTTATTCCCCGGCCGCCTTTACCGCCTCGAGCAGCCGGACGCTCCTCGCCCGGTCGGGCTTCCCGCTGCTCGTTTTAGGGATGGCCTCGACAAGCCGCAAAGACCCCGGGACCTTGAACTTGGGCAGTTTGGCGCCGCAATACTTGAGGATGCCCTCGACCGTGTCCGCGGTTTTTCGAATCGGGACGACCAGGCCCGCCAACCGCTGCCCCTGCAGGGGGTCCGGAATTCCGAAGACGAGGCATTCGGCGGCCAGCCCGGACTCGACGATCATGTCCTCGATTTCCTGGGGGTTGACGCGGTGCCCGCCGACCTTGATCTGATCGTCCTTTCTCCCCGTAACGTAAAGAAAGCCGTCCTCGTCGCGATAGCCCAGATCGCCGGTGTGGTAGCCGTGCGCGTCGAGGACCCTTTTTGTCGCCTCTTCGTCCTTGTAGTACCCGAGCATGATATTCTCGCCCCGGGCGACGAGCTCCCCGGTCTCGCCGGGACCCAGGATCTTCCCTTCGGGGGACATGACGCTCATGGTCACTCCCGCGATGGGTATGCCTATCGAATCGATCTTGGATTCCAGGCGTTCTGGTGGAACATACGTCAGGCGGGCCGAGGCTTCCGTGGCGCCGTACATGATGACGAGGCGGGCATGGGTCGGCAACGTTTTCAAGAGCTCGAGCTTGACGTGCTTGGGCATGTGCCCGCCCGCCTGGGAACAGTAGCGAAGCGCGGGCAGCTTGTCCCGGTAGGCCGGCGAGGGGCGATTTGAAGAGAAGGTGGGCGTAGGTCGAAGGAACTCCGGAAAAGCCTGTCACCCCCTCCTCGGCCATCTGCTTCAAGACCGAG
>JADBLN010000100.1 GCA_014894455.1 Acidobacteriota bacterium | reverse complement strand
AGGCCTTCGACG
This sequence comes from Acidobacteriota bacterium, assembly GCA_014894455.1. Lineage (GTDB taxonomy): Bacteria > Acidobacteriota > Aminicenantia > Aminicenantales > Saccharicenantaceae > RBG-16-66-30. The sequence goes on along the minus strand of JADBLN010000100.1, from coordinate 2,126 downwards.
AGGGCGTCTTTCAAAACGAGATGGCGGCGTACCTCCGGGTCGAGCATCGCGAGTTGAGGGCCCGGAACTCCCTCATCGCCGAGGCCTTTCCCCGGGTCGTCCGGCACTGCGAAACGCCCATCCTGCGGACGGCGCCCGTGCCCATGTTCCTGCTCTCGCGCTTCGTCCACGAGCAAGGGATCAAGGTCGTCTGCACCGGAGAGGGGGCGGACGAGGTCTTCGGCGGTTACGACATCTTCCGCGAGGCCCTGGTCCGGCAATTCGTCTTGCGCCGGCCCGGCTCGCCTCATCGCGCCCGGCTCTTCGAGCGCCTCTATCCTCAGATCTTCCGGACGGCGCGGGAAAAAACGTCGTTACGGCAGTTCATGGCCCACGGCCCGGAGGACCCTCGGGAGCTGTTCTTCTCCCACCTCGTCCGCTGGAACAACACGGCCCGCATCAAGCGGTTCTTCTCGAAAGACATGCAGGCGGAGCTCGGCGGCTATTCGGCTACGGAGGAGCTGGCGCGCCTGCTCCCGGCCGATTTCGAGAGACGGGACACGTTCTCAAAGGCCCAGTACCTGGAAGACAAGCTCTTTCTCAGCAATTATTTGCTGACATCCCAGGGAGACCGGATGGCCATGGCCAACTCCGTGGAGATCCGGCCGCCCTACCTCGATTTCCGCATCATCGACTTCATGTCGCGCGTCTCGCCGACATGGAAAATCCTCGGCCTCGACGAGAAGCACATCCTGAAGAAGGCGTTCAAAGACGTGTTGCCGCCGTCCATAACCGGACGAACCAAGCATCCCTATCGGGCACCGATCCAGAAGGCGTTCATCGGCCGGCTCCAAGGCGCCGCCTATCGGGATGCGCTCTCGGAGAAGAAAATCCGCGAAACCGGGGTTTTCGATCTGGACAAGGTCGGCCGACTCTTCCGCAAGCTTGATTCCGGCGAGAGCACGAGCGAAACGGAAGGCATGGCCCTCTCCGGGATCATCTCGACACAGTTGTTGGCGGAGGAATTCGTGCAGGGCCGGCCGGATGCCGGGGGGAAGGACATAAAGTGGGACGTCTACGTCGACAAGAGAGTCGGGAGGGCAGCATGACCGATAAAACCTCCTTTTCGCCCGATCTCCTCAAGATCGATTGCGAAGGCGAGCTGGACAAGATATCCAACGCGATCAGGAACGGGCTAGGGAAAAAGCTCCGTAAGCGGGGGCTGGTCATTGGAATATCGGGCGGCATCGACAGCAGCGTCACCGCCGCCCTGTGCGTCCGTGCCGTGGGCAAGGACAAGGTCATCGGCCTGCAGATGCCCGAGCGCCATTCGGCGGAGGACACGCTGGGCCTGAGCGAGCTCCTCGCCGACCACTTGGGGATACGCAGGATTCCCATCGACATCAGCCCCATCCTCGAGGCCGTTGGCTACTATGACAAGTACGACGAGGCCGTCCGGACGGCCGTCCCCGGCTACGGCCGGGAGTGGAAGTCGAAGATCGTCGTGTCCGACATCAGCGAAGACAAGGCCTACACTCTGTTTTCGGTCGTGGCCGCGTCGCCCGACGGCCGGGTGGTTAAGAAGCGGCTCGATCTCGGCTCCTACCTGGCCATCGTCGCCTCGACGAACTTCAAGCAGCGCATCCGCAAGATGCTCGAGTATTACTACGCGGACCTCTACAATTACGCCGTGGCCGGCACGCCCAACCGGCTCGAATACGACCAGGGCTTTTTCGTCAAGCAGGGCGACGGGGCGGCGGACATCAAGCCCATCGCCCACCTTTACAAGACCCAGGTCTACGAACTCGCTCGCTTTCTCGGATTACCGGAAGCCATCATCAGTCGGCCGCCGACGACCGACACCTATTCACTGCCCCAGGGCCAGGACGAATTTTTCTTTTCGGTTCCCTATGAAGTCATGGACCTCTGCCTCTACGGCAAGAACCACGGCTTCAGCCCCGAGGACGTCGCTTCCGCGGCCGGGCTACCTCCCGGCCGGGTCCAGGCCATCTACCAGGATATCGACAGAAAAAGGGCGGCGACGCAATACCTGCACCTGGCTCCCGTGCTGGTCAAGGCAATCCCGGAAATTGCATGAACCATGATACCTGCCTGATCACCGGCGCGACATCCGGAATCGGCAAGGC
>JADBLN010000114.1 GCA_014894455.1 Acidobacteriota bacterium | reverse complement strand
TCGGAGCAGGCCACGGCATTTTTGAACACCCAGATCGCAGGGCTCAGGACCGAGATCGAGGGGAAAGAAAGGGAGCTCAACAAATACGGCTCTGAAAAAGACATCCTGCCGCTCACGGCGGCGGAAGCTCCGACCGTCAGCAGGATAGGGGAAGTCAACAAGGCCCTGACGGACGCAACGCTCGACCGGGTCAACAAGCTCAATGCCTATAACCAACTCAAGGCAGCTCCGCTCGGCGAGATACCCAACGCTCCGGAGGGCAGCCTTATCCAGCGCCTGCGGGAGCAGTACATCAACCTCAGTCGCGAATACGCCACACGGCTGACCACGGTCAAGCCGGAGTTCCCCGCGATGCAGCGCTTGAAATCGGAGCTCGACGCGGCCACGGAGGCTCTTCAGAACGAGACCCAGAACCTGATCCGGAACTCCTACAACGATTATCAAAACGCTCTCGGCAAGGAGCAATCGCTGCAGCAGCTCCTCAATACCCAGAAAAATGCGGCTTATAGGGCCAACAGCAACTCGGTCGTCTATAACAGCCTGAGGATCGAGCTCGACAACAAGAAGTCGTTGCTCGATTCTCTGTCGAAGAGACAAAGCGAGACCGACGTATCCTCCCGACTCAAGGGCCTTGAGGCCCTGAATGTCCGGATCGTCGATAAGGCCGACTATCCGCTGGTTCCTGCGTTCCCAAACAAGCGGAAGAACGTCCTCATGGGCTTTCTTTTCGGATTGGCCGGGGGCATCGGATTGGCCCTCGGTCTCGAGTACCTGAACCATACCGTTAAGACATCGAAAGACGTCACGAATTCGATCGGGATCCCGACGCTTGGAACGATCCCGGCCTTCGAAGCCGAAGCCAAGCCGAAAGGGCCGATAGCGGAATTCGCCAATATGATTTCCATGCTGCGGGGGAAAGGCGAAAGAAAAGAGGCGCGCATTTCGAGGCGGGACGACGATCGGTCCGTCCGTCTGCTCGAGCCGAACGGGCCTACCGGCGGATCGGTCAATAACGGATCGAGAAGAAGTAAGATCGACCTCATCGCTTCGCGCGAACCCCAATCGATCCAAGCGGAGAGCTACCGGTCCATCCGGACGACCCTGCTCGTTTCCTCGCCGCCCGGGAAGATCAAAACGATCTTGTTCACGAGCCCTCTAGCCAGGGAAGGGAAATCGTCCACCGTCTCCAACATGGGTATCACCTTGGCGGAAGCCGGCAAGCGGGTCGTCATCATCGACTCCGATCTGCGCAAGCCGAAACAAGCCAGGATTTTCGGGATAAGCAGCGGCAACGGGCCGGGATTGAGCAGATATCTGAGCTCCCATATCGAGCCGGCGGACATCGTCAAGCCGACGGAAATCCCCAATCTGCAGCTTATTACGAGCGGGCCTCTGCCGGCCAACCCGATCGAGCTCCTCACTTCCGAGAAGATGGACACGCTCGTCGCCTACCTCAAGCGGAGCTTCGATTTCGTGCTGTTCGACACACCGCCGCTCCTGGCGGTTTCCGACGCCCTGGCCATGGGACCGATGGCCGACGCGATCATCCTGGTCGCCCGGGGAGGACAGACGCCGATACCAGCCCTCAAGCAGGCCAAGCAGAAGCTCGACGCCCACAAACTGAAGTGTTTAGGGGTCATCCTGAACGGCGTGGATCTAGTCGAGCAGGACGGCTATTACGCTAGACAGTATTATAATTATTCCAAGCCGGAATGAAGCTCAGGACTCAACAACGAGGCCAACGACAGGCCTAAAATCCTTCGAGAACTTTAAGGACGAGTTCGTACTTCCCGAGCGGCGGGCTGACCTGAACGCCCTGGACCATCCCCTTGATCGCGCTCAACACCTCCCGCGCGATAACCACACCCTCCTGGCGAGCGAACTCGGGTCCCCTATCCTGGGCTCGATGCATCCGCTCCATGACATCCGGAGGAACCGAGGCGCCGGGAACTTCGTTGTGCATGAATTCGGCGTTGGCCAGGCTCCAGAGCGGCCAGATGCCTCCGAGGATGGGGACGCGGAAACGGGCCGTTTTCTCCAGGAAGCTCTCGAGCGCCCTGATGTCGAAAACCGGCTGGGTGATGGCGAACTCCGCTCCGGCCTCGATCTTCCTTTCGAACCGCGCCATCTCGTAATCTAGATTAATGGCCCCCGGATTCACGCCGACACCGATCAGGAACGATGTCGGTTT
>JADBLN010000029.1 GCA_014894455.1 Acidobacteriota bacterium | reverse complement strand
GGGTCGACGCGGGCGGCCCGGCGGGCCGGGTAGATGCCGGAGGCAAGGCTGACCAGGAGCGAGAAGCCCACGGCGCCGAGGAAGATCCAGAACGGGAAGGCGAAGTAGTCGATGAAGGACATCCCCCCCTCCCGGGCCATGTAGAAATTGACAACCCGGTTGATGACCAGGCTGACCGCCCAGCCGAGGACGCATCCGGCCGCGCCGCCGAGCAGACCGATGACGCCGGATTCGAAGAAGAAGATCCTCTTGATGTCCCCGTCCCCCGCCCCAACGGCCTTCATAATGCCGATCTCCCGGAAGCGCTCGAGGATGGACATGACCATGGTGTTGACGATGCCCAGCGCGGCGACGACGATGGCGATCATGCCCACGGCGGCCAGGATCATGTCCATGAAATAGAAGGCCTTCCTGATCTCATCGAACTGGTCGGCGAGCGCGAATGTCGAGAAACCCATGTCCCGGACCCGGGACTTGACGCGCTCCAGGTCCCGCAAGGACCCGAGCTTGACGCTCACGGCCGAATAGCCAAGCCGGCCACCCCTCAGCCGGAACAGGTCCCAGATGCTCGTTATCGGGAGTCGCTTGATCCGGCGGGCCGTTCCCGGCGGGATGAGGACATCGTTCTGGACCGGGCTCGGGCCGCCGCCGAACGCCATTGTCTCGGTGACTCCGACGATGGGGAAATCGTAGTCTTCCCGGGCCACGGGCAATCCCTTCCCTGTAAAAAGCGCGGTGAGGTCGAGAGAGGCGAGCTCGCCGAAGTCGATGGAGACGGACGTGATTCGCAGCGTCTTTCCCACGGCCGCCGCGGGTTCGTCCGTCCCCAGCCGTCGGAGGAGCGACCGGCTGACGATCACACTGTCCTCGTCGTCCGATGCGTAGGCTTTTCCCCAGCCGACCTGCACGGCGCCCGAGGCCGCGACTGCCGCCGGGACGACCTGAATGAGCCGGAACTCCTCTTCTCCCTCGAGGCCGACCAGGGCCGGGAAGTTGACGTCCGGGTAGGCCGTCCGGACGCCCGGGATTCGGGAGATTTCGGCCACGGCGGCGTCGTCGAGGACGGCGTCCGCCCGGCCGGCCTTCTCCGCGCGACGGCGCGGCTGGTCTGGATCATTCGAGGGAACGTCCGCCCTCCCGGGCATGACCATGAGTGTATTGAACATGTCGGAGGCTTTGAAGGCCTCGGTGACGTTTTTCTGCATGCCCGTGCCGAAGGAGATCATCGAGACGAGGGCGCCGATGCCGATCATGACGCCCGAGGCCGTGAGGAAGGTCCGCAACCGCCGCTTCCGGAGGCCGGCCAGCGAGAATTCGATGGCGTCCCGGAACCTCATGCCCATCTCTCCGTCCCGACGACACGGCCGTCCCTGAGCCTGACGACTTCCTGGACGTATTCGCGGACGAGGCTCTCCTCGTGGGAAACCATGACTACGGTCAGGTTCCGGCTCCGGTTGAGCTCGGCCAGCAGGTCGACGATTTCCCTGGCCGTGCGGCTGTCGAGGTTCCCCGTCGGCTCATCGGCCAGCAGGAGCCGGGGGTTGTTGGCCAGGGCCCGGGCCACGGCTACCCGTTGCTGTTCCCCGCCCGAAAGCTCCATGGGCCGATGGCCGGCGCGATGGGCGAGGCCGACTTTTTCAAGGAGCTCGACGGACCGGCGTTTCCGCTCCTTTTTATCGACATTCGAAAAAACGAGGGGCAGCTCAACATTCTCGAGGGCCGTCCGGGAAGGGATGAGGTTAAAGGATTGGAAGATCATCCCGGCCTGGTACCGACGGTAGCGGGCCAGGGTGTCCCGGTCCATGGCCGAGATCAGGACGCCGGCGACCTCGATAGTCCCGGCGCTCGGCGTGTCCAGGCCGCCGAGCAGATTGAGGAGGGTCGACTTGCCCGAGCCCGAGGCCCCGGAAATGGCGACGAAGCGGCCTTCGCCCACGGACAGGGTAACGTCCTCGAGCGCCGCGACCCGGACGCGGCCGACAACGTAGGTTTTGGCGAGGGACCGGACTTGGATGATCGGGGGCGCGTTCATCATCTCGGCGACGCGGGTCGCGACAGAACGTAATAGTTGCCGGAAACGCTTCCCTTCGCTTTCCGGAAATCGATCACCCGGTAGCCGCGGGCGAAGAGAGTAAGGAAGACCTCGCGGGTGGCCAGCCTCCAGTCGACGGGGATCCGGCGCACGTCCGTGTCGGCCACATCGGTTTCCTGGAGCATCCTGTAGAAATCCAAAGGGACCCGGACGAGAAGGACGTCTCCCCCGACGTTCCCATCGGTCCGCTCCACGACCTCGAGATCGAGCTCGAAGCTCTTCCCCGTCACCCGCCGGATGCCGGCCCGGATGGGTTGGGGCGCGGCAAGCGCCGCCTCGAGGTCATAGGCCGGCTCTCCCCTTCCCGCCCTCCTTTCGAGGTCCCAGGACATCAGGAAGCGGTCCGTGGGGACGTCCAGCCGGTTGAGGAGGCCGCCGTATTCGCCGTAGGTCGCCACTCGGTATTCGAGGACGTCCATGCCGAAATGGCGGACGTTGCGGTGGGCGTTGACCCCGGTCAGCGGGTCGTAGGTGCAGATCATGGTGGAGACGCCCAGGATGCCGAGGACCATCTCCCTCTGGAACTCTTTGAGCTGGATGCCCAGCCCGTAGCTCTGGTAGGCCTTCCGGACCCCGGCGTACTGGGAATAGAAACGCAGGTTCGAACGGTCGCGGAAGCCGACTTCCTTGTCGCGGACGCCGACGAAGCCGTAGCAGAAGCCGACGAGGTTCTTCCCGTCGGCCGCGAAGCCCCCGCCGGGTGGTTCGACGAAAGCGCCGATGAAGAGGCTCCCCCCCTCGTGGAAGACGTTTTCGCACATCATGTTCCGCGCGCCGGAAAGGCGATCGTCGGGAAAATCCCAGATCTCGTTGCGCAGGTCCTCGTACATCCTGTAATCTTCGGATCCGTGGGAGGTCTCGACGCGCAGGAGGAACTGTCTGTCCCGGACGGCGACGATCTTTTCCAGGCCTTTCATCGTTCTGCCGCCCTATTCTAACCGAAGGACGGGGCGCATTCAATCAACCCATTCGACTCCCCGGGCTGAAGCCCGAGGTATATCCAGGGTTAATACTGAGCGGCGCTTTTTACCCCGATTTAAAAATCGGGGTTTCGCGCCGCGAACGTATGACCCGGCGCGGCGGTTTTTGACAGGAGGCCTATGGCATGCTATATATGATGGAGTCAAGGGACGAGCCTTCGGCTCGCCACTCGCCCGTGGCCTATATCCACGGGCGAGTACTGCGGACGTGGACCCCGGGCAAGCCCGCCCTCATCGCTTCGCGCATGAGGACTGCAAAGCCCGGAGCCACGGCCGCTGTCAAGCGTCGCGTTCACGGAACCATCAGGATCATGCCGGAAACAGAAAGGAACCTCAAGGTCGCCTGTCTCATCAACCCCCGGGCGGCGAATTCCAGGTGGATGAGGCGGAAGTTCCTGCGCGCTTACCTGAAAAAAAAGCTCCCCGGCGAGATCTATGACGGGCTCGACGACATGCAGACGACCATGGACAGGGCCGTCGCCGCGTGCAGGGATTCGGGGACCATCGTGGCCATGGGCGGGGACGGGACGATCGCCGATACGCTCCAGGGGATCTTCATGGCCGGCAAGCAGGACGACGTCCTCTTCGGGGTCATCCCGTTCGGCAGCGGCAACGCCTTCCGGAAGGCCTTCGCCATCCCCAAGAACCCGCTCCGGGCGATCGACTATCTGGTCGAAGGCGTCCCCCGCCCTATCGACCTCATGGAGGTCGAGGGCCGCATCGCCGCGTTCGCCAGCGTCGGGGCGACGGCCCGGGTGACCGGGGAAAAGCTCCGCGGCAAGGTCATGGGCATCTGGGGCCACCTTCTCGCCGGCCGGGAGCTCTTCAGGACACCGCGCGACGAAAAAACGCTCGAACTCTTCGATGGATTCGATCAATCGGGCCCTTTCGAGGCGAAGACGATCACCTCGAACTTCTTCGACTGCATCGTCACCAAGACGAACTATTTCGGCTACAGCTGGAACATCGCCCCCCGCGCCGTCGTGGACGACGGCTACCTGGACATCTCCCTGTTCGAGATGGGGCCGGTCAAGTACTCCTTTCTCTTCCCCTTGATCTACTTCGGCCTCTACCAGCGGCGGATGCGGCACTTCAAGGCCAAACGCGTCGTCATCAGCGGCCGCAACCTGCCCATGCAGTTCAACGGCGAGTTCCTCGGCGACCGGGACCGCCTCGAATTCCGGGTCCTGCCGAAGGCGATCCGGATCGTCTGCCCGCCGACCCGCAGGGCCGGAAAGGGGTTCCAGAAGGCGTCTTCCTAGCGTCCGGACGCTGCCCAGGCAGCGTCCGACCAAACCTCATCGCTGTGCTATAATTGAAGCGCAACGACACTCCCGAGGAGGCCCCATGAAAAAGGCTGTTGTCCTGTTGTCGATGGTCGTGGCCGCCCTTGCGGCTTGTTCTCCGCAAATCCACATCGACCTGCTGGGGCAGGAAAAACTCGAGGAGATCGTCCTCCTCCCCAGCCCGGCCCGCGAGAAGATCCTGATGATCGACGTCGACGGCATGATCTCGTCGGCGCTCGACACGGGGCTTTTCTCCCGGGAAAAGAACGCCGTCTCACGCGTCTTCGAGCGTCTCGAAACGGCCGCCCGGGACCCCTGGGTCAAGGCGGTCATCCTCAGGATCGACACGCCCGGCGGCGAGGTGACGGCGAGCGACATCATCTACCACGAGATACTCCGCTTCAAGGAACGGACCGGCCGGCCTGTCCTCGGCCTGATGATGAGCGTCGCCGCGTCGGGCGGCTACTACATCGCCTCGGCCTGCGACGTCATCATGGCCCATCCCTCGACCCTGACCGGAAGCATCGGCGTCATCTCCATCTTCCCCAACGTCGAGACGCTGATGGCCAAGGTCGGGGTCAAGGTCAACGTCATCAAATCCGGCCCATCCAAGGACTCCGGCTCCCCGTTCCGGGACATGACGGAAGACGAGAAGAAGATCTTCCAGGGGATCATCGACGAGTACTACGGGGGTTTCCTGGCCGTCGTGGCCCGGAACCGGAAAGACAAGATCCCGGCCGAGAAGCTGCGGACGATCGCCGACGGCCGCGTCTATACCGCCCCGCAAGCCTTGAAGCTCGGGCTCATCGACGCCATCGGCTATTTCGACGACGCCTTCGGCAAGGCCCTTTCTCTCGTCCCGCTCAAGAGCGCCAAGCTCGTGTCCTACACCTATTATCCGAAGACGAAGACGAACATCTACGCCGGCCGCCTCGGCGATTTCTCGCCGCTCGACTCGAAAGTCCTGGAATCGATGCTGGCGGTCCTCAAGACCGGCTTCTATTATCTCTGGCTGCCCCAAACCCCGTAGCCATCCGGTCTTAGGACCGGATGGCTACGGGGTCTTGGACCGGGTGACGATCTCGAATTGCGGCGGGCGGAGGATGTGGGCTTTGACCGTGCAGTGGTCGATGGCCTTGACCAGGGCGAAGCGGTATTTCTCGGGGAAGTGCGCCGGCAGGTCGACCGCGATCGTCACCTTGTCGATCATCTTGGAGACCTCCCCCCTCTCGGTGGCCATGGTCACAGCCAGGCCCTCGACCGAGATCTTGCGCTCGCGGCAGAAGGCCAGGGCGTAAAACCCGGCGCAGGCGGCCAGGGAAACGAGAAAATAATCGAAGGGTGAAGGGGCCGTCCCACCGCCGCCCTCGCGGGCGGGCTGGTCGGTCTTGACGACGAACCCTTTGTATTCGACGTCGACCTCGAGTCCGTTTCCGAACTTCACGATCAGCTCTTTCGCGCTCATGAGTCCTCCTTTCCTCTCCTCGCTCGGGGCCGCGTTTCCCGCGGGCCCTCGAGGGCCTTTCGGAACATGGCCAGGATGATGTCCCTGTCCTTGGCCGTCAGGGTCATGCGGAAAAAGATATCCTGGACCCTTTCCGTGATGAAGGCCCGGTTGGTATCGTGCATGAAGCCGAGGCTGTCGAGCATCTCCCGGAAGCGTCGGCCGGCCTCCGCTTGTTCGACGTGGGTCAGAGGCGGGTCCTTGTGGATGGCCGGAGGCGGGGCGTTCTCGAAGGCGATAGCGTGGAGCGTCAGGGTCACGGCAACGCCGAGGTTGTAGGACGGCTGCCGCGCCGCCTGGGGGATGTGGAAGCGGGTATTGGCGAGGCCGATCTCCTTTTGGGTCAGCCCCGTCCTCTCGTTGCCGAAAACGAGACCGATGCGGGTTTCGGCCGGATACTCTTCGAGGCGCCGGACCCCGTCCGCGAGCGTGACGAGTGGGAAATCGTGGCGGACGCGGGCCGTCGACCCGAGGACGAGCTGGAGGTCAGAGACGGCGTCCTCCAAGGAGGAAAAGAACCGCGCCCCCTCGATGATGGATTCGGCGTGGATGGCCGTCCGCCAGGCCGGCGGCTCGAGCTTGTCGAGCCCGACGATACGCAGGTCCGAAAAGCCCGTGTTGGCCATGCCCCGCGCCGCCAGACCGATGTTCTCCGAACTGTCCGGCCGGACGAGGATGACGGCGAACCGCGAAAGATCGATCATGCCGCACGATTATAGCGGAGGACGGGGCCGCGGGGAAGGGCTTGCTCGATAATCCCCTTCCCGCCTGTTCGCAGATTTGTCCACATAGGACAATAACGCTATAATGACTGCGGAAATCTCATCCCGGAGGAGACAGCCATGTGGTGGGACGGCAAGATCCAGAGGACATTCCGCTGCCGGCTGCCCCAGACTCCCGGCAGCCTGGGCCGCCTGCTCGCGGCGATCGGCGACCGGGGCGGCCTGATTGGCGAAATCCGCATCGTCCAGATGGGCGGTTCGGCCATGGTCCGGGACATCACCCTATACGCCGACGATCTCAGGCATCTCGACGCGCTGATCAAAGTCGTCGAAGCCACTCCGGGCGTGGCGCTGCTCGAAGTCCGCGACGAGGTCCTGGAGATGCACCAGGGAGGGAAGATCGCCATCCGCAGCCGCTACGACATCTCCTCGCTCAGCACGCTCCGCCTCGTCTACACCCCGGGCGTCGCCGAGGTCAGCTTGAAGATCAAGGACGACCCCGCCCTGGCCCGGCGCTATACCTCCATCCGCCACCTCGTCGCCATCGTCACCGACGGCACGGCCGTCCTCGGCCTGGGCGACATCGGCCCGCTGGCGGCCATGCCGGTCATGGAGGGCAAGGCCAGCCTCCTCGAGACCCTGACCGGTCTTTCGGGCATGCCCATCCTCCTCGACACCAAGGACCCCGACGAGATCGTCGAGACGGTCGTCCACATCGCGCCGACCTTCGCCGCCATCCAGCTCGAGGACATCTCGGCGCCCCGCTGTTTCGCCATCGAGGAACGCATCCAGGCCCGGCTCGACATCCCGGTCATGCACGACGACCAGCACGGCACGGCCTGCGTCGTCACGGCCACGCTCATCAACGCGGCCAAGGCCACCGGCGTCGACCTCGGCCACTGCCGGATCGGCGTCGTCGGACTGGGGGCGGCCGGTCTGGCCCTGACGAAAATGCTGATGTTCCGCTTCAAGAACCCCGTCCTCGGGGCCGACATCGCGCCCGACGCCCTCGACCGGCTGAAAAGCGCGGGCGGCATCCCTTCCGACCTCAAGACGATCATGGCCGGCTGCGACGTGGCCATCGCCACGACCGGGGTCCCCGGCCTGATCAAGAAGGACATGGTCCGCAAGGGTCAGATCATCCTAGCCCTGTCCAACCCCAACCCCGAGATCGAGCCGGAGGCGGCACTCGAAGCCGGGGCGGCCTTCGCTGCCGACGGGAAATCGGTCAACAACGTCCTCGGCTTTCCCGGCATCTTCCGCGGCGCCGTCGACGCCAACGTCCGGCGCATCACCCGCGAGATGCTGACCGCCGCGGCCGAGGCCATCGCCGCCTTCGCCCCGCCGGGCGAGATCGTCCCCAACCCGCTCGACAAGGCCCTGCACAAGTCGGTCGCCCGGGCCGTGGCCCGGGTCGCCCTCGAGCAGGGGCTCAATCGGGACGACCTGACCGGCTATTTCGACTGAAGCTCCACGGACTTACGTCCGTGGGATCTCTTGGACTGCAGGTGTTGGAGCGCCTGTCCCATTCGTGGGACTCCAGGTACATAAGTCCGTGGAGTCCCACGAATGGGGTTGACAACTATCCACGGCTCGGCTATATAGGAACCGCGCCGGAAAGGGAATACGGCAGTCGAACTGGAGGGAAGATCATGATCAACGTCAAGGAAATCCTCGACCAGAAGGGCCACACGGCCTGGACGATATCGCCCGAGGCCAAGGTTTTCGAGGCCCTCGAGCTCATGTCCAAGAAAGGGCTCGGCGCCCTGGTCGTTATGGAGAAGGACGACGTCGTCGGCATCATCTCCGAACGGGACTACGCCCGGAAGATCATCCTTATGGGCCGCCATTCCCAGGACACGCCGGTCCGGGACATCATGACCAAGGAAGTCTACGGCGTCCATTACGACACGACGGCCGAGGAGTGCATGGCCCTGATGACCGACAAACACATCCGCCATCTGCCCGTCTGCAAGGACGGCAAGCTCGCCGGCATCATCTCCATCGGCGACGTGGTCAAGGCCATCATCGGCCAGCAGAAGGGGACGATCGAGAACCTCGAAAACTACATCATGGGCAAGTACCAATAAAGAACGTTAAAAGTCCATGAGGCGCAGCTCGCGCAAAGCAAGATAGGCCGCACCTAGCACTCCCGCCGAATCCCCCAGAACGGCTTTCAGGATGGGGATATTTCTGCCGGGGATTCCGAAAAGGGATTTGTTCATGATCGGCGGGACGTGTTCGTACCAGAGGGGGATGTTTGAGACGCCGCCGCCGAGGACGATGGCCTCGAGGTCGAGGGCGTTGACGCAATTGGCGAAAAGTTCGCCCATGACCCGGAACGACTCTCCGAAAATCCGGCGGGCGGCGGGATCCCCTTTTTCGAATCGCTTGAAGATCTCTTCCGGGGCGAGGGATTCGCCGGAGATCTCGGCGTAGCGCCGGCCGAGACTCGGCCCGGAGAGATAAGCTTCGCCGCAGCCGTTCCGGCCGCACTCGCAGGCCCGGCCGTCGATGTCGATCGAGGTATGGCCGATCTCGCCGGCGTTCCCGTTCGGGCCGCGGTGGAGCCGGTTACCAAGGACGAGCCCCGAGCCCATGCCCGTGCCCAGGATGACGGCCATGACCGTCGAAAACCGGCCGTAGCACTGGGCGAAGAATTCTGCCAGGGCCAGGCAGTTGGCGTCGTTCTCGACGATAAGCGGGACGGGAAGCCTGGACCGGAGCAGGCTGACGAGGCCGGGCTTCTCGTAAAGCGGCGTGTGGGGCGCGCCGTACATGATGTCGTCCCGAGGCTGGTAGGTCCCGGGCGTGCCAATGCCCACGGCCCCGTAGGCGGCTCCTCCGGCCGTCTCGGCAATGAGATCGAGGATATTGGCGACAACCCGGTCCCGGCCGAGTCCGGGCTCCGACGGCCGGCGCTTGCGGGCCAGGATTTTCCGTGTCTCGTCGACGAGACAGGCCTCGACCTTGGTTCCACCCAGGTCGACGCCGACAGCAAAACGGCTCACTCAACGATCTCCGCCGCTATTTTATTGTAACCGCGCATATTTTCCAAGATGTCGCCATTCCCAGACAAGACCGATCCTCCCCCTTTTTATTTCCGGTACCATTTGATAAAGTGAATGACACCGTCGGGGAAGACGCGAGAATGCGGATATCTGAAGAAAAGGTCGGCTTTTTCTAGAAGCGAACGACGGTCCAGCGGCTCGGCCTCGGGCCGGGAGGGGCTTGATGAGAATCGGGTCAGGGACGCTCGTCGAAAGGCGCGCAGCACGAGGTCAACGCATCCTGGTCACGGGCGGGACGGGGTTCCTCGGCAGCCACATCGCCGTCGCCCTGTTGAGGGCCGGCCACCGGGTAACGGTTTTGGTCCGGTCATCGAAAAAGCTCCCGGCCCAGGACAGGGTCGCCCGTCTCGCCGACTGGTTCGGCCTCGACGAGGGGGTACGCCGGTCTCTCGACGTCGCCGAGGGCGATGTCCTCGACCCCGGCTGGGCCGAAGCGGCGCTCGAGGGGACAGCGGGACCGGGCCCGGTCGACGAGATCGTCCACTGCGCCTCGAACACGGCCTTCGCCGAGCGGAAGCGGGCCGAGGTCGAGGCGGTCAACATCGGCGGGCTCCGCAACGTCCTCGATTTCGCCGCCCGGAGCGGGTGCGTCTTTTTCCACCATGTCAGCACCGCTTTCGTCGCCGGAAAGCGGACCGGGCTCTGCCGGGAGGAATGGGTCGAATCGGGCAAATTCACCAACGTCTACGAAGAGACGAAGGCCGGCGGAGAGATCCTGGCCCGGGACGTCTGCCGGCGCGAGGGCATCCGGCTCAACGTCTACCGGCCGTCCATCGTCTACGGCGATTCCCGGACGGGACGAACCCTGCGCTTCAACGCCCTCTACTTCCCGGTCAAGGCGGCCGTCTTTCTCCGCGACATCTACCTCGCCGACATTCGCGAGCGGGACGGGAGGAAAGCCTCGGAGCTGGGCATCCGGATGAAGGAGAACGGGTATCTTTTCATGCCCATCCGTATCGAGGCCGGCCGCGAGGGCGGCATCAACCTCGTCCCGATCGACCACTGCGTCGATGTCTTCATGGCCATCCTGGAGGACGGCCTCGAAGGCGGCGTCTATCACATCGTCAACTCCCGGCCGACGAGGATCGAGGATCTCGTCGATCACGCCAAACGTCTTTTTCGCCTGGACGGCGTCGAGACCTGCGGGTTGGAGGCCTTTGTGGCGCAGCCGAGGAACGCTCTGGAGACGCTCTACGATGCTTACCTCGACGCCTACCGTCCTTACATGCAGGACCTGCGGACGTTCGAGATCAAGAACGCCGCGCCGGCCCTCGAAAAAAGGGGCCTTGTCTGCCCCGAATTCGATTACGCTATTTTCGCCCGGTGCATGAATTACGCCGTCGAGACCGGCTGGGGGGCACGGCTCTTCCCCTAGGAACGCAGGGCCGGGACCCGTTTCCCTCATGGCGCCCCGCGGCGAATCGTGTAAAATAGGTCCTCATCCATGGAAAAAACGCAGATGGCGGAAATCGTCCTCGCCTCGGCTTCGCCCCGGCGCCGGGAGCTCATGGCCCGGGTCGCGCCGGAGTTCCGCGTCTTCCCGACCGACGTCGACGAATCCTCGGTTCCGGAGAAAGACCCGCTCGAGTTCGCCATCGCCGCCGCCGTGCTGAAGGCCAAAATGGCGGCCGAATCCTTCCCCGAAGCCATCGTCATCGGGGCGGACACGGTCGTCGCCCTAGGTCTGCGCGTCCTCGGTAAGCCGTCCGACCGGGAAGCCGCTCGGGCCATGCTCCGGGCGCTCTCGGGCCGGCGGCACCGGGTGATGACCGGGTTGGCTTTTTACAACAAAACCGAGGATCGCCTCCTCACGGGCTACGACCTGACCTACGTCACCTTCCGCGAGCTCTCCGCGGAGATGATCGAAGGCTACCTCGACCAGGAAAGCTGCTTCGACAAGGCCGGCGCCTACGCCGTCCAGGAGGTCGGCGACGCGTTCGTCGCCAAGCTCAAGGGGGATTACGACAACGTCGTCGGCTTTCCCGTGGAAAAGGTCCGGCGGCTCCTGGCCCTGTTCAAGGCCCCGCCGCTCACGGTCGAGGTCGAGGACATCGATTTCCCGGCGAGCTCCGGGAAAGCCGTGGCCGACGGCCGCAAGCTTCTTATCCCGGGCGGCGTCACCGGCGAAACCGTCCGGGTCCAGGTCGTCGGTGAGCGCGGCGCCGCCCGTGTCGCCGAGGTCATCCGGGTCGAGCTCCCTTCGAGCCGCCGCGCCGAGCCCCGCTGTCCTCATTTCGGGCGGTGCGGCGGCTGCCTCTTCCAGAACATCGATTACGGGACCCAGCTCGAGCTCAAAGAACGGCACCTCAAACGGACGCTCGTGGAGGCCGGCATCGCCGAGGCGGCCGCGACCGTCAAGGCCATCACGCCCTCGCCGGACTTCTACGCCTACCGGAACAAGATGGAGTTCGGCTTCGGGGAGAACTGGGGCCGGCTCGTGCTCGGGCTCAGGGAGAGAGTCACGGCCACCCGGCAGACCCACCGCCGCACTTTGTCCATCGACGCGTGCCCGATATTCAGTCCTGTCGTCGAGCGTGTCTTTCCGGCCGTGATCGATTTCGTCGGCGAAAAAGGCCTGGCCGTTTTCGACATCCTGTCGGGCCACGGACACGTCCGCCACCTCGTCCTCCGGCAGGGGAAGAGGACCGGCGAGCTCATGGTCATCCTCGTGACGGCCGAGCTTCCGGGCACGGATATCGCCGTCCTGGCCGAGCGCCTGATGGCCGCCGTCCCGGAGCTCAAGAGTTTCGTCCACGTCACGAACAACCGCCCCTCGGACCTCGTCGAGCACGAGAAGACCCAGCTCGTCGCCGGGGCCCCGTTCATCGAGGAAACGCTGGCCGGCCTCACCTTCCGGGTCTACCCCCAGACGTTCTTCCAGACCAACACGGCCGGCGCCGAACTGCTCTACCGAAGGATCAGGGACGAAGCTCCGCTATCTCCGGAGAGCCACGTCCTGGGGCTCTATTGCGGCAGCGGGACGATCGAGCTCTCGCTCGCCGGGGCGGTCCGGAAAGTGACGGGCGTCGACTCCTCCCCCGCCAATATCGCCACCGCCGTGGAAAACGCCATGCTCAACCGCATCGAGAACGCCGCGTTCGTGCCGGGGACCGTCGAAGCCCTGCTGAGTGAACCGCTCCGCGAGCCGGCCGACGTCGTCGTCGTCGACCCGCCGCGCGTCGGGCTCACGGGCAAGGCGCTCCGCCGGGTCTTGGACCTCGGCGTCCCCGCGGTCGTCTACGTGTCCTGTAACCCGGCTTCGCTCGCCCGGGACCTCCGCGGTTTTCTCGACGCCGGCTACAGGGTCAAATCCCTCTCGTCCTTCGACCTCTTCCCCCACACGCCCCACATGGAAGTTCTGGCCGTCCTCGAGAAGTAAGAGGGACAGTCCCCCTCCCCAATTCCCACCTGTAGATCAATCAATTGAGGGGGCAGTCCCTGTTACGATTCAACCGTGCGGGTGGCGATGACGTCGACGCCCGTGCCAAGGACGTCGGCGATGAGGACCTGGCCGCGTCGGACGGGGGACTCCGGCCTGAGTCGGGCGATCTCGGCGAGGATGGGGAAGATCATCTCTCTCGGCACGGGGCCGCTCAGCCGGACCGAGACCATCGTCGCCGCCGTGCCCCGGACCGGAACCGACGTGGCCAGGTTCCTCTTCGGATGGAGGATTTCTTCGACGGCGAAGGGTACGCCCTTGTCGCACTGGTTCCCTTGGACGTCGAGCTCCCCGGCCTCGTCCTTGCGGATCTCGAGCTCGCAGCCGACAGGGCAGAGGACGCAGGTCAGGCGGTCGAGGGCGGGGCGGTCATTCATGGCAGCTGACCTCGAGGTCCTCTTCGACGGCCGGACGCACCTTGATCTTCTGGAGCTCCGACGGCAGGAGGCGGCCGAACTTCTTCCGGGCATAGACCTTTCCCGTCGTTTTCCCCTTGACGACGACCTGGACGTTCCTGAGGGGACGCATTGTCCGGAAGCTCCATTCTACGCCCGCGGACCCGGCCGTCAGGACTTGGGGGAGGACGTACTTGACGTTCGGCCCGGCGGAAACACGGACCGTCCCGCCGGCCGCCTTCTCCCCCGCCGCGTAACGGGCGGCGGATTCGCCGGCCGCGAAACCTTCGTATGAGGCCCAATCGGCCACGTCATGGATATGAAGGACATTGCCGCAAGAGAAAATCCCGGGGACCGAGGTCATGAGCGTCTGGTCGACGACGGCGCCTCCGGTGAACGGCGAGAGCGCGACGCCGGCCCGCTTCGAGAGTTCGTTCTCGGGAATGAGCCCCACCGAGAGGAGCAGGGTATCGCAGGGAATGACGCTCTCGGTCCCGGCGACCGGCCCGAGCGCATCGTCGACCTTGGCCACGACGACGCTCTCCACCCGGTCGCGGCCTCGGATCTCGACGACGGTCGACCGTAGCTCGAGCGGGATGCCGAAATCGAGCAGGCATTGGCGGACGTTGCGTTCGAGGCCGCTCGCCCAGGGCATGATCTCGAAGACGCCCTTTACCGCGACGCCCTCGAAGGTCAGGCGGCGGGCCATGATCAGCCCGATATCGCCCGAGCCCAGGACGACGGCCGCGTTGCCGATGCGGAGATTCTGGAGGTTGACCAGGTTCTGGGCCGACCCGGCCGTAAAAACACCGGCCGGGCGCGTTCCCGGGATCTCGATCATCTCCCGCGTCCGCTCCCGGCAGCCCATGGCCAGCACGACGGCTCCGGCCCGAACGAGTCTATAGCCGGCACGGGAGTTGATCCGAAGGACACGGTCCGGCCCAAGGTCGAGGACCATGGTCCCGGTCTCGACCTTGATCGGTTCGCGGACGACGTCTTCGATGAGCCGCTCGGCGTATTCGGGGCCGCTGATCGTTTCGTTGTAGAGGAAAAGCCCGAAGCCGTCGTGGACGCATTGGTTAAGGATGCCGCCGAGGGTCCGGTCGCGCTCGACGAGGAGGACTTTCCCCGCCCCGGCCCGCCGGGCGCCCAGGGCCGCGGCCAATCCGGCCGGACCTCCGCCGATAACGACGACGTCATGGGTCTCGTTCGCTTCCATCTTCGTTCAGCCCTTGAGCCACCCATAGAAGAGGCGGGAGCCGCCGCCCCGTTTGGTGATCCTGTCGACAGGCATCCCTTCGTCCTGGAGGATCTCGACGATGCGCGGCGTGCAGAAACCGCCCTGGCAGCGGCCCATGCCACACCGGGTCCGACGCTTGACGGCGTCCATCGTCTTTGCCCCGAACGGGTTCCGCAGGGCGGCGACGACCTCGGCCCGGGCGACGTGCTCGCAGCGGCAGACCATCTCGCCCCAGTCGGCGTCCCGGGCGACCAGCCCCACCCGCTCGCCGTCGCCCAGGGCGGCGAAGCGGGTCCTGCGAAGCCGCTCCGGTTTGAACTCCGGCTTCGGCCGGAGATCCGTTTTCGCGCCGATCATCCCGGCTACCATTACGGCGATGGCCGGCGCCGCGGTCAGACCGGGCGACTCGATCCCGACGAGGTTTATCCAGCCCGGACGGAGGGCGCTCTCCTCGACGATGAAATCGCCGAACCTGTCCTTGTCGCTCGCGTCGACAAGCTTGGGGCGTATCCCCGCGTAGCTGCGGATGAAGGAGACGCGGGAAAGCTCCGGCATGAGCCGGGCGGCCTCGGCCTTGAGCCGGGCCATGGCTTTCCGGGTCGAGGAGACGTCGCGCTTGTCGTCGACCGGCTCCGCGCTCGGGCCGAGGATGATGTTCCCCTCCAGAGTCGGCGTGATATGGATGCCGAGGCCGGGGTCGTCGCGTGGCGGCACGGGATAAACGGGAAGGCCGAGCCGGAGCCCGCAATCCTTGTCCGTGATGAGATACTCGCCCCGATATGGGAAGACCCGGTATTCGTCGATCCCAGCCAAGCGGGCGACTTCGTCGGAAAAAAGGCCGGCGCTGTTGACGACCCGGCGGGCCGCGAACGTCCCTTTCGGCGTCGACAGGTGGAAGAGGCCGCCGCGGAAGTCAACGGCCTCGACGGGCGCCTCGAGCAAGACCCGGGCGCCGTTCTGTCCGGCGCACTCGGCCAGCGCGATGGTGAATTCGTAGGGGGAGATGATGCCCGTGTGCGGCGAATAGAGCGCCCAGTGGCCGCGCGCCAGGGGCTCGAGGCGCCGGATGGCGGCCTCGTCAACGATCTCGAGGTCCTGGACGCCGTTCTTGTCGCCATCGGCCTTGAGCTCCTCGAGGCGGCTCCTGTCCGCATTGGCCAGGGCCACGACGAGCTTTCCGGTCTTGCGGTGGGGGACGCCGAGTTCCGCGGCCAGGCCGTAGATCATCCCCAAGCCGGCGGCGTTGGTTTTAGCCTTGAGCGACCCGGCCGAGACGTTGAACCCGGCGTGGATGACACCGCTGTTGCCCTTGCTGATGCCCTCGGCCAGGTCCGCTTCCCTCTCGAGGAGGAGGAGCTTCAGGTCGTAGCGCGAGAGCTCCCGGAGGACGGCGCAGCCGACGGCCCCGCCGCCGATGACGGCGACGTCG
The DNA here is from genome assembly GCA_014894455.1 of Acidobacteriota bacterium. Lineage (GTDB taxonomy): Bacteria > Acidobacteriota > Aminicenantia > Aminicenantales > Saccharicenantaceae > RBG-16-66-30. The sequence goes on along the minus strand of JADBLN010000029.1, from coordinate 20,763 downwards.
TAAACCGAGCTTTTCGTTTCGTCCATGACCGTCAGCATGTCATCATATCAAATCAGACCGCGCCGGTTTCGTCAACCCCGACGTCCCTGACCGGACACTGACGCGGATGATGCGTGTCACGTCGGCCGTCTTCATCCTCCTCTCCGTCGTTCTGGCCTATCTCCGTCCGGCGACGATCGTCGCCATCCTGTCGGTCTCGTGGGAGGCGATCGGCTCGTTCTTCCTCGGGCCGTTCGTCTGGGGCATCATCAGCAAAAGGGTGACGAAATTCGGGGCCATGGCCTCGGCGATCCTCGGCCTCGGGACATGCCTGGGCCTCGCCATCGCCGGGATGCCGCCGGCCGAAGCCGGGACGATTGGAATGATCGTCTCGTTCGCGGCCAACCCGCTGGCGAGTCTCGTCGCGTAACCGCCGTCAGTAGCGGAAGATCATCTCGAACTGTAGCCAGTTGTAGCTCGCAGCCCCAGGAAAGTAGAAACTCCCCGGTATGAAGTGCTCCCAGATCACACGGCCCGTGAGGAACTTGCTGATCTTATAGTTCAAACGGCCCTTGAGGAGCGAGCCGCGCGCACGACCTGTGCCGCCGGGAAACGCTCCCGGCTGCGCTTCGATCGCGCCCATGCGCTGGAACATCAGCAAGCCGTCGCACCGGCTGCCGAAGTCCAGGGAGAGGGAACCGTAAAGGGACGTCAGGTTGCTCCAATAAGATTGGCGGCTCTCCCGGGTGAGCGTGTAGATGTAGCTTTCGCTCCATTTCGGCCAGCGGCTGAAGATGGGGTCCCAACCTTCGATCTTCTCCGTCCCGGGACGGTCGCCGCTGAGGAAGATGCCGCCGAAGACGACCGTCTTGAGGAGAGGGAGCGCACCCCCGATTTCGTAGTCGAGATGGACGATCCCGCCGAAGGCCGAGCGGCCGGCGTCGCCGGAGGCGCCCGTCTGAACGGCTCCCTCCGCCGTGAGCATGAAGGGACGGAGGATCGGCGCCTGGGCCCGGAGGCCGTAAGTGTCAACCCTTCCCGCGACGGGCCAGAGCTCCGTTTCGTCGGTTGTCTTGCGGATGGCGTAGGCGTCGATTTTCGTTTTCCCGAAGGTCCCGGCGTAGTAAAGGGCCATGCCCTTCTCCGGCTGTTCGGCCAGGGCCTGGGACCGCTCGTTGATCACGGGAAGATATCGATCGGTCGTTTCCTGGGCATGGAGAAAAAAAATCAACTTATGGTTCTTGTGGATGTCGGCGTCGACACGGAGGGCATTGAAGTAGTAGGAACGGGAGCCGTCGCCAGGCGTGCCGTCGGCGATGACGAAGCCCTCTCCGAGGTTGATGTCCTGGCGGCCGGCTGTGATCGTAAACGGCAGGCGGCCCGGGATCGTCCACTTGACGGTGAGGTTGTCGAAGAAGAGCTCATGCCCGTTGAACGCCCGGTCCTTGGGGGCCAGGTAGACGCGGAATTCGTTCGTGACCTTGCCCAGGATTTCTATATTCTTGGCCGCGAGCCAGCGTAGGCCGAGGGTCGTCCTGTTTCGGGTGTAGCCGAAGTTGTCGCCGGCCGCGTCGTCGAGGTTGACGGCGTTGTCCCAGGCTTCGAAACGGAAACGCTCGACGAAGATGAGCTTCAGGCGGGGCGCCGGCTTCTCCTCCGCCCGGACTAAGGGTGAGAGGACGGCCGCAGCGATGAAACCGCAGATCATCGCTTTTCGTAACATGAGTCCAATCCTATCTATCTAATAAAGGGCATCTTACCACAAGCCGGAGGACAGGGGGAAGGAGGACGGTCAGTAGAGCCCGGTCGAGCCGAAGCCGCCCTGGCCGCGCGAGGTGCCATCGAGTGCTTCGCACTCGACGACGGAGACGGCGGCCACCGGTTGGACGAGCATCTGGGCGATCTTCATGCCCTTCCTGACCGCGAACGGAGCGGCGCCCAGGTTGATCATGACGACCTGGATCTCACCCCGGTAGCCGGAGTCGACGACGCCGGCCAGGCGATGGACGCCCTGGAGCGAAATGCCGCTCTTATCCCAGACGAGTCCCACATGGCCGGCCGGGACGGCCACCTGGATGCCCGTCGGGACGGCGAAGACCTCGCCGGGGCGGAGCTCGCGATCGATGATCGAAAAAAGATCCAGCCCGGCGTCGCCGGGGTGACCGTAGACGGGGAGCTTGGCCTCAGGGTGGATACGCTTGACCTTAAGAATCATCTCGTCATATCTCCTTCAACGGGGCAGCCCCGCTTTGCGGGCAGCCCCGTAACGGCAGGGTCAGTCCCCTGCTCGCAGAGACCCTGCCGTTACGGGGCCTCGATCCGGACATCCTGGAAGTACGGCTTGGCCGCGGCGACGATCTCCGCGAGCTCGGCTCGGCCGAATGGTTTGATAGCGAGGAAGGCCGGGTCGATCGTCGTTTGGGGCACGAATTGCTGGATGAGGTAGTTCGCTGCTCCATCGAGCCACTCGCCGATCTTGACCACGTCCTCTTTCCCCACGAACCCCGGGACGACCGTCGTCCGGAAGGTGTGCCGGATGCCGGAGGTCCGGAGGATGTCCGCACTCCTGACGACCCGCTCGACGTCCACGTTCGAGCGGGTCACCTCGCGGTAGCGCTCGAGGGGGGCCTTGACGTCCATGGCCACCCAGTCGAGGAGCCCGGCGGCGAGAAGCCCCTCCAGGCGCTCCGGAAAGGAGCCGTTGGTGTCCAGCTTGACCAGGAGGCCCCGCTCCCGGACGACACGGATGATGTCCTCGACGTCCTCGTGGAGGAGGGGTTCTCCGCCCGTGAGGCAGACCGCCTCCAGCCAGCCTTTGCGGCCGTCGAGATAGGACAGGAAGATGTCGACGGGCATCGTCTGGATCGTCTCCGGCCTCAGCACGAGGTCCGCGTTGTGGCAGTAAGGGCAGCGGAAGGTACAGCCGCCGAGGAAGACCGTCGAGGAAATATGGCCGGGGAAGTCCCGGCTCGAGAACTTCTCTATCCCTTTGATTTCGACCACCCGTCGAACTCCTCCGCCGAGTTGATCACGGCCCGGACAATGCCCTGGGTGTGGGCGACGAGGGTCGGGAGGATGATCGCGCCCTTGTCGTCCCTCTTGATGACGTTGATGAACTCGCGGATCTTGGCCTTGCCCGAGCGCTCGGTCAGGCTGTACGCGGCGTACGGAGTCTCGGTTTCGGCGAGCCTCTTCTTCAGCGCCTCGCACTTGCCGCAGCTGGGATAGGTAAAAAGCAGGTAATCCATGACGTTTCCGCCTCTCGTGAAATATGCCGGGACTCAAGCGATCTTGTTGTAGGGCGTCCGGTCCTTGAACTCCTGCTGTTTGCCGTCGTTCCAGGTCCGGACCGGCCTCATGTAGCCGACGATGCGGCTGTAGACCTCGGTCTCGTCGCCGCACTCCGGGCACTGGGAGTGCCGGCCGCGGATGTAGCCGTGGTTCATACAGACGCTGAACGTCGGGGTGATGGAGAAGTACGGCAGCTTCGTCTGGGCGATCCTCTGGACAAGCTTCTTGCAGGTCTCGCCGTCGATGGCCTCGGGCAGGAAGGCGTGGAAGATCGTCCCGCCGGTGTAGAGCGGCTGGATCTCCCCCTGGTGCTGGATGGCTTCGAAGATGTCCCGGGTGGCATCGACGTTGAGCTGGGTGGAGTTGGTGAGATAGGGGTATTTCTCCGTGCCCGACGTGTGGATCCGGGGGTATTTCTGCCTGTCGAGCCGGGCCAGGCGGTAGGCCGTGGATTCCGCCGGCGTCGCCTCGAGGTTATAGAGGTTGCCCGTCTCCTCCTGGAATTCACGCAGGACGCCGCGCATGAAGTTGAGCGTCTCGACGGCGAAATCGCGGCCTTCGGGGGTGCCGATGCCCTTCTTCAGGAAGTTCATGCAGGCCTCGTGCATGCCGCAAATGCCGATCGTCGAGAAGTGGTTGTCGAAGTGGCCGAGGTAGACCTTGGTGTAGGGCATCATGCCCTTGGCCAGCATGTTGTTGACGATCTCGCGCTTGGTTTCGAGCGTCTCCTTGGCGATGGTCATGAGCTCCTTGAGGCGGGCGAAATAGTCGTCTTTGGACGTGGCCTCGAAGGCGACCCGGTTGAGGTTGACCGTGACGACACCGACGGACCCCGTCGAATCGCCCGGGCCCCAGATGCTCCCCGGCCGGCGCATGAGCTCGCGCTGGTCGAGGTTGAGCCGGCAGCACATGGCCCGGATGTCGCCCGGGTTCATGTTCGTCCCGATGTAGTTCTGGAAGTAAGGGATGCCGTACTTGGCCGTGGCGTCGAAGAGGAGCTTGGCCTTGGGGGAATCCCAGTCGAACTCGCGGCTGAGGTTGTAGGTCGGGATGGGGAAGGTGAAGACCCGGCCCTTGAGGTCGCCCTCGATCATGATCTCGAGGAAGGCCCGGTTGATCCAGTCGACCTCCTTCTGGTAGTCGCCGTAGCAGGTGTCGAGCTCCTCGCCGCCGACGACTGCACGCTTATTCTTCATGTCCTCGGGGATCGTCCAGTCGAAGGTCAGGTTGGAGAATGGGGTCTGCCAGCCCCAGCGGCAGGGGACGTTGAGGCCGAAGATGAGCTTCTGCATGTCCTGCTTGACGTCTTCATAGCTGAGACGGTCGTGGCGAACGAAGGGCGCGAGGAAGGTGTCGACGCTCGAGAAGGCCTGGGCGCCGGCGAACTCGGCCTGCATCGTCCCGATGTAGTTGACCATGTGGAGGGTCAGGGTGTCGAGGTGCTTGGCCGGGTTGGAATGGACCTGGTTGGGGACGTGGCCGAAGCCCTTGCGGATGAGGGTCTCGAGCGACCAGCCGGCGCAATAGCCGACGATGGGGTAGCTCAGGTCGTGGATGTGGAAGTCGCCTTCTTCGTGGGCCTTCTTGGCCCGCTCGGAGTAGATCTGGTTGAGGGCGAAATTCGACAGGACCTCGCCGGAAACGCGGGCGTTGAGGCCGGCGAAGCTCATGACACCTTCGTTCGAGTTCTCCCGGATCTTCCAGTCGGCGTTGCTGAGGTAGTCCTTGACCAACCGCTCGAGGTTGAGCCCGATCTTCTTGGCCTCGCGGATGCCCTTGTGCTTCTCCCGGTAGAGGATGTAGGTCTTGGCGACCTCGTGGTAGCCCTGCTTCATAAGGACCATCTCGACGACGTCCTGAATCTGCTCGACGGACGGGACGGTGTAACCGGCGAACTTCTCCTCGATCATGAAGCAGACGATGTCGCAGGCGGTCTTGGCGATCGTCCGGTCCTTGATGCCCTGGGTCTGCATCGCCTTGAAGATGGCGTTGGTGATCTTCTCCTGGTCGAAGTCCGCGACTGTGCCGTCTCTCTTCTTGATCCTGCCGACCGTGCTGACCATGAGCCGCCTCCTTCTTCTTTGCCCTGCTCACAAGCCTGGGATTTTCGCACGTTACGTGCTAAAATCAATCCTTCCAAAAACCATGGCGAAAACGAACAGCCTTTCGGCCTTATCCCATATGTTGTGTAGCTATTGCAAGGAAAATACCAAATATTGTATTTCCCGAGCAGACTCTACACCCTTGAAAACGGCTTTGTCAAGCCCTTTTGAGGGAATTTTATAAGTTATTGAGGCGGCAATGCATATTATCGAAATCCGGACGAGGGCCAAGGAAGAATTCGTCGATTTGACGACCGAGCTGGACCGAATCGTATCGGCGTCGGGGGTCGCAACCGGCGTGTGCGTCGTCGCCGTCCCCCACACGACGGCGGGCGTCACCGTCAACGAGAACGCCGACACGGACGTCCGGGCGGACTTGCTGATGACTCTGCGACGGATCGTTCCCGACGCCCTCCCCTATGCCCACGCGGAAGGGAATTCTCCGGCCCACGTCAAGGCCGCGCTCGTCGGGTCGTCGGTGAGCCTCATCGTCGAGGGCGGGCGTCTCCGGCTCGGGACCTGGCAGGGCGTTTTTTTCTGCGAGTTCGACGGGCCCCGGGCGCGGAAGGCTTGGATTCAAATCGTCGGCTCAGTGTGAGCCCGCTAGTCGGATTCCGAGTCGGGGAATCTCGAAGCCGCGCGTGAAAATTGGCGGAGACGGCGTAATTCGAGATGAATCCGCCGTCGGGCGGTGATGATGGCCGCCCGCAAGCCCCCGTAGCGGCGGGGCGGCAGGGAGCGGATTCTGAGAAGCGACCATCAGAAGTGCGGCGGAGCGGCACGGAGCCGCACTTCTGGGAAATATCTGAATCGAGTCTTGGTTATCAGGTCTCAGAAGATTCGTGATATTGAAGATTCCCTGGCCGACCGCCGGGACTGGTTCCCGGGGGCCCGGGGGATAAGGGTGGCCTCATCGCCGCATTCCGGCGACGGATGGCCCTCTAAAAGCGCAGGCCGAGTTTCTTGAGCTCCGCGGCGAGGTCGGTCGTCGGCATATAGTGAATGCCGACGAGCCCCGCATCGACGGCGCCCTTGACATTCTCCTCCATGTCGTCGATGAAGACGCACTCCCGCGGCGAAGTGTCCGCCAAACGGGCTGCCGCGAGGTAGATAGCCGGGTCGGGCTTGAGCAGCTTGAGCTCGTAGGACAGGACGTAGTGGTCGAAGAACAGGACCTCGGGGAAGCGGCGCCGGACGAAAGCGAAGCGCTCCGGGTCGGTGTTCGAAAGGAGCAGAGTCTTGCAGCCGGCCGCCTTGACACTGGCGAGTAAGTCGACCGCAGGCGCGTTCAGCGAGAAGATGTCGTTGTACATCTCGAAGAAGGCTTCGTAGGAGATGTCCGCGCCGACCAGCCCCGTGACTCTTTCGAAAAACGCGCACGGGGTCACGGCCCCGGCGTCGAAGCGGCGGAGGAGCTCGAGGTCGCCGTGGACGGCCGCCTTGACGTCCTCGAACGGTTTTCCCGCCCCATCGGCCAGTTTGCGCAAGAAGATGGCGTTGTCGAACCAGAGAACGACGCGGCCCAGGTCGGAAATAACGGTGCGGATCATGGAGGGACTTTATAGCAGAAATCCGCCACCGGGGCAAACGGCGGGCCAGGTTCGAAGGGAACCAAGCTCTATTGGATTCCTAAGGACATGATCCGCAGGGGTCAAGAATAGACGTCTTTTCGATGCTTGATCCTGTAGATGTAGATCCGCTTCGCAGCCTCGTCGACCCGATAGAGAACGCGATAATCTCCGGCTCGGATACGATAGCCGTCATCCCCCGTTAACTTCAGACATCCAGGCGGACGAGCGTCCTTGGACAGGGCGCGGATTTTCTTGAGGATACGTTCGAAGGCCGAAGCCTCGAGCTTGTCGAGGTCCTTTTGCGCCGGGGGAAGAACGAAGAGGTCATACACGGCGCTTTTTGAGGTAGCCGTCGAGGGGAACGGCCAAACGCTCCAACTCGCGGAGGTCCTTCAGGTCCACCAGGTCTTCCTTAAGTTCCTCCCGGGCGAGTAGTTCGAGGACCGCTTTCTCGACGAAAAAGCCGTATTTCAAACCCCTCTCCCGGCAAAAATGCTTGACCCGCTCGACGACATCATAATTTACCTTAACGGCCAGGGTGGCTTTTTGGTCTTTCATCCTGCTCCCATGGTAAAGCCAACATTAAACTTTGTCAATATTTATTTAATTTTAGTTAACTTTAGTTGGCTTTACCGCGTGATTAATTTCCATTGGGCTCCCCATTGAGAGGACGGCCAACCCTTCTGGGATTTCTCATGGGTACCGGGCCCGGCCGGGCGAACGGCCTCCAGGCGCCTATCGGAAAAACACAACTGGACGAGAGCGGATAGTCATGCGCTCTTCGGATTTTAGACGAACCGACCTCAGGCCTTGGCTTTCTGAGGGGTCTCCAGGCCCTGGCCTTCCCGGCGGTCGGCCCGCTTGAGGAGAAGGGCGAAGACGAGGCCGATGACGCCCAGGCTGGCGAACATGGTCTGGCTGGCGACGTAAGAACCCGTTCGATCGCGCAACAACCCGTTGAGCAGCGGGAAGAGCCCCAGGCCGATATTCTGGATGGCGGTCATCAGTCCGAAGGCCGTCCCGACCCGGTTCGACTTGACAATGAGCGGAACGGACGGCCACAGGGCCGCCGGGACGAGGACAAAGGCGAAGCCGAGGAGGATCATCGGGTAAACCGGGTAGATGTTCGTCAGACCCATGGCCAGATGGCAGGGGATGAGGAGGAGAGAACCGGCGATCATGAACGTCGTCCTCTTTCCCACTCGATCCACAAGCCGACCGGCGAACGGAGCGAGGAGCATCGAGGCGAAGATGATGATGCTGGTGATGCCGCCGGCGGTGCTGAAGATGTGGCGGAAGTTGTTGAAGACCTGGGCCAGGAAGCTGCCCGAGGCCGGCGCCGTCAGGGCGATGCCCCACTTGGTGGCGAAGAAGTCCGTCGACAGGCTCTGGAAGGGGAAGATGGCCGCGTAGAACGTGAAGCAGAGCGCGGTGACGTACCAGAAGGTCGGCTTGAACTCCTTGATATCTTTGAAGACGATCTTGTCGCCGGCGCTCTCCTCGCGGAGGTTGAGGGCTTTCTCGCCCCGCTTGTCCATGACGAAGTAGCAAAGGTTGCCGATGAGGGACAGGGCGCAGGCGCCGACTGCGGCCAGCAGGGCGTTTCGGAAACTGCCGAAATACTTCGTGATGAGCTCGCCATTATTGAAGGCGAAGAGCGACCCCAGGCGACTTACGGTCAGGGCCACGCCGAAGGAAAGCGCCAGCTCTTTCTTCTTGAACCAGCGGGCCAGCATGGCGCTCTGGGCGACGACGAGGGGCTCGGCGCCAGCCCCGAAGATGAACCGGCCGAGGAACATCAAGGGAATGGTCTTGGCCTGCCAGACGACCAAGGCGCCGATGAAGACGAGGATAGAGAAGATGATGCTCGCCTTCCGAGTCCCAAGCCTGTCGATGAGCATCCCCGCAAAAAGCAGCACCAGGATGGCGGCGATGCTGTACATCGTGTTCATCGTGCCGACGGTCGCGCGGGACGCCTTGAGCTCGCCGATGAGCGACGGCGCGATGGCCCCGATGATGTCGTAGGCAAAGTAGCTTCCGAAAGTCAGAGAGGAAATGAATAAAAGGTTCGTGAACCGGTAGATCGGCTTGGTCGGGTGGAAGAAGCCGACCGGCGCTGCAGTATCGGCGTTTGTCATGAAAAGACCCTCCAATCTCCTGGTGATCCGGTCATTCGAGGCTCTATCTTCCGGAATCCGGGGAAAATAATCAAGCCTCTTTATCCGATCCCCGGGGTCCTGATATAATCCTCCCTAAAGGAAGGGATGGATCCCATGGACGATGACAGCCGCCATTTTAGGTTTTTCAACCCGGAGCGCCTGGCTCCGGAGCTCGACCGGAGCCTGCGCGGCCTCGAAAAAGACCGGGTCGTCCGTCGGATCTGGGGCCGGGACGCGACGGTCTGGAAGACCGAGGACAGGGAAATCTCGAACCGGCTGGGCTGGCTCTCGTCTCCCCGATCGGCCGAAGACGAGGTCCCCGCGCTGGAAGCTTTCGCGGCCTCCCTCCGCGGCGAAGGATTGACCCGGGCCGTCGTCCTGGGCATGGGCGGCTCGAGCCTCGCCCCGGAGGTCTTCGCCCGCGCTTTCGGGACGGGGGACGGCGCGCTCGAGCTCGAAGTCCTGGACACGACCGAGCCGGGAACCGTGGCCGCGGCGGCCGAGCGCCTCGATCCCGGAAGAACCCTGTTCGTCGTCTCTTCGAAGTCGGGGACGACCGCGGAACTCGTCGCCCTCTTCTCCTTTTTCTACGACCGGGCCCGCCGTGAACTCGGGGACGCCCGCGCCGGCGGCCGGTTCGTCGCCGTCACCGACCCGGGGACCCCGCTCGAGGCCCTGGCCAAATCGCTCCGCTTCCGGGGGACGTTTTCCGGCCGGCCAGATATCGGCGGGCGGTTCTCCGCCCTCTCGGCATTCGGCCTGTTGCCTGCGGCCCTCAAGGGAATCGACCTGAGGCGCCTGCTTCTCTCGAGCCGGACCGTCGCCGACGCGTGCCGCGTCGAAACGCCGGACGAAAACCCGGGGGCCCGGCTCGGGGCGATCCTGGGTACCGCTGCGGCGAGTGGCATCGACAAGCTGACCTTCTTCGTCCCGCCGCCGCTCAGGCCGCTCGCCGGCTGGCTCGAGCAACTCATCGCCGAAAGCACGGGCAAAGAGGGCAAGGGCATCGTGCCCGTCATCGAGGACGTTCCGGGATCCCCCGCAAGCTACGGAAAGGACCGCCTTTTCGTCGAACTTCCCGACGCCGGAGCCCCGGGGCGCGACGGGGGTGTCCGCGCGCTCATCGACGCCGGGGCGCCGCTTGTCCGGCTGACGCTCGAGGACCCATATTCTCTGGCCGGGCATTTTTTCCTATGGGAATTCGCCACGGCCGTCGCCGCTCATTGCCTGAAGATCAATCCTTTCGACCAGCCGGACGTCGAATCGACGAAAAAGAAAACGAAAGACATCCTGGCCGGTTCCGGACGGGCGGGAGGTGCCGCTCCGGCGGGCCAATCCCTTGACGCCGAAGTCCTGACGATAGCCGGGCCGGGCCGTTCGAAAAGCGCCGGGGAGACGTTGGCCCGCTTTTTGGGGGCTTCCCGCGAGGGGGATTATATCGCCGTGCTGGCTTTTCTCCCGCCGCGAGAGGGAGTCGAGACGCTTCTGGCCGGGCTGGCGAGCGTCCTCCGGCGGAAGCATCGCCTACCCGTCACGCTCGGGTTCGGGCCGCGCTACCTCCATTCGACCGGACAGCTTCACAAGGGGGACGGAAATATGGGCCTCTTCCTGATGCTGACCGAGGCGGACATGCCTGACGTCCCCATCCCCGCCGTCCCGGGTGTCGAGCGTCCCGCCGCGACATTCGCCGACCTTTTCGCGGCTCAAGGGCGGGGAGACGGGATGGCCCTCGCGGACAAGGGCCGCCGCGTCCTGAGGGTCGAGATCGAAGGCCCGGTCGAGGCGGGGCTCAGGGAACTGACGTCCTTGTTGGGCTGAAAAAAAAAGGACGGCCCCGAAGAGCCGTCCCTGGTTTCTCGCTTTAAGAAAACTCAGAAAAGGCCGGCGCCGATGACGTCGGCGTGGAAGATCTCCTTGGTCTTCGGACGGATCTTCTTGTCGACGCTGTCCTTGACGTTCACGTAGAACCAGAACTTGTCGAAGAGCTTCAGTTTGTTCAGGTAATAGTTGGAGTATGCGGTGACGGAGTCGACGATGATCTTGGCCGTTTCCTTACCCTTGTCGTCGGAGAGGACGATATAGGTCACGTCGCCCTTCTGGAGCTTCCCGTAAACCTTGCCTTGCGCCTTGCCCTCCCACTCCTCGGGCTTGGCGACGCCGGTGATGGTTAGGGCCGGGACGGCTTCCCGGGACTTGAATTCGACGAAATCCTCCGGCTGGAACTCCTGGCTTCGCGTGTAGACGTTCGAACCGGCGCCCGACGCGTCCTTAAGTTCAACGCTATCGGCCAGGAAAACCGGGGGATGGTCGACGAGCAGGTTGCCCTTGATCTTGACGGTCTTGCCCACGAGCGTTGCCGCGTCGAAGCCGGGCAGGACGATGTCGAACCCCTGGGCCGTCGAAAGGTACATGTACCGGCCCAAGGCCGCCCGGACCGTTCCGTCGAACTCGTTGACCGCCTTCTGGACCTCGGCGACCTGTCCTTCGGCCGCTTTCTTCTGACAGGCCACGCCGCCGCCCAGGGCGACGAGCACGGCCAGACTCAAGAGGAAAATGCCGTTTTTTTTCGCTGAACTCATCGGAAGCACCTCCATGTGTCGAACGATCGTCCATCCCCGCGGGCCGGATAGGCGGTTTTATCGCGCCGGGAAATCAATTCCCGAACGAGGATAAGTTTATACCACCGCGGCCTACAAAAGTAAAGAAAAAAATGGGGCCTCGGGGATCGGCAGGGAACGGAGTCTTCGAAGTGACCGATAAAAGTGCGGCGGAGATGCTCGGAGTCGCACTTTTAGGAAATATCTGAATGGAGCTTTATGCTTAGCTGCCCCTCCGACGATCCCCTCGGCCCCGTAATTAAATTTAAAGGAAGAGGGGGGAAAAGAGAGTGGACGTACGAAACAAAGCCAAGCCGGATTCGGTCAACCCTTCTTTCTAACGCCGCCGGACTTGGACGAAGAGCTCGAGGAGCCTCCGGAAGAGGAGCTCGACCGGCCTGACGAAGAAGAGCGGCCTGAGGAAGATCCGCCCGACCTGGCCACGCTCGAGGAGCGTCCGGAAGAGGAACCGCTCGAGCGGGAGGGGGAGGAATAGGAGCTCCGGGGCTGAGAATAGGAGGGTGATGCCGAGGAGGAGCGGACAGATCTGGAGCGGGAGTAGGACGGGGAGCTCGTCCGGGCGGAGGACGAGCGAGGGGTCGAGTACGACGGGCTGCTCAGACGCGGGGCTGGCCGCGAGGCCGCCGGCCTTGAAGAAAGGGAGGGAGCCTGAGACCGGCCGGCGGAGGACTGTGAAGAGCGGCTCGGCGAGCCGGCGTAGGTCCGCGGGTCCGAAGAGTACGTCCGGCTCCCCGACGTCGACCTCCGCGAGCTCGTGGCCCCGGATTCAGACCGTGCGCTCGACGAGTATTTCTTGATAGTCTCCCCTTTCTTGATGACGGCGCCCTTGGATTCGTTTTCGTTCTTCTTGGCTTTCTGCTGGTCCTGCTTGGATTCGGACTTGGGAGAGGCCGAAACCTGCTTTTGTGAAGGGGCGACCCGGGAGGGATTTTTCTTGGCCTCGGATCCGCTCCGGCGGACCGGCGCGGCGACGCCGGCCCGGCGGTTCTCGGAAGCGCCGTTCTCATTGCGGTTCCCGGAGACCTTCTGGCTCGGGTAGGACCGGATGACCCGGCTGCCCGTTTCGGGATCCTTGATGGCCGGCCGCGAAACGGCGTTCCGGTTCGGGTCGGACACGGACGCGCCGCGGTCTCTCGTCCGGGCGCCCTGCGAAACCGCGCCCTGCCGCAGACGCGAGGAGGATACGGAATTAGCCGGTGGCAAAGACTTCACGGCGCTGCGGCTGCCGGACCGGACCGCCAGCGCCCGCTTGGCCTCGACGGCCTGGGGCCGGGCGTTATCCACGGCCGGCCGGATCCTGGGCTGATCGGCCTTGAGGGCCACCCTGTCGATGCGGTCGCGTTCGCCGGACCCGACCTGGCGCCGGGCGATGTCGGGAGACTGGAGGTGGTCGCGGCGGATGACGGACAGGGCCCGGTTATGGGCGGAGAAATCGCGGCCGTAATCCCTATCGTAGAAGTGATTGCCGACGATGACGACGGGCCGGTTGTACCAGCTGAGGGGGCACCAGCCGATGTAGCTGTTGTCCGACCACCAATGCACCCAGGCCGGCCCCCAATGATTCTGGGGGATCCAGTACCAGCCGAGGCCGAAGCGCCAATGCCAGCGGCCGTAGTGGTAGACGGACCAGCCCCAAGACTCGGAGGAGACCCAGTTCCAGCCAATGACGGGATACCAGACCCAGCGGCCGTAGAGGTAGGGCCGCCAGTCGGCGTAGGAAACGTTGGGCACCCAGACGTTGCCGTAGGGCCGCTCGTAGACCCATTGGCCATTCTGGTCGAGCTCTTCTTCATATTCTTCGAGGTCGGAGGGGAGGTTCTGCCGTTCGCTCCGCTGGGAGAGCTGGATGTCCCGGGAACCGTTCCAGTCGTCGAAGTTGTCGTCGCGGGAATAGAAATATTCCGGGTCGCCGGAGAGACGGCCATCGGAGGCCGTCAGGGTCTCTTTCTCCCGGACCATGACCGAGCCGTCCTCGCCGGCCGCCTCCAGGCTGCCCTCGCGGACGAAGACCTCGGTTTCCCGGTCCAGTCTTACGTCGAACCTGTAGAGCCCTTCTTCGAGAACGTAGAATGATGCGTCGGGGGTATGGACCTCGATGCCTTTGTCAGCGGCGAGATAGCTCACCCTGAGGTAGGCGCTTCCTTCGGTGATATGGATCTGGATGCGCTCGTCCCCTTCCTGGGGAAGGATCGCGAATTCCACCTTGGTGTTGTCGGCGAGGCGGAGGTAGTTGCGGCGGCCGAAGTGGACCTCGGCCTGGCCGGCTTCGGTCCCCATCTTGTCGCCCTGGACGAGGGCGAGGTTCACTTCGCCCTTTTCATAGCCCAAATCAGCCGTCCTCTGGACAAAGACCGCACCGTTGACGTAGCTCAGGCGGGCATAGCTGTAGGGGTAGAATCCTTCGTCCTGGGCCATGAGGCCGAGGGGGATGGAAACGATGATCGCGATGGCGAGTATTGAGAGTTTTCTCATCGTCTTTCTCCTTCCGACCTTATCTTAAGCAACTATCGTGCCAGTCGGGCTCTCCCAGGGAGGAAAGGCCGTGCGTCCTATGAAAAGGACAGGAGGAACAAAGGAGAAGAAGAAAGAGGACATATACCTCCGGTACATGTCCTCATTTCTTTAGGCTAAGTACTATATTAATTAGGATATTTCCTAAAAGTGCGACTCCGAGTATCTCCGCCGCACTTTTATCGGTCACTTCGAGGACTTCGTTCCCTGCCGGACAGTCCCCCGGGGGCAGCCCCTCTGGGATTACCAGCGCCGCCAGAAAAGGGGGCGATGGCGCCATGGCCGATGACCGCTCCCGGGTCGCATGCCGAATCCCGGACCCATGAACCTGCCCATGCCCGGGCCGCGGAAGCCCATGCGGCCGAATCCCATCCGGCCGCGGCCGGCCATCTCCGGCCGATCCATGGCCTGCGCCCGGAAGGCCCTCATCTTCTCGAGTTGCTCGGGGGTGAAGATCTTCTCCACCTCGCCCCTGTGTTTGAAAGCCGCTTTGGCCCTTTCGGCCCGAAGCTGGGCGGTCTTGTCGATGAGGCCGTCGATCTTCGCCTCGTTGGCCTTGGGATCCTTGGCGAGTTCACGCATCTCGCCGCGCATCTTCTGCATCTCATCGCGGAACGCCCGGCTCTCGTCCCTTCGGGCCTTCTGGAATTCCTCGAGCGCCTTCTCCTGCCCGGCGGTGAGCCCCAGGGACTCGCGGGGCCCCATCTTCACGGGCGGTTTCTTGCCGGCCGGCGGGGGCGCCGGGGTCTCCTGGGCCGTGATGAAGGCCAGGGCCAAAATCGCGGCCAGGAAAACGGCCGCCGTCACGCGGATGAACATGCGGGAATTCATCTTTATCATGATTGGCCTCCTTGGGTCATCTCGTAGTGTTAGACGACGGCCAACCGGAATACTTTGCGGGGCCGGTCCCTCTTTATTCTCCTCGGTGCCGGAGCCGGTCCAGGGTGACGGCGATGACGATGATCGCCCCGATGATGATCTCCTGGATGTAGTTCGGCCAGCCCATCATCGTGCAGCCGTTGCGCAGAAAGGACATGATCATGACCCCGACCATGGTGCCCAGGATGCTTCCCTCTCCCCCGTTCAGGCTCCCGCCTCCGATGACGACGGCGGCGATGATGTCGAGCTCGAGCCCCACGGCCACCGTGGGGTCGCCAACCGTGAGCCGGGAGAACTCCATGACCCCGCTCAGGCCGCAGAAAAGGCCGGCGACGGAATAGACCAGGATCTTGACCCGGCTCGTCCGGATGCCGCAGAGCCGGGCGGCGGACTCGTTCGAGCCGACGGCGAAGACATGCCGGCCGAAAACCGTGTACCTGAGGACGACGGCCATGGCCACGGCTAAGAGGATGACGATCCAAACGCCCGGGGCCAGGAGGAGCCAGGACGGCCGGGGACTCCTAGCCATGAGCTCGTTCGCCCAGGTCATGGGCGCGTCGATCTTCTGGTTCCCGGCGATCCACTTGGCCGCCCCCCGGGCGATGCCCATCATGCCCAGGGTGACGATGAACGGGATGAGCCGGAGCCGCGTGACCAGGGCCCCGTTGGCCAGGCCGACCAGGCCGCCCGTGAGGACGCCGAGCAAGACGGCGACGAGGGGAGCGGCGCCGGCGTTGATGGCGTAGGCCGTGATGACGCTCGACAGGGCGATGTTGGAGGCCGCGGAAAGATCGATGCCGCCGCTGACGATGATGAAGGTCATGCCGAGGGCGCCCAGGGCCACGATTACGGATTGGGTGGCAACGCTCTTGAAGTTGGCGAATCTCAGGAAGCGGCCCTGGACCTCGGGGATCAGGGAGAAGAGGGCGATGACAAGGGCGAGCCCGATGAACGGGCCGAGGACGTTGAGGACCTTTTGGAGTCCGGCTGGACGTTGACGGCTCATTCCGCGATCCTTTGGCTAATCGGATGATCCGGGCGGGCGCGGCCGACGGTGGCCGCGGCCATCAAGCCCGGCGCGTCCCACTCCGGGGTGGGCCGCGATTCGACCAGGCCGCCCCGGTGGAAAACGGCGATCCTGTCGCATATTCCGAGGAGCTCGGGGAGGTAGGAGCTGACGAACAGGACGGCCTTCCCCTCCCGGGCGAGCTCGCCGATCCATTCGTAGATCTGGGCCTTGCTGACGACGTCGATGCCGCGCGTCGGCTCGTCGAGGAGGAGGATCGCGGCCTTCTGATGGAGGAGCCTGGCCAGGGCGACCTTTTGCTGATTCCCTCCCGACAGGTCGCCGACCTTCTGGGCGGGGCCCTTGGCCTTGATCTTCATTTTTCCGATCCACTCGCCCACGGCCCGGCGCTGGCGCCCGGGCCGAAGAAAGCCGTGGCGGCGATAAGGGGCGAAATCGCTCATCGTCATGTTATCGGCCACGGACCGGCCGAGGGCCAACCCCTCCCCTTGCCTGTCCTCGCTGAGCAGGCCGAGGCCGCGGCTGATGCTGGCCCAGGGTTTCGCGCCGGCCATCTCGAAGCCCGAGACGACGACCGAGCCGCCTTCGGCCTCGTCGAGCCCGAAAAGGGTCCTCAGCATCTCCGTCCTTCCGGCGCCGATGAGCCCGGCGATGCCCAAGATCTCCCCCCTCGACAGGGTCAGGCTGACGGGCGATGTCATCCTCGCCCCCTTGAGCCCGTCGAGGGACAGGATGACCTCCCCGACAGCGTGTTCGACCTTGGGGAAAAACCGGGTGAACTTCTGCCCGACCATGAGCTGAATGAGGTCTTCGAGAAGGGTCCCCTCCATCCTCCCCGAGCCGACACCGCGGCCGTCCCGGAGGACCGTGTAGGAGTCGGCCACCCTCTGGACCTCCTCGAGGAAGTGGCTGATGTAGATGACGCTGACGCCCTGACCCTTGAGCTTGCCGATGATCTCGAAGAGCCGCTGGCTGTCCTCCTGGGAGAGAGCGCTCGTCGGTTCGTCCATGACGACGATGCGGGCGCGGTTGAGCAGGGCCCGGGCGATCTCCACGACCTGCTTGGCCCCCACGCTCAGCTTCCTTACCGGGACGTCGGGCGAGATCTCGGGATGGCGGACGAGCTCCAGCGCCTCCCGGACCCGACGCTTCATGGCCTTCCGGTCGAGCCAGCCCGCCGCGTGGACCTCGCGGCCGAGCATGATGTTCTCCTCGACGGTGAGGTGAGGGGCTAAGGTGAGCTCCTGGTAGATCATGGAGATCCCTCCCCGGAGTCCGTCGGCGGGGCCGGCCGGGGCGTAGGGCCAGCCGTCGATCTCCATCCGCCCGGCGTCGGGCGGGATGGCGCCGCTGAGGATCTTCATCATCGTGCTCTTGCCGGCGCCGTTCTCCCCGATCAGCGCATGGACTTCGCCCCGGCCGAGCTCGAAGCTCACGCCATCGAGGGCCCGTGTCGCGCCGAAGCTCTTGCTCACCCCGGCCATGCGGAGGACGGGGGGCGCGGCGGGTTCCCGGCTCATCAGTCGATGATCTTGGAGAGGTCGGGCGAAAGGAGCGACTTGATGTCCGGGTCGTCCATGTTGTCCGCCGTGGCCAGGACCACGCCGGTGTCGATGACCTTTTCGACGGTCTCGCCCCGGAGATGGGCGACCATGGTCTTGACCCCCAGATAGCCCATCTTGCGCGGGTTCTGGACGACGAGGCCCTGGACGTGGCCGTCCCGGAGGCCCTGGACGAGCTTGGGGGAGCTGTCGAAGCCGACGAAAACGACCTTGCCCGCGAGACGGGATTCCTGGAGGGCCCGGAGCGTGCCGAACGTACTCGATTCGTTGGGCGCGAACACGCCCTCGACGTCGGGGAAACGGCTGATCAGGTTCTCGGCGAGCTGGTATGCGGTTTCGGTCGTCGCCCCCGCGTACTGGTCCCGGACGAGCAGGACGAGGTCCGGGAATTCCTTCTTGACGGTATCGTAGAACCCGGTCTCGCGCTGGACCGTGCTGGCCGAGCCTTCCTGGTAACGGATGAGGAAGATCCGGCCCCGGCCGCCGAGAAGCTGGCCGAGCCTGCGGGCGGCCAAGACGCCACCCTTGTAATTGTCCGTGGCGACGTAGCTCGTGAAGTCGCTTCCCTGAAGGGCGGAGTCGATGATGACGACCGGGATCCTCTCCCTGACGGCGTCCTGCACGGGCCGCATGAGCGCCCGGTCGTCGAGCGGCGCCAGGACGATGCCGTCGACGCCGCGGCTGATGAAATCCTCGACCACGGTGATCTGCTGGGCCCGGTCGTCCTCCTTCTGCGGCCCCTTCCAGATGACCTCGACGCCGAGCTCCCGGGCCGCCTCGACGGCCCCGGCGTGGATGCTCTTCCAGAATTCGTGGGTCGTGCCCTTGGGGATGACGGCGATCTGGAGGGTTCGGCCCTCCCGGGGTGCGGCGGCATCGGAGGACTTTTTAGCGCAGGCCGACGAGGCCAGCGCAAGGCACAGACATCCGGCCATGGTTTTTAGGGCAAGGGATTTCATGTCCTCGGGATACACGGAAGAAAATAGAGAGGAACCACCTTCGGAGATGGCCGCCAAGGTGGTTCCCCGCCCTCGCCGGGAATCGGGGTCCCCGGCGTTTTCGTCCGGAAGAAAGGGGTCTTACTTTTTCTTCAGGATGGGCATCCCGGTCTTCATCGTCTCTTGGGCGACGTAGGCCTCGGGGATCGCATCAAGAGCGCCGGGCCGGATATCGCGCGCGAAGAAGTAGATGGTCTGCTTGCGGCCGCCCTTCAGCAGGACGTCCTTGGAGTGCAAGAAGTAGCTGACCCCTCTCGAATTCTTGAATTCATACGCCATGTCTATTACCTCCGAATAAAATTACTGGCACGCGTTTGGATCTCGGGATATCGATCTGGTTCAATTAATATAAAAAAAACCGCTCCATGTCAAGGCCGGACTCGGGGAAACCGCCCGCGCCGCCGTCACTGGATGAAGTCGACCGCGGGCGGCAGGTCCGCCGGGACGATCGTCCCGTAGGCGTCTTCGTAGCGCTTGATGTTCGCCTGCAGGGCTTCGAGGAAGCGCTTGGCGTGGGCAGGGCTGACGATGATCCGCGCCACGAGCTTGCCGAAAGGGCCGTCGGGGAAAAGGAAGGCGAAGTCGAAAAGGAACTCCTCCCGCGAATGCCGGATGGCGGCGAGGCTGGCATACTGGCCGAGCGCGACCGCCTCGTCGACCTTGATCTCGACCTTTTTCGGGTCCGTTTTCTGATCCATGGTCCCTCCCGAGTCCGGATGTCCTCCCCATTGTGGGGCGAAACGGCTTGAAAATCAATAGGATGGGACCCGCATAAAAATAAATGCCGAAAAACGAAAATAAAGCTTTACAACGCCCCGCGGCCTGTTATACTGACAATGGCTTTCGTGAGCGGGCTGGCGAAAGCCCCCACCTTTTTGGTTCCCATCATCAACCCCCCTTTTGCTGACAACAGCCCGCACTTAAAACCGAGGGGGGCGGGACCTCTGCATAACCGGCGTGGCCGTTCAGTCGGTGTAATTGAGGATCGTCCGGACGACGGCCGCCTCGCAGACCTTGCAGAAGGGTTTGGTCCCTTTGGTGAACATCAAGCAGTCGAGCTGGGGACGGTAGAGGCCCTGGGCCGCGTACCCGGCGCCTTCGAACGCACCAACCTTGCCCCAATACTTGCTCGCCCGGAGGAAGGCGTCGACCTTGTCGGCGTGCTCGCGCGACAGGCGCTCGGACTCCTCCTCGACACGGGCGACCTCGGCCGCGTCGGCCCCTTCCCTCTTGAGCTTGGCGATCTTTGCGTTGATCTCTCCCCGGATCTTCTGGTAGGCGTTGTCCATCGCGTCGAAGTCCGCCTTTTCCCAGCGCGTCGGGATCTCGACCCCAGGGCTCGTCAGGTTTTTCCACTTCAGCCGGCCGGGTTCGAGCAGGGCGGTGATGTTCGGCTCGGCCGGTTCGACGCCGCGGGGATAGAACTCGTTGTAGGCGACCTCGGAGGTGTAGTACTCGTCCGCCAGGTCGGCGAAGGAATGACCGAATTCGTGGAGGAAGAGATATTCATACCACTGGTTGTCGGTCGTGAACGTGCAGTAAAGGTTGTAGATCCCTCCGCCGCCGTACCTCTTGTGGTTGACCATGATATAGAGGGCGTCGTAGGGGACGTGGGCGGCGATGTCCCGCAGGCTTTTGTTGTCCTCGGTCAGGAGGTAGCGCTCCGAGCCGAGTGAGTCGAAGGTCGCGCCGAGGGCCGTCGCCTTGAACGAGCCGTGGCTCGGTTCATCGCAACCGCTCTCGGGCGAGGGCTTGAACACGCCATAAAGGTTGAACTTGTCCCGGTGGGATCTGTACGGCTCGAGCTTGAAAAAGACGGCGGCGAAGCGGTCGAGATCGGCCTTGAGCTTCCCCTCTTCGTCCGCCGTGTAGCCCTCGGCGACGATGGCCACGTCAACCTTGCGGCGGGGTTCGCCGGATCTGACGACCTCGAAAACCTTGACCCCGGGGACGAGCCGTTCCCGGATGACCGTCGTGGCCGCCGGGTCGACGACCTGGCTGAACAGGGCCTTAGCCTGAATTATGCATAAAAAAAGCTGTTTCCTCCTCAACCTGTTGAATTATAA